>JAIXHQ010000089.1 GCA_030145715.1 Sphingopyxis sp. | reverse complement strand
TTCTTGCCCACGCGGTCGGCGTGATCGAGCAGCAGAACCCGGCGGCCGCGCGCGCCCGCAACCGCCGCGCACATCAACCCGGCCGCGCCCGCACCCAGCACGATGGCATCAAATTCGGTCGCGGCCATGGGACGATCAGTGAAGCTTGGCGATCGACAGGCCATCGGCCTTCGCGCGGACCTTTACCGATTCCTCGCTGCGCGTCAGCGCCTTGGCGATGGCTTTCAGCGCCATGCCTTTTTTTGCCAGCGTGTGCAGCTTGTCGATCTCCGCCGCCGTCCACGGCTGTTTATGGCGCTCGAACTTGTCTTTCATGCCTGCGTCTCCGGATCGGTTTCAACGGCAAGGATGACGATCGCATCCTCGCGGCCCTGATATTCGACGCTCTCACCTGCCTCTGCCCCCATCAGCGCGCGGGCCAGCGGAGCGGAAAAGGCGATATGGCCGCGCGCCGGATCGGCTTCGTCGCCGCCGACGATGGTGATCGTCCGTTCGGCACCGTTCAGTCGATAGCATATGCGGCCGCCGATCCCGACGCTGGCGTCGTTGGGTGGCGCCTGCACCTCCGCAGTCGATTGCCGGGTATGGAAATAGCGCAGGCGGCGCTGCAACTTTTTGCGCGCATCGTCGTCCGGCGCTGTGTCGATCGCGGTTTCCAGCCGCGCGACCTCTTCGCCAAGCAGGCGCAATCCGCGCGGCGTCACCAGATTCGGGCCGACCGCTATGGGCAGCTCGAACTCGGGTTCCTTGTGCTCGTCGTCGCCCTCGCGGCGAAAGGCTACGCTCATCATCTCTGCTTTCGGATCGGGAAACCGGGGCATCTGCACCGCGAAGGTGGCGAGAACATGGCGCGAAGGACAGAATGATCCTGCGTCGTTATGCGCGGCGCTGTCAGGGACGGGACCTGCTGCTGGCGTCACCCGCCCGAACCGGATAAGGCTGCACGATGATCCATGTCTCACGATGCGCGGTTGCCGCGGCTGCGGCCCTGATGTTCGCCGGTCCGGCATCGGCGGCGGAAAAGCGATTTGGCCTTACCAGTTTCGAAGCGATCGAGGTCAACGCCGATTATATCGTCGAAGTCACGACGCGGGCCCCCGTCGGCGCGGTGGCGACGGGGCCGCAAGACGCGCTCGATCGGCTGATCGTCGAGGCGCGCGACGGGCGGCTGGTGATCGGTGAGCGCAAGTTCGCGGGCGATGAAAAGCGTGGGGCACCGCGCGGGCCGGTGACGATCCGCGTCAACGCGAACAATCTACGGTCGGCGACGATCGGCGGTGTGGGTGCGCTGCGGATCGACCGGCTAAAGGCGACGCGCGTCAATGTCGGTCTGCGCGGACCGGGCGCGCTGTCGGTAGGTGCCATCGAAACCGATCGTTTGTCGGTGACGATGATCGGTAACGGTACGATGACGCTGGCCGGGTCGGCGAAACAGGCGCAGGTCATAGTGTCTGGCGCGGGGCTGTTTGACGCCGACGCGCTGGCGGTGGGCGACCTGAAATTCGATGGAGAGGGCGCGGGCGAAAATCGGCTTCATGCCGTCAAGATCGCTGGCGTCACGGCGCGCGGGACGGGGCGAACCGTGGTGCGTGGTAGGCCCGTCTGCACCGTGCGAAATTTCGGCAGCGGGTCGCTGCAATGCGGAAACGCCAGGAAATAGAACGGGGGCCGGGGGTTTCGGCGACGATCGACCCCGCCTTTACAGTTGCGGCGGGATCAGTGGCCCGCCGTTCCCAGCCCGTCGATCTTCTTCGCCTGACGCACGATCAGGCCGGGGAACCAGCGCGACAGGCGGGCCAGTTGCTTTGCCGTTTTGCCGACCGGCGTGTGGACGCGGTCTCCGTGAACGGCGTCCCATGCTGCTTCGGCGACGCGATCGACCGGGACGATTTCGAACCCATTGTCGGACAGGCGGGTGCGGGCCGGTTCGTTGCTGTCGGCGCTGACCTGATCGAGCAGCGGCGTGTCGATAAAGCCCGGCATCAGCGAACGCACCTTGATGCCATATTTGGCGAACTCGATCTCCAGAGCCTCGGTCAGGCCACGCACCGCGAATTTGGTGGCCGAATAAACGGCAAGTCCCGCGACGCCGTAAAAGCCCGACGCCGACCCGGTATTGAGGATCGTCGATCCCGGCGTCGTACGCAGCAGCGGCATCGCGGCATAGATGCCGTTGACGACGCCGCCGAAATTGATTGCGATCAACCGGTCGGCCTCTGTGGGGTCCATGTCGACATATTGCCCGCCCGAACCGATCCCGGCATTGTTGAACAGCACGTCGAGGCGGCCCCCGCTGGCCACGGCAAAGGCATCGAGCGCAGCCTTCCACTGATCGCGGTCGCGCACGTCCATCATATGGCGCGACGATGCGCCGTCGGGCAGCATCGACGCCGTTTCGTCGATTCCGGCCGTGTTGACGTCAGCGATGCCCACAAACCAGCCCCGGCCAGCGAAATGGCGCGCGACGGCCCGGCCGATTCCCGATCCGCCCCCGGTGATGAAAATCGCCTTGCGTGTCATCCAACCCTCCTTACATTCATGTCAATGAGACATGGTGCGAAGTCGATGCCGCGGTCAAGCGGCAATCGTGGCC
>JAIXHQ010000088.1 GCA_030145715.1 Sphingopyxis sp. | reverse complement strand
GGTTATAGGCCTTGACCATCCGCTGCGGGTCCGGCTCGCGGCCTTCGGCCTCGAACCCGATGTCGTTGATGATGTCGCCGCGATAGCTGGGCAGCGATACGCCATCGACATCTTCCATATCGGCCGAGCGCGGCTTGGCGAACTGGCCCGCCATGCGGCCGAGCTTTACCACCGGCATTTTCGACGCAAAGGTCAGGACGACCGCCATCTGAAGCAGCACGCGGAACGTGTCGCGGATATTGTTCGGATGAAATTCGGCAAAGCTTTCGGCGCAGTCACCGCCTTGCAGCAAAAAGGCCTTACCCTCTGCGACGCGGGCGAGTTCGGCCGTCAGGTCGCGCGCTTCGCCCGCAAAAACCAACGGCGGATAATTGCTGAGTTCGCGTTCGGCGTTCGCGAGAGCGTCGGCGTCGCGGTAGGTGGGCAATTGGCGGGCATCGTGCGAGCGCCAGCTATGCGGTTGCCAATTTTTCGTCATATGCCTGCTTCTTCTGCATTCGAATCGTGCGCCGCCATGGCGCGGATGCGGTTCGGACGCAATCTGTCCGATACGCGCGAGCTGGAAAATTAGCATCGTGGCGCGATTTGCGCACCTATGCTTTTCTTGGCCGGTAAAAACTGTTAGTTTGTTTCGTGCTTTTGAAATGCGACCGGGGACGCATCCAAGGCGATCGACTGACGGTAACGTTATACGGCTATGACCTGACGTCAGGTCCCCACGCGAAGCGATTGGCAATGGCAAATTTCGATTCGGCATGGCTGGTGTACGGAGTGCTTTTGTTGCTGTTGGCGACAAGTTTTGTCGTGCGCATCGATTATGTCCGTATCGGGCTGGCCGCCGCGGCGGTGGTGGCGCTGCCGCTCGTCCTCTTTCGCGAATCCGACGTGGGCTATGGCATGTTGGTGCTCGCGATCCTGGTCGTGAATATCGGCATTCTGGCGCGATTGTGGCTGCGCGACACGAATGTCCGGTTTTCGGCCGAGGAAGAGGAATTGCGCCGCGAGCATTTTGCCGGGCTGAGTCCCGTGGCCGCGCGCGGCCTGATCGATCAGGGCCACTGGATTTCGGCGCGGCGCGGCGAAGTGCTGATCCGTGAAAATCAGGCGGCACCCAGCCTTTTCTATCTGGCCGATGGGCTGGCCACCATCCATCGCGACGGGGCAGAGATCGGCCGATTGTCCGACGGCGCGCTGATCGGCGAAGCGACGGTGCTGGATGGGGCCAGCGCCACGGGAACGGTGCTTCTGGGCAGCAACGCGCGGCTGTGGTTCGTACCCGCCGCCGCGCTGCGCGCCTATCTTGCCGCCAATCCGCATATGGCCAGCGCATTGCACGAGGGGTTCGCGCGCGCGTTGCGCGGCAAATTGGCCAGCGCCAATGCGCGCCTGGCGGAGCGTCCCACGATGGCGAAAGCGCCGCGCGCACCCGGCGCCTCGAATATGTCATGACCTGCTGCTAATAGGGAAAATATGACACTGATTCTCTATGGTATTTCAAACTGCGACACGGTGAAAAAGGCGCGGCGCTGGCTCGACGAGCAGGGCGTCGCCTATCGTTTTCATGACGTGCGCAAGGATGGTCTCGACGCCGCGCGGCTGCAACGCTGGATCGATGCGGTGGGTTGGGAAAAGCTGCTCAACAAGGCCGGGACGACCTTTCGCAAATTGCCCGACGATCAGAAAAGCGGCCTTGATGCCGAATCGGCAAAGGCGCTGATGCTGGATCAACCGGCGATGATCCGCCGTCCGGTGGTGGAGGCGGCTGACGTGGTCAGCGTCGGCTTTTTACCGGACGACTGGCAGGTTCGTCTTGCGGCATGATCCGGTGGACTCTGGCTTTGACGGCCCTGATGCTTTCGGCCGGTTGCGCGGCTGACGAGGTGATCGCCCAACCGACCCTGAACGGCCAGCCGCCGATCGTCGTCGCCCATCGCGGCGCGTCGGGGGAGCGTCCCGAACATACGATTGCCAGTTATAAACTCGCGATCGAACAGGGTGCCGATTTTATCGAGCCCGACCTGGTGCTGACCAAGGACGGCATCCTCGTCGCCCGGCACGAGAACGAGATTTCCGAAACGACCGACGTGGCGGACCGTCCCGAGTTCGCGGCGCGAAAGGCAACCAAGACAATCGACGGCGCAGAGTTCACGGGCTGGTTTACCGAGGATTTCACGCTGGCCGAGCTCAAGACGCTTCGCGCGCGTGAACGGCTGCCCCAATTGCGCAGCACCGATTATGACGGGCAGTTCGAAATTCCGACTTTCGAGGAAGTCCTGACCCTGCTGGCCGATGTCAACGCACAGCGGCGCGCCAGCGGGGACAAGCCCATTGGCGTCTATCCCGAAACCAAGCACCCAAGCTATTTCGTGTCGATCGGTCTGCCGCACGAGGCGCCGCTGCTCGCGATGCTCGATCGCTTTGGCTATCGCGGCCGGACCGCGCCGGTGTTCATCCAGAGCTTTGAAACCGGCAATCTGATGGACCTCAGGACCAAGACCGACCTGCCGCTGATCCAGTTGATGGATGAAAGCGGCGGTCCCGCGGATCGTCCGGGCACGACCTATGCCGCCATGGCGTCGGCCGAGGGGCTGAAGGCGATCGC
>JAIXHQ010000087.1 GCA_030145715.1 Sphingopyxis sp. | reverse complement strand
TGGGTCGCCGCGGCGATCAGATAGGGCGAAACGCGGTGACGGGTACACAGGCCGCCATTGCCGTCGCTGACCATCGCCTGTTCAAATTCGATGCCCTGCTGGTGCCGGATCGACCGGCGCACCGTCGCGGTGACCAGTTGCCCCTCGCCGAAATCGATGACGAAGCGGGTGCCGACCGGGACGTCCAATATCCCCTCGATAAAGGCGCCGGTCGACGACAGGTTGCGGATGACGACATTATAGCAATGATTGTCGTGGATCGCGCCGACGCGGCGAAACAGCGAGAAACGGTCGTTGCGCTGACGTGCGGGGCCCGTCGGCTTGATCGTCCACGACCCCGCCTCGGCATGTTCGATCAACGCATCCTGCGGCACCGGCTTGCTATAGACAAAGCCCTGCACATGGCTGACGTTCAGCTTGCGGATCAGTTCGAGCTGGTCGAGCGATTCGATCCCCTCCGCGGTCGTTTCCATGTCCAGTGCATCCGCCAGCGCGACGATCGCCGCGATGATCGCGCTGTTGCGCGACCCCGGTTCGGTGGCACCGCGGACAAAGCTCTGGTCGATCTTGATCTTGTCGAACGGCGCCGATTGCAGATAGCCGAGCGAGGAATATCCGGTGCCGAAATCATCGAGGACCAGCCGGACGCCGATGTCTTTCAGCGCCTCGAACATCCGGCTCGTCTCTGCCGAATCGCCCAGGAACACATTTTCGGTGATTTCCAGTTCCAGCCGGTCGGGCGCCAGGCCGGTCACGGCCAGCGCGTTGGCGACGATTTTGGGAAGATCCTCGTTCGCGAACTGGATGGGCGAGACATTGACCGCGACGCGCATGGCACCCGGCCAGCGGACGGCATCCTCGCACGCCTTGCGCAGCACCCATTCGCCAATCTGCCAGATCTGATTGGATTCCTCGGCGATCGGAATGAACACGGCGGGGGAGATCAGCCCGCGATCGGGATGCATCCAGCGGACAAGCGCCTCCACCCCGGTCACAATATTGGTCCGGGCGTTGACGACGGGCTGGTAACCCAATTCCATCTCTCCGCGCGTCAGCGCATCGCGCAGGTCATCCTCCAGCGCGCGGCGATGCGCCGCGGCCTGATGCAGGTCGCTGGAATAGAATGCGAACCGGCCGCGCCCATTGCCCTTGGCCGCATAGAGCGCCAGATCGGCGTTGCGCACCAGATCGTCGCTGCCCTGCCCGTCAAAGGGCGCGATCGCGACCCCGACCGACGCCCCGATGATACAGCGGCTTCCCTCGACCGAATAGGGTTGCGACAGGCTGGCGATAATGTCGGCGGCCATGTCGCCCAGCTTGCCGCGATCCTCCACATCGGGAAGGATGATCTGGAATTCGTCGCCGCCCAGGCGGCTGACCATGTCCTTGTCGCCGACGATCGCGAGCAGCCGTTCGGCGACCTGTTTGAGCAGCGCGTCGCCCGCGGGGTGGCCCAACGTATCGTTGACCTGCTTGAAACGGTCGAGGTCGAGCATCATGATCGCGCACGACCGCTGCTGCTGCGAAAAGGCGGCGAGCGTGGCGTCGAGTTTTTTCGATATGTTGAACCGGTTCGCCAGCCCGGTCAGCGAGTCAAACAGCGCCAGTCGCGATGCGTCCTCTGCCGAACGGCGATGTTTGGTGATGTCGCTGCCGCTGCCGCGATAGCCGGTGAATTTGTCGCCATCGTCGAATTGCGGTCGCCCCGATATGGCCCACCAGCGATCGTCGCCTTCGAACGCGCTGCGCAACGGCAATTCGTCGAATCGCGATTGCTTGGTCAGCAGGAATGGCAGGGTCCGCTGGCGTTCGCCATGGCCGTCGATGGGCAGGAACAGGTCGGTAAAGGCGGTGCCGAGCAGCGCCCCGCTGGTCCGCCCCATCAGGCGCGCGACCGAATCGGAAATATAGGTCAGCCGCCCCTTGCCGTCGGTCGACCAGAACCAGCCCTGGCCGCTTTCCTCGAAATTCTGGAGCAGCAACAAAGCTTCGCGGGTGTGCAGGTTCGGCGCCGGATCGCCGCGCGATCTGCCTGCCCGCGAACCGATCATTCCAAAGAAGCGGCGCTGGCCGTCTTCTCCATTATCATTTCCCAATTCGCCGGATATGATCCGCGACGACATGTCCATCATGACACTCTTACTCATCCCACAATGGTGCCGCTATGCCGCTAAGGGATTGCGATAGTGTAAATAATTCGTCGGAAACCATGTTCTTGGGGCGAACCGACGTCAGTCCCCAATTCCCCGAACGCGCAGCACGAAAGCCCCCCGGACTGGCCGAAGGGCACGCGCCATGTCCGCTTTTCCGGATGTCAGGTGGGGATGATCGTCAGTTCGAAACGATCGGTGTCAAAGCCCTGCGCTCCGGGAACCGCCGCGATCGGCCGTTCGCGGATTCGCGGTCCCGTCGCGCGGCTGAGCACCGCATGACCCGACCCGTTGAGGATGATCTCGTCGTTTCCGGCGATGATTCGCGCGCCTTCGAGCGAGCCGGGCGCATAGTTGATGACCAGATCATAGCCCGTGGGCGCGTTGCAATATTCGCGAAAGCTGCCCAGCGACACCGCATTGCCGCTGATCGCGCCGAATCCGGTCGCCTGATGCTGCACCGTGCATCGCACCGCAACCGTCAGGCTGAGGTT
>JAIXHQ010000086.1 GCA_030145715.1 Sphingopyxis sp. | reverse complement strand
TTACCGGCCAGAATGAAACGATGATCGGGCTGGAAGTTCACGCCCATATGCTGGCCCAGCAACTCGACGGCGCCTGGACGCGCCCGATCGCCGGACCGGCGCTGTGGGCGCTCGCGATCCTGATCGTTTTCGCCGGTGCGCTGACCAGCCTGATCGACCTGCGCGCGCGCTGGGTTGCCCTCGCCTTTTTGGGTCAGATCGCCTTTTTCATCGCCTTTCCCTTCTGGTTGCAGGGGCGCGGGGTCGACACCACGACGTTGCCGACCTTTGGCTGGGCGATCGGCTGGCTGTTTGGCTATGCGGCGGTCGGCACGGCGGCGCGCACCATCGGGTCGCGCCAGCGCGCCTTTGCCCAATCGGCGCTGGGCAAATATCTGCCCGTCGATGTCGCCGCACAGATCATGCGCGATCCCGACCAGCTTTCGCTGCATGGCGAACGCCGCACCATATTCTGCGTGTTCACCGACCTCGAAGGCTTCACGCGGCTCAGCCATTCGGTGACGCCGGAAACGGTCGCGCGCCTGCTCAACGAATATCTCGATCGCCTGTCCGACATCGTGCTCGAACATGGCGGCACGATCGACAAATTCGTCGGCGATGCCGTCGTCGCCTTTTGGGGCGCGCCGCTCAGCCGCGCCGACGACGGCCCGCGCGCGGCGTCGGCGGCGCTCGCCATGTATCGGGCGGGCGAAAAATATCGTGTCGACCTGGCCGACGAAGATGTCCCGCCGATCGGCATGACGCGCGTCGGCCTGCACGTCGGCGATGCGATCGTCGGCAATTTCGGCGGCGAAGGACGCATTCAATATACCGCGCTGGGCGACAGCATGAACACCGCATCGCGGCTGGAGGCGGCGAACAAGGGGTTGAAAACGGCGGTGCTGATCTCTGCCGAGGCGGCGGACCGGTCGGGCCGCGACGACCTGGTCCCCATGGGCCGCGTCACGCTGCGCGGGCGCGCACAGCCGGTCGATGTGCTCACGCCCCGGCCCGACCTAGCCCCCGAACAGCGCGCCCGCATCGCCGCGCTGGTCGCCGCCCATGCCGCGTCGGATAAAAACGCCTTTGTGACCTGTGCCACAGAATTGCGGGCCGAATTGGGCCACGACGCATCCATCATGTTTCTGATCGAACGCCTGAACGACACGAAAGAGGGAGAAAGCTATGTCCTTTCCTGATTTTACCCTGCGCCGCATCGGCCTGGCCGCCGCCGCCGCGCTGGCGGTTTCCGTCACCGGCGCCGCGACCGCGCAATCGATGGTCGTGCGATCGACCGGACCGTCGGCCGCCAAATATCCGACCGGCGCCAAATTGACGGCGACGGAAAAACTCACGCTGGTGGCGGGCGACCGCATCGTCCTGATGCAGGGCGGGAAAACGCGCACCCTGTCCGGCCCCGGCACCTTTGGCGCCAGCGGCACCATCGCGGCCAGCCAGTCGCTGGGCGGCAATGTGACCCGGATGCTGGCAAAGGGGCCGACGATGCGGTCGCGCGGCGGGTTCTCGCGCGGCCCGAACGATCCCGTGCCGACCGAATCCCGCGCCCCGAACCTCTGGCTGCTCGACTATCGCGAAGGCGGCAATTTCTGCGTGGCCGATCCCGCGACGCTGTTGCTGTGGCGGCCCAATATGGAAGGCGACACCGCGCTCGAAATCGAAAGCGCGGGGACGCGGGCGACGGTCGCGATCGTCGAGGGCGCGAATTTTCGCAAATGGCCGACCGACGTCCTGCCGGTCCGATATGGGGTCGATTACCGCCTGTCGGGCGCCGGGCTGACGGCGCCGGTGACGGTGCGCTTCGCCGCCATGGACGCCGCGCCCGACACGGTCGAAGGGTCGGTCGACATGCTGATGGCAAAGGGCTGCACGCGCCAGCTTAACCGGCTGGTCGACACTATGTCGGAAGCCGAAGCAAAATAGTCTGGTCGGGATGAACCGGGGCGGGCGGACCATTGAACCCGCCCGGTGCATCTGGTATTTTCGGTTAGGAAAGCCGCCGATTGTCAAAGGCGGAACCTAACCTCGGGTCGCGAATGCCTCTGCCGTTTTTGCGGTGGGGCCAGTGGGATTGGTGTGCGGCGATCTTCGCGGCGGCACCTGTGCGCAAGGGGTGGTGATGGTCTGGGGGAATATAGGGGCGAATATGATCGCGCGGCCAAAACGGGTTGCTGTTCGCCGGGGACCGATCGGTGCGGCGGGCTGGATCGCCGCCGCGCTGCCTGTTGCCGTTCTGCCTGTCGCCGCGCTGGCCCAGCCGACGCCGCAGGTTCCGACGCGCGAGGAAATTCAACGCCCGGCGATCACCCCCGCCGTCCCGTCGCGCGAACAGGTGGTGGCGCTGGACGACGGCATCGAACGGGCGCCCTGCCCGCTCGCCAGCCCCGATTTTGCGCATGTCCGCTTCACGCTGCGCCGCGTCGAATTTTCCAGCGTCGACGGCATCGACAATGCGACACTGGCGGCCAGTTGGTCCGACCGGGTCGGACAGGAATTGCCGATCGCCGCCGTCTGCGACATTCGCGATCGTGCCGCGACAATCCTGCGATCGACCGGCTATCTGGCGGCGGTGCGCGTCCCGGCCCAGACGATCGGCGACGGCGTCGTCCGCCTGGACATATTGACCGCGCGGATGGCGCGGATCGAGGTGCGCGGCGATGCCGGGCCGAA
>JAIXHQ010000085.1 GCA_030145715.1 Sphingopyxis sp. | reverse complement strand
CGCCAGCGAAACTTCGCCGGGCGGCTGAGCCGCTGTTCCGTCAATGTCGGGGGGTGGAGCGGTGCCTTCAATAATAGTCCTGAAGCGGCTTCACTTCAAGACTGTGCGCGCGGAGCGCCCCGATCGCTTGTGTCGCCGCGTCGCTTGCCGCGGCCGTCGTATAATAGGCTATATCGGCGGCGAGCGCGGACGCGCGGATCGACTGCGAATCCTGCAGCGACTGCCATCCCTCGGTCGTGTTGAAGATCAATTGGACGTCCCCGTCCTTGATCCGATCGACGATGTGCGGGCGGCCTTCGGCAACCTTGTTCACGCGCTCGACGGCGATGCCCTGCGCCGCCAGATAGTCGGCGGTGCCGCCGGTCGCGATCACCTGCCACCCCCAGTCGGCCAGTTGCTTCACCGCGCCGATGATGCGCGGCTTGTCGCTGTCCTTGACAGACACGAACACCCGGCCCGCCGTCGGCAGGCGGTCGCCCGCGCCCAATTGCGCCTTTGCAAAGGCCAGGTTGAAGTCGCGATCGATTCCCATGACTTCGCCGGTGGACTTCATCTCGGGTGACAGGACCGGGTCGGTGCCGGGGAAGCGCGCAAAGGGAAACACCGCTTCCTTGACCGCGACATGCGCGAAGTCGCGGTTGATCCGGGGCAGGTCGGCCAGCTTTTCGCCCGCCATCACCCGCGCCGCGATCTTGGCGATCGGCGACCCCACCGCCTTGGCGACAAAGGGCACCGTGCGACTGGCGCGCGGATTGACCTCGATCAGATAGACCTCATCGCCCTTGACCGCGAACTGGATGTTCATCAGGCCGCGAACCTCCAGCGCGCGCGCGAGCGCGTCGGCCTGGCGTTCGATTTCGGCAATGATCGCGTCCGACAGGCTGTACGGCGGGATCGAACAGGCGCTGTCGCCCGAATGGACGCCCGCTTCCTCGATATGCTGAAGCACACCCGCAACGACGACGTCGGTGCCGTCGCACAGCGCATCGACATCGACCTCGATCGCGTCGCGCAGATAACGGTCGATCAGCACCGGCGAATCGCCCGACACCTGCACGGCGGTCTCGATATAATTTTCGAGCTGCGCCTGATCGTCGACGATCTCCATCGCGCGGCCACCCAGCACATAGGACGGGCGCGTCAGCACCGGATAACCGATGCGCGCCGCGACCGCGACGGCTTCCTCACGGCTGCGCGCGATGCCGTTTTCGGGCTGTTTCAGGCCCAGCTTGTTGACCAGCGCCGCGAAACGCTCGCGGTCTTCGGCCAGGTCGATCGCGTCGGGCGAGGTGCCCAGGATGGGGATATCCGCCTCGGCCAGCGCCTGCGCCAGTTTCAGCGGCGTCTGCCCGCCAAACTGGACGATCACGCCGACCAGCGTCCCTTTCGACATTTCGACGTGAAGGATTTCCAGCACGTCCTCCGCGGTCAGCGGCTCGAAATAGAGCCGGTCCGACGTGTCATAGTCGGTGCTGACCGTTTCCGGGTTGCAGTTGACCATGATCGTTTCATAGCCCGCCTCTTCCAAAGCGAAACAGGCGTGACAGCAGCAATAATCGAACTCGATCCCCTGCCCGATCCGGTTCGGCCCGCCGCCCAGGATGACGACCTTCTTCCGGTCGCTCGGGTTCGCCTCATTTTCCGGCTCGCCGAAAGTCGGGGCTTCATAGGTCGAATAGAGATAGGGCGTCTGTGCCTGAAATTCCGCGGCGCAGGTGTCGATCGTCTTGAACACCGGCCGCACGCCGAGTTTGTGGCGCAACGCGCGCACTTCGGTCTCGGTCACGCCGCCGGTCATCGCCTTGACCGCTTCGTGGATCAGCCCGCTGCCCCGCGCCGTGGCGCGCTTTGATCCGGGACGCAAGTTCGCCGACTGAAGCGCGAGATAGGCCAGGCGCTTGTCCGAAAAGCCCATCGCCTTCAACTTGCGAAGCCCTTCGGCGTCGCGCGGCAGGCCATTGGCGCAAACATCCTGCTCCGCCGCGACAATCTCTGCAATGCGTTCGAGGAACCACATGTCGTAACCGGCGACGCGGTTGATTTCGGCCAGCGGCAGGCCCTCGCGGATCGCCTGCGCGGCGTTGAGCAGGCGGTCGGGGGTGCGCTTCGCCAGTTCGCTGCGCAACTGGTCGTGACTCGCGCCCTTTAGCCTATCGACGAAATTGAATCCCGAAAGGCCGGTTTCCAGCCCGCGCAGCGCCTTTTGCAAGCTCTCGTGAATCGTGCGGCCGATCGCCATCACTTCGCCGACCGATTTCATCGCGGTCGACAGCGTCGCCTCGGCACCCTTGAACTTTTCAAAGGCGAAGCGCGGAATTTTGGTCACGACATAGTCGATGGTCGGCTCAAACGACGCCGGCGTGACCCCGGTGATGTCGTTCATGATTTCGTCGAGCGTATAGCCGACCGCCAGCTTCGCCGCGACCTTGGCGATCGGGAAACCCGTCGCCTTGGACGCCAGCGCCGACGAGCGCGACACGCGCGGATTCATCTCGATCACGATCAGGCGGCCGTCCTTGGGATTGACCGCGAACTGGACGTTCGACCCGCCCGTTTCCACGCCGATCTCGCGCAGCACCGCGATGCTCGCGTTGCGCATGATCTGATATTCCTTGTCGGTCAGCGTCAGCGCGGGGGCGACGGTGATGCTGTCCCCGGTGTGGACGCCCATCGGATCGACATTTT
>JAIXHQ010000084.1 GCA_030145715.1 Sphingopyxis sp. | reverse complement strand
GACAAGCTGCCGGGCGGGCGCGGATTCGGCGAACCGCTGCGGCTGATGGTCGACATCGATCCCGAAGCCCGCATCGTCGCGATGATCCCGGCGACCGCCGAAGGGCGCCTGTTGCTCGCATCGTCGAGCGGCCATGGCTTCATCGCGCAAATGGCCGAAGTCGTCGCCGAAACGCGCAAGGGACGCAACGTCGTCAACCTGAAATCGGGCGCGCAGCTTCTGGTCGTCCGGCCGATCGCGGCGGGCGACGACAGCGTCGCGGCGGTCGGCGACAACCGCAAACTCGTCGTCTTCCCGATTGCCGAAGTGCCGGTGATGGCCCGTGGTCAGGGCGTGATGCTGCAACGCTATCGCGATGGCGGCCTGTCCGATGCGGTCAGCTTTGCCTTTGCCGACGGGTTGAGCTGGACGATGGGCGGCGATACCGGCCGAACGCGCACCGAAACCGATCTCGCCCCGTGGCGCGTCGCCCGCGGCGCGGCGGGCCGAATGCCGCCAACGGGGTTCCCGCGCAACAATCGGTTCACCTGAACGCAATTTCCTGTTGCCGTAAACAGCTTCTTTACTCCCCCCATCTAGGCAAGTGCCAATGGGGAAAGGTCGCATAAAACCCGCTATTATGCCTATTGATAGAACCGGTGAAGACCGGCCCTTGCTGTTTGTCGGATGGATCGATGCCCTGCCGGTCCCGGCGGCGTTGATACGCCCGCTCGGCCGCGGAAATTTTCGTCTGCACGCCAGCAACGCCGCCTTTGACCGGCTGAAACTTTCCCCCGCCGGAATCGACGCGCCGATCGCTATGCTCCGTGCGATCGAACGGGCGGGCCAACATCCGGGCGAAACCCACGAATTTTCCTGCCAGCTTGGCGAAGGCCCCGCCGCCCGCGACCTGCGCGGATCAATCGGCCCGCTGCCCACCGAATCGGGCGATGAAGACCTGTTCCTGCTTACCCTGATTGACCGGACGCAGGAAATGATGACCGAGCGCAACCTGCGCCGCGAACTCGTGTCCGACAGCCTGACCGGCCTTCCCAATCGGGCCGGCTTTGAAGAACTGGTCGAACAGCGCGGCGCCACCGACGGCGTCGGCGCCGATCACGCGATCCTTTTGCTCGATCTTGCCCGCTTTAGCCGGATCAACGAACATATCGGCCCGATGGCGGGCGACGAACTCATCATCACCGTCGCGCGGAGGCTGAAATCCAGCCTGCGCGGCGGCGACATACTGGCGCGCACGGGCGGCGACGAATTCGCCATTTCATCGCGCATCGCGGGTGGCCGCGCCGATGTCCGCGAAATGGCGCGGCGTATCCGTGGCTGTTTCGACCATCCGTTCCGCATCGGCGAATTAAAGGTCAGCGTCGATTGCGCGCTCGGCTGCGCGATCCAGCCCGCGTCGGACACCGACATCGGCGACCAGATTCGCCACGCCCAGATCGCACTCAAACGGGCGAAACAGACCGACCGCATCGAAATCTATGAACCCGAAGCGGCTATATTGTCGGACAATCGCTTTGGGCTGGAAACCGAATTGCGCAATGCGATCGAGGAAGACCGGCTTCACCTTGCCTTTCAACCCCTGATCGAACTGTCCAGCGGGCGGGTCGCGGGTTTCGAAGCTCTGGCCCGATGGGACAACAGCAACGGCCATTCGGTGTCCCCCACCGAATTCATCCCGATTGCAGAGGATTCGGGCCTCATCGTTCCGCTCGGCCAATGGGCGATCGGAAAGGCGGCGGCGGTGCTCGCCGACTGGGATCGCCAGAATGACGGCGCGGTCGTCGATTGTTATTTTTCGGTCAATGTTTCCGCGATCCAGCTTTTGCGGGACGACATCGCGGCGGTAGTGCGTCAGGCGCTCAACGATCATGGGATCGGCGGCGAGCGGCTGATGATCGAACTTACCGAAAGCGCGATCATCGGCGACCCCGATCTTGCCCTGTCGGTCCTCAGCGAGTTGAAGGCGCTCCAGGCACGGGTCGCGATGGACGATTTCGGCACCGGCTATTCTAACCTTGCCTATTTGCAGCGCCTGCCCATCGACGTCCTGAAAATCGATCGCAGCTTTGTCGAGCATATGGTCGACGACCGCGACAAGGTCGCGATCGTGCGGACGATCCAGAGCCTGGCCGAAGTGCTGGGAATGCGGACCACGGCAGAAGGCGTCGAAACCGCGGATCAGGCGCGGCTGCTGTCCGCGCTCGGGTGCGATTTCGGCCAGGGTTTCCTGTTCGCGCGGCCGATGGATAGCGTGGCGGCGCTCGCTTACTGGCGTCAGTCGCTGGTCCGGCCGATCTTCTGATCGACAAGCTGCGCGACGCGCGCGGCATCGGGATAATTTTCGGCGACCCATTCGGCCTCGACCGCTTTCAATATGCGCGCGACCTCTGGCCCCACCGCGACCCCGCGCGCCACGATATCCCCGCCCTTCAGCGGCAGCGCGGGCACATCCCATCCGTCAAGTTCGCGCGCCGCCTTCGCATCGCCCGCGATCATGTGAACGTCGCGCGCCGCATCGACGCCGATGGCATGGGCAAGCTGTCGCGCGGGCCGCGCCACATCGCCGCGATGGGCGGCAAGCGACGCCAGATATTTGCGCTGCCGGGTCGACAGGCGCAGGCGGCTTGCCACCTGCTCGGCAAGCGCCGCATCGGGGGGCAGCAGCGCAGACAGGCGGCGCAGCGGCGCGGGATCGATC
>JAIXHQ010000083.1 GCA_030145715.1 Sphingopyxis sp. | reverse complement strand
GATCAGCGCGTCCTTCACCCTGTGCCCGACCAGATCGCCTACAGCCTGTCGAAATCGGCGCTGTGGCAGGCGACGCAGACGCTGGCGGTCGCATTCGGAAACCGCGCGCGGATCAACGCCGTCGCATCGGGGCTGACGCTGGCGACCGGGGATTATTCGGCGGCGCAGGTCGAACGGCTGGCCGGACGGATGCCGCTGGGCGCGCTACCGACGCCCGCCCAGATTGCCGACGCGGTCCTGTATCTGGCGCGCGCGGAGGCGGTGACCGGACAGACAATCTTTGTCGACGGCGGCGCGCACCTCGCCCCGATGGCACGCGATTTCGTCGCGCTGGAACGGGATTAACGCCGACGGCGGCGGATGTCGCGGAGCGACCAGTTGCGGCCGTCTCTCCCTTCCCGCAGGCGGGGGAGGAGCCGCAGGCGGCGCTCAGTAAATATGCACCGCCTTGGTGACGAGATAACCGTCCAGTCCCTCAGGCCCGCTTTCGCTGCCGAAGCCCGATTCCTTGATCCCGCCGAACGGCATGTCGTTGGCCGAGATGACGAAACTGTTGATCCCGACCATGCCGCTTTCGATGCCGTCGGCGATGCGGTTGATGCGGCGGCCGTTTTCAGTGAACGCAAAGGCGGCGAGGCCATAGGGCAGCCGGTTCGCCTGTTCCAGCGCCTCTTCCTCCGTTCCGAACGGCCGGATCAACGCCATTGGACCGAACGGTTCATTGTTCATCGCATCGGCGTCGAGCGGCACATCGGCGAGCGCGGTCGGCTGAAAGAAATAGCCCTCACCCGTCGGTGCGCCGCCCGCGATCACCCTTGCCCCCTTTGCGGTCGCATCGGCGATCATCGCTTCGAGCGCGGGCGCGCGGCGTGCGTTGGCGAGCGGCCCCATCTGGGTGTCGGCGTCGAACCCGCTGCCGATCTTCACTTTCTTCGTTCGTTCTGCAAAGCCCGCGACAAAGGCGTCATAGATGCCCTGCTGCACATAAAAACGCGTCGGCGAAACGCACACCTGTCCGGCGTTCCGGAACTTTTGCATGACCACACGGTCGAGCGTCGATTCGAGGTCGCAATCGTCAAAGATCAGCACCGGCGCATGACCGCCAAGTTCCATCGTGATCCGCTGCACCCGGTCGGCGGCAAGTTTCATCAGATGCTTGCCCACCGCGGTCGATCCGGTGAAGCTGACCTTGCGGATCACCTCGCTGCCAAGCAAGTGGCGGCTTATCATGTCGGGATTGCCATAAACGAGCTGGACGACATCGCCCGGAATGTCCGCATCGGCCAGGCATCGCATAATCGCGCTGGTGCAGCCCGGCGTCTCCTCCGGTGCCTTGGCGATCACGACGCAGCCGGCGGCGAGTGCGGGCGCGATCTTCTTGACCATCAGGTTGACCGGAAAATTCCACGGGCTGAACGCCGCGACCGGTCCGACCGGCTGGCGCAGCACCATCGCCCGCTGCCCGGCAGGACGCGGCGCGATGCGCCCGTCGATACGCTTGCCCTCCTCGGCGAAATATTCGAGCAGCGACGACGCCGACAGCACCTCGCCGCGCGCCTCCGCGATAGGCTTGCCCTGCTCCAGCGTCAGCAGGGTCGCGATATGATCGACACGTTCGCGGATGATCCCGGCCGCCTTGCGCATCAGCGCGGCGCGCTCGTCAGGGGTCTTGGCGCGCCACACCGGCCAGCCGCGCGCGGCAGCGGCAAGCGCCTCGTCAAGGTCGGCGGCAGTAGCAACCGGCAGTTCCGCAATCGTGCCCGCGGTCGCGGGGTTGAACACCGGCCGCGCGTCACGCCCCTCTCCGCTCCGCCATGCGCCGTTGATGAAAAGCTGGAGGTCGGCGTCATAGGTCGCGGTCATCGGGAAGATTCCTTATAAAGCTTTGTCTTTGCGAGCGCGGCGAAGCAATTGATGGCGGTTTACGCTGGCTCTGGATTGCCGCGTCGCTTCGCTCCCCGCAATGACGGAATGCGATATAGGAAGCGTCAGCGATAGTTAAAGCTGATGCTGATCCGTTCGCCCTTGCCCGAATGCGGCATCACTTCATGCCGCAGCCAGCTTTCCCACAAAAAAATGCGCCCCGCGGCGGGTTCGGCATAGATAAAGGGCAGCAGATGCTCCGGCGCATCGTCGGTACGGCCCGGCGCCGCCATCAACATCGGCAGGCGCGGATCTTCCAGCTTCAGCGCCCCCGATCCCGGCGGTACAGCGACATAGAAGGTTCCCGACACGATGCTGTGCGGGTGGATATGCCCGCTGTGCGTTCCGCCGGGTTTCAGGATGTTCACCCACAGGCTGTCGAGCTTCAGCGGCTTGGCAAGATCGAAATGACAGGCCTTGGCAAAGGCCTTCACCTGCCGGTCGAGCAGCTTTTTCAGATCGTGAAAGGCCGGGTCGCGATCGGGCAAGTCGCCAAGGCTGGCGTAGCTGGTATAACCCTTATAGCCATGGTCGCGGCTCCACGACCGCCCCGCGCCATCTTCCTCAGCGAACAGGCGGCAGCTTTCCTCCAGCTCCGCCATCAGATCGGGCGTGCCGACATCGGCCTCGTAAAAATTGGTGGCGAAGAATGTGCGAACGGGCATGATGGCCGCAAAGCACAGCAAGTGCGAACGCGCAAGGGAGACGAGGATGGCCGAGTTTGAACTGATCGCCGACGGACTGCGGTTTCCGGAGGCGCCGGTCGTGATGGATGACGGAAGCATCATC
>JAIXHQ010000082.1 GCA_030145715.1 Sphingopyxis sp. | reverse complement strand
GCCAGCGTCACGCCGTCTGGGTCGATCAAAAGACCGAGGATAAATATATCCCGCTGACCACCGTGCCGCACGGCCGGTTCGAGGTGCTGGACAGCCCCTTGTCCGACTATGGCGTGCTCGGTTTCGAATATGGCTATGCGATGGCCGATCCGAAATCGCTGGTGCTGTGGGAAGCGCAGTTCGGCGATTTCGCCAACGGCGCCCAGATCATGATCGATCAGTTCATCGCGTCGGGCGAGGCGAAGTGGCTGCGCGCCAACGGCCTCGTCATGCTGTTGCCGCACGGTTATGAAGGGCAGGGCCCCGAACATAGCTCGGCGCGCCTTGAACGTTTCCTGCAACTGTGCGCCGGCGACAATATCCAGGTGTGCAATATTTCGACCCCGTCGAATTATTTCCACGTTCTGCGCCGCCAGATGCTGCGGTCGTTCCGCAAGCCGCTGGTCATCATGACGCCCAAGTCGCTGCTGCGCCACAAGCTGGCGGTATCGCAGCGGTCGGACTTTATCGGTGACGCGCATTTCCGCCGCATCATGTCGGATCGCACCCCGCCCGCGGACAAGGACGTCAAGCGCGTTATCCTGTGTTCGGGCAAGGTCGGTTACGATTTGATGGAGGCCCGCGACGCCGCCGGACTGACCGACACGACGGTCGTCCGCATCGAACAAATCTATCCTTTCCCCGGTGAGCCGCTCAGCGTCCGGCTGAAGCGTATGCCGAATCTGGAAGAGGTGGTCTGGGCACAGGAAGAACCGCGCAACAACGGCGCCTGGTTCTTCGTCAACGAACTGATCGAAGAGGCACTGATCGAGGCGGGGCATCAGAATATGCGTCCGCGCTATGCCGGCCGCGCCGCGGCCGCATCGCCCGCGACCGGCCTGATGAGCCGTCACCAGACCGAACAGTCGGCGCTGGTCGCCGACGCGCTCGGCCTGTCGGTTCGCGCCGAAATCCGCCGTACCAAGAACAAAGCCTGAGCCCAGAGCCGAATCCCCAAGGAACTGCACCTATGAGCACCGAAGTCAAAGTCCCCACGCTGGGCGAAAGCGTTACCGAAGCGACCATCGGCGAATGGCTGAAAAAGCCCGGCGAAGCGGTCGCGATCGACGAACCCATTGCCAGCCTTGAAACCGACAAGGTCGCGGTCGAAGTGCCGTCGCCCGTCGCGGGCGTGATGGGGCAACAGCTTGCGGCGGTCGGTGACACGGTCAATGTCGGCGCGACCATCGCGACGGTGGAGGCCGGCGGCGCGGCAGCGTCTCCCACCCCGGCACCTGCCGCCACGGCCGCACCCGCGCCCGCCAAGGCCGAAGCGGCTGCTCCTGCCCCCGCGGTTTCGGCGACCCCTGTTGGCGAAGGCGTCGACACGGTGACCACCATGTCGCCCGCCGTCCGCCGCCTTGTGCTGGAACATGGCCTTGATCCGACAAAGATTCAGGGCAGCGGCAAGGATGGCCGCCTGACCAAGGAAGACGTGCTGGCCGCCGCGAACAACGCCCCGGCGGCATCGCCCGCACCGGCCGCCGCCGCCACGCCGGCGCCCGCCGCCAGCGCGGCACCGGGCCGCCATGAGGAACGCGTCAAGATGACGCGGATGCGCCAGACGATCGCCAAGCGGTTGAAGGCGGCGCAGGACACCGCCGCGATGCTGACGACGTTCAACGACGTCGATATGTCGGCGGTGATGGCGGCGCGCGACAAATATCGCGAAAGCTTTGAAAAGAAGCATGGTGTGCGCCTTGGCTTCATGAGCTTTTTCACCAAGGCAGTGTCGCTTGCCGCGCATGATATTCCGGCGGTCAACGCGCGCATCGACGGCGACGAAATCGTCTATCACGACTATCTGGACGTGTCGGTCGCGGTCAGCGCGCCGAACGGCCTGGTCGTCCCGGTCGTCCGCAACGCCGACAGCCTGTCGTTCGCCGACATCGAAAAGGCGATCGCCGACCTGGGCAAGCGGGCCAAGGACGGCACGCTGACGATGGACGACATGACCGGCGGCACCTTTACGATTTCGAATGGCGGGGTGTTCGGCGGCCTGATGTCGACCCCGATCATCAATCCGCCGCAGTCGGCGGTGCTGGGCCTCCACCGCATCGAGGATCGCCCGGTCGTGCGGAATGGCGAGATTGTGGTCCGTCCGATGATGTATCTGGCGCTCAGCTATGACCATCGCCTGATCGACGGGCGGGAAGCGGTGACGTTCCTGAAAACGATCAAGGAAGCGATCGAGGATCCGACGCGCCTGTTGATCGACCTGTGATCCGATGACCGGCATGTCGGCACGCCCGATCCTGACTGTCGCCCTGTTCGCCGCCGCTGCCGCACTGGCGGGTTGCGGCCAGGGCGAAACCAGCCTTCAAAAGGGCCTGGAGGAAGGATTGAAGGCGCAGTTCGTCGAAAGCTTCGAAGGATCGTGCCGATCGGCAACCGATGGGGTCGGGGTGCTGACCGACAAGGTCGCCGAAGTGTGCAAATGCGCGGCGGACCAATTGGTCAAGAAATTTAGCGCATCGGAACTGGCGAGCCTGTCGCCCGACAGCGTTGCGCCGGTTATGAAATCCTGCGCCGCGAAATCCGGACTGTCCAATTGAGCGGACGCCGCCCAGCGGCACGGCAAATATTTGAGGTGAATTGAACATGGCTGACTACGACTACGACCTCCTTGTCATCGGCGCCGGTCCCGGCGGCTATGTCGCGGCGATCCGCGCGGCGCAGCTTGGCCTCAAGACCGC
>JAIXHQ010000081.1 GCA_030145715.1 Sphingopyxis sp. | reverse complement strand
TCCACAAGCAAGCGCCAGACGCGACCAATCGGCACGGGGAGCCGAAAGGAAGAGCCTACCGAGAACATGGGGGCTTTCCGCATGGCGGCGCGTAGGTCCGCGGCGCGGGACAGCATCCCACGCCGCGGTAAAGACCGGCAGACTGCCGATCAGTCCTGAACATCGGGGGGCTCCACGGCGGATTTGCCGCCGAGGATGTCCACCGCTTCGAGCGTCATGAGCCCGATGTCGGGTATCTCGTCCAACTGCGCGGCAAATTCGCGCAATCGGCCTTCCTCATCGATGATCTCGACGACCACCGCACGGTCATTTTCCAGCACATCGCGGCGATGGAGATGAGCCGAACGACCAAAACCGAGTACGGCTTCGAGTATCGTCACCCCCGCCAGCTTTTGCTGGCGGGCGAGATCGGCGATGAACTCAAAGACGCGCTGGTCGCCAAAAAAGGCGGACTCGTCGGTATAGATACGCAAAAGCTTCGATGCTTTCTGCATGATCCTCTCCTATTCTGTCACCGGCTCGTCGGCCGGCTTTGGTTTCGGCTTCCCGAAGTTGGAACCCAGAACGACCTTGGCGATGGCCGGCAGAACCAGCAGCGTCAGGATCGTCGCCGCGAGAAGGCCACCGATCACCGTCGTTGCCAACGGCTTCTGCACCTCTGCACCCGTGCCGGTCGCGATCGCCATCGGCACGAAGCCGATCGCGGGCACGAAACCGGTCATGATGACCGCGCGCATCTTTTCCGCCATGCCGTCACGGATCGCCTCGGCGAGCGGCATGCCGCCCTCGAGCCGTTCGCGTATGGCGGTCATCACGACAAGGCCGTTGAGCACCGCAACACCCGCAAGACAGATGAAGCCCACCGCCGCCGACACCGAGAAGTTGATCCCGGTAAGCAACAGGGTGAACACCCCGCCCGCAAGACCCAGCGGCACCGCCAGGAACACCGCGGTTGCGCGGCCCATGCTGCCCAGCGCCATATAGAGCAGGACAAAGATCGCCGCGAAGCAGAGCGGAACGACGATCGACAGGCGCTGCGACGCCGCCTGCAGGCTTTCGAACTGACCACCCCATTCGAGGTAATAGCCCGCCGGCAGTTTCACATTGGCAATTTTTGCCTGTGCTTCGGCGACGAAGGAGCCCGCATCGCGGCCCTGCAGGTTGACCTGCACCACGACGCGGCGCTTGCCGTTTTCGCGGCGCACCTCGTTGAGGCCTTCGGTCAGCCGGATCTGCGCGACCAGCGCCAGCGGGATTTGCTGGCGTACGCCGCTGGTTTCGGGCAGCAGCACCGGAAGCGCCCTTATGTCGTCCAGATTGACGCGGGTCGTTTCCGGTACGCGGACGGTGATGTCGAACCTGCGGTCGCCTTCATAGAGGAGACCCGATTGCCGACCGCCAAGCGCCGCCGCGATCGTATCCGACACGTCCTGAACGCTGAGCCCATAGCGCGCGATGGCTGCGCGATCGAGCTTGACGTCCAGCGTCGGAGCGCCGCCGACCTGGTCAGCCTTGACGCTTGACGCGCCAGGGATGGTCTGAAGCACCCGCACCATCTCGTTCGATGCCTGCGACATCTTGTCGAGATCGTCACCGAACAGCTTGATCGCAACGTCGCCGCGGACACCCGCGATCAGTTCGTTGAAGCGCAGTTCGATCGGCTGGCTGACCTCATAGATCTGGCCAAGCTGACCGCCCGCCGCCTTTTCGACCCGCGCCACGACATCGTCCTTGCTGTTCACGCCCGCAGGCCACTGGTCTTGCGGCTTCAGGATGACGAAAGCGTCGGAGACGTTCGGCGGCATCGGGTCGGTCGCCACCTCTGCCGTACCGGTTTTCGAGAACATCAACTCAACTTCGGGCAATTTGGCGATCGCCGTCTCGACCTTGCGCTGCATCATCAGCGACTGTTCGAGGCTGACCGATGGCACGCGCGTCGACGCGAGCGCCAGGTTCTTCTCGTCAAGCTGCGGAATGAATTCCGAGCCCAAAAAGCCGAACGCCGGGATCGCCGCGACGAAGAAGAGAAAGCCGCCCGCGATGAACGGCCAGGGCCGCGCGATCGCCTTGTCCAAAAGCGGCAGGTAGCGGTCCTTGGTCTTGCGGATGACCCACACTTCCTTTTCGGCCACCTTGCCGCGGATCATCAGCGCCACCAGCGCGGGGACCAGCGTGATCGCAAGGATGAAGGCCGCGACGAGCGCGAGCATGATGGTGATGGCCATGGGCGAGAAGGTCTTGCCCTCGACACCCGTGAACATCAGCAGCGGCGCGAAAGCGAGCAGAATGATCGCCTGTCCAAAGACAGTCGGCTTGATCATCTCCTGCGACGCCCTCATCGTTTCTTCAAGGCGTTCGCGAAGGTTCAGCAACCTCCCCTCATGCTCCTGTCTGTGCGCCAGTCTGGCCAGACAGTTTTCGATGATGATAACCGCGCCATCGACGATCAGACCAAAGTCGAGCGCGCCGAGGCTCATCAGGTTTCCGGGAACGCGAAAGGCGTTCATCCCCATCGCCATCATCAGGAAGGAGAAGGGAATCACAAGCACCGCGATGATCGCCGCGCGCCAGTTGCCGAGCAACAGGAACAGCGACGCCGCCACCAGCAGCGCGCCTTCGGTCAGGTTGCGTTCGACGGTCGCAACCGTCGCATTGACCAGTTTCGCACGATCGAGCACCACCTTGACTTCAACGCCGGGCGGCAACGTCTTTGAAACCTGCGCGATTTTTGACGAGACTTCTTCGGCCACCGTACGGCT
>JAIXHQ010000080.1 GCA_030145715.1 Sphingopyxis sp. | reverse complement strand
TGAAGATCGGCGAACTGTCGCGTGCCACCGGCACGAATGTCGAAACGATCCGCTATTATGAGCGCATCGGACTGCTGCCGGCGCCCGACCGGACGGCGTCCAATTATCGCAGCTATAGCGACGGGCATCGCGCGCGGCTGGCTTTCGTGCGGCATTCGCGCGACCTGGGCTTTACGATCGACGAAATTCGCTCGCTGCTCGACCTGTCGGACGATCCTGCGCGCGAATGCGCCGAGGCGGACCGGATCGCGACCGCGCATCTGGAACAGGTGGAAGCGAAGATCGCGCAATTGACCCTGCTGCGTACCGAACTTGCGCGGATCGTCGGGCAGTGCCGCGGCGGCGCGGCGGCCGATTGCCGGGTGATAGAGGCTCTTGGCGACCATCGCCATTGCGAAGGCCCGCATTGACGCCCCAGCCGCCCTTCCTTTTCCACTCGGTTCGTCGAATGCGCGGGAACTCGTGCCGTGCGCAGGCGTCACTCGGACAGGTTGGGGGCGTCGCCCCCGACGCCTGCCAGCCGCCCCCGAGAAAATGAGGAGACGGACAGTGGAGAGGCAGACGAACAGAGATCGCGGCGGCCATGATGGCGACAGCGAGCGCGATAGCAATTCGGAACCGTTGCATGATTGGGACGCGCCGCGCAGCGACGCTGGTGGTTATGCCTATGGCAGCTATCCCGAGGCGGGGTTCGGCCCGCGCGACAAGGGACGCCATGGCGATTATGGCCGCAGCGGGCGCGAGCGCACCGAACGCGGCCCCTATGGCGCCGACCGACCGCGCGATTATGCCGACAATCATGGCAACCGCAGCTATGGCGGGCGGCGTTACTGGCGCGACGAGGATCGCGATGCCAGCCACGGTAACGAAGATCGCCATCGCGGCGCGCATCACAGTCACAACCGCGACCGCGATCAGCGCGAGGAGGAATATCGGCGCGCGGCCTGGGGCTTTATGGGATATTCCGATCCCTATGGCTTTCCGACCTATATCCCCTATGCGTCGGGCGACTTTGGCAGACCGACCTATGATCGCGGCACCTATTCGCCGCGCGGAAACCATGATCGCGGCTTTTTCGAACGCGCGGGCGACGAAGTGCTGTCATGGTTCGGCGACGAGGATGCGCAGCGCCGCCGCGACCGCGACCATCGCGGGCGCGGGCCGAGCGACTATGTCCGATCGGACGACCGCATCCGCGAGGATGTGAACGACCGGCTGACCGAAGATTATTGGGTCGATGCCTCGCGCATCGGCGTCACCGTGTCGGACGGAGAGGTCACTCTGGCGGGCAGCGTCGACAGCAAGCGCGCGAAATGCCGCGCCGAAGATCTGGCGGACGATGTGACGGGCGTAAAGCATGTGCAGAATAATCTGCGCGTGGATGCCAGCACGTCCTTTGCCCCGCAGGGCAGTTGATCAGGCATGGCGACATCCTCCCTGTGGCGGCGCCATGGGGAGGATTTTTCAGCCGAGAGGCGGGAAAGGTGGGACGATTCTGTTGCCCGGCTCGTCCCCAGCCGCTGGTATCCGATTCTGTTGCCCGGTTCGGTCCGAACCGCGTTCTATTTGTCTAACCTTAGGCCGTGAGGCTTATCGGTTAGGCAGCCAGAGCGAGTGCTTCGTTATCGTTAGCACCTATTGGTTTTGAGCCTTGAACGGGTTACTCAGCCCGGGCGAAAACATCGTCTTTGAACACACGTCGATCCTGGTTCGGCCCCGTCAGAAACCCGTGTCCCCATCAAGAAACGCGGGTTTGTGGTGGAGCCGCCGGGTACTGCCCCCGGGTCCGCTGTGTCTATTCCACGACACCATTTATCGCCATAGTCGGCCGAAACCGACCCGACCTATATAGGGACCCCGCCCCCGGATGAAAAGAGCGACCATGCAATTGGTCGCGGACGGATCACGGCCTCTTTTTCAACTCGTCCCGGATTTCGGCAAGAATATCAATTTCGGTCGGACCGGCGGGCGGCGCCTCGGCGGGCTTGATAAGCTTGCTCGCCTGCCGCACCAGCAGGAACACGACGAACGCCAGCAACAGAAAATTGATGACCGCGGTGACAAAGCTGCCAAGCGCCATCACATTCGCGCCGGTCGCCTTTGCGGCCGCCAGCGGCATTCCCGCCGTCACCTTGTCACCGCCCGACAGCACCAGATATTTGTTGGTGAAATCGACCCCGCCGCCGGTGACGAAGCCGATGAAGGGCATCAGCACATCGTCGGTCAGCGACTTGACGATCGTTCCGAACGCCGCGCCGATGATGACGCCGACGGCAAGTCCCATCACATTGCCCTGGTTCAGAAATGCCTTGAAGTCCTTGAACATGATCAATCCCTTTTGGTCGCTTTGCCTGCCCGTTCAGACTGCATGACGCGATTATCCGCGTCAATGATTGCGGGGCGCGGGGCGTCTTACTATATTAAACCAGTTGGCGCGACACCGGGTCGCGCAAAGGGAGTGCTAAACCCATGAATTTGCGTTCTGCCCGCCTGCTGATCATTCCCCTCGCGGCCCTCTCGCTGTCCGCCTGCGGCATCAACAGCGTTCCCACCAAGGAAGAAGCCGCCAAGGCGAAGTGGGCGAATGTGGAGGCCGCGTACCAGCGCCGCGCCGACCTGATCCCCAACCTTGTCGAAACCGCCAAGGGTGCCGCCAAGATCGAGCAATCGACGCTGCAAGGCGTGATCCAGGCGCGCGCATCGGCGACGCAGGTCAAGCTGAGCACCGACGATCTGAATGACCCGGCCAAGGTTCAGGCGTTCCAGCAGGCGCAGGGCAATGTATCGGGCGCGCTCGGCCGCCTGCTCGTCACTGTCGAACAATATCCCGAC
>JAIXHQ010000079.1 GCA_030145715.1 Sphingopyxis sp. | reverse complement strand
AGATTGCCGTTCGTCGATCCCGAAATCGTCCGCATACCCGCCAGATTGACCGAATTTCCACCGATGGCCAGGCTGTAGGGCACATACCAGTCGCTCGAACCCAGCCGCAGGCGACCGGAATTGGCCGATGTGACGCTCAGGTCATAGGACCCCGTGCTGGCGACGCGCAGTTGCAGCGGCACGGGCGCGACGCCGGGTCGCAATTCGCCCAGGTCGACGATCGCATGGCCGTCGCTGACCGTATAGGCACCGGCAAGGCCGAGCCGCGCCGACGGCAGGACATTCAGCCCCAGGACCAGCCGGGTGCCTCCCAGCGAACGGAAATTGCTGTCCTGCGCTTCCAGCGTCACATCCTGCGTGAACGTGCCCGATTCCTTCACATCATCGGGATCGGCGACCAGCTTGAACAATATGGTGCGCGACGCATTGGCGCCCAGCGTCAGCATCCGCTGCGCCGGATTGCGCTGCGTCCGTCCGGCGCGCGGGGTCACATCCTGCGTGTCGTTCAGGTTGAGCAGCGCGTAACCGATGCGCTTCCCGGCGCCTTTCGACAGGCCAAAGGGCGGCTGGGCCAGGTCAAAGACCGGCGTAAAACGGCATTCGCCCGTGCCTTCGTTGACAAAGGTGACGCCGAATGTCCCCTCCGGTATTGCGCTGTCGAACGGGTCATAGCCCTGGATCAG
Source organism: Sphingopyxis sp. (assembly GCA_030145715.1). GTDB lineage: Bacteria > Pseudomonadota > Alphaproteobacteria > Sphingomonadales > Sphingomonadaceae > Sphingopyxis. The sequence continues at coordinate 2,170 of JAIXHQ010000079.1, read as the reverse complement.
CCAGCTTTGCGGGACCGCGTTGGCGCGGATGAGGCAATCGGCGCCACGCCTGTCGGCGCCCGGCGCCGGCGCCTGTGCAAATAGGGGCGTGGCAAAGACGGCCGCGGCGAGGAACAGGGTATGGCGCAGCATGATGCCTCCTAATTTTTCGAACCGGGACGAATGGTGCCAAGGTTCAATAGACCATCGGTATCCGCCGGTACGGTAAATTCGAAACTCCGGTCGATCGTCCCGTTGGGGCCATAGGTTTCCACCAGATAGCGGCGGCCCGGCAACAGGTTGGAGATCGCAAAACGTCCGACCGAATTGGTGAAGAACGGAATCGGCTTGGGCGTCTCGCTATCCTTGACGTCGAGCAGCGTCACCCGGCCGCCGATCAGCGATACCGGCTTGTCGGGCGCAAGGACCAACGTGCCCATCGCGCTGGCAAAAGCATCGGTGCCGATCCGCGCGGCATAGCCGCTCCGGTAACTGGGATGAACGCGGAACACGCCGGGGCCGATGTCATAACCCGTCGGCGGATCCTCGACGTCATATTGCACCGACTGGGTGACATAGGAGCCCAGGAAATTGTTGACCGCCGCGCCCAGCGCGCCGCTCTTGCTGATATAATTATTCTCGGCCAGCGACTGTCCGGCGACGACGCTGCGCTTGCCCAGATTCTTGTGCGGCGACAACAGCATAAAGCTGTCGTTGATGCGCCGACCGACGCCGAAACTGCCGTCGGCAAAGGCGATCGACGTCCCGACGCGGACCGTCGTCGCGTTGATCTGGGCGATGTCCGACAGGCCGGGGCCAAAGGTCGCATGGCTGACCGATGCGTCGAAACGGTTGGCGGAATAGCTTGCGTAACCCAGCGCGCGCGCGCTGTTGTCGTCGCGGGTCAGGACACCGCCGAAACCGACGCTGTTCAACTGGTTCAGCCCGCTCTGATTATAGGAAAGCTCGCCCAGATTGTCGCGGCTTTCGTACCGCGCCTCTGCCCGGCGGCGATAATCGGGCTGGAATATCAACCCGACATTGACGCTGAAGCCGTTGCCGCGAGAGAAATTCGACGGAAATTTCGCGTAGTCGACCCCGCCCCGGATCGTCCAGCGCCGATCGACGCGATAGAATCCGGTCAGCCCGGCGCGATAGCTGTCACCAAGCGCGCCCCGGCCCTTGAGGTAAGAGGCGGACGCGGTCGTCGTCAGCCGCATCGTCCATTGGCGCGAATATTGGCCATTGACCGCCACCGATGTGGTGTTGATCCCGGCGATATTGCCAAGGTTGGCGAATTTGGGCGAAATATAGTCGGCGCGCAGGGTGAAGCTGTCGGACAGCCCCTCGCGATCGATGAAATGTTCGTAACTGACGCCGCCGGCGAAACCCTCGCCCGCGATCTTCGATCGGCTGCCCCCCGCATCCAGCAGAAAACGGCCGCCATTGCGAAGCACGAACTGCGTCTGCCCGGTCAGCGTCTGGACATCCTGGCTGGCCTGAACGCCGACGCCGATCGCGGGACGATTGAAGAACGCCTTGCGAAAAAAGCCGGTGAAAGCGACCGGGCCGCGATAATCGGCGGCACCGCCAAAGGTCCGGCTGGTCGGCCCGAAATAGGCGCCATATTCATGATCGCCGGGATCGAGATCGATCGGATCAAGATATTGCTGGTAGGAAAGATTCTGGACGGCGCCGCTGTTGTCCGTGACCTGAATATCGACGTCGTTGCTGCCCGCGACGAGCGGCAGCGAACTGAAATCATATTGCCCCGGCTGCAACCGAACCTCGCGATACAGCGACCCGTTGCGCAGAAAACGCACCGTCGATTCGCGTTGCAGGATAAGCTGGCGGTTCGCCTGGAGGACCGCCGATCGGAAGCTGTTGAACCGGCGGCGCTGGCGCAGCACACCGACGCCGCCCATCCGGACGAAGGATTGCTGGCCGCGGATTTCGGGGTCGAGATCGCCAAGGAACCAGCGCCGGTAATCCTCTGGCTGATCATAGACGAAACGCGCATAATTGCGCCGGAATTTATAGGAATCCCCCGTCAGTCCGAATTGCTGCCCGAACCGGGCGTCGCCTTCGAACACGACACGGCCCAGCCGCACCGCACCATCGAAATTGATCGTCGGCGGATCGGCGCGATTGCCTTCCCAGATATAGCTCTGGATGGCGCTGAGGTTCAGAT
>JAIXHQ010000078.1 GCA_030145715.1 Sphingopyxis sp. | reverse complement strand
ATCACGTCTTCCGCCGATCCTGGCAGAGGCGTCATAATAGAGGGAAGAAGATTATGAAGAAGATCCTTAGCGGCGCCGTTGCCGCCATCGCTCTGATCGCGACGCCGGCTGTGGCCCAGACCAACCAGGTTCACTACAATGTTGCTGGCCTTCAGCTGACGAACCCGACGGGTTTCCTCGGCGCTATCGCTCAGGCTGGTGCCGAACTCGCCATCGCCGGCGGCGTTGGCACGCGTTACACCGCTTTCGCCGATGCGCCGTCGGACAGCGAAACCGCAACCCCGACCGTCAACGTCGTGTTCTCGCTGAGCGGCACCGTGAACCGTGACTGCTCTTTCTATGCAGGCAACAACGCCAGCGCCCGCAACATCGACTTCGGCGTGATCGGCGTTCGCACCGGCAACAACGAAAACGTCAACTCGGCGTTCGAAATGGTCGGTCCGGCTGTTGCCGACATCGACACGCTGACCGCTGGTTGCAACACCAACAATGTCGTCGAAATCAACAAGAACGACATCCGCGGCCTCGTGAACCTGAACCCCGGCGGTTATGACACCGACGAATTCCAGGCGAACATCCCGTACCAGGTGACCGCTTCGTGGACCGGCGTTGCGCTGAACGCGCAGACCACCGGCACGCTGCAGTCGGTCAACGTTCCGACCACCGGTAACGCTGCTTCGAAGCAGCAGGGTGCATGGCGTTCGAACATGGACATCTCGATCGTCGCGCCGGCCGTGACGAACAAGGGCCTGGTCGCTGGTTCGTACACCGGCACGACCACGCTGACGCTGCGCGCTCTCTAAGATCGTGGCGTAATGCATAGGGAAAGGGGAAAGAGCGATCTTTCCCCTTTCTTTATAATTTGATGGAATATGCCGGTCGACGGCAGGGGGATGGGTATCATGACAGCTTGGGCAACGGTGAAGCGTCACGCACGCGCGCTATTGATGGCGATTGCCGCCCTGTTCGTGCTGGTCCCCGCCGCGATGGCGATGCGTGTTTCGCCGATGGTGGTCGAAATGGAATCGCGCGGCAGCAATGCGGTCGCGCGGATCGAGGTTCAGAACATCAACCCCGGCAATCTGGCATTCCAGACGCGCATCTTTCGGATGGAAATCGACAAGGACGGGAATATCGTCGAAACCCCCGCCGATCAGGATTTCCTTGTTTTCCCGCCGCAGGGCGTGTTGCCGGCCAGCGGACGACAGGTCGTCCGCCTGCAATGGGTCGGCGGCGGCGAACTGGCGGCATCGCAAGCCTATTATGTTTCGGTCGAGCAATTGCCGGTCGCATTCGAACCCGGCGCCGCCGACGCGATCGGTGCGCAGGTCCAGGTGCTCTATAACATGCGCGCGCTGGTCGTCGTGGCGCCCCCCGGTGCGAAACCGGATGTGAAGGCGACGACGGTCAAGCAGGCGATGTATCAGCCGCCAGCCGCCCCGGGATCGAAAGAATTGCCGCCGATGCAGGACGGGGTGGAAATCACCCTGCGCAATGACGGCCGCCGCCACGCGATGATGTCCAATTTCGGCTGGCAATTGGAAGGCACCGATACCGCCGGAAAATGGCTGCGCGTCGATATTTCGCCCGAAGAACTCAATCGCGCGGTCGGCACCGGCTATGTGCCCGCCCAGGGTGAGCGCGTGTTCCGTGTCCCCGTTCCCGGCTTTGGGCCCGGACCGATCAAGCTGACATTCAAACAGTGAGGGCCGGTCTCGCTCTGAGCACGGTGGCGCTGTCGGCGCTATGCGTCAATGCAGCGATGGCGCAGGTGTCGATCCCGCTGCCGCAGAATCCCCGTCCGTCGGCGCCGGTGCCCGATCCCGGCGCGCCGACGACCATCCCGCTGCCGGGGACGCAGATCCCGCCGATTCCGGCACCGACGCCGATCATGCCGCAGCTTCCGATCGGCGCGCATGGCCGCCCCGACATCAATCCTTATGACCGCGACATCGAAATGACGGTGCCGCTGACGTTCCAGAGCAGCAGCCTGGGCGATATTCCGATGCTGCTGACCGCGGACGATCGCTTCCTGCTCGATTCGGCGACTTTCGTGCGGTTGATGCAGCCGGTGCTGAACGAGCCCGCGCACGCCGAATTGGCGGCGCGCCTGGCATCGACACCCAATTTCGGCCCCGACGACCTGGGCAAGACGGGCGTTCAACTGAACTATGATCCCAGCACATTGGCGGTCGTGGTCGTCGAGGTGGCGGCGGAGCAACGCGCGATCAAGGATATTTTCGCGCCGCCGCGCGAAGATGCCAATGACGTGACGATGCAACCCGCCGATTTTTCGGCCTATCTGAACCTCAGCGCCATCCAGAGCTATATCTGGGAAGGCAATCGCGCCGATCCGCCGACGATCAATTTCGATGGCGCGGTGCGGCTGGGCCGCGTCGTGTTCGAAGGCGACGCCCGGTTCGGGCAGCAATTCGGACTGACAGGGGATTCCTATAAATTCCGGCGCAATTATGCGCGCTTCGTCTATGACCAGCCAGAGGATTACCGGCGCTGGTTCCTTGGCGATCTGGACCCCGAAATCCGCGGCCAGCAATCCTTCGTCCGGATGGGCGGCGTCGGTGTGCTGCGCCAGCGCCGCCGGTTCAACAGCTTCCGATCGGCGGTCCTTCAGGCGAACCGCCAGCTTATCCTGCAACGCGAATCGACGGTGCGCTTTCTGCGCAACGGGTCGCTGTATCGCGAGGTTCGGTTGCAGCCGGGGCAATATGATTTCAGTTCGCTGCCGCTCGTCGCGGGCAGCAACGACGTCGATATTCAGGTCACGGACAACAGCGGCGCGGTCCAGAATCTGTCCTACCAGCAATATCTTGATCCGATCGATCTCGATCCCGGCGATCATGAATATGGCGCCTATTTCGGGC
>JAIXHQ010000077.1 GCA_030145715.1 Sphingopyxis sp. | reverse complement strand
CGGCGACAAGGCCCGCGACTTCGCCACCGGGAGCAAAGGGGCGTTCGGGGCGGAACTGATATTTATCCTCGATAATCAGGACGTCGGGGAAGTTGACGGCACAGGCCTTCACATCGATCACGATCTGACCCTTGCGAGCGGTCGGGCGGGGCAGTTCGCCGAGCACAAGCGTTTCGGGGCCGCCGGTTGCGGTCGACAAGAGAGCCTTCATCATCTTCTCCTCTTCCTTCTTATGGATTATCTCATGCGGCTGGCCGCATCCATGGCCGATCGGCGTCAAGCTGCTTTTCATAGGCGCCGATCGCGGCATCGCTCTTTTCGGTCAGCGAAATCTCGTCCAGCCCTTCGAGCAGGCACATCTTGCGGAACGGATCGATCTCGAACGTGAAACGGTCCTGAAATTCCGTCGTCACGGTCTGATAGTCCAGATCGACGAAGACCGGGTCGGTCGCCGCGACTTCCAGCAGGCGGTCGATCGCCGCCTGTGGCAGCACCACCGGCAGGATGCCGTTCTTGACCGCATTGCCCGAAAAAATGTCCGAATAGGACGGCGCGATGACGACGCGGATGCCCAGGTCGCCGAGCGCCCATGCGGCATGTTCGCGGCTGGACCCGCAACCGAAATTGTCGCCCGCGATCAGGATCGGCGCGCCCTGATATTCCGGGCGGTCGAACAGATTGTCGGGGTCGGCGCGCAGGCTTTCGAACGCGCCGCGTCCCATGCCCTCGCGCGTCGTGGTCTTCAGCCAGTGCGCCGGAATGATGACGTCGGTGTCGATATTCTTCAGGCCAAAGGGGATCGCGCGGCCCGCGACCTTTTCCAGCGGGGTCATGCCATCAACTCCCTGACATCGGTCAGCCTGCCGGTCACCGCCGCCGCCGCCGCCATCGCGGGGCTGACAAGGTGGGTGCGGCTTCCCGGTCCCTGGCGGCCGACGAAATTGCGGTTGCTGGTCGATGCGCAGCGTTCGCCCGCGGGCACCTTGTCCGGGTTCATCGCAAGGCACGCCGAACAGCCCGGCTCACGCCATTCCAGGCCGGCGTCGATGAAGATGCGGTCGAGGCCCTCCGCCTCCGCCTGCGCCTTTACCAGGCCCGATCCGGGGACGACGATGGCCCATTTGACGGTGTCAGCCTTTTTGCGGCCTTTGACGATCGCGGCGGCGGCGCGCATGTCTTCGATGCGGCTGTTGGTGCAACTGCCGATAAAGATATTTTCGATCGGCACATCCTGCATCCGCGTGCCGGGTTCCAGGCCCATGTAAGCGAGCGACTTGGCGGCGGCGACCTGCTTCGACGGGTCGGCGAAGCTCGCGGGGTCGGGGACGGTCCCGGTGATCGGAACCACGTCCTCCGGGCTGGTGCCCCATGTCACGCTGGGGGCGATGTCGGCGGCGTCGATCACGACCACCTTGTCATAGGTCGCGCCGGGATCGGTCGCGAGGCTTTTCCACCAGGCGACCGCCGCGTCCCAGTCCGCATCCTTGGGCGCATAGGGGCGACCCTTCAGATAGGCGAAGGTCGTATCGTCGGGCGCGATCAGGCCCGCGCGCGCGCCGCCCTCTATCGCCATGTTGCTGATCGTCAGGCGCCCCTCGACCGACAGGGCGCGGATCGCGCTGCCCGTATATTCGATGACGTGCCCCGTGCCGCCCGCCGCGCCGATGACGCCGGTGATGTGGAGCACGATGTCCTTTGCCGACACGCCGGGGCCGACGTCGCCCTCGACCCGCACTTCCATCGTCTTCGCGGGCTGGAGCAACAGCGTCTGCGTTGCGAGCACATGCTCCACCTCGCTCGTCCCGATGCCAAAGGCGAGCGCCCCGATGCCGCCGTGACAGGCCGTGTGGCTGTCGCCGCATACGATGGTCGTGCCGGGCAGCGAGAAACCCTGTTCGGGGCCGACGACGTGGACGATACCCTGTTCGGGCGCCACGGCATCGATGTAGCGGATGCCGAATTCGGGCGCGTTCTTTTCCAGCGCCGCAAGCTGCGCCGCGCTTTCGGCATCGGCGATCGGCAGCCTGTTTCCGGCGGCGTCGCGGCGGGCCGTGGTCGGCAGATTATGGTCGGGCACCGCCAGCGTCAGATCGGGGCGGCGCACCCGGCGCCCGCTCGCCCGAAGCCCTGCGAACGCCTGGGGACTGGTGACTTCATGAACAAGGTGGCGGTCGATGAAGATCAGGCAGGTGCCGTCGGCGCGCTGTTCGACAACATGCGCGTCCCAGATTTTCTCATACAGGGTGCGGGGCTGAGTCATGCCGGATCACTTAAGCCGCCCGCATAACATTGCAAGCGAGTGGCAGTCAAAAACGCAATTTTCGATCGCGCGCTTTGGAGTATAGGGGGCGCATGTCGCTCGCTGCCATCATCCTGCTTGTCATCGTCACCGTCGCCGCGATGGAGGGCGTCGCGTGGGCGAGCCATAAATATATCATGCACGGATTTGGCTGGGCATGGCATCGCGACCATCATGAACCGCATGACAATATGCTGGAAAAGAACGACCTGTTCGCGATCTTTGGCGCGGCGATGAGCATTTCGATGTTCGCCGTCGGCAGCCCGATGATCCTGGGCGCGTCCGCGTGGGAACCGGGGACATGGATCGGGCTGGGCATCCTTCTCTACGGGATCATCTATACGCTGGTACACGATGGGCTGGTTCACCAACGCTATTTTCGCTGGGTGCCGCGGCGCGGCTATGCAAAGCGGCTGGTCCAGGCGCACAAGCTGCATCATGCGACGATCGGCAAAGAGGGCGGGGTCAGCTTTGGCTTTGTGTTCGCGCGCGATCCGGCGGCGCTGAAGGCCGAATTGCGGGCGCAGCGCGAGGCCGGGATCGCGGTGGTCCGCGACGCGATCGCCGATCAGCAGGTCCGATAGTCGGCCGTAATCGCGCCCGCGGCGATCAGTTCGGCCTCATGGCTTTCCTCGCGCCAGCTTTCCAAAAG
>JAIXHQ010000076.1 GCA_030145715.1 Sphingopyxis sp. | reverse complement strand
GCCAGATTCTGGCTGTTGCGCGGGCGCACCGTGTCATCCTCGTCGCCGGTCGCAAGCCACATGGGCGGCGCGTCGCCGCGCGCGAAATGGATCGGCTGCGTCCGCTCGATCGGCTTGACCTTGCCCATCGCCCTGTCGCCCCGCCCGCCCTTTTCCAGCGGCAGGAAATCATAGGGTCCGGCCAGTCCCGCGACACCCCGGATGATCGACGGATCGCTTTTCACGGCGCGCAGCCATTGCGGGTCCAGCGCGATCATCGCGGCATTATAGGCCCCCGCCGAATGGCCCATCAATGCGATCCGGTCGGGATCACCGCCCAGTTTGGCGATATGTTCATGCGTCCACGCGACCGCCGCCGCGCCGTCCTCTATATAGTCGGGCCAATAGGCCTTGGGCACCAGCCGGTAATCGGGCACGACCACGATAAAGCCCCGCCGCGCCAGCGCCCGTCCCGCAAAGCCATAGCTGTCGCGGTCGCCGCTATCCCAGCCGCCGCCGTAAAAGAATATGACGACGGGCAAACGGTCGCCCTCTTCGATGCTGTCGGGCACCCATATATCCAGCGACTGGCGCGGACCCCGGCCATAGGGCTGGTCGGCCAGCAGCAGCCGCGCGCCATCGCCCTGCCCCAACAGGCGGTCGGCCATGTTGAGCGACTTTGCGCCGCCCGCGACGATCATCTTGGCACCGCCGCCGAACAGCAGCACGAGCAGCAACAGCACGAAAAGAATCTTTATCAACCGTCGCCCCTTGGAAACCGGCCCCGCCATCGTCGCGCCCTACAGGGCTGGGCGACCGGGAACAAGCGGGCCGACACGGCGGGGCGCCCTTGACCCGATCCGGTCCGCACGCACCGCGAGTCCGATGTTCGCCACTTTTTCGCCGTTCGCGCGTAGGGGGAGGGATGACCATCCCCTTTTCCCGCCCCGCCCTCGTCTGCAACCTGCGCAGCGGCAGTTCCGACGAGGCGCTGGTCGCCCGCCTGACCGAGACATGCCGCGCCGCTGGCGCGCCGCTCGTCCGCACCGCCGTCCTGCCCGACGACGCATTGCCGTCCGCCGCGATACTGCGCGACGATGGCGTCGATCTGCTGCTGGTCCTCAGCGGCGACGGGACGGTCAACACCGCCGCGGGCCAGCTTGAAACATGGGACGGCGCGATGCTGCCGCTTCCCGGCGGAACGCTCAACCTGTTTCACAAGACGCTTCACGGCGACCGGGGGCCAGAGGATATTTTGCAGGACGCGCTGGACGGCAAGGCGCGCAGCGTCCATCCGCCGACGATCCTCTGCGATGCCGGACGCGCCTATATCGGCGTGATCGCGGGGCCGACGACGGCATGGGCAGAGGTGCGCGAACAGCTCCGCTCGCTCAGCCTGACGGGCCTCGCCGAAACCATTCCCGATGCCATCGATGCCACGCTGCACGGCGACGGCGTCAGCATTCGTGGGTCCGACCAGATGTTTCAGGCGATCAACCTGACACCCCGATCCGACGGCATTCACGCAGAGGGAATTGTCACCGACAGCGCGGGGGCGATCCTGCGGCACGGCATCGCCTGGCTCGGCGGCGATTTTCGCGAAGGGCCAAGCGTCAACCTGTCCGAACGCCGATCGGTCGTCATCGACGGCAGCGGCACGATCGGCCTGCTGCTCGACGGCGAACCCGCCGAATTGCCGTCCGGCGCAACCTATCGCCTCGAACCCAGCCCGCTGGCCTTTCTCGCGACGGTATCGCCCGCGCAATGACCCGTCTTTTTCATATCAGCGACCTGCATTTCGGGTTGGAGGATCGGCACGCGCTCGACTGGTTCGGCGAATGCGTCCGCAATGAACGCCCCGACGCCGTGTTGATAACCGGCGACCTAACCATGCGCGCGCGCAGTCATGAATTTGCCGCCGCCTGCGACTGGATCGGCACGCTCGACGTGAAAGTGACGGTCGAGGTCGGCAACCACGACCTGCCCTATTTCAACCCCATCGAACGTTTCTTCTATCCCTATCGCCGCATCCGCGGGATCGAACGGCTGGTCGAACGCGAACTCGATCTGGCGGGGGTCGCGGTCGTCCCGCTCAAGACCACCGCGCGCGCGCAATGGCGGCTCGACTGGTCAAAGGGCTGGGTGACACGGCGCGCGCTGGACAAGACACTGGCCGCGATCGACGCGCTGCCGCCCGGCACGACGATATTCGTCACCGCGCACCACCCACTGGTCGAAGCGGGTACAAGGGGCCGCGCGCTGACCCGTGGCGGCGAACGGGCGCTCGCGGCGCTGGCCAGTCGCGGCGTCGCGGCGGTCCTGACCGGCCATGTCCACGACGCCTTCGATCTCGTCAAGCAAACGGCCGCCGGACCGATCCGCATGATCGGCGCCGGCACCTTGTCGCGGCGCATCCGGTCCACCCCGCCCAGTTTCAACGATCTGACCGTCGAGGATATGGTGATCGGGGTGCGGGTGCGCAATCTGGAACATGTGCCGACGCCCGACATGCTGATCGACGACGTGCCGCCCGACGCGCTGCCGCCGCGCAATCCCGGCGAACCCGTCGCCCCTGTCGCCGCCGTCCCGGCGGTCGATCCGCCGGTGCATTGACGCCGCGTTTCATCCCGTTAGGTTGCAAGACAAAACGGGGTGAGGATATGCTGACAAAAGGCGACGATTTTCCGTTGCATCAGACCAGCGAACCGATTGCGTTCGCCGGGACCGACCGCAATTTTTACGACCGCTATTTCTTCAATGGCTATGCGCCCGACGGATCGGCGTTCTTCGCCGCCGCGATGGGATTCTATCCGCAGCTCGGCATCGTCGACGCCAGTTTCTGCGTCGTCGTCGACGGGGTGCAGCATAATCTGCGCGCCAGCCGGCGGTCGGGCGGCGAGCGGCTGGATCTGTCGGTCGGGCCGATCGCGATCGCCATCGACGTCCCGCTGGAAATCGTCACCCTGCGCATCGCGGCCAA
>JAIXHQ010000075.1 GCA_030145715.1 Sphingopyxis sp. | reverse complement strand
ACGAGGATGTGCAGGAAGAGGCCGACCAGGAACCCGACGACGAAGTCGATGTCAGCGCGGGCACCGGTTCGGTTTCGAACCCCGCGATCGAAAAGAAGAAGGAAACGGTCGATCGCACCGACGATCCTGTCCGCATGTATCTGCGCGAAATGGGGGCGGTCGAACTGCTCAGCCGCGAAGGCGAAATCGCGATCGCCAAGCGCATCGAGGCGGGCCGCGACACGATGATCCTCGGCCTGTGCGAAAGCCCGCTGACATTCAACGCGATCATCGACTGGTCGACCGCGCTGAACAATGGCGACATGCAATTGCGCGAGATCGTCGACCTGGAAGCGATGCTGTCCAAGGATCCGGCGCCGGAGAATCTGGACGAGGAAGGCGCCGAGGACGACGGCGAGATCAGCGAAAAGACCGCCGGCGTGTCGTTCAAGGACGAGGACGAGGTCGAGGATGAACCCGCCGCCGACAGCGATGACGAGGATGGCGAAGGTTCGTCGGGCAAGCGCGAAAGCTTTGAAGAGGATGAGGAAGACAACACCCTCAGCCTCGCCGCGATGGAAGAATTGCTGAAGCCCGACGCGCTGGAAAAATTCGCCAACATCACAAAGAGTTTCAAGGCGTTCCAGAAATTGCAGGAAGCGCGGCTCGAATCGCTTTCGGGCGGCGACGAATTTCCCGCGGCGTCGGAAAAGAAATATCACAAACTGCGCGAGGACCTGACCGCGCAGGTCGAAGGTGTGCAGTTCCACAACACCAAGATCGAATATCTTGTCGATCAGCTTTACAGCTATAACCGCCGCCTCACCGCGCTGGGCGGCCAGATGCTGCGCCTTGCCGAACGTCACAAGGTTCCGCGCAAGTCGTTCCTCGACAATTATGTCGGACGCGAACTCGAAGAGAATTGGCTCGACGAGGTCGGCGGCATCGACAAGAAATGGGCCGCCTTTGCCGAGAATGAGGCTGGCGCGGTCGATCGCATTCGCATCGAGATTTCGGAAATCGCGCAAGCTGCGGGCATGAGCCTGACCGAATTTCGCCGCGTCGTGAACATGGTGCAAAAAGGCGAGCGCGAAGCGCGCATCGCCAAGAAGGAAATGGTCGAGGCCAACCTGCGCCTCGTCATTTCGATCGCCAAGAAATATACGAACCGCGGCCTGCAGTTCCTCGACCTCATTCAGGAAGGCAATATCGGCCTGATGAAGGCGGTCGATAAATTCGAATATCGCCGCGGCTATAAATTCAGCACCTATGCGACATGGTGGATCCGTCAGGCGATCACCCGTTCGATCGCCGATCAGGCGCGCACGATCCGCATCCCGGTCCATATGATCGAGACGATCAACAAGCTGGTCCGCTGCAGCCGTCAGTTCCTGCACGAAAGCGGCCGCGAACCGACGCCGGAGGAAATGGCCGAGCGCCTGTCGATGCCGCTCGAAAAGGTCCGCAAGGTGATGAAGATCGCCAAGGAGCCGATCAGCCTCGAAACGCCGATCGGCGACGAGGAAGACAGCCACCTGGGCGATTTCATCGAGGACAAGAATGCCGTCATCCCGGTCGATGCCGCGGTGCAGTCGAACCTCAAGGAAACGGTCACGCGCGTCCTGGCGTCGCTTACCCCGCGCGAGGAACGCGTGCTGCGTATGCGCTTTGGGATCGGGATGAACACCGACCATACGCTGGAAGAGGTCGGCCAGCAGTTCAGCGTGACCCGCGAACGCATCCGTCAGATCGAGGCAAAGGCACTCCGCAAGCTGAAGCACCCGAGCCGCAGCCGCAAGATGCGCAGCTTCCTCGACCAATAAGAACAGCAGCGATTAAAGATCAAACGGGCGGCGCAAATGCCGCCCGTTTTTTATGCGCGCCTTGCGCCTAACTGGTCCGCAGCAACGCCCCCGTTCGTCCGCTGACGCACCAGCATATCCGGCAGCTTGGGCGGACGCTTACCGTCGCGCGGAGCAAGGCGATGTTGCGCCGCACAATTTTTATTCGCCACCTTCTTTAAATCTTAATATCCGCCCACCAGATAGTCGCTCGCTATAGGATGATTTCATTTCTGTTCGAAACCCAACCTTCGAATGGCAACCAGTCCCATATAGTGGGAATTGATTCGCATTATAATGACGCATACCGGGCCGCATTACACAGAAAAGCCCGAAAAACCGTTCACGGCAGAATTTGGCACGGCCCTTGCGACAGATCAGGCACCGACGCGGCGCTGGCTCCGCAGTCAAAGGAAAGAAAAAAGATGGACGACAACAGCACCAATCTCTTCCGCCGCCGCGACACCTTTTTCGGGATTTGCGAAGCCGTGGGTCAGGACTTCGGCTTTAATCCCTTGTGGCTCCGCCTTGCCTTTGTCGCCCCCCTCTTCTTCTTTCCGGTTCAGACCTTCATGGGCTATTTCGGGCTTGGGATCGTCGTACTCGCCTCGCGCCTGATTTTTCCCGTCCCGGCGGCAGCGACCAGCCGGCCGGATTTCGGCGCGGCAGAACCCGCCGCTCCGCGAGTCGAGCCGGTCGAAAACTTCGCCCTCGCCGCATAGGCGGACCGCCGGGCGCCCCTTCCCTCTCGCGCCCCGCTGTTTCGCTCTCATGGTGCCCCGGCACCATCGATAGGACCGGCAAGCTTCTCCGCGGGGCTTGCCGGTCGCTTTGCATTATCGCCCGCTGTCCCTGACTGAAACAGTGGCGGTGCAAATCATCCGCCGCTTATAAACGCGACGTTTACGACGTTGCCCTATGCCTGATCGCTGCACTTCACCGGCGCCGGGCCAGCGCCCCTACCACAGCGAGGATCAAGCGTTGAGCCAGTCGACCCAGCCCCAGATACAGACGCGCGGCGTTGCCGAAATGCTCGATTCGCTGGTGGCGGGCGAGGGTACGGGGGCGCATTTCCATATCCGTTCGGGCGCGCTGTCGAACGGTCCGGATGCGATGCGCAACCTGGCGGACGCGGTTCATTTCCTGTGCCTTTTGCACGGGCGCTATCCGGGCG
>JAIXHQ010000074.1 GCA_030145715.1 Sphingopyxis sp. | reverse complement strand
CGGTGGAGCGCACCATGTCGACCCCCGCCAGTCAGGAAGACAGCGGCGAAATGGCCGACCTGCAACGCGGATTGATGGAATTGCCGCAGGACCAGCGCGAGGCGCTGATCCTGGTCGGTGCGGGCGGGCTGTCCTATGAAGAGGCGGCCAGCATCTGCGACTGTGCGCTGGGCACGATGAAAAGCCGCGTGTCGCGCGCGCGCGCCGCGCTGGAAGACATCATGAACAGCGGCCAGTTTTCCCAGAAACGTGCCGATGCCCCGCCCGCCAGCGAGGCGGTCGATGCGATCATGGGCAGCGTCGAAACGATCACCGCGCGGCGCGAGGCGGCGGGCCGCTGAACGACGGCACCCCTCGACTTTACGGCGTCGGCGCGTCAGAGTGGCGCACTCCCCCCGCCCCCCGCCCCTCCCACCTAAGCGAGCCGTCCCCATGAAGCATCTGCCCTATGTCGCCCTGATGATGTCGCTCGCGGTCGCCGCCTGTTCGGCCGCCCCCGCATCGAGCGAAGCCGCGCCCGCCGCCACCGACAAGCTCGACACATCGGGCGCGCAGCCCGCGACGCCGCTGGCCGACGCGCCCTTCACGGTGAAGGAGATGGCCAGTTTCAACGAACCCTGGGCCATGACATTCGTGCCTGGCACCCGCGCCGCGCTGATCACCGAAAAGTCGGGCAAGCTGAAGCTGTGGCAGGAAAGCGGCCCGACGCTGGACGTCGCGGGCGTCCCGCAGGTCGCCTATGGCGGGCAGGGCGGGTTCGGCGACGTCATCGTCGCCCCCGATTTCGCGACCAGCGGCACCATCTATCTGAGCTGGGTCGAGGCCGGGCCGGACAAAAGCTATGGCGCCGTCGTCGGCCGGGCCAAGCTGAAACAGGGTATCGCGCCCGCGCTCGAAGGGCTGGAGATCATCTGGAAACAGGCGCCGAAAGTCACGGGACAGGGCCATTATTCCCACCGCCTCGCCTTTTCGCCCGACGGCAAATATCTGTTCATCGGATCGGGCGAGCGCCAGAAATTCGATCCGGCGCAGGATATGAAGGCCAATCTTGGCAAGATCCTGCGCCTCAATCCCGACGGCAGCATCCCCGCCGACAATCCCTTTGCCGATCAGGGCGGCGTCACCGCGCAAATCTGGTCGCTCGGCCATCGCAATGTCCTGGGACTCGCGTTCGACGGCACCGGCAAGCTGTGGAACCAGGAAATGGGACCCAAGGGCGGCGACGAGGTCAATCTGGTCGAGCCAAAGGCCAATTATGGCTATCCCATCGTGTCGAACGGCGACCATTATGACGGCAAGAATATCCCCGACCACCCGACCCGCCCCGAATTCGCGGCGCCAAAGCTGTGGTGGAACCCGTCCGTGTCCCCCGCCGGCCTGGTCTGGTATGACGGCACCCTGTATCCGGGCTGGAAAAACAGCCTGTTGATGGGCGCGCTGTCGGGCGAAGGGCTGATCCGCATGGCGATCGACGGCGACAAGTTGCGCAAGTCCGACCGCTGGGCGTTCGGCCAGCGGATCCGCGAGGTCGAGGTGCGCGACGATGGTTCGATCTGGCTGCTGACCGATGGCGAGGACGGCAAGCTGGTGAAACTCGTCCCAAAGAGGTAGGAGCGGCCGCATGTTCCGCGGCTTCCTGACCCGGCGCGCCGAATGGCCCGCGCGCATTCCCGATCCGGATGCGTTGCCATCGCTGACCCTGTTGGGGCGCGAGATCGGATCGTTGGCGCGCGCGATCGCCGGGCGCATCCGCCCGATGCCGCCCGAACCCAATCCCGACAGCGACCATCCGCCGGTGATGGTGCTGCCCGGTTTCCTGTCGGGCGACTGGGCGACCAAGGCGCTGCGCGCCGACCTTCGCCGCGCGGGCTTTCGCTGCTATGCCTGGGGCCTTGGTTTCAATCGCGGCGCGACCGCCGACATCATCGAACGCATCGACGGCCGCGTGCAATGGATCATCGATCGCACCGGCTATGCCCCCGCGCTGGTCGGGTGGAGCCTGGGCGGCATTTACGCGCGCGAATATGCAAAGCATCATCCGGACAAGGTCGCGCGCGTCGTGACGCTCGGCTCGCCCTTTTCCGGCAGCCGCCGCGCCAATCGGGCATGGCGGCTCTATCACCTTGTCGCCCGCCATCCGGTCGACAATCCGCCGATCGATTTCCATCCCGCGCCGCGTCCCGAAATGCCGACCTTTGCGCTCTGGTCGCGGCACGACGGGGTCGTTGCGATCAACAGCGCGCGCGGACAGCCGCATGAAAGCGACCGGCAGGTCCAGGTGGACTGCGGCCATATGGGGTTCGCCTATGCGCCCACGTCGGTCGCCGCGATCGTCAAGGCGCTGACCGAAGATGTCGCCGACCCCGCCCCCGATCAGCAGACGTCGATGCGATAGGCGGGCGCCGCGCGCCACGCCATCACCATCCGCCCCGGCCGCTTTCCCGCCCGCCCCGTCGAAGCAAAGCCGATGCGGTGCAGCAGGGCGCGCGAACGATCATTGTCGGGATGGCATTCGGCGACGATCGAACAGCCCGGCCGCGACGCGGCGAGCGCGGTGACGAGCGCCGCCACCGCTTCGGTCGCTATACCGGTGCCCCGGACACGCGCCGCGAACCAATAGCCGATTTCATATTGCTGTCCGGCGCGGCGGTGGACGCCGATGACGCCATGAAGGTCCAGCCCCTGTTCGCCGCGCACGGCGTGAAACACGTCGCCGCCGCCCGACCCGGCGATCAGCGCGCGGGCATCCGCCTCTGTAAAGGGCGCGGGCAGGAAATGGACCCGCGACGTCACCGTTTCGTCGGTGATCGCGGCCAGCGCGCGCGCATCGTCGGCAAACAGCGGCGTGATGCGGCAACGGTCGGTCGACAGGGCAAGCAATGTATCGGTCATGTCGCGTCTTCTTCAAAAAGCGCGCGCCGCAGCCGGGGGTTGGTGGTGTGATGCTGTAATGACAACCATTCGCCTTCCGGTCACGGCGGCGATGGTCACAGGTGATGCCATGCCGCTCCTATGTAAAGGAGCGCCAATATGCCTTGAATCGCAGGGATCGGTCGTCGGTCATCGACGGCGGACCTAACAGCG
>JAIXHQ010000073.1 GCA_030145715.1 Sphingopyxis sp. | reverse complement strand
GATTGCCACAATCGCACCGCGCGTTCGTTGCTGCTGACGACGAAATTAAACTGCATCGCGCGAAATCCGTGCGCCTTTGCCCGGTCAAAGGAATCCAGCGCCATCGCCCGCGCCACCCCGCGCCCGGTCGCCGTGACGGCGGTCATATAACCGCAATTGCACACATGTCCGCCGCCGCCGCGCTGGTTCGCCGCCAGATAATAAGTGCCCAGAATGGCGCCGTCGGCCTCTGCCACAAACACCTGTTTGTCGGTGAACCAATAGGAAAGCGCCGCTTCCCCGCCCATGTCCCGGTCGAGCGCATATGTCTCGCCCGCGCGGATCACCGGGCCGATGATCGACCAGATCGCGGCGCGGTCGTCCAAGGTGGCGGGGCGGATCATCACAGCCTCCCCCCTACCCCTTGACGCGATCATTTCACGCACTATATGAAGTTACATGAAACGCGACAGCCGCCTGTCGGGCGTCCTCCACGTCCTCCTCCACATGGCCGAACGGGCCGGTCCGACGACGTCCGACCAATTGGCCAAGGCGATGCAGACGCACCCCGTGGTGATCCGCCGCATCCTTGGCGGGCTGCGCGACGCGGGCTTTGTCCATTCGGAAAAAGGCCATGGCGGCGGCTGGACGATCGCCCGCGACCTGGCCGACATCACGATGGCGGACGTTTATGCCGCCATCGGTCGACCTAGCCTGATGGCGATGGGCAACCGCACGGAGGCGCCCGGCTGCCTGGTCGAACAGGCGGTCAATGCCGCGCTCGATACCAGTTTTCACGAGGCGGAGGCGCTGCTGATCGCCCGCTTCGAACAGGTGACGCTGGCCCAGCTCGCCGCCGATTTCCACGCGCGCATGGCCGCGCGATCCTCCACCCCCGCACAGGAGCATGATCATGGCTGAAGGCGCCCAGCATTTTCTCGACAGTTTCAAGGATCCGGCGGCGGTCGCGCGATATACCGAAGGTCCGCGCCGTTTTGTGCCCGGTCTCGACGGGCTTCACCGCATGACCGGCCTGCTGCTCGCGGAACGGGTCCCCGACGACGCGCATATCCTGGTTCTGGGCGCCGGCGGGGGCAGCGAGTTGAAGGCGATGGCCGAAGCCCATCCGGGCTGGCGCTTTACCGGCGTCGATCCGGCCGCCCCCATGCTCGAACTGGCCGCGGCGGTGATGGGCCCCAACGCCCGCCGCGCGCAATTGATCGAAGGCTATATCGACGACGCGCCCATGGGTCCGTTCGACGGCGCGACCTGTCTGTTGACGCTGCACTTCCTCCCCACCGACGAGCGCATCCGCACCGCCGCGGAAATCCGCCGACGGCTGAAACCCGGCGCACCCTTTGTCGCCGCACACGGCAGTTTCCCGCAAGGCACGGACGAACGCGACCGCTGGCTCGACCGCTATGCCGCCTATGCCATCGCGTCGGGGGGCGACCCCGAACAGGTCGCCAAGGGCCGCCAGGCCGTCGCCACCCATGTCGCGATGCTAAGCCCCGAGGCGGACGAAGCGGTGCTGCGCGCGGCGGGCTTTACCGGCGTCGAGCAATTTTACGCCGCGTTCACATGGCGGGGCTGGGTCGGATATGCGTGACGGCGGGGAACCACCGCCAGCGAGCGAGATTCAGGCCGGCAGGTTGCGACCGATTGTCGGCATTCAAACAGTCCGGCGGCTCATTGCCTACCCAGGCGCCACTTTCGGATCGCCTGAAGTCCGGCGAGGACGATCAGCGCACCTCCAAAAGCCAGCCAAGCCACTCCCCATCCATGAAAGACATCGGCCTTGGTTGACTTGTTCCAAACCAGCCCTACGCCAATCAGTGCCGCCAGCAGCAGTTGACCGTAAGTAATCTTGGAGAAGGCTAGCGTTCGGGCTTCTTCTTTCGTCAATGCTGCGCCCATCGGGGTTCGGCGCTCCAACTCGCGAGACGGAGCATTCCACGCCCAATAGTAGATCGTCATGAAAGGCACCAAAATCGCCGTGACTCCAACCCACGTCGCCAGCTGCCGTGCCGGGCTATCCTTATCCGGGACCAGCCACACTAGCACCAATATCAAGGCGACGGTGGCGGGGACAAGGGCCCAAAACGCATAACGGATGCGCTTGTTGAACGTGGCTACAAACTCGTCTCGCTCGATCTCGCTTAGGCGGATCGGTACGCCTTTCCCATTCTTGCGATAGACGAATCCCTGTAAATCATCCGCGAACTGTTCTGCGAACAGTTGCTGCATGCGATCGATTTGAGAACCGAAGAACATATTGAAAGTATAACGGGCGGTCCAGCAGCGCGCAATACCCGCTTTCGACCACAAATCCGCCGTTACCCCGCGAACGGTGCGACGATTTCTTCTGTTACGCGCAGCGGGCGGCCGGTGACTTTGTCGAGCAGTGCCCAGACAGTGCGCGCGCGGACATGGACTTTGCCGTCCTTGCCGGTAAATTCCATGAGGCGGTCGAATTTTGCGCCTTGCGGCTTGTCGGCGACCCAGGTGCGCGCGGTCACCGTCTCTCCGGGGCCGAGTGCGCGGAGATAGTCAATCTCGTGCCGCACGACGACCCAGATATAGGCGTCCTTGTGGCTTTGCGGCGCGGCGGCGTCCCAATGGCCGGTTGCCACCTGCTGAATCCACTGGACCCAGACGGCATTGTTGACATGGCCGAGTTCGTCGATGCTTTCGGGCGTCGCTACAAACTCGCGGATAAATTCCTTCACGCCAGCTCGACCGTCGTCACCATATAGCCCGCCTCGCGGAGCGAGGCGACAAGGCTGTCGAGATGTTCACGGTCGCGCGCTTCGCATTCGATGTCGGTGATCAGCCCCTTTGCGGGCAGGGTGGTAAAGATGCGCTGGTGATAGATTTCGATGATGTTGACCTGTTTCTCGTCAAACAGCTTCATCACCTTGAACAGCGCGCCGGGCCGGTCCTGAAGCCGGATGCGCAGCCGGGCGATACGCCCCGAGCGCGCCAGATCGCGCAGCAGCACATTGGCGAGCAGCCGCGTGTCGATATTGCCGCCGGTCAGCACCAGGCCGACCTTGCGCCCGGCAAATTGTTCGGGATGCGCCAGCATCGCCGCGAGGCCCGCGGCGCCCGCGC
>JAIXHQ010000072.1 GCA_030145715.1 Sphingopyxis sp. | reverse complement strand
ACCCTAGTGGCAGCGTCACCGGGGGCGAGTGCAACGCATCTCTTCTCGTTCGCGGCCTATTTTTCATCAGGGCCGCCATTTGGCGCGCACCGGGAACGGAGATTTTCATGGCGGCTTTCGCACGCGTTCGTATGGTCATGCTCAGCGGCGTGGCCCTATCCATCCTGACGGCTTGCGGTGCCGACAATGTCGCATCGCCGGGTCAGGGCGGCACGATCATCATCAATCCGCCGGCCACGCCGACCCCGTCACCCACGCCGACCCCGACCTCGCCGTCGGTGACCCCGGCCGCCGGCTGCCCGACCATCGGCGGCGGCGCGGCCAACGCACTGACCGACTCCGGAACGATCGCCAACCCGTCGGTCGGCACCTTCCGCGTGTGTACGCTTCCGACCCGCATTACGAGCAGCTTGACGCTGCCGAAGATCGCCGGCCTGGTCTATCGCATGAACGGCCGGGTCGATGTCGGCAACGATCAGGGTCCGTCGACCACCGGCACCAGCAATGTCATTCTGACGATCGAACCGGGCGTCATTGTTTATGGCGAATCGGGCGCTTCGTGGCTCAACGTCAACCGCGGCAACCAGATTCAGGCCGTCGGCACCGCGACGCGGCCGATCATCTTTACCAGCCGCGACAATGTTCAGGGCCTGAACACCGAAAATTCGTCCGGGCAATGGGGCGGCGTCGTGCTGAGCGGTCGCGGCCCGATCACCGATTGCGGGTCGCCGACGGCTACGCCGGGCACCGTCGCCTGCGAACGCCAGACCGAAGGTGCGGCCGATCCGGCGCTTTATGGTGGCGAAAACCGCACCGAAAGCAGCGGCCGGATGAGCTATGTGCAAATCCGCTTCTCGGGCTATAATCTGTCGCCTGCCAGCGAACTTCAGTCGCTGACCCTGCAGGGCGTCGGTTCGGGTACGCAGATCGACCATATCCAGTCGTACAACAGCTCGGACGACGCGATCGAATTGTTCGGCGGTCGCGCCCATGTGAAATATTTCATTTCGGTCGGCGCTGAAGACGACAATCTCGACACCGACACCGGTACCAAGGCAAATTTCCAATATGGTATCGTTGTTCAGCGTGCAGAGATCGGCGATTCGATGTCGGAAGCAGACACCGACAATGATCGCGACGGCAACACGCCGCGTCAGAACACGCGGGTGTCGAACTTCGTCTTCATCCAGAATTCGAACAACAGCTCGTCGAACCAGGCATCGTTCATGCTGCGTGGCGGCACCGACTATAGCATCTATAACTCGGTGGTCGTCAGCCCGAACAACCCCTGCCTTCGCGTCAGCCGCGCGCAGACCGCATCGGGCACGCAGGATGAACCGAACGACGAATTTGGCGCGCCGATCTTCCGCTCGGTTCTGATGCAGTGCGCCGCGACCAAATATGTCGCAGGCACCGGTGTGACCGCGACTGAAGTCCAGGCGATCTTCGGTTCGGGATCGAACGGCAACAACGACGCCTATACGCCGACGTTGACGAACCTGTTCATCAACGGTGCGACCGAAAGCGCTGCAACGCCGTTCAACGTGACGACGCTTAACGGTCAGGAGTTCAACGGCAACGAATTGACGCGCGCCGGCTTCTTTGACGCGGTGACCTATATCGGCGCGGTGAAGGATGCGACCGACACCTGGTATCAGGGTTGGACCTGTAACAGCGGGACCGCCAATTTCGGCACCGGCAATTCGGGTCTCTGCACCTCGCTGCCCACCACCTGAGGCCGCTAACACCTATGGGGAGGGGGCGGCATGTGCCGCTCCCTCCCTGTGCATATTTTCAGGTTTTCTGAGGGATGACCGTCATGTCCAAGCCGATCCGGCTCGCCAGCCTGTTGTTGATTTCCACGGCGCTCGTCGCTCCTGCCACGGCCATGGCGCAATCGGCACCTGCCGCGGAAACGCCGGCGCCGCCGGTGGCCGACCCGGCCGCCGAAACGCCGGTGGACGCGGAGGCCCAGGAGGCGGCCGAAGAGGAGTTGGACGTTTCGATTCCCGGCGGTGAAATCGTCGTGACCGGCCGCCGCAACGCCAATGTTGAACGCACGTCGCCGCAAGTCGTGTCGGTACTTGGTGCCGCCGACATCGCGCGCACCGGTGAAGGCAATATCGCCGGTGCGCTCAGCCGCGTCACCGGCCTTAGCGTCGTGGGCAATGGCTTCGTCTATGTCCGCGGACTGGGCGATCGATATTCGCTCGCCCTGCTCAACGGATCGCCGCTGCCCAGCCCCGAACCGTTGAAGCGCGTCGTGCCGCTCGACATTTTTCCGAGCGGCATCATCGCCTCGTCGCTGGTGCAGAAAAGCTATTCGGCCAATTTCCCCGGCGAATTCGGCGGCGGCGTCATCAACCTGACGACCAAGGCCGTGCCGCGTGAACCGTTCCTGTCGTTCGGCGCCAGCATCGGCGGCAATTCGGAAACGACGGGGCGGCTTGGCTATACCTATTTTGGCACGGGTTCGGATTGGACCGGCTTTGGCGACGGCGGTCGCAGCCTGCCGCCGGCCTATAAGGCGTGGCGGGATTCGGGTCTTCGAATCAGCGACCCGACGGTGAACCAACAGGCGATCGCCGGTCAGTTCGTGACCCCTGCCAATGCCCTGGTTCGGCAAAATGACAATATGCCGGTAAACTGGGGCGCCAATGTCACCGGCGGCAAGTCATGGGATCTGGGCGGCGTCGAAATCGGCCTGATCGCGACCGCGGGCTATACCAGCCGCTGGCGGACGCGCGACGTGATACAACAGACCGCGAACGCGCTCGATCTGTCGACGCTCAATACCAATATCCGGCGCGTCATCACCGACAATCGGGTCGTCGTAAACGGCCTGGTCGGCCTCAGCGCCGAATTCGGTGAAAACAAGATCCGCTGGACCAACCTGTATATCCGCGACACGGTCAAGCAGGCGCGTCTGGGAGCGGAAGACCGCCCGCTGACGGCGGACACCAGCCCCGGCGTCAGCTTCCAATATCAGGATACGGCCTGGTTCGCGCGACAGCTTATCAATTCGCAGTTCGTCGGCGAATTCCAATTGCTCGATACGCTGAAGATGGACGTCCGCGGCAGCTATGCCAATTCGCAGCGCGA
>JAIXHQ010000071.1 GCA_030145715.1 Sphingopyxis sp. | reverse complement strand
CCGCTGACCGCGATGTCGAGCGACTTGACGTTCCGTATCTCTTCGGCATTCGCGGGCACGGCAAGAGCCGCCGCGGCAAGCGCAAAAATCACAAATCGCACGACACGAAACCCCCAAAAATGGCGACGGTCTCAGGCTCCGCTTTGCGGTTGACCCTCAGGCACTCAGTGCCCCCGATAAGCCGCGACCGACTCATCAACCCGTCCGTTAAGAAAAACTTACTACAGATTTTATGCCATTGGGGCACCCCAAAATTGGCCTTTCGCCACAATCCGGGCGCACGATGTCATTATTCTGAAAAGAAAATCGGCCGTTTTACGTGTGTTTCGACAGTTAACCGGCCAATCGCCGCCGATGGCCCCTGACGACGCTGTGCAAAATCGAGACAAGCGGCGTTAATTTCTTAACGGAGAAAATAGCTTCAAGTTAATATTCCACGACAATTCGCGGCGCGTCCGTCGGCGATGCAGCCCCATCGCAAGGCGCGCACAGTTCACCCTGCGGTCGCCGCCCGCCCCTTGTTGCCGCCACCCCGCCCGCGCATGGGCCTGCCGATGACGCGCCGCCCATTAACCACTCCACAACCGATCGCCGCGCATAGCGCCTGCCTATGGCCATTCATGCGATGATCGAAGACGACGAGGCACCCGGCGGCGGCCGCAGCGCCCGCCGCGTTCATTTGCGGTTGGAAGCGCCCGGATCGCTGGGCCGCGGCAAGGGCACGACCGTCGTGATCCACAATCTGTCGGCGACCGGCATGTTGATCGAAACGCCATCCGACCTTGCGATCGATCAGCGGATCGCCATCACCCTGCCCGAAGCGCCCGATTGCGCGGCGACCGTCGTGTGGCGCAGCGAGGCGCTGGCCGGTTGCCGGTTCGACCGTCCGCTGTCGCGCGCGGCGCTCAGCGCGGCACGGCTGCGCAACACGCTGCCCGACGATGTCGATCCCGCCCGCGCGTCGGGCGCCGACGAACTGCTGGCGCAGCGGCTGCTTCGGCTGCGCAAGGAACGCGGGCTCAGCCGCGCGGCGCTGTCGGAACGCACGGGGTTCAGCCGGCCCAGCATCTGGGCGTGGGAAAGCGGCAAGACCGTCCCCCGCCGCAGCAACCTGATCGCCTTGACCGAGGCGCTAGGCATTTCGGAACGCGAACTGATGTCCGGCGCACCGACATCGCTCGACGGCGACCCGGCGGCGGACACGCAGCGGATGCAGGCGCTGATCCAGTCCAGCCGCGAAGAAATCGCCGCGATGGCGGGGGTCGAACCCGGCAAGGTCCGGATCACGATCGAATATTGAACCATCGCCGGGCGCCGCGCCCGGCATCGATTTCCAGTGATTTTCTGAACGAAGCGCCTATCCTTTGCCCCAAGGGGACGGGGTGGAGGCGATGGCGGGAAAAATCTCGACATTATATGCGGGCGTCGTGAACGCATCGCTGTTCGGGTGCTTCACGCTGACGGCCCCCGACGGAACCGAGGTCGCGATCCCCAGCCGCCGGGCGCGGGCGCTGCTCGCGATGCTGTGCCTGACACCGGGCGATGCGCTGGAACGCGATTATATCAGCAAACTGCTCTGGCCCGGACGTTTTCAGGCACAGGCGCGCGCCAGCCTGCGCCAATGCCTGCTGGGCCTCGACAAGATATTGGCGCCGCTGGCGGGCGACCTGCTCGACGTTTCGCATGGCCGGATCGCGGTCAATCCCCGGCGCGTGGAAACCGATCTTGGCCGTCTGGAAACCGCGCTGGCCGACGGGCGTGTCGATGAGGCATCCGCGCTGCTCATCGCCGCCGCCAATCGGCCGCTGCTCGACCAGATCGATCTGGGCGATCCGTTCCGCGACTGGCTGGCGGCGCGGCGCACATATGTCGAGGGCCGGTTGCAGATCGCCGTCGGCCGGGCGCTGGCGATGCGCGAACGAGCGGGCGATGTCGCGGGCCGCGATCGCCTGACAGAGGCGTGGCGCGCATCGGGCCGCGCGTCCGATGCGGGGCGCGGGGAGGCGATCCGCATCGCCATATTGCCCTTTGTTCAGCATGACGCGGTCGGCGGCGCATTTTTGCTGGCCGACGGCGTTGCCGACGAACTGGGTTATCGGCTGGGCGCCATCGGATCGCTGGCGCTGGTGGGGCGCACGTCGGTCGCCAATGTCGCGGCGGCGGGCGGCACCCTGCCCGCGATCGCGACCGCGCTGCGCGCCTCGCACCTGATCGAGGGGACGGTTCACCGGCTCGCCGACGGCATCCGCGTCGATATTCGGCTGATCGATGGCGACACGGGGACCGCGATCTGGTCCGACCGCTATGAAGGCACCGTCGCCGACGCAATCGGGTCGCGGCAAATTCTGGGCAGCCATCTGGTGTCGGGACTGTGTACCGCGCTGGGCATAGAGGGCCACCGCGCGCCCGCGCGGCGGATGACGGCGAACCGCGACGCCTATGCGCTTTATCTTCAGGGTCGCGCCCTGTTCATGAAGACGCTGGGCGACGATGTGATCGGCAAGGCGATCGAGCGGCTGGAACGCGCGCTGGAAATCGATCCCGACTTTGCCGAATGCTGGGCCGCGCTGGCCGAGGCGCATCTCTATTCGGCGACCTTTACGCCGACGCTCGACCGGGACGAGCGGGCCGCGAAGATGGCCGATTGCGCGCGGCGGGCCATCGCGCTCGATCCGTCGCAGGGCTATGCCCGGGTGACGCTGGCGATCTATGAATTTACGCGGCACAATGCCGTCGCGGCGCTCGACCTGGCCTATGAAGCGCATCGGCTGGCGCCCAACGACAGCGAAGTGGGGATCCGGCTGGGCGGGTTCCTGTTGTTTCTGGGCCGCCCGCGCGCGGCATTGCCCTATATATTGGCCGCGATCGAACAGGATCCCGTGCATGGCCGCAATTATGTGACGCTGTGCGCCGCCTATCTTTGCCTGGGCGATTTCGACCGCGCCGTCGCCGCGGGCCAGAGCATGGCCGATCTGGGCTTTCCGGCGGGTCCGCTGGCCGTCGCCCATGCCGTCCGGGGCGAACATGATCGGGCGGTGGAAATCTATTATGGGATGCGGACGCTGCTGGGGACGTTCATCATGCCGCCGCCCGGCGTATCGCAAATCGACGATGCGGCGCGCGACGCCTATTTCATGATGGG
>JAIXHQ010000070.1 GCA_030145715.1 Sphingopyxis sp. | reverse complement strand
ATTGAGGATATTTCGATGGCTGAGCGTCGCGCCCTTGGGCAGGCCGGTGGTGCCACTGGTGAACTGGATGTTGATCGCGTCATTCGGATCGAGCGTCGGTCCGATGGCCGAAAGACGCCGCCGGTCGTCGTCGCCTGCCAGCCCCGCCACATGGTCGCAGCGCAGCCATCCCGCACGCGACGCCTCGCCGATCAGGATCAGCGAACGCAGCGTCGGCAACCGCGCGGCACGCAAGTCTCCGGGTCTGCTGACAGCAGTTTCAGGTGCCAGTTCCTCGATCATCGCCGGATAATCGCTCGTCTTGAAACTGGTCGCCGCGACGAGCGCCGATAGGCCGACCTTGTTGATCGTATATTCGACCTCGGTCAGACGATAGGCCGGATTGATCGTGACGAGGATCATTCCGGCGCGCGCCGCCGCAAACTGGGTCAACGTCCATTCGGCGCAATTGGGCGCCCATATGCCGATGCGGTCGCCGGGTTCCAGCCCCAGTGCAAGTAGCCCCGCGGCAAATGCATCGGCCCGGTCGAGCAGATCGGCAAAGCTCCAGCGGATAGCTTGCCCCACCGAAACCAGTGCATCACGCGCGCCCCAACGCCCGGCGGCAAGCGCCAGTGCATCGCCGATCGTATGCTCGATCAGTGGCGGCTCACTCGCGCCGGTAACATGGCTGATCATTGGCCGGGCGCTTCACAGACAAAGCTCGCGGCGGCGTCGGTCGAACCCTTGCCATCCCATTTCGCGACTTTCGGGAACGCGCACAGCGGCCGCGTCCGCCCAGCCTTTGCTGGCAGGCCGATGTAGGCGAACAGGTCGTTATCATATTTGGTCGCGATCATGCGGTCGGGCGCCGGGCCGCCCTGCCGCCAGCCGTCGAGCGCCGTCAGCGGATCGAAATTATTGGGGCCGGGGCCTGCCAGGCAATGCGACATGCCGGGGACCATGAAAAGCCGGACGGAACTGGCCGCCGCGCGCGGGTTTGCTGCTACCAGTCGCTCGTAATAATAGACGGTATTCTGCGCCGGAATGCCCGCGTCGTTCCAGCCATGGTAGAGGATCAGCTTGCCGCCGCGTCGATAGAAGGCACGCAGATCGGTGCCTTCGGCGTCCAGATCGCCACCGACGCGCGTCTTCGCCAATGCATAATCGCGGTCGAGGTTGAAGTCGGCCAATTGCCATTCGGGATTGGCATGTACGAAATATCGGAAAAAGGCGGTGCCAAACTTCACATGTTGCGAACTTTTACCCGTAAGCCATTGCGACCATGTGCCCGCCTCGGCTTCGGCGCCCGGCGCGAAGCCCGGATAAAAGCTCTTGCCGTCGCCGGTCTTCGTCCCTTCATAGAACAGCTTGGCCGTCGCAACTTCCTGCGGGGTCAGGCAATCGGCGCTGCCGCCGCCTTTACACGCCAGCTTTGCAGGATCGAAACGGCAGGTGCGGGGATCGTCGATCACCCCGTCCTTGACGCCGTCCAGCGCATCGCACTGGCCGAGCGACGCCGTCTGCAGCAGCTTCAGCTTTGCCATAGACAGGTCGCCGCCAGGTTTGCTTGTCGCGACGGCATTGTTCGCAAAGGCGCTGCCCATGCGCGTCCACGCCATCGCTGGCGCCCCGGCGATGATCGCGTCATAATCATTCGGGAACCGCTGAGCGAGCATCAGCGCCTGTCGTCCGCCGTCCGAACAGCCGTGAAAATAACTCGCGGCGAGCGGACCGTCATAATAAGCGGCGATAACCTGCTTCGCTGCCTCTGCGCCGACGTGATTAGCGCGCCACCCATAATCGCGGATCTTTTCAGGCGCGTTTAGCGCCCAGCTTGCATCAACGTCACTTTCGCTGACATGTCCCATGTCGGTGCCGACCGCTGCATAGCCCTTCTTCACCGCGCCGCGCATCAACAGCGAAGGCAACAGCATATTGGCCCCGAAACCGCCATTGCCTGCGCCGAGCAGCTTGCCGTTCCAGCCGCTGCGGTCGGGCAGCCATACCTCGACCTTGATCGACGACCCCGGTGTCGGCGACAGGGTCGCCTGTACCCGGCAAAAGGCGGCGGGTGCGGGCAGACCCGGCTTTCCCGCCTCCAGATTGACCGTCGCGCCGCCCTCCAGCGATGTGGCCGCATCGACCTTGCCGTCCTTGAGCGCGAAGTCGGTCAGCGCCTCGCAGTTCGCCGCCTTTTGCGTCAGCGAAGCGCGCGGCGGCGCAGTGTCATTCGCGGTGCAGGCCGCAAGAAACGATCCGCCGACCAGAAGAAGGAAAGTTGCGGCCCTCATTTGCCGACCAGCCCTTGCGCGCGCATCCACTGTGCCATGGCGTCGGTCCAGGCGTCGCTCGGCTTGCCGCTTTTCTTCATGCCGAAGCCATGACCTCCGCTTTCATAGGTGACGATCGTGCTACTTGCCCCTGCCGTTTTCCACGCGGTGGCAAGGCGGACGCTGTCGGCGTATGCCAGCTTGTCGTCCTTTGCCGCGGCGACGAACAGCGGCGGTGCCTTTTTGGGCACTGGGATCATGTCAGGCAGCAGGCCGGGGTAGATTGCGATCGCGAAATCGGGCCGGCTTGCTGGCTTGTTTGCCGTCAGCGTCCAAACCGTCACGGCGCCGCCGGCCGAAAAGCCCATTAATCCGACGCGGTTCGGCTTGATGCCATAGCGACCTGCATGGTCGCGTACCCATTTCACCGCATTCTGACCATCGGCCGTCGCAAGGGGACGCAATGGCTCGACCGCGGTACGCAGCGAAGCAAGATTGCCAAGATAGCGCATCATCTGAAGCGGGAAATCGGCGCCGGTTTCGACCAGGCGATATTTCAGGACAAAGGCGGTGACACCCTGGCTGTTCAGCCATTTCGCCACCGCTTCTCCCTCATTCTCGATCGACAGAATGTGAAAGGCGCCGCCGGGAGCAATGATGACGGCGGTGCCGTTCGCCCTGCCCTTTTCGGGCACATAGGGGGTCAGCGTCGGATCGAACACGTTGCGGACGATCGTTCCGAACGGGCCGGTCTCGCGGACTTCCTTTGACGTCGCGGGCACGGGGTCAGACGTCAGGCGGATCGCCTCCCACGCACAGGCGGGGATCGCGACAATGGCAAGGGCGGTGGCGATTAGGGGGGATAGGCGCATGGCCATGGCTTTCGTCATTGCACGTTCCGGGCGGCGGCGATGGCGGTCAGGGCGGG
>JAIXHQ010000069.1 GCA_030145715.1 Sphingopyxis sp. | reverse complement strand
AGCGCGAGGCCGGGATCGCGGTGGTCCGCGACGCGATCGCCGATCAGCAGGTCCGATAGTCGGCCGTAATCGCGCCCGCGGCGATCAGTTCGGCCTCATGGCTTTCCTCGCGCCAGCTTTCCAAAAGGGCCTGCCGTTCCCATTCGATCATCGCCGGATGCGCCAGCACATGGTCCACCCACGCCTGTCCGCCGCCCACGTCCAGCCCATAGGTCCGGATGCGGAACGCGACGGGGGCGAAAAAGGCGTCGACGGCGGTAAAGCGGTCGCCGGCAAGGAACGGGCCGCCGAAACGCGAAAGGCCTTCGGCGAATAATTCGCGAAGGCGCGCGATGTCGCGGTGGAGCGCGTCGGACGCAGGCTTTGGCGCCACCCGGACCCCGACG
The DNA here is from genome assembly GCA_030145715.1 of Sphingopyxis sp. Classification (GTDB taxonomy): domain Bacteria; phylum Pseudomonadota; class Alphaproteobacteria; order Sphingomonadales; family Sphingomonadaceae; genus Sphingopyxis. Next base: position 3,080 of record JAIXHQ010000069.1, on the reverse strand, counting down.
TTCATCGTGCATTCGCCGCGCAGCGCCGCAAAGCCGCTGTGCATTTCGGCCGCCGCGCATTGCGCCCAGGCGCGAGCGTCGGGATCGAAGGGCCACACGCCGTCATGCCGGTCGGCCAGATAAAGGGTGATGCCCAGCGAATCATAAACCGTCCGCCCCGCGTCGATCAGGGCCGGAACCTGACCCGTCGGCGAAAAGCTTCGAAATTCGTCATAGTTGACCAGGTTGGCAAAGGGTTCGATGCGATCGTCGAACGGAATGTCCAGCGCGCGCATCAGCGCCCATGGGCGCAGCGACCAGCTTGAATAATTGCGATTGGCGGTAATCAGCACATACATGCGTCGGCTCCTGCTGGGCGGTGGCGGCTATCCCGGCGGCATTCCCGCGGCCGCTTTCGCCTTGGCGGCGCTCCGCCTTGTTTGCGGCAATTGGCCCAGGTCCAGCCAGCCGGCATCGTCCCGCTTGTGATAGCTGTCGATCACCGTGAACGGAATGCGAAAGGGGAAACCCCAATCGCTGTTCCACATCGCGACGACGCCCGTTCGCGTCGCGGGTTCGAACAGCATCGTCGCGCGATAGCCCGACACGGCGCCCGAATGGCCCTCGATCCGGCTGCCGCCATAGGTGAAGCTTCGCCAGCCGAGGCCATAGGCCGCGTCACCGGTGGCCATGCGCAGGGTGCCGCCATAGAGGCGGGCGGTGCCGACGCGCGGGCGATGCGCCACGCGCAGCGCCGACGCGGACAGGACGTCGGGGCGATTGCCCATCATCGCCTGCATCCAGGTGGCGAAATCGACAATATCGCTTTCGATGCCCGCGGCGGCGGGAACCCGCCAATAGGTTTCCTTTACCGTATGAACCCGGCCGCCGCTGCTGTGCGGCCGCGCCCAATCCTTGGCATGGGTCAGCCGATCCATGCCATAACCCGCGCTGACCATGCCGAGCGGAAGGAAGAACCGGTCCTTGACGGCGTCCGCAAACGGCTTTTTCGCGGCCTGACCCAAAATCTCACTCGCGGCGTCAAAGGCGATATTCTGATAGCTGTAACAGGTGCCCGGCTGACATTGCAGCGGCGCAAGCGCCAGGCTGGCCCTCAGCAACTGGGGGCTTTGGCCATCCTCCAGCTTTTCGTCATAGGCATTCTTGGTCAGGCCGGTCCGCTGTGCGAGCAGGTCGTCGAGCGTAATCTGTGCCTCGGCGCCGCCGGGCAGGCGCAGCGAGGTGCGCCACCCGGCGACCGGACGGTTGAGGTCGAGGATGCCGTCATGGGCCAGCGCGCCCGCCAGCGCGCCCGTCGCGGTCTTGGAAACGGACGCCCATCGGAACAGGGTGTGCGGCGTCACCGGCGCCCCGGTCGCGGCGTCGGCGACGCCATAGGTGCGAACGAAGCGCAACGTCCCTTCTTCGACCACCGCGACCGCCAGCCCCGTCATTTCGGGCCGCTGCGACAGGGCGGTCAATTGCTGGTCGAGCGCGCGATAATCGATCCGCCCACGCCATTCGTCCGGCGTGTCGGGCAGGTTTTCGGGCGCCGGAACCGGGATCGGAACAGTGGCAAGCGGGTGATCGCCGCTGAACGCGCGAACGCCGAACCAGCCCGCCAGCCCCAGCAGGACGGCGGCGATCAGAAACGGTAAAGCGCGCCTTATCGGCTTTGGTTTAGATTGCGACCTCATATTTGGCCGTCGTCTTAGACGCGACTTCCTCTGCCGTCACCCCCGGCGCGAGTTCGATCAGCCGAAACGGGCTGTCATGATCGTCGCGCCGAAAAACGGCCAGGTCGGTGACGATCATATCGACGACATTCTGCCCGGTCAGCGGCAGCGTACACGCCGGGATGAATTTGGGGCTGCCATCCTTGGCATTGTGCTCCATCACGACGATGATCTTCTTGACCCCGGCGACCAGGTCCATCGCGCCGCCCATGCCCTTGATCATCTTGCCGGGGATCATCCAGTTGGCGATGTCGCCATTTTCGGCGATCTCCATCGCGCCCAGCACGGTCAGGTCGATATGCCCGCCGCGGATCATCGCGAAACTGTCGGCGGAACTGAAATAGGCCGACTGCGGCAGTTCGCTGATCGTCTGTTTGCCCGCGTTGATAAGGTCGGCATCTTCTTCGCCCTCATAGGGAAAGGGGCCGATGCCCAGCATGCCGTTTTCGGACTGGAGCGTCACGGTCATCCCGTCGGGGATATGGTTCGCGACCAAAGTCGGAATGCCGATGCCAAGGTTGACGTAATATCCGTCCTGCAATTCTTTCGCGGCGCGCGCCGCCATGTCATCACGCGTCCAGGCCATCATGCCGACTCCTTCTGGCGCACCGTGCGGAACTCGATCTTCTTGTCATAGGGGGCGCCGACGATCAGGCGCTTCACATAGATGCCGGGCAGGTGGATCGCATCGGGATCGAGGCTGCCGGTGGGGACGATTTCCTCCACCTCGGCAACGCAGATCTTTGCCGCGGTCGCCATCGGCTGATTGAAATTGCGCGCGGTCTTGCGAAAGATCAGGTTGCCGCTTTCGTCGGCTTTCCATCCCTTGATGATCGCCAGGTCGGCAAAGATGCCGCGTTCGAGGATATAATCCTGTCCGTCGAAATTCTTCACTTCCTTGCCCTCGGCCACCAGCGTGCCGACGCCCGTCTTGGTATAGAAACCGGGGATTCCCGCGCCGCCCGCGCGGCAGCGTTCGGCCAGCGTGCCCTGCGGGCAAAATTCGACCTCCAGCTCGCCCGCCAGATATTGGCGTTCAAACTCCTTGTTCTCACCCACATAGGAAGAGATCATCTTGCGGACCTGCCGGGTGCGGAGCAGCTTGCCCAGCCCTTCGCCGTCGATCCCGGCATTGTTGCTGGCGATGACCAGATCCTTGGTGCCCGCGTCGCGGATCGCGTCGATCAGCCGTTCGGGTATGCCGCACAGCCCGAACCCGCCCGCGCAAATCTGCATACCGTCAAACAACAGCCCGTCGAGGGCGGCGGCGGCGTCGGGGTATTGCTTGTTCGCCATGGAAACGGGCTCCCTTGTGCATGTGACGGCGCGACATTGGCGCATTTGATCCATCAATTCTAATTGTTC
>JAIXHQ010000068.1 GCA_030145715.1 Sphingopyxis sp. | reverse complement strand
GCACCTTTGCGCTCAATCCGCGCGCGGCGTCGATCGATACGCCCCTGCACAGCTATCTGCCCTTTGCGCATGTCGATCATGTCCACCCGGACGCGATCATCGCGCTGGCGGCTTCGAGCGAAGGCGAAGCGGCGACGCTGGCGATCTGGGGCGGGGCGGTGGGCTGGTTGCCGTGGCAGCGTCCGGGTTTCGACCTGGGGTTGAAACTGCGCGATTATGTCGCGGCCAATCCGGGGCTGCGCGGCGTGATGCTCGCGGGGCATGGCATCATCTGCTGGGCCGACAGTGCAAAGGATTGTTATGACAATACGATCAGGCTGATCGCCGACGCGGCGCATTATCTGAATGCCAGGTTGGCAAAGGGCGCGGCGTTCGGCGGCGAAATCGTGGCGCCCCTTTCGGCCGCCGACCGTGCGGCGGCTGCGGCAAAGTTGATGCCGCTGCTGCGCGGGCTGATGGGGGGGCGGCGCGTTGGCCATTTTGCCGACGACGCCGAAACGCTCGAATTTACCGGCAGTCGCGATTTTGCGAAGCTCGCCGCGGTCGGCACCTCGTGCCCCGACCATTTTCTGCGTACCAAGATCGCACCGTTGGTCCTCGACCCCGCGCGGATCGACGACCGGGACTGGCTGGCTGAGCGGATCGAGGCATATCGCACCGATTATGCCGCCTATTACCGGCGCTGCGCGCGTCCGAACTCGCCCGCAATGCGCGATCCCAATCCCGTCGTCGTGCTCGTGCCCGGCGTTGGCCGCATGACCTTTGCGGGCGACAAGACGACCGCCCGGCTTGCGGGGGAATTTTACGCGAACGCGATCAACGTGATGCGCGGTGCAGAAGCCATTGGCGCCTATGTCGGGCTGGACGAACAGGAAGCCTTCGACATCGAATATTGGCTGCTGGAGGAAGCAAAGCTTCAGCGTATGCCGCGTCCCAAGCCGCTCGCGGGTCGGATCGCGCTCGTCACCGGCGGGGCGGGCGGAATCGGCGCGGCGACGGCCGAACGTCTTGCCGCCGACGATGCTTGCATATTGCTGGTCGATCGCGATGCCGACGCGCTGGTCAAGGCTGCCCAGGAACTCGAAAGCCGGTTCGGCCGCGACCGGGTCCGTTCGGCCGTGTGCGACGTTACCGACGAGGCCCAGGTTGCGGCGGCCTTTGCGACATGCGCCCGCGAATTCGGCGGGCTCGATATTCTTGTCGCGAACGCGGGCATCGCTTCGTCCGCGCCGATCGAGGACACCACGCTCGATCTGTGGCAGCGCAATTACGACGTCCTTGCGCGGGGCTATTTCCTCACCGCGCGCGATGCCTTTCCGCTGATGAAGGCGCAGGGCGGCGGTGCGATCGTCTTTATCGGGTCAAAGAATGGCATCGCCGCCGCGACCAATGCGTCGGCCTATGCCTCGGCAAAGGCGGCGGCGCTGCACCTTGCGCGCTGTCTCGCCCTTGAAGGTGCGTCGATCGGCATCCGCGTCAACACCGTCAATCCCGACGCGGTCATCAGGGGGTCGCGCATCTGGGACGGCGATTGGCGCCGTGAGCGCGCCGGCGCGCATGGCATCGATTCAGGCAGCGAGCTTGAGGAACATTATCGCAATCGGTCGATGCTGAAGCGCGACGTCTTGCCGGAGGACGTGGCCGAAGCGGTCTATTTCCTCAGTTCCGATGCGTCGGCCAAATCGACCGGGAACATGATAAATGTCGATGCGGGCAATGCCCAGGCATTCACGCGATAAAGGGTCAGGAGACGAACATGTCCGGCGATTTGCCGCTCGCACAGGAAGAGATTGAGCGTCTCAACACCGACCTCGCCGACGCGCTGGGCGACGATTATGACAGCCTTGGTCGGCAATTGGCGCGGCGCGGGATCGATGTCGATGCGATAAAGGCAAAGGTTTCGGGATTTTCGGTCGCGGTTCCCAGTTGGGGCGCCGGGCGCGGCGGAACGCGGTTCGCCAAATTTCCGATCCCGGGCGAACCGACGAGCATCCACGAAAAGCTGGAGGATTGCGCGGTCGTTCAGCAACTCGGGCGCGTCACCCCGCGCGTCAGTCCGCATTTCCCGTGGGACAAGGTCAGCGATTATCGCGCCCTGCGCGAGGAGGCGGCCGCCCTTGGCCTTGGCTTTGACGCGGTCAACAGCAACACATTTCAGGATCAGCCGGGGCAGGTCGCCAGCTATGCGACCGGATCGCTGACCTCGACACGCGCCGAGGTTCGCGAACAGGCGATCGCGCACAATATCGAATGCATCGAGATCGGCCGCCAGTTGGGCGTGACCGACCTGACCATATGGGTCGGCGACGGCACCAATTTTCCGGGGCAGCAGGACCTTGGCCGGTCGCTCGACCGCTATCTGGATGCCGCGGCACAGGTCTATGCCGCTCTCCCCGGCGACTGGCGGATGCTGATCGAGCATAAGATGTTCGAGCCGGCATTCTACTCGACCGTAATTTCCGATTGGGGCAGTTCGATCCTTGTCGCGCAGGAACTTGGCGACAAGGCGAAATGCCTCGTCGACCTGGGCCATCACGCGCCGAATGTGAACATCGAACAGATTGTCGCGCGGCTGCATCGTTTTGGAAAACTGGGCGGTTTTCACTTCAACGACAGCAAATATGGCGATGACGATCTCGACAGCGGATCGATCAATCCGCATCAGCTTTTCCTTGTTTTCAATGAATTGATCGAGGCGGAAATGAACCCGCGCGGCGATTTCCGTCCGGCCTATATGATCGACCAGTCGCACAATGTGACCGACCCGATCGAAAGCATGTTGTCGTCGGCGGAAGCGATCGCAGCCGCATATGCCAAGGCGCTGCTCGTCGACCGCGAGGCGCTGCTCGCGGCGCAGGAGGCGAATGACACGATGATGGCGTTCCAGGCGCTGCGCACCGCCTATCGCACCGACGTCACGCCCATCCTTGCCGCTGCGCGCGCCGATGCGGGCGGCGCAATCGATGCAATCGCGGCGTATCGCGCCAGCGGCTGGCGGGTGCGCAAGGCGCAGGAAAGGCGCGCAGCCGGGATGGCTGCGGGAATCGTCTAATCATTCGATTGCAACTCGGCGCATGTCCCGTCAAATAGGCGCAATAGGACAGGGACCCCGATGCACGCAGCCGAACGCGAAAAAATGATTCTCGACAGCCTGGGCGACAGCGGCTTTGTTTCGTTTCGCGACCTTGAAAGCCGCGTTGCCGCATCCCCGGCGACGATCCGCCGCGATCTCGACCGGTTGGAAGAGTCCGGCGTCATCACGCGGGTGCGCGGCGGGGCCAAGCGCGCCGGACCAGCGAACAGCGGCGGCGCGGTGCCTGAGGAGGGATTGTCGGGCATCCCCTTTCACGAAAATATCGGCCGGAACCGCGCCGAAAAGGAGGCGATCGGTCGCGCGGCGGCGGCGTTCTGCATCCCCGGCGAGGGCGTGATGATCGACGGCGGATCGACGACGCTGCAAATGTGTCCGCATCTCGATGGCCTCGCGCTTCAGGTGCTGACCAATTCGCTGCATATCGTCAGCGCCCTGCTGCCCCAGCCGACGACGCGTATCCTGGTGCCGTCGGG
>JAIXHQ010000067.1 GCA_030145715.1 Sphingopyxis sp. | reverse complement strand
GTCAGTTCGCACCAGCGCAGCAGCCCGTCCTCGCTGCCATGGGTGATCCAGCTTTCCCCCGGATTCACCTGTTCGATCGTCGTCGTCAGTTCGTCCCAGTCGGCATGGTCCGAAATCACCAGCGGCAATTCGACCATCCGTTGCCGCGCGCGCTGGCGAACGCGCATCCAGCCCGACGCCATCGCGGTCACCGGATCGGGCAGCCGCCGCGACCAGCGATCGTTCAGCGCCGACGGCGGCGCAAGGATGATCTGGCCCGCCATTTCGGCCTTGTCGCTTTCGGACACGAGGCGAAGTTCGCCAAGGTCGATGCCGTGGACGGCATAAAGCTGGCACATTTTTTCCAGCGCGCCGTGGATATAGATTGGCGCATCCCACCCCGCCCCGCGCAATTCGGCGATCACCCGCTGCGCCTTGCCCAGCGCATAGGCGCCGACCAGCACCGAGCGGTCGGGTTCGGCGCGCACCGCACCGATCAGCTTCGCAATCTCGTCCCCCGTCGGCGGATGACGGAACACCGGCAGGCCAAAGGTCGCCTCGGTCACGAAAATATCGCATGGCACGACCTCGAACGGCGTACAGGTCGGGTCGGGCCGCCGTTTGTAATCGCCGGTCACGACGATCCGTTCCCCGGCATATTCCATCGCGATCTGCGCGCTGCCGAGCACATGGCCCGCGGGATGAAAGCGGAACCGGACGCCGCCGCGTTCGAACCCGTCGCCATAGGCAAAGGCCTGATTATGGCTCGCCTTCGCATCGACGCCATAGCGCAGCGCCATGATCGCCAGCGTTTCGGGCGTCGCGAACACCGCGCCATGGCCGCTGCGCGCATGGTCGGCGTGCCCATGCGTCACCGCCGCCCGATCGACCGGGCGCGACGGGTCGATCCACAGATCGGCGGGCTTTACGTAAATGCCGGTCGGATGCGGCTCTATCCAATGCTTTGCCTTTGCCATCAGGCGGCAATCTGTCGTGCCAGCGCGAGGTCGGCGACGAACATCGCGCGCTCCTCCGCCGCGCGCGCGCGGTCGGGAAGGCGGAGCAGGAAAGAGGGGTGGATCGTCGCGATCAGACGGCCCCCGCCCGCCAGTTCATGCACCGCGCCGCGCATCGACGCGATGCTCGCGGCCTTTCCGGTCACGCCGCGCAGCGCGCTGGCGCCCAGCGTGACGATGAGGCCCGGTTTCACCAATGCCCGTTCCTTGTCGAGCCACCAGCGGCACAGGTCGATCTCCGCGCCCGTCGGATTCTGGTGCAGCCGCCGTTTGCCGCGCGGTTCGAACTTGAAATGCTTGACGGCATTGGTGAGGAACAATTGCGCCCGGTCCAGCCCAGCCTCTGCCAACGCATCGTTCAACACCTGTCCCGCCGGCCCGACAAAGGGGCGTCCCTGCAAATCTTCCTGATCGCCCGGCTGTTCGCCGACCATCATGATGCGCGCCGCGTCCGGCCCCTCGCCCGCCACGCCCTGCGTCGCGTTGCATCCGATCGGGCAGCGGGTGCAGCGATCGACCGCGCGCGCAAGGTCGCCCAGCGTTGCCACATCGTCATCGCGGATCCATTCGTCCTGCACGCGCGTCCGCCATTTGTCGGTCAACGGGTTCGCCAAGGAAACGGCCGCTTCGCGCATCCGTTCCACCCGCGCCTCCGCGCCGGCCAGCAAGGGCGCTATATCCTGCGCCTCTGGCAGGTTCTTCCAATATTTCTTGGGCATTTCGGCGCGCATCGCCGCGACCTTGACCCGCGCGGGGTTGAAGATCGCGCCATAATAGGTGCGCCATTGATCCTCCACCACGTCGCTGTCGGGCACCTCGTCCCGTGTTCCGCCGGGGCCATAGGTCAGCGTTTCGTCCCGCCAGATCGCGCGGGCGTCCGGCGTGACGATCGCCCAGTCCATGCCATAGAATCGCCGCTGGAAAAACGGCGCGGTCAGCCGCAGGATGCGATGCGTCGGTTCGAACCATGCGGCAAAGCTTTCGCGTCCCGCATCCTCACCCAGCCGGCGGAACCGCACAAAGGCGTGCATCTTGTGAACGTCGCGGCGGATCGCCTTGTCCGCCCCCCGCAGCCAGTCAACATCGGCGTCGGTCGTCCGGGCCAGCAATTGGCGGTCGCGCGCGGCGCGCCAGATGATCCGGTAAAGCCGCGCCGGGACGTCGGCATCGCGGTGACAGATCACGCGCTCCGCGATTTGCAGCAGCTCGCGCGACAGCGAAACCGCGCCCCCGGACGCGATGGTGCGGTCGTCACCGAACAGCGACGCCCCCTCCTCGCTGCCCCGCCAACTGACATGCTGTGGCGCCACGCCGTCGGCCAGCAGGCCGCGCGCCGCGCGCCGCCACTCGGCGAAATCGCCCGCTTCGGCCAGCACGACCTCCCTCACAGCGCCAGCGTCAATTGCTCCGCCGGGGGGGCAAACCGGGCGCGCAGGTCGGCGCTGTCGGTCAGCATCCCCGGCCGCCAGTCGGGCGTGACGATGAACGGCAGCAGTTTCTTCACCGACGCGGTCAGCCGGGCCAGATCGCCCAGCCGCAGCTTTCCCAGGCGCCGCGCCGCGACGATGCGGTCGACCGCGCGCGTCCCCAGCCCCGGCACGCGAAGCAGCAGTTCGCGCGGGGCGCGGTTGATGTCGACGGGAAAGGCCTCCCGCCGTTGCAGCGCCCAGGCCAGTTTCGGATCGATCGCAAGGTCGAGCATTCCGCCGTGCGCGCCCTCCATGATCTCGGCCCGTTCAAAACCATAGAAACGCAGCAGCCAGTCCGCCTGATATAATCGATGTTCGCGCATCAACGGCGGCCGCACCGGCGGCAGGTCGCTGCTCGCGTCGGGGATGGGGCTATAGGCCGAATAATAGACGCGGCGAAGCCGATAGCCCGAATAAAGGTTCGTCGCGGTTTTCAATATATCGTCATCGCGCGCCGCGTCCGCGCCGACGATCATCTGTGTCGATTGCCCGGCGGGGGCAAAGCGCGGCGGCTTTGCCCTGCCGATCAGTCGGCCCTTCGCCGCCTCGATCGCATCGTCGGCGCCGACCCGCACCGACGCCATCGTCTTGCGGATCGTTTCGGGCTTTTTTTCGGGCGCAAAATTTTGCAGCCCCGCCTCGGTCGGCAATTCGACATTGGTCGACAGCCGATCGGCGTAAAGGCCCGCGAGCGCGATCAGCGCCGGGTCGGCCCCGGCAATCGTCTTGAGATGGATATATCCGCCGAACCGATGCTCCTCGCGCAGGATGCGCGCCACCTCGACCAATTGTTCCATCGTATAATCTTCCGACCGGATGATGCCGGACGACAGGAACAGGCCCTCGATATAGTTGCGCTTATAAAAATCGAGCGTCAGCCGCACCACCTCCTGCGGGTTGAACCGCGCCCGTTCGACATTGCTCGACGCCCGGTTGATGCAGAAACGGCAGTCATAGACGCAGAAATTGGTGAGCAATATCTTGAGCAGCGAGATGCACCGGCCATCGGGCGCATAGCTGTGGCAAATGCCCATCCCCTCGGTCGATCCGATCCCCTTGGTTTCCGTGGAATCGCGCTTGACCGTGCCCGACGACGCGCAGGAGGC
>JAIXHQ010000066.1 GCA_030145715.1 Sphingopyxis sp. | reverse complement strand
CCTTAGCGCGACCTATTTCAACGTGAGGTTCAAGGACGCGATCGCGGTCCCGCCCTTCACCTCTCCGCTGATGTTTTCGACCCCCGCCTATTCGAATTTCTATATCCTGAACCCGACGCTGGCACAGGCGCAGGCCGCCGCAGGCAATTTGCGCATCGACGGCGTGCCCAATCTTGCGACGCTTTTTGCGTTCAGCTCGCCCTATGTGCTGTTCCTTGCGCAGCGCGCGAACCTGGGCGCGGTGAATACCGACGGGATCGACTTCAACCTTGCCTATAATCGTCCGACCGGCTTTGGTTCGGTCAGCGCCAATTTCGCGGGGAGCTATGTGCTCAACCGCGAGACGCAGGTGGTGCAGGGTGGTCCCTTCAACGACGATTTGAAAAACGGAACCGGCCGCTTCCTTTTTACCGCCGGCGTGGGCGCGGTGGTCGGCGATGTCACGGCGCGGGCGACGCTCAACCATCGAAGCGGCTTTCCGATCCTTGGCGTGGCGCCGCAAACCCGGGTGTCGGCGTTCAACACGGTCGATCTTTTCTTCAGCTATGATCTGGGTGACCTGCTTGCGAATAGTATGCTGACGCTGAACATCGACAATGTCTTTGACCAGGATCCGCCTTACTTCAACAATGCGGCCGGCTATACCAACGGCAGCACGCTCGGCCGACTCGTGTCGTTCGGTATCCGTACCAAATTCTGAGGGGAGCTGGGGTGTTGCCGCTGATCGGAAGCTTGCGAAGCCTGTGGTTGGGCCTATTCGCGGCGGCCGGTCTGGCGGTGGCGTCGCTGGCCAGCGCCGCGGACACGGCGCCCACCGGGCTGCGCACCGAATATGCCGCCGCGCCGCTGGGCATCGACGTCATGGCGCCGCGTTTCGACTGGCGTTCGCCGGTGGCGCGGCAGACAGCCTATCGTATTCGGGTTGCGACATCTGTCGCGGATCTGGATCGCGCGCCGATATGGGACAGCGGCAGGATTTCGTCCGCGACAAATGTGCAGATCGCCTATGCCGGTCCTGCCCTCGTGTCGCGGCAGCCTTATTGGTGGCAGGTTCAGGTTTGGGATGCCGACGGCAGGGTGACGGACTGGAGCGCGCCCGCGCGCTGGGAAATGGGTCTGCTCGCCACGTCGGATTGGCGCGCAAAGTGGATCGCGGGGCCGCAGCGGCGCGACCATGACTGGACCGATCTGACCCTCGATGCCGATCTGACCCTGACGGGCAAGTCCGTCGACATATTGTTTCGTGCGCTCCCCAACGGCAAGTCCTATGGCGACGCCTATGTCTGGACGCTGGCCGATGATAAAAATGGTCCCGAACTGATCCAGACGGTGCGCCGCTATCCCGGCGGCACCAGTTCGGCGATCAAGATCGAACGGCTGGGGCAGGTGAAATTGCCCAAACCGATCAAGGGGCGCCGCATCGCGCTGTCGATCCGCGCCGAGGGCAGCCATATCGTGACGCGCATCGACGGCGCCGTCGTCGCGGCGATCGACAATGACGTGCATGGGCATGGGACGATCGGCTTTGCCGCCAAGGAAGCGAGCGCGGCGGTCATCCACAAGGTTCGCGTAACCGGCACACAGAGTCCGGCGGTTGCTTTCGACTTTGCGGGCGGCGACAATCCCTTCACCGGGGGCAGCGTGGTCGCAGATGGCCTGGTGATCGCCAGCGGCGTTCCCGGCGTCGATATGGTCCTGCCGATCGAAGCGCCCGCGCCGCTCGTCCGCCGGTCTTTCCGCCTTGCCGCCCCGGTCGCGACGGCACGCCTGTATGTCGCGGGGGCGGGAATGCCGCGCCTTTCGATCAATGGACGCGTCGTCAGCTCCTCGCTCGGCGCGGGATATACGGCCTATGACAAGCGGGTTTTGACCTATGCCTTTGACGTCACCGACCTGCTGCGCCGGGGCGAAAATATAATCGGCGCCGAATTGGGGCGCGGCTGGTACGGTCTGACGGACCCCAATGAATGGTATTTCCATGCCGCGCCGTGGCGCGCCGAACCCGCGCTGAAGGCGCAGCTTGAAATCACTTATGCCGATGGAAGGCGCGAAACGATCGCGACCGACGGGGCATGGCGCACGATGTCCGGCCCGACGCTCAACGATTCGGTGCATCGCGGCGAACGCCATGACGCGCGCTTGATTCCGACCGGATGGGACCGGGCGGGCTATCGCGACCGCAAATGGCAAGCGGCTGCGCTGGTCGCCGGGCCGACCGGCCGACTGGTCGCAGCGAATAGCGAAGCGATCGAGCCGGTTGAAACCCTTGCTCCGGTCGCCATGAAACAGGTTGGCCCCGGCGTTCATGTCTATGATTTTGGCCGCATCGTTTCTGGCTGGCCGGTTCTGAAAGTCCAGGGAAGCCGCGGCGCCACCATATCGATGATCGCCAGCGAACGGGTCGATGACGACGGCAGGGCCGTCCCCGCCGCAGGGCTGATCGATGCGCAGCTTCAGACGGACCGCTACACGCTGGCGGGCAGCGGCCCCGAACAATGGGAGCCGCGCTTTGGCTATCGCGGCTTTCGCTATGTGCAGGTCGATGGGGTTGTGGGAACGCCGCCTGAGGGCGCCCTGACCGCGCGTGTCGTGCATTCGTCGGTTGCACGCATCGGCAGTTTCACCAGCGCAAATCCGCTGCTGAACCAGATCGACGCGGCCGCCATCGCATCGATCCTCAACAATCTTCACGGCTTTCAGACAGATACGCCGACCTATGAAAAAAATGGCTGGAGCGGCGATGCCCAGGCGTCGGCGGGTGCCGCCGCGCGCAGTCTCGACATTGCGCGCGTGTGGACCAAATGGCTCGCCGATTTCCGCGATGCGCAATCGTCGAAGGGAGAGGTGCCAGAGATCGCGCCGACCACGCCCTTCTATGGCTATGAAAATACGCCCGGATGGAATGTGATTTGGGGTCCGACGACGCCATGGGATGCGGCGGTGATGATCCTGCCGTGGGAAGCTTACACCACCTATGGCGACGCCCGCATTCTGGCCGACAATCAGGATATGCAGCGGCGGCTGGTCGATTATACCGCGACGTTCATCAAGGCACCCGATTTCAAACGCTCGGCGGGCCTTTCCGAATGGGCGTCGGCGGGCGGGATGGATTACAGCAACGCGCGCGGCGGCGGGATCGACGCGGTGACGACCGCCTATTTCTTTCACCAGACCGACTTGCTGGCGAAATCGTCGGCCATTATCGGCAAGGCGGACGATGCGGCGCGCTATGCCAAGCTCGCCGATGACATTCGCGCCGCCTATAATGCGCGTTATTGGGACGCGGCGAACGGCTGGTATCGCACAATCGATGCAAAGGGCGCTGCGGGTGCGCCGACGCAGGTCCAGAATATCCTGCCGCTGGCGTTCGGCATGGTTCCGTCAGGCCGCGAGCAGGGGGTCGCCGACGTGATCGCGCGCGACGTTGACCGACAGGGGCTGCGCACCGGCGTTTTCGGCGCGCGCTATCTGCTCGAAATATTGAGCGATTATGGCCATGCGAACCTTGCCTATCGGGTCGCGACCCGCACCGACGAGCCGAGTTGGGGCTGGTGGATCGCCAACGGCCACAAGACGATGTTCG
>JAIXHQ010000065.1 GCA_030145715.1 Sphingopyxis sp. | reverse complement strand
GCTCGTGAAGATCGCCGCTAAGGACTGCTGACATGCTGCAACCGAAAAAAACCAAGTTCCGCAAGGCTTTCAAGGGCCGCATCCATGGCAATGCCAAGGGCGGAACCAGCCTGAACTTCGGCTCCTATGGGCTGAAGGCAATGGAACCCGAGCGGATCACCGCACGCCAGATCGAAGCGGCCCGCCGCGCGATCAGCCGCGCGATCAAGCGCCAGGGCCGTTTGTGGATCCGTATCTTCCCCGACGTCCCCGTGTCGTCGAAGCCTGCCGAAGTCCGTATGGGTAAGGGCAAGGGTTCGCCGGAATTCTGGGCCGCGCGCGTGAAGCCGGGTCGCATCCTGTTTGAACTCGACGGCGTTCCCGGCCCCGTGGCCGCGCTGGCGTTCGAACGCGCCGCGATGAAGCTGCCGATCAAGACGAAGGTGATCGCCCGTCTCGGCGACACCTCGCACCTGGAGGGTTAAGGACATGGCCAAGACCGAAGATTTCAAGGCCAAGACCGACGACCAGCTCGCCGAACAGCTTGGCGAACTGAAGCGCGAGGCGTTCAACCTCCGCTTCCAGGCGGCGACCGGCCAGCTTGAAAAAGCATCGCGCGTCAAGGAAGTGCGGCGCTCGATCGCCCGCATCAAGACGCAGCAGACCGAGCGCACGCGCTCGGCCGCCAAGTAAGGAGACTATCGATGCCGAAGCGCATTCTGACCGGTACGGTGGTGTCCGACAAGGGCGACAAGACCGTCGTGGTGAAGGTCGAACGGAAGGTGAAGCACCCTCTGTACGGCAAGATCATCCGCCGTTCGAAGAAATATCATGCTCATGATGAGGACAACGCCATCAAGGCCGGCGAAACCGTCCGCATCGAGGAAACGAAGCCGATTTCGAAGCTGAAGACGTGGAAGGTGCTCGACAAGGTCGACACCCACAGCAAGCCCAAAGCGGCTGCCGACGCCTAAGCTGGTTTTCACGGAACCGCCGGGATTGCCCGGTAGGCCAAAAAAGAAGGAAATGCATCGATGATCCAGATGCAGTCACAATTGGAAGTCGCTGACAACAGCGGTGCCAAGCGCGTCCAGTGCATCAAGGTGCTCGGCGGGTCGAAGCGCCGCACCGCCGGCGTGGGCGACGTCATCGTCGTGTCGATCAAGGAAGCCCAGCCGCGTGGCAAGGTGAAGAAGGGTGACGTGCATCGCGCCGTCATCGTCCGCACCGCCAAGGACGTGCGCCGGGCCGATGGTTCGGTGATCCGTTTCGACAGCAACGCCGCCGTGCTCGTCAACAAGAATGAAGAGCCGATCGGCACCCGTATCTTTGGCCCCGTCGTCCGCGAACTGCGCGGCCGCGGCTATATGAAGATCATCAGCCTGGCGCCGGAGGTGCTCTGACCATGGCGAACAAGATCAAGAAGGGCGACACGGTTGTCATCCTGTCCGGCAAGGACAAGGGCAAGACCGGCGAAGTGACGCAGAGCCTGCCGAAGGATGGCAAGGTCGTCGTCGCGGGCGTCAACATCATCACGCGCCACCGCAAGCCGAGCCAGACCAACCCGCAGGGCGGCTTGGAACGCAAGGAAGCGCCGCTGTTCGCAAGCAAGGTTGCGCTCGCCGATCCCAAGACCGGCAAGCCGACGCGCGTTCGTTTTGAAACCAAGGACGGCAAGAAGGTCCGCGTGGCCGTGAAGTCCGGGGAGACGATCAATGGCTGACAATTACACCCCGCGCATGCGCAAACGCTATGACGATGTGATCGTCAAGGCGATGACCGAGAAATTCGGTTACAAGAATGCGATGGAAGTGCCGAAGATCGAAAAGATCACGCTCAACATGGGTGTCGGCGAAGCCACGCAGGACAAGAAGAAGGTCGAATCGGCGGCTGCGGAGATGGAACTCATCGCCGGTCAAAAGCCCGTCGTGACCAAGGCGAAGAAGTCGATCGCTCAGTTCAAGCTGCGCGAAGGCATGCCGATCGGTTGCAAGGTGACCCTGCGCCGCGAACGCATGTATGAATTTCTCGATCGCCTCATCACGATCGCGATGCCGCGCATCCGCGACTTTCGCGGCGTGTCGGCGACCAGCTTCGACGGTCGTGGCAATTATGCCATGGGCCTGAAAGAGCAGATCATCTTCCCCGAGATCAACTATGACCGCATCGACCAGGTGCGCGGCATGGACGTGATCGTCACCACCACCGCCCGTACGGACGACGAAGCCCGCGAACTGCTCAAGCTGTTCGGCTTCCCCTTCCCGATCGAAGCGCAGGAAAAGGAAGCCGCCTGATCCCTTTGGGACCGGGCAGGCTCTTTCAAGAAGGAAAGAGAACTTAAGTCATGGCGAAACTGAGTTCGATGAACAAGAACGAGCGTCGCAAGCAGCTGGTGAAGAAATATGCCGGCCGTTACGCGAAGCTGAAGGCGATTGCGGCAGACACCTCGCTCGACGAGGGCGAACGTCTGATCGCGCGCCTCAAGATGGCGGAAATCCCGCGCAATGGGAACCCGACCCGCATCCGCAACCGGTGCGAACTGACCGGGCGCCCGCGCGCTTATTATCGCAAATTCCGGCTGTGCCGTATCCAGCTCCGCGATCTGGCCAACAAGGGCCTGATCCCCGGTGTTGTGAAGTCGAGCTGGTAAGGGACTTAACAGATGGCAATGACCGATCCCCTGGGTGATATGCTCACCCGCATCCGCAACGGCCAGACGGCGAAGAAGGACAGCGTCCTGACGCCGGCTTCGACGCTGCGCGTCCGCGTTCTCGATGTTCTCCAGCGCGAAGGCTATATCCGCGGCTACAGCGAAGAAGCGCTGGGTGCCAAGGGCCAGCACAAGGGCATCCGCATCGAACTGAAATATTTCGAAGGGCAGCCGGCGATCCGCCATGTGGCGCGCGTTTCGAAGCCTGGCCGCCGCGTCTATTCGGGTTCGAAAGAACTGCCGATCATTCGCAACGGCCTGGGCATCACCATCGTGTCGACTCCGCGCGGCGTTCTTTCGGACGCTGAGGCGCGCGAACATAATGTCGGCGGCGAAGTGCTGGCGGAGGTGTTCTGATGTCGCGCATTGGTAAAAAAGCAGTCGCGATCCCCGGCGGTGTCACCGCCGCGATCGATGGCGGCCAGTTGTCGGTCAAGGGTCCGAAGGGCACGCTGGCGATGCCGCTCTCCGACCTCATCACCTATGAAGTCGGCGAAGGCAGCATCTCGGTCCAGCCCGCGAACACCACCCGCGAAGCTCGCGCTTTCTGGGGTATGCAGCGGACGCTGGTTCAGAACCTCATCACCGGCGTGACCGAAGGCTTTACAAAGGTTCTCGAAATCACCGGTGTCGGCTATCGCGCCAACGCCCAGGGCAAGAATCTGAAGCTGCAGCTCGGCTACAGCCATGATGTCGACTTCGCGGTGCCCGAAGGCATCGAGATCAAGACGCCGGACAACACGACGATCGAGATCACGGGAATCGACAAGCAGAAGGTCGGCCAGGTCGCGGCGGAAATCCGCCGTTGGCGTAAGCCCGAACCCTATAAGGGCAAGGGCATCAAATATCGCGGCGAGTACATCTTCCGCAAAGAAGGCAAGAAGAAGTAAGCCATGGCACA
>JAIXHQ010000064.1 GCA_030145715.1 Sphingopyxis sp. | reverse complement strand
GCCCACCACCGCCGCGCGGACGCCCCGCTCCCTCGCGCCGGCCGCCGCCGGACGCCTGCTGCTCCTTTTGCCCAAAGCTTTTGCCGAAATTCAGGCCCCAGCGGATCTGCGAATTTTCGGTCTGGTCGAAATTCACCGGCCGCTGGTCGAGCGCGATCAGCACCCCGCCGACGCGCGTCACGCGATCGGGAAAGGCCGCCGCGATTTCGGGCGTCAGCAAGGGAAAATTATTCGCCGTGTCATAGCTTTTGTTGCGGTTGTAATTGATCGAGAAGCCCAGCCCCTCGACCATCGGCGGCGACCAGTTGAGCCCCAGCTTCAGGTCGCGGCGCTGTTCGGCGAGCAGGAAGGGATTGCCGCCCGTCGTCGTCGTGATCTGCACCGTCTGGCCGGTCGACACATCATAATATACGACCCCCGGCGTCACCAGCGGCGCCGCGCCAAGCTGTTGAATGCCGGGCGCCGCTTCGTCATTGTTGAAACTGGCGATCAGCGACAGATTGTTGGTCACGCCCCAGTTGAGGTTCGCGCCCCAGCTTTTCAGCGTGTTGAAGTCGCTGGGATTTTGCACCTGTCCGCTGAGCGTCAGCGACACCCGACCGATCTTGCCCGCCTCATAATCCGGGTCGAGCAGCGGGACGGTCAGCGACCCGAACACGCCGGGCAAATCGCGCGCAAGGTTGGTGGTCGTGACGCCGTTCGCATTGTCGGACCGGCTGTTGAACCGGATGCCGGAATAGCTGCCGGTGACCGACAACAGGATCGGGCCCGCCCAGCCTTCGGTCACCGTCCCCGACAGGTTGGCGTTGCCGCCAAACGTCTGCTGGCTGCTTTCGAAACGATCGGTCGACGCCGCATTGGCGATGAACCGGTCGGTAAAGGTCAATTGGTCGGCGTCGGCATAATTGCCGGTCAGCGACCAGCGCCAATTGCCGAGCATCCCGTTGACGCTGCCGGTCGACGTCAGGTTGCGGCTGCGGTTGTCGCGCTTCAGCGGGTCGGCGGCATTGCCGTTGCGCGGCCCCAGCCACGACAAGGTATCGGTCTGGTCCAGGCGCACGTTCAGCGAGGCGTCGGTCGTCTTGTTCAGGCCGCGCTGAATCGTCGCGTCGATCGAATATAGGTCGGATGCGCCGAGCAGGCTGCGCGCCGGGGCGGCGGCGGCCTGAACCGGGTCGACATAATCAAGATCGCGTTCGCTTTCGCGCAGCATCGATTTGCGTTCCCAGCCGGCATTGACGTTCAGCCGTCCATTCTTGCCGATCGCGACGAAGCTCGGTTGAATCTCGCTCTGGAACCGTCCGCCCTGTGTCGGGATACCCGCGTCGCCCTCGATGGCGATCTGGCGGAAATTGGGTTTCAGGACAAAATTGACGACGCGCTCGTCGGCCGAATAGCCATATTGCAGGGCGACCTCTTCGGGGAAAACCTCGACCTTCGCGATCGCTTCGGGCGGCAGGTTGTGGATTTCGCCAAAGCCGCCGATGCGGCGCCCGCCGATCAGGATGACCGGGCGGCCGCCACCGCGCCCGCGACCCGACCGCGTCTGCGGCGCCAGCGCGTCGAGCAGTTCGGAAACGTTCGACACGCCATAGCTGGCGATGGCGGCTTCATCGAGTTCGGCCTCTGCCTTGATCTCGGTATCCAGTTGCCCCGCCAGCCGGGGTGCGGTGACGACAATCTCGTCCCCGCTGTAATCGGCAAAGGGATTCTCGCCCGTGTCCGGCGTGACGGCGGGATCGGCCGGCTGTTCGGCGGCGGCGATCGCGGCGGACGAGGACGCGCCGACCGGCGCCTGTGCCATCGCCGGCATCGCCAGCGAGGCACCGGCCGCCAGCAAAGCAGCGCGCAGCGACATGAAAAGGGGGGCACTATTCATGGGAGAACCTTTTTGTTTCTTTTATGTCTTCGTCTTTTTCGTCGCATGACATGGGTTAACGCGCGCTGACGACCATCTTTGCTGACGGTTCATCTATGTCGCAATTGTCGCAACAATGTGTCGCGTCCATGGTCATTTCGTCCAACGCCCCATATCGACCGCTGGACAGCATGGCCCGGCTTCCTTATCGGCCACCCATGCCGACTCCAGACTCTTCCACCCCGCCCGAATCCATCCTGATCGTCGATTTCGGCAGCCAGGTGACCCAGCTTATCGCCCGCCGCGTCCGCGAAGCCGGCGTCTATAGCGAAATCGTCCCGTTCAGCGCCGCCGAGGCCGCGCTCGAACGGATGCAGCCCAGGGGTGTCATCCTGTCGGGATCGCCCGCGTCGGTGCCCGCGACCGGCAGCCCGCGCGCGCCGCAGGCCATCTTTGACAGCGGCCTTCCCATCCTGGGCATCTGTTACGGCCAGCAGGTGATGAGCCAGCAACTCGGCGGACAGGTCGAACCCGGCGGCGCCGACGGCGAACGCGATGGCGAATTTGGCCGCGCCTTCCTGACCGTCACCGAACCCTGCGTGTTGTTCGACGGCCTGTGGCAGGTCGGCGAACGGCATCAGGTGTGGATGAGCCACGGCGACAAGGTGACGCAGTTCGCGCCCGGTTTCCGCATCGTCGCGGTCAGCGACGGCGCGCCCTTCGCGCTGATCGCCGATGACGAGCGCCGCTATTATGGCACCCAATTCCACCCGGAGGTCGTCCACACCCCCGATGGGGCAAAGTTGATCGCCAATTTCGTGCGCCATGTCTGCGGCTGTTCGGGCGAATGGACGATGGCCGAATTCCGCGCGACCAAGATCGCCGAAATCCGCGCCCAGGTTGGCGACCAGCGCGTGCTGTGCGGCCTGTCGGGCGGCGTCGACAGCGCGGTGGCGGCGGTGCTGATCCACGAAGCGATCGGCGAGCAACTGACCTGCGTCTTTGTCGATCACGGCCTGCTCCGCATGAACGAGCGCGAACAGGTCGAACGCCTGTTCCGCGACCATTACAATATTCCGCTGGTCGTCGTGGACGCCGAAACCCGCTTCATGAGCGGCCTTGCCGGGGTCACCGACCCCGAAAAGAAGCGCAAGTTCATCGGCGGCGAGTTCATCAACGTCTTTGAGGAAGAGGCGCAGAAGATCGGTGGCGCCGATTTCCTGGCCCAGGGCACGCTCTATCCCGACGTCATCGAATCGGTGTCCTTTACCGGCGGGCCGAGCGTGACGATCAAGAGCCATCACAATGTCGGCGGCCTGCCCGAACGCATGAACATGAAACTCGTCGAACCGTTGCGCGAACTGTTCAAGGACGAAGTCCGACTGCTGGGCAAGGAATTGGGGCTGCCCGATATTTTTGTCGGCCGCCACCCCTTCCCCGGCCCCGGCCTGGCGATCCGCATTCCGGGCGAAGTCAGCAAGGACCGCTGCGACATATTGCGCAAGGCCGACGCCATCTATCTTGAGGAAATCCGCAACGCGGGCCTGTATGACGCGATCTGGCAGGCGTTCGCCGTCCTGTTGCCCGTCAAGACGGTCGGCGTGATGGGCGACGGGCGCACCTATGACCATGTCTGCGCGCTCCGCGCGGTGACATCGACCGACGGCATGACGGCGGACATCTATCCCTTTGACGCCAGCTTCCTCTCCCGCTGCGCCACGCGCATCATCAACGAGGTCCAGGGCATCAACCGCGTGGTGTATGACTATACGTCGAAACCGCCCGGCACGATCGAGTGGGAAT
>JAIXHQ010000063.1 GCA_030145715.1 Sphingopyxis sp. | reverse complement strand
ACGATCAGGATCGCGAGCGCCCACAGCGCCGGTCCGGCGATCGGGCGCGTCCAGGCGCCGTCGAGTTGCTGGGCCAGCATATGGGCGTGAACTTCCAGCCCGATCATCGTTTCATTCTGGCCGGTAATGGCGTCGGGAAAGCGGCTTAACGGCGTGTTGAATTGATCATTGTCGATGATGTCGCCGCCGATCAGGACATAGCGGCCCCGGACCAGTTCCGAAAAGTCCGCGCGCATCGCCGCGTCCATCGGCATCGCAAAGGTGTCGATCGGGACATTGGCAAAGACGGGTTCCACCTGTCCCCCCGCCGCGCGGGCGGGGACGAGGAAGCGGATATTCCCCTGAAAATCCGCATGGGCGGGATCGACCGGCGCCAGCGCGTTGGACATCAGCGGCGGCAGGTTTTTCGGCCGGTCAGGCCAGTTGCGGATCACGCTGTCA
Organism: Sphingopyxis sp.; assembly: GCA_030145715.1. GTDB lineage: Bacteria > Pseudomonadota > Alphaproteobacteria > Sphingomonadales > Sphingomonadaceae > Sphingopyxis. The sequence goes on along the minus strand of JAIXHQ010000063.1, from coordinate 3,231 downwards.
TTGTCGGTGCGGAACAGCACACTGGTCGGTTTTGTCGTCGCGGTGGTGACGTCGGCGATGAAGGATTGCAGGAATTTCTGCTGTTCATAGAAAATGGTGTTCGGATTGCTGGCCTGTTCGGCATAGGCCAGCCATGTCGGCGTCCGCATGTCGCGCAGCCGCGCCTTGAGCAGATCATCGTCGGGTCGCGGCGAATCGAACGCGATGTCGATCCCGATCGCCTTTGCCCCCATCTGGTCCAGATTGGCGAGCGCATTGGCCAGCAGCGTGCGGTCGAGCGGCGAGCGGATGCCGGTGTTGAACAGGGTTTCGTCATTATAGGTGACAAGGGTGATGCGTTTGTCCTGTTCGACGCGCGGTGCCATCAATGTCGCGCGCGCGTCGTACAGCGCGCGTTCGGCGGCATCGATCAGCGGCATCTGCCAACTGAACCGCGCGACGAGCACCGCGACGACCAGAAACAGGATCGTCGCCGCCATCCGCGACGCGCCGAGTTGCGCGAACAGCCGGCGGACGCGCTTGCGCAGCGGGACGACGGGCTGCGCCCCGCCCTGCGCGGCATTGTCCGCCGCGATCTGGTCCGCCGCGCGGTCGATCGGTTCGCCCGGCGTCATGCGGTCAGCGGTCGGCGCGGCCGCCGCCGTCCTGTGCGGGCACGGCGGCGGTCGGCGCCGTGCCGCCGTTCAGCAGCGCCTGCGCGCCGTCGCCGATGATCGCAAAGCCCGCCCAATAATAAGGATGCGACGTCTGTTGATCGTCCATCAGCCGCACCTGGGTCGCCCACAGCGAGTCGGCGACGCTGGTGCCCTGACTGGCGGAAAACAGGCCGCCGATCAGGCGTTTGGTGGCGTCGAAATCATCGGGGGCGGGCCAGTGGCTGGCGATCACCGAACGGCTGCCCGCGCCGATGAAGCTGCGCACCAGCCCGTCGAGCGCGTTGCCGCCGCCTGACAGCCCCGCCTCGCGCGTTGCCGCGACCGATGCGGCCCCGGCGGTGTCGCACGCCGACAGGATGACCAGATCGGCATCGATCCGGAGGTCGAAGATTTCCTGAAAGGTCAACAGCCCGTCCGATTCGGCACCGCCGAACGAGGTGACGAGCGCCGGGCGCGCCGGGCAGGCGGGGCGCGGCGCGGTGACAAGGCCATGGGTGGCGAAATGGATGATGCGATAATCGCCCAGGTCGGCGCGATTCTTGACCGCCGTATCGGTAAAGGCGCCGCCGGTCAGCAGCGTCCCGGCATCGCGCCCCATCGCGTCGCGCGCCGTCACCAGCTCCGCCGCCGAAATCGGGCGCGCCCATTGCGACATGTCCCAGCGGCAGTCGCCCTCGGTGCTGGCGGGAACGGGCGGGGGCGGCAGCGGGCCGGCGATCGGCGCATTCTGTCCCAGCCCGAAATATTGGTGGGACGCCCGCGACGGCGCGGTCTGCCGCGCGTTGCGAAAGGCGAGCGTCGATACCGCCGTGCTGGGCCGCGTCGTCCGGCCAAGCCACGCGATCTGGCGCATGTCGAACGGGTCGGCGTCGGGATCGAGCATCCGCTTTTCATAGGCGGCAAGCCCGGTGTCGGCGGTGATCAACAGGTTGATCGGCAGCCGCAGCATCGCGCCGTCGGGTTCAAAGATCAGGTGCCCGATCGTCGGCAGCCGCGCGGCGGCCGGGCCGAACAACTGGCCATATAATTTATAGGCCGTCGCCGCGTCGAAGGGATAGGTGACGCGGCGGCCGTTCTCGACGATCGAGATGGTCGACCGGATCGCATCGACCGCGCGGTTCAGCCCCGCGGCGCTGATGTCCGATTTCCAGAGCTGGGCCGCGCCCGGTTCGATCAGCATCGCATAGACATCGTCGCCGACCACCAGCATCTTCAGATAGGCCTCACCCGGTTGCAGCACCGTCTGCAATTCGGGCAGGTCGAGCTTGCCCGACGCGACGACGCGATATTGGGCAAAGGCGGACAGGCCGACCAGCGTTTCCGACTGTTGAAACGCCAGATTGTCGAGCTGGGTCTTAAGGTCGGCGCGCAGGGCGTTGATTTCGGGCGATGCCGGAAGCTGGGCGAGCCGGGCGTCCTCGATCCGCGCGCGTTCGAGGTCGCGGTTCAGGGTCGTCGCCTGGCGGAACAGGCGCGCGCCGTCGTCGCTGCCGCTCGACAATTCGCGCGCCAGCACCGCCTGGGTATCGGCGACGCCGGGGCGGATCTGAAGCTGGCTGGCGATGAAGAAATCGTCGATGGCGCGGGGATCGGTCGCGGCGCGGGCGGCGAGCAGCCGGTAATAGGGCGCCATCAGGTTCGCCATGCCGACGGTCGAACGCTGCGACGCCGCGAGCGCGGTCACGACCTCGCGATATATGCCCAGCGCCTTGTCATCCTGTCCCCGGCGGGTGAGGAAGGCGGCGTAGCGGGCGCGCGCCGACGCGAGCGCGTTGGTTTCGGGATATTCGATCGCCAGCGCGTTCACTGATTCGACGAAGCGCGCATCGGCGGCGCCGACATCGCCCAATGCCTCTTCGGCCAGCGCAAGTTCGCCCAGCATCTGTGACCGCAGGCGGATGATCGAGGTGACGCGGCCTTGGCGAACGGCCAGGGCGTCGGCCAGCCCCCGCGTCTGCGCCGCCTTTGCCGCCGCCGCATTGCCGCGCAGCCGTTCGACGGTGCCGAACAAATGGGTCGCCTGCGCATCGATGATCTGCGCCCGTTCGGTCGGGGTCAGCCGTTCGCGGTCGCTGGTCTGGCGCACGGCGCGGGCGCTGTCGCCGCTGTTCATCCCGGCGACGATCGCGGGGGTCAGCGTCACCGCGCCATCGGCCAGGGTGACGCCGCCGGTCAGCGGCGCGACCGGCCGTTGCAGCAGCGCCGCCGCGCCGTCATAATCGCGGCGGTTGAGCGCGTCGATCGCGCGGAAATTGCGGCGCAGGCGAAGCTGGACCGGATCGCCCGTCGGGATCGCCTCCACCTCTGCGAACAGGCGGTCCGCTTCGGCAAATTCGCCCAGGTTCGACCGTTGCAGCGCGCGGTTCAGCGTAAATTCGGTCGGGTCGATGTCGGCGGCCGATTGTTCGGCAAGGGTGCGGCGCGACAGGGCCTCGAAAAATTCGGCGGCCTCCGCATAATCGCCGCTGTGGTTGCGGCGATACCCCTCTGCCAGCGCCTTGTCGACGTCGATCGTCCCGGCCAGCGTGCGCGCGAAGCCGTCGCCGCCGCCGATCGATATGGTCGCGACCTTGAT
>JAIXHQ010000062.1 GCA_030145715.1 Sphingopyxis sp. | reverse complement strand
GCGGCAAGCGGCGCGATCCAGTTTTCGGCCTTCAGCCACAGTTTTGAACTGTTGAGCCGCGACCGCCGGGTCGCCAACCGACTTGCGATTTCCCGCATGGAGGCGCTGTGCCGCGCGGTGGCCGACGACCCGCGCCTGGTCAGTGGCGGCTTTGCAACGCTGCCCGGACCGCCCGATCGACCGGCGCGGATCGGCATCGCCGCGCCGAAACCGCTGCGCACCGCGCGCCGGACGATCGAACAGGGCATCGGCCATCTGGTGCACGAGGTTCGCTACATCCGCGACATCATCCACGCGACGGTGCATTCGTCGCGTTTGGGCAAGATATTAAGCGGTGTCTTCCTGGCCATGGCCTAGCGCCAGATAATCGTCCGACTGCATTTCGGCGAGGCGGCTCGCGGTGCGCTCAAACTCGAACGCGCCGTCACCCGCCAGATAAAGCTGGTCGGGCATCGCCGCCGCGCTGGCGAGCAGCTTGACCTTATATTCATAAAGCGCGTCGATCAGCGTCACGAACCGCGCCGCCTCGTTGCGATTTTCCGGACCCATCCGCGGGATGCCGACGATGATGACGGTATGGAAATGGCGCGCGACCGCCAGATAATCGGACGCGCCGCGCGCTTCCCCGCACAGCCGCTTGAACGAAAAGACCGCGACGCCTTTCAGCGCCTTTGGCACATGCAGCATCCGCCCGCCCCCGACATCGAGTTCCAGCGTCGGCACATGGTCGCGGTCCTCGGGCGGATAGTCGGTCAGGCGAAAGAAGGCGGCGGACAGCGCGGCGCTCGCGGCATCGTCGGCGGGAACGAACCAGCGCGCACCATCGCCCAGCCGGTCGCGGCGATAATCGGTCGGCCCGTTCAGGCTCATCACGTCCATCCGCCGTTCGACCAGCGCAATGAAGGGCAGGAAATGCTCGCGGTTCAGCCCGTCCTTGTACAGGTCGCTTGGCGGGCGGTTCGATGTCGCGACCACGGTGACGCCGCGGTCGATCAAGGCGGTGAACAGGCGCGACAGGATCATCGCGTCGGCGCTGTTGTTCACCACCATTTCGTCAAACGCCAGACAGCGGACATTGTCCGCGATCGCGTCGGCGACCAGCGGGATCGGATCGCCGCTTTCGCCCTTGCGCACGTCGCGCATCCGGGCGTGGACGTCGAGCATGAAGGCATGGAAATGGACGCGGCGCTTCCGCTCGATGGCAAGCTCGTCATAGAACAGGTCCATCAGCATCGATTTGCCGCGCCCGACCGCGCCCCACAAATAGACACCGTGCAGCGCCTCCGGCTTGCGGCCCGCAAGGCGCTGGAACAGGGTGCCGCGCCTTGGCGCGGCCTCCAGATCGGCCTGTAATTGGTTCAGCCGCTCGGCGGCCGCGCGCTGTTCGGGATCGGGGCGCAGTTCGCCCGCCACGACCAGCGCGTCATAGGCCGCCAGAACATCGGTCATTTGCCGCTCGCCTTGCGGATCGTTCCGGCAAAGCTCAGGATGATGTCGCGGTCGGCTTCGCCCTGCACCACCAGCCCGCGCAGAAAGATCAGCCGCCCGGTTTCGCGCACCAGTTCGACCACGGCGTCAAGCGGCTCGCCGACACGCCCCGCGCCGACGAACTGCGTCGACAGGTCGAGCGTCACCGAATGGCCCGCGTCGATCGATCCGAACTGATGCGACGCCGCGAACAGCGCAATATCGACCAGCGCGAGCGTCACCGCGCCATGGACATTATCGCCCAGATTGCTGTGCTTGCGCGTCGGCAGCATCCGCACCCGCGCGCGGGGACGCCCATCGCCGGTCGGCGTCTCGACCCGCACCATCAACGGTTCGATGAAATTGTTGAACCGCGTCGGATCCTTGAGGTTCCAGCTCAGCCAGCCGCCGTCCATATCCTCGGCGCTGAAATTTTCGCGGCGCCGGGGTTCCTCGATCCCGTCGTTCACACCTGCCGCTCGGCCTCAAGCTTCTTGATCTCGGCGATCGCGCGCGCCGGGCTCAGCCCCTTGGGACAGGCATTCGAACAGTTCATGATCGTGTGGCAGCGATAAAGGCGGAACGGGTCTTCCAGTTCGTCCAGCCGTTCGCCGGTCATCTCGTCGCGGCTGTCCGCCAGCCAGCGATAGGCCTGAAGCAGGATCGCGGGGCCAAGGAACTTGTCGCTGTTCCACCAATAGCTGGGGCAGCTTGTCGAGCAACAGGCACACAGGATGCATTCATACAGCCCGTCCAGCTTTTCGCGTTCGGCGGGCGACTGCAACCGTTCCTTGCCGCTCGGCGTCGTCGTCTTGGTCTTCAGCCAGGGTTCGATCGACGCATATTGCGCATAGAAATGGGTGAAGTCGGGGACAAGGTCCTTGATGACATCCATCGCGGGCAGCGGCGTGATCGTGACATCGCCCTTCAGGTCCTCGATCGCCGTGGTGCAAGCAAGACCATTTTTGCCGTTCATGTTCATCGAACAGCTACCGCAAATGCCCTCGCGGCACGACCGGCGAAAAGTCAGCGAGGCGTCCTGCTCGCTTTTCATCTTGATGAGCGCGTCGAGCACCATCGGTCCGCATTTCTGCGTGTCGATCTCGAACGTGTCGAATCGCGGATTTTCGCCGCTGTCGGGATCGTAGCGATAGACTTTGAATTTCTTTACCGCAGCCGCGCCCTCGGCCTTGTGGACCTTGCCCGTCTTTTGCGGGCGGCTGTTCTTGGGCAGACGAAATTCGGCCATATCACGGTTTCCCTTATGCAATCGCGGGCTGACTAGCCCCGTTGCGCAGAAGGGGCAAGGGGATGTTGGCGGGAATTAAGGCTGGCCCCCGGCATCCCCCGCGCAAAGAGGAGGGGGTGTAAATGCGGCGATATGCCGCTACGCCGCCACCGATGACACCGCCCGCCGCCCTTCCCCGTATCGCGATCTACGACCTCGACCGGACGGTCCTGCGCAAACCCACCTTCACCCTGTTCCTGCTGTGGGCGGCGTGGCGCGAAGCGCCGTGGCGGCTGCTGCTGATCCCGGTGCTGGCCGCCCTGATGATCGGCTATGCGCTGCGGCTCTATGGGCGCGATCGTTTCAAACCGGGCGCCATCCGCCTGATGCTGGGGCCCAGCCTATCCCCCGCCCGCGCCCAGCGCCTTGCCCTGGCCTTCGCGGCGTGGCGCGTGCCGCGCGACGTGCCCCCCGGCGCCGCGGCCAGCATCGCCCGCGACCGCGCCGACGGCTATCGATTGCTGATGGCGACCGCCGCCCCCGAATTTTATGCCTCCGCCATTGCACAGGCGCTGGAATTTGACGCCATCGTCGCCTCGCGGCACCGGCGCGACGGCGAAGGAAACTGGCTGCCGTCGCTCGACGGGCCCAATTGCTATGGCGCCGAAAAGGGACGGCGCGTGTCCGAATGGCTGACCGAAAATGCGGGCGACGGTACGGCGCATGTCCGCGCCTATTCCGATCATGCCAGCGATGCGCCCATCTTTGCGCTGGCCGACGAAGCCTGGCTGATTGGGCGCGGGCGCAAACAGGCCGCGATCGCCGCCGCCATGGGCTGGGAATTCTGCGATTTCGATAGCGATGCTGGACCGCCCTTCCCGCCATCCGTCACCCCGCGATAACCCCGCGTTACCCGATCAGCGTTCGCGAAGCGTCGCGGCATAATCGACCAGCGCCGCCGTTCCCCGCGCCACCGATGTCTCACCGGCCCGATAGTCCATCGTATGGGCGAACAGCCGATCCTGTTCGGCCAGATGCGACGCCGCATTGTCGCGCCAGTGCGGGATCCGATCGGCCAGTT
>JAIXHQ010000061.1 GCA_030145715.1 Sphingopyxis sp. | reverse complement strand
TTGAAAATCTGGGGTCGCTGACCGCTCTCGCGTTCGACAAGACCGGGACGCTGACCGAAGGCAAGCCGCGCATCACCGATGTCGCCACCGCCGCCGGCGTGTCGCAGGAAGAATTGCTGCGCGTCGCGGTCGCGGTCGAACGCCTGAGCGATCATCCGCTTGCCGCTGCCATCGCGCGTGACGGAGAGGCGATGCTGGCATCCGTCACCGTTCCTGCCGCCGACGATCTGAACAGCCTTACCGGCCGCGGTGTCGTTGCAAAGGTGGAAGGGCAAACCGTCTATATCGGCAAGGCCGAAATGTTTGGCGCCGACGGCATCGCGCCGCTTGGCGCAGAAGTGGCGGGCGCGATCGAACGGCTGCGCGAACAGGGCCGCACGACGATGGCTGTCCGCCTGGGCGACCGCGATCTGGGTGCGATCGGCCTGATGGATACGCCGCGCGCGGCGGCACGGGATACGATCGCAAAACTGCGCGATCTTGGCATCGGCCGCATGATCATGATTTCCGGCGATCACCAGAAAGTCGCCGAATCGATCGCCGCAGAGGTGGGGATAGAGGAAGCTTGGGGCGACCTCATGCCCGATCAAAAGGTCGATGCGATCCGCGATCTGAAAGCGCAGCAGCCGGTCGCGATGGTGGGTGACGGGGTCAATGACGCACCGGCGATGGCGAGCGCGACGGTCGGCATCGCCATGGGCGCGGCGGGGTCCGACGTCGCCCTTGAAACCGCCGACGTCGCGTTGATGGCCGATGATCTGGCCCATCTGCCTTTCGCAATCGGGCTCAGTCGTCAGACACGCTGGATCATCCGCCAGAACCTCGTCGTCAGCCTGGGTGTCGTCGCGATGCTTATCCCCGCGACCATCATGGGTCTGGGGATCGGCCTTGCGGTCACGGTTCATGAAGGATCGACGCTTATCGTGGTCGCGAACGCGCTGCGCCTTCTTGCGTACCGCGACCGCGCCTGACCATGGGACAGGCTGCGGGGAAGGGACCGACGATCGATTTCGAACGGGAGCGGATCCTGCCCTTCACACCGGGCCAAATCTGGACGGTGCTGGAGGATTTCGAAAATCACAAGATATGGAATCCCTATGTCCGGATCAGGCAGTTGGCCGACGATCCCGTCATGCTCCGGTATGAATTGCGGGACGACCCGCGAAAGCCGGCGTTCGCAGCAGTACCGGTGCGTTTGCTTGCAGCCTATCCCGAACGGCTGATGACCATTGATGTGCGTTCCGGTTTCCTTCTATCTTTCGAGGAAAGCTATGCGCTGTCGCCGGTCCAAGGGGGAACCAAAATCCACCACAGCTACAGCTGCACCGGTTTTCTTGTCTGGCTGCATTTGCCGGCGACGCGCAAAAGGTTCGAAAAGATGATCGATTCCGTTGATTCCATGCTCCTCTCCTATCTGGAAAAAAAATATCGGCGCCAGCCGCCGCGTCGGCCCCAGCCCCGGTTTCGGAGCGCGCGGCAATGACCGGCCTGCCTGTCCTCGCGCCGCGCAAGTGGCGCCCGCTCGCCGCCGCATGGGGCGTGGCTCTGCTGTCCAGCCTCGCGGTGCTGTTCATCGGAGAGGTGATGGGGCAGGCGCCGTGCAACCTTTGCTGGTTCCAGCGCGCCTTCATGTTCCCGCTGGCGATCATTCTGGGATTGGCGGCGTTCCGGTCGGACCGGGGGGTGCTGCCCTATGCGGGCGCGCTCGCGGTCCTCGGCTGGCTCGTTGCCTTCGTGCATCTGCTGCTTTACGCTGGTATCATCCCGACGCCGATCATGCCGTGCGGGGCTGGTCCTTCCTGCTCGGGCGAGACGATGGCGATCGGCGGTATCCCGCTGCCGCTGCTCTCGCTGGGCGCCTTTACCCTCATTCTTGCCCTGCTGCTTGTTTTTCAAAGGAGATTAAAATCATGAACAGACGTAAAGGCGTGGTTGCGACTCTGCTCGTCTCGGCGCTCGCGTTCACCGGCGGTGTCATGCTGTATAGTGGTTCGGTCGCCGGGGAGCCCCCCGCGCCGCAGGTGAAGGGCATCGCTCCCGAAGTCTTCGAACGTCCGTTCTCGGCCGTCATCGGCCCCAAGACGGCGCCCGTCACGATCGTCGAATTTTTCGATCCGTCGTGCGAGGCATGTCGCGCCTTCTTTCCCCAGGTAAAGTCGATACTGGCGGCCAATCCAAAGGATGTGCGGCTCGTTCTTCGCTATCTTCCTCTGCACCAGGGTTCCGCCGAAGCGATCGTCCTTCTCGAAGCGGCGCGCGCCCAGGGCAAGCTGGAGCCGGTGATCCAGGCCGTCATCGATTCCCAGCCCGACTGGCACGATGGAAAAATGGACGCGGCCTGGACCGCCGCCGAAAAGGCCGGGCTGGACGTCAAGGCCGCGCGCGCGATGCCGTCGGCCGACGCGATGAAGTGGATGGAACAGAATATCGCCGACGCATCGACGCTCGGCGTGCGTGGAACGCCGACCTTTTTCGTCAACGGCAAGCCGCTCGAAAGCTTCTCGCCCGAGCAGCTCGACGCGCAGGTCCGGGCCGCCGTGGCCGCTGCAAAGAAATAGGCGATACAGGCCCCCGGCGCTGCTGGGGGCCATCGCATCGAGAGCGAAATCGGCATTCGCCGCGATTGCGGACCGGCCTGCCGCTGCCGCGCCACCGTGACCCGCCGGTTCAGGCGGGGTTCAAAGCGATAAGAGCTAAATCGTCGCCGTAAAGGAGAGACGATATGCGCAAAATCACGATGATGGCGGCCGCGCTGCTGGCGATGGCCATACCCGGCACGGCATTGGCGCAGCATCACGGCGATCGCGGCGGATGGAGCGGCGGCTGGAATGGCGGCCATGACAGGCCGCGCGGCCATGACGGCGGCTATCGGTCGGGCGGTTACGGCGTGACCTATTACGGTTATGCGCCCAATTATCGCTATAATGGTTATTATCGCCCCCAATATCGTGGCAATAACCATCGCTACGAACGGCGCGACCGCCACGAACGGCGTTATTATCAGCGCCCGTCGCATCACCAGAACCGTTCGCGCCACTAAACGGCGCGCGGCGGCGTCTGCCACTCGGTGACGCTTGACGATTCTCCAAGGCGTCGCCGTCAGTGGTGATACAGCGGGAAATGTCGCGGTTCGAACGGGCAATCGCATGGCGTGAGTACCGTAATCGCCTGGGGCAGCACGCGAAAATTCGCGGGTGTGGCTGTCACGATCTCGCCATCCGTATTGATCGGCATAGGCAAGCGCGTCTGGATGTCGAATTCGACGCATTTGGCGGTGCGAACCTCTTTCCACGCGCCATGCGTCCCCGACCGAAAGGCGCGCAGCATCAGCGCGAGCTTCCACAGATTCTTTATCTCAAGGCTGTAGAGATCGAGGTTGCCGTCGTCGATCGCGGCATTTTGTTCGACGATATTGCCGCCGCCATAAAGCCGGCCATTGCCGATCGCGATCTGATAGGTTGCGACGCTGGTGGTGCGGCCCTTTTCGGTAATCTGCGCGGTAAAGCGCCTTGCGCCCAGCAATATCCGGAGCGCCGCGACCGCATAGCCCAGCCGCCCGAAACGCTTTTTGATCGCGGGGTCGAGTTTCTGGGCCAACTCGCTGCTAAGCCCGATGCTCGCCACGTTGAAAAAGGCATGGCCATTGACCATGCCAATGTCGATCTTTCGCTTGTGCCCTTCGACGATCACATCGGCGGCCTCGGCGAAATCGAGCGGGATGGATAATGTGCGCGCAAGGTCGTTCGCGGTCCCGGCGGGTATGATGCCCATCGGCAAGCCGCTTTCGACGATGGCCGGCGCGGCCG
>JAIXHQ010000060.1 GCA_030145715.1 Sphingopyxis sp. | reverse complement strand
CGACGTTCTCGACGCGGCGGGCGATCGCCCCGTAATCTTTCGCACCGTCGACATCGGCGGCGACAAGGCGCTGCCTTATATGACTGTCAGCGACGGCGCGCAGGAGGAAAATCCCGCGATGGGATGGCGGGCGCTGCGGCTGGCGCTGGAACGCGAAGGCTTGCTGAAAGTGCAGGCCCGCGCCCTGATCGAGGCCGCCGCCGGACGGACGCTCAACGTCATGTTCCCGATGGTTTCCGAACCATGGGAATATGAAGCCGCGCGCGACCTGTTCGTCGGCCAGCGCGCATGGCTGGCGAGCCACAACAAGAAACTGCCCGCCGCGATCCGCTATGGCGCGATGCTCGAAGTCCCCGGCCTCGTCGAAACGCTCGACCTGATGCTGCCCCATCTCGACTTTCTGTCGGTCGGAACGAACGACCTGACCCAGTTCCTTTTCGCCGCCGACCGTGCCCATCCCCGCCTCGCCGAACGATATGACTGGCTGTCGCCGACCGTCATGCGCTATCTGGCGCGCGTCGTGCGGATCGTATCGGGATCAAGGGTGGCTCTTGGCGTATGCGGCGAAATGGGCGGCCGCCCGCTGGAGGCGATGGCCCTGCTCGGCGTCGGCATCCAACGGCTGTCGATCACGCCCGCAGGGGTCGGCCCGGTAAAGGCGATGATCCGCTCACTAGACCTTGCCGCCCTGCGCGCTGACATGCCCGCCATCCTGGCCCAGCCGACAGCCGACCCACGCGGCCAGTATCAAAGCTGGGCGGCGGCGCACGGCGTGGACTTGGGCGAGTGATCGCCAAACTGCCATGGCACGGACAATTATACGTCCATCTCGCAAGAGCGAGAGCAGCTGAACGGCTTGGCGATCGGCAATGTTTATGATATGTTCTCAATTCCGCATTCGAGGGAGAGAGATCATATGACCGAAGCAGCCCCCCGCGCCACCGGCCAATGCCATTGCGGTGCGATCCGTTATTCAATGTCGACGGCGGTCGAACATCATGCGCTGTGCCACTGTAGCGATTGCCGCCGCCATGCTGGCGCGCCGATGGTCGGCTGGGCCTTGGTCGGAAATGATGCGATCGACATCAGCGGGACGGCAAAGGTCTATGCGTCATCCGAACATGGCCGCCGCCACTTCTGCGACACATGCGGAACGGGGCTTTTTTATACCAATGACGCGATCTTCCCGGGCCAGACCGACGTCCAGACAGGAACGCTCGACGACCCTGACCTGATCCCTGCGCAAGCGCAGATCCAGACCGCCGAACGGATCGGCTGGATGGAAAGCCTGAACGGTCTTCCCGCCTTTGAACGCTATCCGCCGTTCGAATAAGCAAGTGACGGGATGGAGCGATCAGCCGTTGCCGCGGGCCTGACGCTGCTCGTCCCACCACGCAATCCGCTCGGCAATCCGCTTTTCAAAGCCGCGATCTGTCGGGCGGTAATAGGTCTGCGCGCCCATTCCTTCCGGCCAGTAATCGGCGCCCGAAAAGCCTTCGGGTGCGTCATGGTCATATTCATAACCCGCCCCATAGCCGAGATCCTTCATCAGCTTGGTCGGGGCATTCAGGATATTGGCGGGGGGCGCCAGCGAACCGGTGTCACGCGCCGACGCGAACGCCGCCTTTTGCGCCGCATAGGCCGCGTTTGATTTGGGCGCGGTCGCGAGATAGAGGCATGCCTGTACGATGGCGAGTTCGCCCTCTGGCGAACCGAGAAATTGATAGGCATCCTTTGCCGCCAGGCATTGCACTATCGCCTGCGGATCGGCGAGGCCAACGTCCTCGCTGGCGAACCGAACAAGCCGACGCAACAGGTAAAGAGGTTCCTCGCCCGCGACCAACATCCGCGCCATATAATAGAGCGCGGCCTGCGGGTCCGATCCGCGCAGCGCCTTATGAAGCGCCGAGATGAGATTATAATGCCCGTCGCGATCCTTGTCATAAACCGGCATACGGCGATGCAGGAACTGCGCGAGTTCGGCCGGATCGAGCGGCGTATCGATTGCCGCCGCGAACAGCGTTTCGACCTGATTGAGCAGGAAACGCCCGTCGCCGTCCGCGCTGGCGATCAAGGCTGTTCTGGCATCGCCGGTGACGGGTAACGGACGACCTGTTTCGGTTTCGGCGCGTTCGACCAACCGGGCCAGCGCCGCTTCATCCAGCCGCTCCAGCACGAGGACCTGCGCTCGCGACAAAAGCGCCGCATTCAGTGCGAAACTCGGATTTTCAGTCGTCGCGCCGACCAGAACGACGGTGCCGCGCTCGACATAGGGCAGAAATCCGTCTTGCTGCGCGCGATTGAAACGGTGGATTTCGTCCACGAAAAGCAGCGTGCGCTTGCCCGCCGCCGCCATTTTCTCGGCATCCGCAAAGGCTTGCCTGAGGTCGGCAACCCCTGAAAAAACGGCGGAAAGCGGCGCGAAGCGCATCCCCACCGCCTCGGCCAGCAGGCGCGCGATCGTGGTCTTGCCCGTGCCGGGCGGTCCCCAAAGGATGATCGACGACAATTGCCCCGCCGCAACCATCCGTCCGATCGTTCCGTCCGGGCCCGTCAGATGGTCCTGTCCGACGACATCGTCCAGCGACCGAGGGCGCAACCGTTCGGCCAGCGGGACGGGCGCCGCCGTGCTGCTTCTTTGCGCTTCGGGCACATCCCCGCCGAACAGATCTCCGCCCATCGGGCGCTCAGCCCCCGTGCCGCTGCTTCTGGCGGATCAGGCGGATATAGGTATCGGCGACTGTCTGGTTGATCGCATCCCACTGATACGCGCTGCTCTCCACAACCGCTGCGGCTCCATGCTCGGCACGAAGCGGAATGTCCCCGCAATAATGTTGAAGATGATCGGCAAAGCCGGTGATCGAACCCGGCGCCACCAGATAGCCGGTTTTGCCATGTTTGACGATGCTGGCGCTGCCGGTGGCGCGCGCGGCCACGACGGGCAAACCGCACGCCATCGCCTCCAACGTCACATTGCCAAAGGTTTCGGTCACCGACGGGTTGAAGAAAATGTCACAGGACGCCAGGGCGACGGCCAGATTCTCTCCGCCCTGAAAGCCGACGAACCTGGCCCTTGGCATACGCGATTCGAACCATTCGCCGGCGGGTCCCTCTCCGATCACGACGACTTTATGAGGCACTCCGCGGCGCGCCAGCACGTCGATGGTATCCGCAAAGACGTCCAGCCCCTTTTCCATGACCAGTCGGCCGAGGAAGGCGATGGTGGGGACGTCGTCGGCAATGTCGAGCGACCGCCGCCATGCCATGTCGCGGCGCGCTGGATTAAAAATCTCCTGCTCGACGCCGCGGGTCCAGATGCCGATGTCATAGTTCATCCGCTGTTCGCGCAGCACCTGCGCAAAACTTTCGGATGGCGCGATCAGCGCATCGCATTTGCGATAAAGCTTGCGCAACCAGGCAACGATCACGGGTTCCAGAAAGGAGAGGTTATAATAGCGAAAATAGGTTTCGAACCGTGTGTGAACCGAACAGGCGACGGGAAGACGCCGCCGCCGGGCCCATGCCGCGGCCTGCCGCGCCACACGGTCGGGACTGGAAATATGGACGATATTCGGAGCGAATTCGGCAAGGTCTTCCCGAACCCGCGACGAAAGCGACACCGGAATGCGATATTCGCTGCGGCCGGGGATCGCGACCGACGGCACGCTGACCACCTCGCCCGTCGGTTCAAAGTCGAGGTTGGCGATCGTTGGGGAATAGATGCGGACCGCCGCCCCATGCGCCAAAAGATAGCCGACAAGGCGATTCAGCGCCTTGTTCGCGCCGTCGGTCGTCATACTGTAATTGCCGCTGAACAGGGCGAT
>JAIXHQ010000059.1 GCA_030145715.1 Sphingopyxis sp. | reverse complement strand
GGCACAAGGCGGGCGTCGAAAATGGCGGCACCTCGATCGAAGACCCGCCGGGCATTCGCGAAGGCGGCTTCGGCGCCATGTATCTCGCTTATCTGCGCGATCCGTCGGGCAACAAGCTCTGCGCGCTTCACCGCGTCGTCTGAAAACCCGTCATGCGCGGCGAAGCGGGATTGCTGACCGACCTGAAGGCGCTGGCCATCCCCTTCGCCGCCTATGAGCATGAGGCGGTGTTCACCGTGGCCGAAAGCGACGCGGTGAACGCCGCGATACCCGGCGAACATACGAAAAACCTGTTCCTCAGGGATGGCGGCGGCGCCTTTTGGCTCGTCACCGTTCCCGGCGCGGCGCGCGTCGATCTAAAGGCGCTGCCCGCCGCGATTGGCAGCAAGCGGGTGAGCTTCGGCAAGGCGCACGACATGGAACGGCTGATCGGCATCGCGCCGGGGTCGGTCACGCCGCTGGCCGCGATCAACGCCGATCCGGGCAGCATCACCATCGTGCTGGACGCCGTGCTGGCGGCGGCGGCGACCGTGAACGTCCACCCGCTGCGCAACACGGGAACCTTGGGCCTGTCCGGCGCAACGATCCTCGACCTGCTGCGTCATTGGGGACATCAGCCTCTTGTCGCGTCCATCCCCGTTCAGGAACCCGCATGACCCTCGAAACCATTTCCACCGTTCGCAGCCATGGCGGGACGCAGGGCGTGTATAAACATGCCAGCACGACGACGGGCACCGACATGACCTTTGCCGTCTTTGTCCCCGATCATGAACCGGGGGCAAAGCTGCCGGTCCTCTGGTATCTGTCGGGCCTGACCTGCACCCATGCCAATGTGATGGAAAAGGGTGAGTATCGCGCCGCCTGCGCCGAACATGGCGTGATCTTCATCGCGCCCGACACCAGCCCGCGCGGCGAAGGCGTCCCCGACGATCCCGACGCGGCCTATGATTTCGGGCTGGGCGCCGGCTTTTACGTCGATGCGACCGAGGAGCCATGGGCGGCGAATTACCGGATGCGCTCCTATGTCGAGGATGAATTGCCGTCGCTGATCCTGCGCGAATTCGGCGCCGCCGACATGACGCGGCAGGGCATCACCGGCCATTCGATGGGCGGCCATGGCGCGCTGACGGTGGCGCTGCGCACCCCCGACCGTTTCCGGTCGGTGTCCGCCTTTTCGCCGATCGTCGCGCCGCTGCAATGCCCCTGGGGCGAAAAGGCGCTGGGCCATTATCTGGGCGACGACCGCGCGGCGTGGAGCGCCTATGACGCCTGTGCCCTGATCGCGGGCGGCGCGCGGCTACCCGACCTGCTGGTCGATCAGGGGGAGGCCGACAATTTCCTGTCCGACCAGTTGAAGACGCATCTTTTGGCGGACGCATGTGAACTGGCGGGGCAGAAGGCGACGATCCGGATGCAGCCGGGATATGACCACAGCTATTATTTCATCTCGACCTTCATGGCCGACCATGTCGCGTGGCATGCGGAACGGTTAAAGGCGTAACCGCAACAGAGCACGCGGCATGGCACTTCGCGGTTCAGGGGATCAACAGGCTCGATCCCGTCGTCCGCCCGGCCTGCAGGTCGGCATGGGCGCGCGCCGCATCCTGCAATCCATACCGCTGCCCGATGGTGATCTTGACCGCGCCCGATGCGATCATCTCGAACACCCGCGCGGCACCCGCCGCCCGTTCGCCCGGATGGATATAATAATCGAACAATGTCGGCCGGGTGACGAACTGCGAACCATGCTGCGCCAGAATGCCCAGGTTGACCCCCGTGACCGGCCCGCCCGCATTGCCAAAGCTGACGATCAGCCCGCGCCGCGCGGTCGCTTTCAACGATACCTCCCATGTCGCCATGCCGATGCCGTCAAAGGTGACGGGAACGCCCTGGCCATCGGTGATTTCGCGGATATGCGCCGCGACATCGTCGCTCTTGTACATCAGCACATGGTCGGCGCCGGCTTCCCGCGCCGCCTGGGCCTTTGCCTCGGTGCTGACGGTGCCGATCACCGTCGCGCCCACCGCCTTCAGCCACTGGACAAGGATCAGCCCGACGCCGCCCGCCGCGGCATGGACCAGCACGGGCGAACCGGCCTCGACCTTGGCGCAGCGTTCGACGAGCGCCTCGACCGTACAGGCTTTGAGCAGCGCCGCCGCGGCGGTTTCGTCGTCAATGTCGGCGGGCAGTTTGAACAGCGATGCCGCGCCGACGATCCGCGCGCTGGCATAGGCCGTCCGTTCGGGGCCAAAGGTCGCGACCCGGTCGCCGGGCTGAAGCCCATGGACGTCGGCGCCCACCGCGACGATCTCACCAGCCGATTCGACGCCCAGGCCGCCGGGCAGCGACACCGGATAGGTTCCGTCGCGGTGATAGGTATCGATGTAGTTCAGCCCCACCGCGGTCTGGCGCAGCAGGACCTGGCCGGGGCCGGGATCGCCCAGCGTCACCTCGCGCCAGTCGATCACCTCGGGTCCGCCCTGGCTTTCGATAAAGGCTTCGATCGCTTGCATGGCCGCTCTCCTGCTGTCCGGTCCATCTGCCGGGCCGGGCGGCGGAGCGCAAGGGCCGTGCGTCCACTTCACGCGCCCTTGCGAGGAGCCGAAAGCAGCGAAGCGATCCGGGCCAACGCAGCGCCGCCCCGTATCGTATCGCTTCTTTATGCTCGCGATGACCGATTATTTCGGGCGGCGCGGGCTGCGCTGGCCATAGGGCTTGGGCTTATAACGTTCATTTTTGTCGCGCGGGCCGCCGGGGCCGCGCGGGCCACGATCGCCACCGGGCGCGCGGCCCAGCGTGGCGCGGGGGGCACGGTCGCCCGAACCCTTGTCACGGCGCGGCGGATAGGTCGGGCCGTCGGGTGCCGGTGTGATCGCCACGCCGCTGTCGTCCTCGCCATCGGCGTTGGCGCTGCGCTGAACCGCTTCCATGAATCGGTCGGCGATACCGCGTGGGATGTTGAACATCGTTTCCTTGGGACCGATGCGGATCGCGCCGATCTCATTCTTGCTGACATGTCCGCGGCGACAAAGCAAAGGCAGGATCCAGCGCGGGTCGGCATTCTGGTGACGGCCGATGTTCAGCCGGAACCAGACGCTGTCCTCGAACCCTTCGCGGCGGTCGGCGCCGCCGCGCTCCGGTCGTTCGAACCGTTCGCCGCGTTCGGGGCGGTCGCGGCCGCGCGGGCCGTTTTCGATCAGGTCTTCAGGCGGCGGCATCAGCGCGCGGTGGGCGCGAACCAGCGATGCGGCGATGTCTTCGGCGCTGCGTTCGGCCATCAGCCGCTGCGCCAGTTCCATATCCTCGGGCTCATGCTCGACGGGGGCGAGCAGCTTTTCGATCAGCCGTTCCTGATCGCGCGCGCGGACGTCGGCGGCGGTCGGCGCCTCCATCCATTCGGCGTTGATCCGTGCCCCGCGCAACATGCCGTCGACGCGGCGGCGGCGCGGATAGGGGACGATGATGACGGCGGTGCCCTTTTTACCCGCGCGGCCGGTGCGGCCCGACCGGTGCTGAAGCGCCTCTGCATCGCGGGGAATTTCGACGTGGATGACCAGGCTGAGCGTCGGCAGGTCGATACCGCGCGCGGCCACATCGGTCGCGACGCAGACGCGGGCGCGGCGATCGCGCAGCGCCTGAAGCGCATGGTTGCGTTCGTTCTGGCTATGCTCGCCGGACAGGGCGACCGCCGCAAATCCGCGTTCGACCAGGCTGGCGTGAAGGCGGCGGACATTGTCGCGCGTGGCACAGAACAGCATCGCCGTCTCTGCCTCGTGAAGGCGAAGCAGATTGATGACCGCTCCCTCGATGTCGGCGGGGGCGACGGTCACGACCTGATAGCTGATGTCGCCATGACCGCGGTCTTCGCCAACGGTCGAAATGCGCAGCGCGTCACGCTGGTAACGCTTTGCGAGCTGAACGATCGGTTTGGGCAGCGTTGCAGAGAACAACAGGGTGCGGCGCGTTTCGGGGGTGCCGTCGAGGATTTCCTCCAGATCGTCGCGAAAGCCCATGTCGAGCATTTCGTCGGCCTCGTCGAGGACGG
>JAIXHQ010000058.1 GCA_030145715.1 Sphingopyxis sp. | reverse complement strand
TCGCTGACAAGGGCGCCAGCGCGCGCAAGGCCTGGCTCGCGGGCGGCCTGACCGCAAAGGGACGGATCGAGATCGATGCCGGCGCGGCAAAGGCGCTACAGGGCGGCGCCAGCCTGCTCGCGGCGGGTGTGACGGCGGTCAGCGGCGGCTTCGCGCGCGGCGACATCGTCGACATCGCGGGTCCGGACGGACGTGTCATCGCGCGCGGCCTATCCGAATATCCGGGCGCCGACGCGGCGAATATCGTCGGGCTGGGCCGCGACGCGCAGGAGGCGGCGCTCGGCTATGCCCCGCGCAGCGCAATGGTTCACCGCGATCATATGGTTCTGCTGTGACCCGGCGCGTCCTTGCGATGACCGGCGCGACCGGTTTTGTCGGGCGCGCGACAATACAGCAGGCGGTGGCGGCTGGTTGGCATGTCCGCGCCCTCACGCGCCGCGCGCAACCGGACCGCGACGGCGTCACATGGATCAAGGGCGCGCTGGAGGACACCGACAGCCTTGCCGAAATGGCGGCAGGTGCCGACGTCGTTCTGCATATCGCGGGGGTGGTCAATGTGCCGACACGCGCGGCGTTCGAAGCCGGCAACGCGACCGCGACCGCGAATGTGATCGATGCCGCGCGCGGTGCCGGGGTGACGCGCATGGTCCATGTGTCGTCGCTCGCGGCGCGCGAACCCGCCCTGTCCAACTATGGCTGGTCAAAGGAACGGGCCGAAGCGGTGGTCATGAACAGCGGACTGGATTGGACGATCGTCCGTCCGCCCGCCGTGTTCGGCCCCGGCGATACCGAGATGCTGGATATGTTCCGCATGGCCCGGCGCGGTATCGCGCTGGTGCCCAACGGACGGATGTCGGCGATCTATGTGGATGAACTGGCGCGGCTGCTCGTGACGCTGGCCGCCGACCGCGGCGCGAGCATCGGCGGGGTTTACGAACCCGACGACGGCACGCCCGACGGCTGGTCGCACCGCGATTTCGCCCGCGCGGTCGCCCGCGCGGTCGGACGGCAACGTCTGTCGACACTGGCCACCCCTGCCCTTCTGCTCAAGGCAGGTGGCCGTATCGACACATTGCTACGCCGCAGCCGGGCCAAGCTGACACCCGACCGCGCGCGCTATATTGCGCATCCCGACTGGGTCGCGGCCAAAGGCGCCTGCCCGCCCGCCGATCTGTGGCGCCCCGAATGCGACACCGACAGCGCGCTGGCCGAAACGGTGCGCTGGTATCGCCGCGAAGGCTGGCTCTGAACGCCCGCTTGCGAAGCGTGGATTGCCAAGGCCGGGTTGGCCCCCTAGGTTCGCGGGCATGAACGACAGCACAGCGAACACGCCGAACGATCCCGCCGGTCCCTGGGCCATTCCCGTGCGCCGTCCCCTGCCGGGGGAAGACCGGCCCAAAGGGACGACAAGCTTTCCGCGCAAGGTCTGGAACCTGCTGGTCGCGATCAAGGATGGGCTGGCGCTCATCTTTTTGCTGCTGTTTTTCGTGCTGCTGTTCGGCTTGCTCGCCGGACGCCCCAATGCCGGCCTGCCGGTCAGCGAAGGCGCGCTGCTGATCGACCTCGGCGGCATCGTCAGCGAACAACCCGCCGAGGTCGATCCGTTCGCGGCCCTCTCCGGCGGCGCAGAGCTCAAGGAAATTCGCGTTCGCGACGTCGTTCAGGCCCTCGAAACCGCGGCAAACGACAAGCGCGTGACATCGGTCGTCCTCGACCTCGACCGTTTTCTGGGCGGCGGACAGGTTTCGCTGGCCGAAATCGGCACCGCGATCGACAAGGTGCGCGCAAAGAAAAAGCCCGTCCTCGCCTTTGCCACGGCCTATACGACCGACAGTTATCAGATCGCGGCCCACGCCAGCGAAATCTGGGCCGACGGCATTGGCGGGGTCGCGATTGCCGGACCGGGCGGATCGCGTCTTTACTACAAGGGGCTGATGGATCGCCTTGGCGTCACCGCGAACATCTATCGCGTGGGCACGTTCAAAAGCGCGGTCGAACCCTTCCTGCGCAACGATCAGTCGCCCGAAGCGAAGGAGGCCGACCTCGCCTATGCCGGCATATTGTGGGACAACTGGTTGAGCGACGTCAAAAAGGCGCGCCCCGCGGCAAAGGTCGATGCCTTCATCGCCGACACCGCGGGCGCGGTGAAGGCAGCGGGCAATAATCTGTCCAAGGCGTCGATCGATGCCGGACTGGTCGATAAACT
Source organism: Sphingopyxis sp. (assembly GCA_030145715.1). GTDB lineage: Bacteria > Pseudomonadota > Alphaproteobacteria > Sphingomonadales > Sphingomonadaceae > Sphingopyxis. The sequence goes on along the minus strand of JAIXHQ010000058.1, from coordinate 1,971 downwards.
CGGCAGCCGCATGGCCTTCAACACCCGGGTTGCAGAGATCAGCGGCGCTTATGACGACAGCAAGCCGTGGGAATATAACGCCATCCCGCTCGAAAACTGGGTGGCCGCCAATCCGCCGGGGCAAAAGGGCAGCGCGATCGCCGTTGTTCCCGTCGTGGGCGAAATCGTCGATGGAGAGGCGCCGAACGGCTCGGCCGGCGGCGCGACCATCGCCCAGCATATTCTCGACGCCGCGGCCGACAGCGGCGTCAAGGCAATCGTCCTGCGCGTGGATTCGCCCGGCGGGTCGGTGCTGGCGTCCGAAGAAATCCGTCAGGCGCTGCTCGCGGCCAAGGCAAAGAAGCTGCCGGTGGTGGTGTCGATGGCGAATGTCGCGGCGTCGGGCGGCTATTGGATTTCGACGCCCGCCGACCGCATCTTTGCTGAACCGGAAACGATCACCGGATCGATCGGCGTGTTCGGCATCCTGCCCAGCTTCGATCAGGCGCTGGCCAAGATCGGCGTCAATGCCGACGGCATCGCGACGACCCCCTTGTCGGGCCAGCCCGACGTGTTCGGCGGGATCAATGACGAATTCAACGCCCTCGCACAGGCGAGCGTCGAGGATATTTACAACCGCTTCATCGGCCTGGTCGCCAAGAGCCGCAAGCAACCGATCAACAAGATCCGGACGGTTGCCGAAGGCCGCGTCTGGGCGGGGGGAACCGCGCGGCAGATCGGCCTGGTCGATCAGTTCGGCGGCCTGCCCGACGCGCTGGCCGCCGCCGCCAAGTTCGCCAAGATCGACGGCGATTTCCATGCCAAATATTTCGAGGATGAGCCGAGCGAATTTTCGAAGATGCTCGCCAGTTGGTCGAGAGGCGGCGAAGAGACGGCGGCGCTGCCGCGCGGTTGGTTCGGCATCGCGGCCATGAACCGGCAACTCGCCGAACGCCGATTGGTGCAGGATTTGTCGATGATGACGGCGGCCGGATCGATCCAGGCGTCGTGCCTCGACTGCCGCGCCTATCTTCCCGCCACGCCGCGACCGGGACAGGGCGAAGCAAAGGGCTGGCTCGCGGCGCTGGCCTTGCTGCTGCGCTGAAATAATCCGTCCGCCCCTCCCCGTCCTCGCGGGCCGGGGATCGGAACTAGAGTGCGACGGCGGACTCCGTGGCGTGTCCCGAAACCGCGTCGGCCAGCGTATCGACGAGCGCGAGCGGCAGGTCGTGCCCCATGCCGGGAATCGTCAACAGCCGCGCGCCCGCGATATTGTCGGCCGTGTCGCGCCCGCCGGGCAGCGGGACCAGCGGATCATCCTCGCCATGGATGACAAGCGTCGGTGCCTTGACGTCCTTCAGCATCGTTCGGCGATCGCCATCGGCGACGATCGCGGCCATCTGGCGCGCCACGCCCTGCGGATACCAGCCACGTTCGAAATCGAACCGCACCCGGCGCTGCAACCGGTCCTCGGCGGCGGGATAGCCGGGACTGCCGATCACCCGCGCGGCGTTGACCGAATAAGCGATCATCGCTTCCTTGTCGCCGCTCATCGGCCGGTTCGCCAGGACCTGCATCGCCTGTTTCTGCGCGCGCGGCAGGCGGCGGTTGCCGGTCGTCGACATCACCGACGTCAGCGACAGAACCCGCTCGGGATAACGCGCCGCGATATGCTGCGAAATCATGCCGCCCATCGATACGCCGACGACATGCGCGCGGTCGATACCCAGATGATCCAGCAACCCTATCCCGTCCGCCGCCATATCGGCCAATGTGTAAGCCGGACGCACCGGCAGGCCGATCACCGATTTGACGATCATCCACTTCACATTGGGAATGCCCGCCGCTTCAAAGCGCGTCGACAGGCCGACAGCGCGATTGTCATAGCGGATGGTGCGAAAGCCGCGCTCGTTCAGCGAATCGACAAACTCGGCGGGCCAAAGCGTCAACTGCCCGCCCAGCCCCATGACCAGCAGGATGCCGGGCGCGCCG
>JAIXHQ010000057.1 GCA_030145715.1 Sphingopyxis sp. | reverse complement strand
TAAGTCATCGAATCCCGTTTTCCCCGCCCGGTCTGAAGCCCGCTTATTGCTGCACCTGCAATTGGACAACCAGATTTTCCTGCGCTGCACCATAGCGCATTCCGCGAACCGGGGCGGCGTCGCGATAATCAAGGCCGGTCGCGACACGAATATAACGCTGATCGGGTGAGTGGCCGTTACTCACGTCGAAACCGATCCAGCCGATATGGTCGAAATACGCCTCGGCCCATGCGTGGGTTGCATCCTGCTGTGTTCGGTCGTTCATCATCAGATAGCCGGAGACATAGCGCGCCGGGTGGCCCAGGTGACGCATCGCCGCGATAAAGATGTGCGCGTGATCCTGACAGACCCCGCCGTCGCCGCCCAGCGCCTGTTCGGCGGTGGTTTCGGCGTCGGTAAAACCGATGCGATAGGCCAGCCGATCGATAATCAGCGCCGACAACGCATGGGCGCGCTCGATTTCGCTGCCATGATCGCGGCCAAGCTGGGCGGTCAGCGCGCGCACGCCGCGCCCCGCGCGCGTCAGCGGTGTCGGCCGCAAAAAGGTCCACAGCGGCATCGCGCCGCGGTGCGCGCCGATGATGCCGTCGCATGTTTCCAGTTCGACCTGGCCGTAACAGCGAATGACCAGTTCCTTCGCCCCGCCCTGCACCGCGATCAGGTCGACGCCATTGCCATGATGGTCGGTATAGTGAAGCTGCTGCACCCCGCCTTCGACATCGACGGCCCAATCGATGACGCGCTGTTGCCCCGGCCGGTCCTTTGGCGTCAGCCGGACCTGCTGCAGCGCGTAACGGACCGGCGCGTCATAATGGTATCGGGTAATATGTTCGACGCTGAGCCGCATGGTCATTCCACGAACCGGTAATCGCGTTCGATCTGCCGCGCGAGTGCGGCGGTCGCCTGCAAAAATCCGGTTACATATTGATGCAGGCCGCCATCGAAAATGGACTGGATCGGCCCAGCGAGCCTTTCATGGCTCAGCGCATGGGCCATGCGCCATGCCTCGGTTTCCTCGCCATAACCGCGCTGAAGCTGGGCCAGATTATCCTCTATCCATTCGGAGCAAAAGGCGAGACTGCGTGGCATCTGGCGATAGAGGATCAGAAATTCCGCGATCTTCAGCGCGCTGATTTCCGCGCCATACAGCCAGCGATAGGCGCGGTGCGCCGATACAGATCGCAGGATCGTTTCCCACTGAACATTGTCGATCGTCGTACCGATATGGGCGACAGACGGCAGCAGCAGATAATATTTGACGTCCAGAATGCGCGCCGTGTTGTCGGCGCGCTCCAGAAATGTCCCGAGCAGCGAGAAATGAAAGCCGTCGTTGCGCAGCATCGTGCCGTTCAACGCGCCGCGCACATGCGCGCTCTGCTGGCGGATGGTGGCGAGGACATCGGGCAGGTCGTCCTCTCGCACCGGCCGCTTGAGCAGCGCGACCAGCGTCATCCAGCTTGTGTTGACCGCCTCCCACGTCTCGCGCGTCAACGCGGTGCGCGCGGTGCGGGCGTTGTCGCGCGCCTGTTTGATGACCGACAGGATGCTCGACGGATTGGCTGGGTCACGAAGCAGAAAGTCGATGACCCGCGCCGACGTATAATCTCCATGCGCCGCCTGAAACGCCTGGTTGACCCCGGCCGTCACCAACACCGATTTCCATTCGGCGGCGGCGGTCGAGGACCGGGTGAGCGCGATGCGAAACCCCGCGTCGATCAGGCGCGCATTATTTTCGCTGCGTTCAAGATAACGCGCCATCCAGAAGAGGGAGCCTGCCGTTTTGCCGAGCATCAGTCTTCCAAAACCCAGGTATCCTTGGTGCCGCCGCCCTGGCTGCTGTTCACCACCAGCGAGCCCCGCGTCATCGCCACGCGAGTCAAACCGCCGGGGGTGATCGTGATCCCCTGGGGCGACATCAGCACAAATGGTCGCAGGTCGACGTGCCGCGGCGCCAGGCCCTTTTTGACAAAGATCGGCACGGTCGACAGTGACAGGGTCGGCTGCGCGATATAATTGCCCGGGTTCGCTTCCAGCTTGGCGCGAAACGCCGCAAGTTCCTTTTTGCTGGCGGCGGGTCCGACGAGCATCCCATAGCCGCCCGACCCATGCACTTCCTTGACCACCAGTTCGGGAAGCCGGTCGAGCACTTCGCGCAGATGGTCGGGGTCCGAACAGCGCCATGTCGGCACATTGGGCAACAGCGCCTTTTCGCCCGTGTAAAATTCGATGATGTCGGGCATATAGCTGTATAGCGCCTTGTCGTCGGCGATGCCCGTGCCCGGCGCGTTGGCGATGGTGATGCCCCCGGCGCGATAGACGTCCCAGATGCCCGGCACGCCCAGCATCGAATCCGACCGGAAATTCAACGGATCGAGAAAATCGTCATCGACGCGGCGATAGACGACGTCGATCGCCCTGTACCCCTGTGTCGTCCGCATCGCCACACGCCCGTCGACGACACGCAAATCATGCCCCTCGACCAGTTCCGCGCCCATATGATCGGCCAGAAAACTATGCTCGTAATAGGCGCTGTTGTGGATGCCGGGGGTCAGCACCGCGACCGTCGGCGTCCCGCCGCACGCCGGCGGGGCGCAGGCGGAAAGCGATTTCAGAAGGTTGATCGGATAGTCACTGACTTCGCGCACCGCGACCTTTGCGAACAATTCCGGAAACATCTGGAGCATCGTCTCGCGGTTTTCGAGCATGTAGGAGACGCCGGACGGCGTGCGCGCATTGTCCTCCAGCACGTAAAATTCGTCGGCGCCTGTGCGGACAATGTCGGTGCCGCTGATATGCGTATAGATTCCGCCGGGGGGGTCGAGCCCCATCATCATCGGCAGAAACGCCTCGTTCCGAGCGATCAATTCGGTCGGCACACGGCTCGCGCGCAAGATTTCCTGCCGATGATAAATATCGTACAGAAAGGCGTTCAGCGCCCGGACGCGCTGTTCGATTCCGCGCGAAAGGCGGCGCCATTCGCTGGCCGAGAGAATCCGCGGCACGACATCAAAGGGGATCAGCCGCTCGTCGGCATCGGCGGCGCCATAGACGTTGAAGGTGATCCCGGTAGTGCGGAACAGCGCCTCCGCCTGCTGCGTCTTGCGCTGGATGCGCGCCACGTCCTCCGCGCCGAACCATTCGCAATATTGGCGATAGGGCGATCGGGTTTCGCCCTCCTGGCTCGTCATTTCGTCGAAAAAGGAAATGCGCCTGCCCTTTCCACGCAACATGCCGCCACCAGCCGCGCGCCCGATACTGGGTGGCGCGGTGCATCCTGTTCCTGCTGCTGCGTCGCCCGTCGGCTACGCGGCCATCGGGCTTATGGGCGCGATGCTAATCGCGCCCGCGAGCCTTGGCAAGCGCACTCGTCAAGCGGAGTGTGTACCCCTGACATCAAGGACTTGCCGCGCACCGAAGGGCGCGCGGCAGACCGATCAGATCGCCCCGTGGCAATGCTTGTATTTGCGGCCCGAACCGCATGGGCACGGCGCGTTGCGGCTGATTTCCATTGCGACATAGGGATTTTCGCTGTCGGGCAGATCGGGGCGCGGCGACTGCATCGGCGGCAGCGTGTTGGCGATCACGCCCAGATCGCCGCCGTCGATGTCAGCGCTGTTGTCCTCACCCGTGAACGGATCGATATGCGTCGTCAAAAAGTCGGGCAGATCGGGCAGCGGCATCGCTTCGGGTTCCTCGAATCGCAGGTCGATGCGCGCGACGGTGCGCGTCACATCCTCGCGGATGTTCGACAGCATCCGTTCGAACAGCGCAAAGGCTTCCTGCTTATATTCGTTGATCGGCTGTTTCTGGGCATAGGCGCGCAGGAACACGACCTGGCGCAGCGCATCAAGCGTTGCCAGATGTTCCTTCCAATGATGGTCGAGCGTCTGGAGAAGCACCGATTTCTCGATACCCTTCCATGTTTCGGCATCGACTTGCGCCGCCTTTTCGGCAGCCACCGCATCGGCCTGCGCTTGGATGCGTTGCTCGAACAATTCAGGGTCGACCGCATCCTCCTGCATCCAGGCATCGATCGGCAGCGACAGGTCGAGAATATTCGCGACCCGTTCCTTCATCTCGTCGATGTTCCATTGTTCGGGATAGCTGCCCGGCGGACAGGCATCGGCGACGATCGCGTTCACCGTTTCGGCGCGCATCGCGGTCATCACCTCGTCCACCGT
>JAIXHQ010000056.1 GCA_030145715.1 Sphingopyxis sp. | reverse complement strand
TCGCCTTCGCTCGAAGCCGCCAGCGCGATGATCGCGTCCGGGTGGACATGATCGACATGCGCAAAGGGCAGATAGCTGTGCAGGGGCGTATCGATCGACGCCGCGCGCGGATTGAGCGCAAAGGTGCAGTGCGGCAGATAGCCGACCATTTCATCCTCATGGTCGAGGCCGCGGTAGAGCGACTCCAGTCCCAACAGCTTGTCCTGATAAAGCGTTGAAAAACCGTCGAGCTTCATCGACCCGATGTCGCCCCCCGACCCCTTGACCCACAGCACCGATACCGACTCGCCGGTCAGCGGATCGCGCGCATCAAGCTTGGCGGACGTGTTGCCGCCGCCGAAATTGGTGACCGTCAGGTCCGACCCAAGGCGGTTCGAGCGATAAAGCAGCAGGTCCTCGGGCGACTTCCCCCGCGCATCTTCTTCCGACCAGCGATTCGCGGGTATGGCAAAAAGCAGCGCGGGCGCATGAGATTGGGGCGTGACGTCGAGCAGATCGGGCATGAAGGAAACTCATTGTTTCGAATATGACCGAACATGTATCGAAATCGCTGGCGCCCTGCAATCAGTTTCGATAAAGTTCGATCAAATTCGGTCGCGAAGAAGCAAGGGGAGATGAATGAGGGGCCGCGCAACCATAGTCCTCGACGTCGGAAAAACCTTGGCAAAGCTGAGCCTTTGGTCCGCGGGCGGCGTGATGATCGAACGGCGTGTGCGGCCGAATGAACGCATTCGGACGGCAGGCTATGGCGCTCTGGACGTCGCGGGCATCGAAGCATGGGCGGTCGAGGTGCTGCGCTATTTCGCGACGCTGGCCGATGTCGGCGCGATCGTTCCGGTCGGCCATGGCGCGGGTGCCGCCATCATCCGCGACGGTCGCCTCGCCTGCCCGCCGCTCGATTATGAGGAGCCGATGCCCGCGGGGCTGCGCGCCGTTTATGATCGCGAACGCGATGCCTTTGCCTCGACGGGATCGCCCTCCCTTCCCGACGGGCTGAACCTTGGGGCGCAGATATTCCGCCTCGAACAACTCGACCCCAAGGTCACGGACGGCGCGCAGATCCTGCCCTGGGCGCAATATTGGAGCTGGCGGTTGAGCGGGGTTGCGGCGTCCGAAAGGACCAGCCTGGGCTGTCACACCGATTTGTGGAACCCGGTCGCGGATACGCCATCAAAAATGGCAGAGCGGCGGGGCTGGGCAAGCTGCCTTGCGCCCTTGCGCGATGCCGCGGACATATTGGGGCAATTGACGCCCGAATGGGTAATTCTCACCGGGCTGCCCGTGGACACAGAGGTCCATTGCGGATTGCACGATTCCAACGCGGCCCTGCTGGCCGCGCGGGGTTTCGCCGAAATAGCGGACCAGGAATCGACCGTGCTGTCGACCGGGACCTGGTTCGTCGCGATGCGGACACCGGGAGATACAGCGTCAGTCGACATACAGATGCTCGACGAAGCGCGCGATTGCCTGGTCAATGTCGATGTCCATGGGCGGCCCATCCCGTCCGCGCGGTTCATGGGTGGGCGCGAGATCGAGACGCTGATCGGCCTCGACACGCGGCGGATCGACATCGCCCCCGACCAGCCCGCGCTGCTCGCGGCGCTTCCCGATATACTCGGCAGCGGTGCGATGGTGCTGCCGACCTTTACGCCGGGTTTCGGTCCCTTTCCGCACAGCCGCGGCCGCTGGACGGGAGAGGCCGACAGCCCGGCCGCGCGCCGCGCTGCGGTCTCGCTCTACGCCGCGCTTGTCGCCGATACCGCGCTGGGCCTGATCGGGACGCGCGACAGGCTGTTGATCGAGGGCCGCTTTGCCGAGGGTCAGCTTTTCGTGCGCGCGCTCGCGGCGCTCCGGCCCGACCTTCGCATCTATGTCGGCAAGGCGCATAACGACGTATCCTATGGCGCGCTGCGCCTGATCGACGCCGCCTTGCCACCCGCCCAGCCGCTCGAACTAGTGACGCCGCTTGCTGACGATCTGGCGCCCTACCGCGACCGGTGGCGCGAAGAAGCGGCACGGATGGAAGAAACGGCATGAAAGCAGCATCGATCGGCGACTACCGCGCAGCGGCGCGCCGCCGCCTGCCCCATTTCCTGTTCGAATATTTCGATGGCGGTTCCTATGCCGAACAGACGCTGCGCGCGAATATCGACGACCTGCAATCGGTCGCGCTGCGCCAGCGGGTGCTGACCGACGTATCGGCAATCGACCTGTCGACGACCCTGTTCGGCCAGGCATTGTCGATGCCGGTCGCGTTGGGTCCGATCGGGCTTGCCGGAATGGCGGCGCGGCGCGGTGAGGTCCAGGCGGCGCGCGCGGCGGCGGCAAAGGGCGTACCCTTCACCCTGTCGACGGTGTCGGCCTGTTCGATCGCCGAAGTGACGCGGGGATGCCCGAGCCCCTTCTGGTTTCAGCTCTATATGGTCCGCGATCGCGGCTTCCTGCGCGCGCTGCTAGAACAGGCGAGCGACGCCGGTTGCCCCATATTGGTCTTTACCGTCGATATGCCACTTCCCGGCGCGCGCTATCGCGACATCCGTTCCGGGTTGTCGGGCGCGGCGACCTGGCGCGGCCAGGCCCGCCGCGTGACACAGGCGATGAGGCGCCCCGGCTGGGCGTGGGACGTCGGCATCCACGGTCGCCCGCACCAGCTTGGCAATGTCGCGCCGCTGCTCGGTCCCAGATCGGGGCTCGAAGATTTCCTCGGCTGGATGAAGAATAATTTCGACGCCAGCGCGACCTGGGCCGATCTGGATTTCGTGCGCACTCACTGGCGGGGCCCCATCGTCATCAAGGGCATATTGGATGCCGCGGACGCCCACGCCGCTGCCGAGGTCGGGGCCGATGGCATCATCGTATCAAACCATGGCGGACGGCAACTCGACGGCGTGCCGTCGGTCGCGCGCGCGCTGCCACGTATCGCCGATGCGGTCGGCGACCGGATGACCATCCTTGCCGACGGGGGCATCAGGTCGGGCCTCGACGTGGTGCGGATGCTCGCGCTGGGGGCAAGGGGCGTATTGCTTGGCCGCGCCTGGGCCTTTGCGCTGGCCGCCGCGGGCGAAGCGGGCGTGCGACATGTGCTGGATCTGATCGAGGCGGAAATGCGCGTCGCGATGGCGCTGACCGGGGCCACCAGCCTGTGCAGGATCGGCCCGGAGACGCTGACCGCCCGACATTGACGAATTTGGGGACAAGGGGAGAAGATCATGGATGCGAACCCGTTGCTGGGCGTGTTGTTTCACTGGCTGGGCGGATTGTCGTCCGCGAGCTTCTACGTACCGTACAAGCGCATCCGCGCCTGGTCGTGGGAGATTTTCTGGATCACCGGCGGCATTTTTTCCTGGGCGATCGCGCCCTGGCTGTTCGCGTCGATCCAGACGAACGACCTGATCGGCGTATTGCGCCGCACGCCCGGCGACATCTGGTTCTGGTGCTGGTTCTGGGGCGCGATGTGGGGCCTTGGCGGGCTGACCTTCGGGCTGACGATGCGCTACCTTGGCCTCTCGCTTGGCATGGCGGTGGCGCTGGGCCTTACCACCGTCATCGGCACGATGGGCCCACCGATATTTCGCGGAACATTGGGAGAATTATCCGCCACGACGAGCGGGCAGACAATATTCCTTGGCATCGCGATCACGCTGGTCGGCATCGCCGTGGTGGCGCAGGCGGGACGCCGCAAGGAACGCGAGATGGCGGGCGGCACCGCGTCGTCCGACACGTCGGAGTTCGACCTTCGCAAGGGCCTCGCCATCGCCGTCTTTTCCGGCATCATGTCGGGATGTTTCGCATGGGGACTCGACGCCGGGGCGCCGATCCGCGCGCTGACACTGGCGGCGGGGACGGATCCGCTGTGGCAAGGACTGCCCGTGCTGTGCGTCGTTCTGCTCGGCGGCCTTACCACCAACATGATCTGGTGCGGCATCCTGATCGCGCGCAATCGCAGCGCGCGCCAGTTTATGGGCGACGCCGCGCCGGGCGCGACGGCAAAACCGCCGCTCGCGCTCAACTATGGGCTGGCCGCGTTGGGCGGAACGCTGTGGTATTTCCAGTTTTTCTTTTACACGATGGGCGAAAGCCAGATGGGGCGTTTCGGCTTTTCGAGCTGGACGCTGCACATGGCGAGCATCATCCTCTTTTCGACATTGTGGGGCTTTGCGCTGAAGGAATGGGCGCCGGCGGGACAGCGGACCCGCGCGATGGTGTGGCTGGGCATCGGGGTGCTGATGGCATCGACCGTGGTGATCGGGATCGGCAACAGTCTGGGCTGACGCGCTGGCGGTCTTTGTCGGTCTCGGCTGACATCGGCCGCCAGCCACCCTATATCCATCCTGTATCGGTTATGGGGTCACAGGATGAAGATCGGCGAACTGTCGCGTGCCACCGGCACGAATGTCGAAACGATCCGCTATTATGAGCGCATCGGACTGCTGCCGGCGCCCGACCGGACGGCGTCCAATTATCGCAGCTATAGCGACGGGCA
>JAIXHQ010000055.1 GCA_030145715.1 Sphingopyxis sp. | reverse complement strand
CCGTTCAGGAGCGGGGCGAGCCAGGGGAGGGGGTGTTCGTCGATCATGTAGATCGGCTGGAAACCCAATTGCCCCAGGCGCCAGTCGGCGATGTAGCGGATGTAACGCTTGATCTCCTTGGGCGTCATGCCGGGGACGGGGCCCTGTTCGAACGCCAGGTCGATGAACGCATCCTCCAGCCGCACCGTTTTCTGACAGGTGTCGATAATGTCTTCCTTCACCGCCTTGGTCAGGCAGTCGCGTTCCTTTACGAAGCTGTGGAACAGCTTGATGATGCCTTCGCAGTGGAGGCTTTCGTCGCGGATCGACCAGCTCACGATCTGGCCCATGCCCTTCATCTTGTTGAAGCGCGGGAAGTTCATCAGCATCGCGAAGCTGGCGAAAAGCTGAAGCCCCTCGGTAAAGCCGCCGAACATCGCGAGGGTGCGCGCGATGTCTTCGTCATTTTCGACGCCGAAGGTGCCCATATAGTCGTGCTTGGCGCGCATCTCGTCATATTCGAGGAACATGCCATATTCGCTTTCGGGCATGCCGATGGTGTCGAGCAGGTGCGAATAGGCGGCGATGTGCACGGTTTCCATGTTGCTGAACGCGGTCAGCATCATCTTGATTTCGGTCGGCTTGAACACGCGGCCATATTTGTCGTGGTAGCAATCCTGCACCTCGATGTCCGCCTGGGTGAAGAAGCGGAAAATCTGCGTCAGCAGATTGCGTTCATGGTCGCTGATCTTTTGCGCCCAGTCGCGGCAATCCTCGCCCAGCGGCACTTCCTCGGGCACCCAGTGGATCTGCTGCTGGCGTTTCCAGAAATCATAGGCCCACGGATATTCGAAGGGCTTGTAGGTCTTGCGGGCTTCTAGCAGCGGCATGGTCGGATCCTTGAGGCAGGCGGTTATTGTGGTGCGAGGCGGCGGGCTTCGGTGACTGGGAGGCCGCCCTCGGTCGGAACATAGATGAGCGAGGCTCTCGACGATTCGAGCGCCTGAATTTGCAGATAACGTAGATAGCCTTCGGGGCCGCCGAGGCTGTTCTGCAATATCGCATTCGCTTCGGCCGCGCCCTTGGCACGGATGACCTCGGCCTCGGCGAGCGAGATGGCGCTCTCCTTTTTGGCGCGCGCCTCAAGGATTGCGACCTGCCGCGACGATTGCGCTTCGGCCAAGGCGGCTTCACCGGCCAACCGCTGCGAATAGACGCGATATTGCGGATAGCCGATGAGGATGATCAACAGCAACACGGCGGCTGCCCCGATCGCGGCCAAGGTGCAGCCGGAGTTTCTATTCATCGGCCGGCCCTCACTGACATGCCAGACATTCGTCATAGTCGGTGGTCTGCAACTCGTACACCGGGGCTTCGGCGGTGTTGTCGGCCTCGACCCCGCCCGCGAAGCCGGCGCGCTGCACCGATTTCGAGCGGAGATAATAGAGCGATTTGATGCCGAGTTCCCATGCGCGATAGTGGAGCATCAGCAGATCCCATTTCTCGACGTCCGCCGGGATGAACAGGTTCAGCGACTGCGCCTGGTCGATATAGGGGGTGCGATCGGCGCTGAGTTCGAGCAGCCAGCGTTGATCGATCTCGAAGCTGGTCTTGTAGCAGTCCTTCTCGTCCTGCGTCAGGAAGTCGAGGTGCTGGACGCTGCCGCCGCGTTCGAGGATCGTGTTCCACACCGCGTCGCTGTTCTTCGCCTTGTCGACCAGGAGGGCTTCGAGGTGCGGGTTGCGGACCGAAAAACTGCCCGAGAGCGTCTTGTGCGTATAGATGTTCGCCGGGATCGGTTCGATGCACGCGCTGGTGCCGCCGCAGATGATGCTGATCGACGCGGTCGGCGCGATCGCCATCTTGCAACTGAACCGTTCCATCACGCCCTGATCGGCGGCGTCGGGGCAGGGGCCACGCTCGTTCGCGAGCAGCATCGACGCCTGATCGACCTGCGCGCGGATATGCTTGAAGATGCGCAGGTTCGACGATTTCGCCATCGCGCCCTCGAACGGCAGGCCGCGCGCCTGAAGAAAGCTGTGAAAGCCCATGACGCCCAGGCCGACCGAACGTTCGCGGCCGGCGCTATATTTGGCGCGCGCCATTTCGGGCGGGGCGCGGTCGATATAGTCCTGAAGGACATTGTCGAGCATCCGCATGACGTCTTCGATGAAGCGCTTGTCGCCGTTCCATTCGTCCCAGGTTTCGAGGTTCAGGGACGAGAGGCAGCAGACCGCGGTGCGATCCTGACCCAGATGGTCGCGGCCGGTGGGCAGGGTGATTTCCGAGCAGAGGTTCGAGGTCGAAACCTTGAGCCCCAGGTCGCGATGATGCTTGGGCATCATGCGGTTCACCTGATCGATGAAGATGATATAGGGCTCGCCGGTCGCGAGGCGCGTTTCGACCAGTTTCTGGAACAGGCCGCGCGCATCGACGGTGCCGCGGACGCTCTGGTCCTTGGGGCTGCGCAGGTTGAATTCGGCGCCGTCGCGCACGGCCTCCATGAACTCGTCGGTGATGAGGACGCCGTGGTGCAGGTTCAGCGCCTTGCGGTTGAAGTCGCCCGACGGCTTGCGAACCTCCAGAAACTCCTCAATCTCCGGATGCGAGATGTCGAGATAGCAGGCGGCCGAGCCGCGGCGGAGCGAACCCTGCGAAATCGCGAGGGTCAGGCTGTCCATCACGCGGACGAAGGGGATGATGCCGCTGGTCTTGCCATTCAGGCCCACGGGTTCGCCGATGCCGCGCACCGCGCCCCAATAGGTGCCGATGCCGCCCCCGCGGCTGGCGAGCCAGACATTTTCGTTCCAGGTGCCGACGATGCCTTCGAGGCTGTCGTCGACCGAGTTCAGATAGCAGGAAATGGGCAGGCCGCGGCCGGTGCCGCCGTTCGACAGAACCGGGGTGGCGGGCATGAACCAGAGTTTCGAGATATAGTCATAGAGGCGCTGGGCATGATCCTGATCGTCGGCGTAGGCGGAGGCGACGCGGGCGAAGAGATCCTGATAGGATTCGCCGGGCAGAAGGTAACGATCTTCCAACGTTTCCTTGCCGAAATCGGTGAGCAGCGCGTCGCGGCTCTTGTCGGTGACGATGTCGAATCGACGCGCGTGGACCTTGGGCTCGCCGCTGTCGTTGAGCTTTACCGCGGGCTGGTCCCGGAGCGCCGATTCGGCCCCCGATTCGAGGACCGCCGGAGCGTCATTCTTCGTCAGTTCCACCGTCGCCACGTCGCTCGTCTCCACCCGTTCCGTTTCCCGAAAATCCATCTAGTTCGCCCCCGATTTGAACGCGCACCCGGCGCGCTTTGTTCCTGTCTTGTTCGACTGAGGGCAAGGCCCCGGTCTTAGCATTTAACGCGTCCCCGTGGGCACTTTTTTTGGGCGCAGAAAGGGTTTTCCCGTGTCCATCCGCGATGGACGACGGAAATCCGCCATTTGAGCCTGATACTATTTATTGGGGTGCCCCCGTGTTCGACCCACCACCTATAGTGCCACGTCGGCGCTGCGATGCAAGACGGTAAATGACAGAATGGGGACTCAACTCGTCGATAATTTGATTCGCCTCGTCGCGGCAGATGAACGCTATCGGGTGCCGGGGCAAGCTCTTGTGCGGGTTCGGCACAAAGGGTGCGATAAGCGGTCGGGATCGCGCAAATCTGGCCGGGGGTGAGCGCGCGGCCGATGGGTGGCGGCGGCGCTGGCGGCTTATGCGCCGGACAAAAAGAAAGGGCCCCGGCGATGCCGGAGCCCCATCCTCTAACTCTTTGTCAGATTAGGCCTGACCGCCACCGCTCTGGGTGCCGGCGCCGCCGAGGAATTTCCAAAACCAACCCATTTAAATTCTCCTGTCGCACTGCCCCACGAAGAACAGTTAACGCAGTATATACCTTAATCGATATGGTAAATCGAGTCTTAACTATATATTTGCTGCCAATCTGGCAGTTATGCCGAGCGGTTTTGCGGGGGTGCCGAGAGGGTCGCGGTCAGTTCGGAAAAGAGTTGAGGCTTTCCAAGATGATAGCCCTGTCCGACATCGCAACCGAGATCGGCCAGAAGCGTCATGGTTTCGGCGTCTTCGATGCCCTCGGCGACCGCGACGGCGCCAAGACTGTGCGCCAGATCGATCGTCGATTTCACCACCTCGAAGTTTCGCTGCGAATCGCGCATCGTCATGACGAATCGCTTGTCGATCTTGATTTCGTCGGCCTCGACCTCGGTCAGATATTCGAGGTTGGACTGGCCGGTGCCATAGTCGTCGATCGACAGGCGGATGCCGGTGCGGCGCAGTTGGGCCAGCGTCTGGCGCGCCTGACGGCTGTTTTCGATCTGCGCCGTTTCGGTGATTTCGATCGTCAAAATCTCGGGCGGCAGGTGATGGGCGGTGAGCATCACCCGGATCGTGCCGACAAGGTCGTTGTGATCGAGCAGCGTCGCCGACAGGTTGACCGACATGTTGATTTGCAGGCCGCGCGCGTGAAGCTGTGCCGCCGACCGGATCGCCTGATCCATGACGAACAGGGTCAGGCGATAGATGTCCTGGCTCTTTTC
>JAIXHQ010000054.1 GCA_030145715.1 Sphingopyxis sp. | reverse complement strand
AATAGGTCGTGTCGCCGCGGCTGGGCGCCTGACCCGGATGGACCGGCGACAACAGGCGGTCGGGGCGGATCAGCCGGGCGCGCTTGGCGGCATATTCCTTGGAAATCAGCCATTCGACCGGCACTTTTGCAAAATGCGGGTCGGCGTAATATCGGGCGCGATCCTCATAGGCGAGGCGCTTTGCCTCGGCCTGGAGGTGGATCGACAGCGCCGACTGGAACCCCGCCGCCTTCAGGTCGAAATTTTCGAGGATGTTCAGCATCTGCAACGTCGCGATGCCCTGCGTGTTCGCGCCGAGCGCATAGACGTCGGTGCCGCGATAGCCTGTCTTGTGCGGCTCGATCCATTCGGACCGGTGCGCCGCCATGTCCTCATAGCGCAGCCAGCCGCCGATCCGTTTGAAATAGCCGTCGATCGTGCGCGCGATCTCTCCTTCGTAAAAGGCATCGCGGCCGCCGTCGGCGATCAGGCGAAAGGTGCGGGCAAGGTCGGGGTTGCGGAACAATTGTCCGGCCATTGGCCCCTTGCCATCGTTGATGCCATAGGTCCGCATCGCATTGTCGATTTCCTCGATCCCGCGGCCCGGCTGACGGAAATTGGCGAGCGCGCGGCGCATATAATATGCGATCATGTCGGGCACCGGCGCCCCCGCCTCTGCATGGGCGATGACGGGTTCGAACAATTGCTTCCATGGCAGCTTTCCGTAACGCTGGTGCATCGTCCACCATCCGTCCACCGCGCCGGGCACCGACACGCTGATCGCGCCATAGGCGGGCAGGGTGCCGCCCTTTGCGCGGCTGCGCACCGTCGCAAGGTCAAGCGCGCGCGGGCTTTTGCCCGACCCGGCCAGCCCGGCCAGCTTCTTGGCCTGGGGGTCCCAGATCATCGCATAGACGTCGCCGCCGATGCCGTTCGCGGTCGGTTCCAGCAGCCCAAGGCAGGCGTTGATCGCGATCGCCGCATCGACCGCCGACCCACCCTGTTTCAAAATGTCGATCCCCGCCTGCGTCGCGAGCGGATGCGCGGTGCCCGCCGCGCCGTTCAGGCCATAGACGGCGGTGCGCGAGGCAAAGTTCGCGCCGACGGGTCGGTCGCCCCCCTGTATGTCGGGGCGCACGAAGCGGTCCGCGCCTGCTTCCCATGCCGGCGACAGCGGGCTGGTGCCGGCGGGGGCCACGGCGGCGGCGGGCTTGGGCTTTGCCGTCTGCGCCAGGCCGCTGCCGGGCAACAGCGCGGCGGCGGGAACGGCAGCCAAAAGGGTGCGACGGTGCATGGTTCGAATCCCTGAACAAAAACCCATTGTGCCGCACACATGCACGATGGCAAGATTGGATTATGCGGCTGCGGGCGCGTGCGGGCGTTGTCGGGGCCATATAGGACGGACGCCGGAATCGGGCCCAATTGATCCGCCATGCGCCTAAGCAATTGCATATCGCGGCCGGAACGCTTAACCGGCGGCGCATCGACCGTTTAGAGTCAAGACAGGGCTGATATGGCTGGCAATGAACATGGCGCGCGTCCGCGCTCCCCGCATCTGCAGGTGTATAAATGGGGGCCGCACATGGCGGTCTCGATCCTTCATCGCGCGAGCGGCGACGGGCTGGCCATCGTCGGCACGGGCATGTTCCTCTGGTGGCTCGGCGCGCTGGCCGCGGGTCCGGACGCCTATGCGGCCTTTATCGCCTGTGTCTGGCATGATCCGGCGGGCGGCGGTTTCCACACCGTCACCAATCTGCTGGGCAAGATCGTGCTGATCGGCCTGACCTGGGCCTTTTTTCAGCATCTCTTTTCCGGCCTTCGCCATTTCCTGCTCGACACCGGCGCGGGCTATGAGCTCAAGGCCAACAAGCTCTGGTCGACCGTCGTGATCGTCGGCGCCTTGTTCGCGACCGCCGCGACCTGGGTCTATATTTTCAAGGAGGCGCTCAATGGGTAATGGAACGCGCCTTGGGCGGGTGCGCGGACTGGGTTCGTCGCACCATGGTTCGCAGCATTGGCTGCAACAGCGGTTGACCGCGCTGGGCAACATCCTGCTCGTCGGTTTTCTTTTCGTCTCCTTCCTGCGTCTGCCGATGACCGATCATGGCGCGGTCGCGCGCTGGGCGTCGAATCCGACCGTCGCGCTGGCGCTGATCCTGATGCTGGTCAGCATCTTTTGGCATCTGCGCCTGGGGCTTCAGGTGTTGATCGAGGATTATGTCCATGGCGACGGGACGCGCCTGCTCGCGCTCGTCCTTTTGAATTTCTACGCGATCGGCGGCGCCGCTTACGGCATCTTCGCCATTGTCCGCATCGCTCTGGCGCCCGCTGGGCTTGCTCCGGGGGGCATGTGAGATGACCGAAGCGTACAAGATTATCGACCATATCTATGACACCGTCGTCGTCGGCGCGGGCGGATCGGGTCTGCGCGCCACGATGGGCAGCGCCGAAGCGGGCCTCAAGACCGCCTGTATCACCAAGGTGTTCCCGACCCGCAGCCACACGGTCGCGGCACAGGGCGGCATCGCCGCGTCGCTCGGCAATAATTCGCCCGACCATTGGCAATGGCATATGTATGACACCGTCAAGGGGTCCGACTGGCTGGGCGATCAGGACGCGATCGAATATATGGTGCGCGAGGCACCGAACGCGGTTTACGAACTCGAACATGCGGGCGTGCCGTTTTCGCGCAATCAGGACGGCACCATCTATCAGCGTCCGTTCGGCGGCCATATGCAGAATATGGGCGAAGGCCCCCCGGTACAGCGCACCTGCGCCGCCGCCGACCGCACCGGCCACGCGATGCTTCACGCCCTGTATCAACAGTCGCTGAAATATGACGCCGACTTTTTCGTCGAATATTTCGCGCTCGACCTGATTATGGAAGACGGCCCCGACGGCAAGGTGTGCCGCGGCGTTATCGCACTCTGCATGGAGGATGGCAGCATCCACCGGTTCCGTTCGCAGGCGGTGGTGCTGGCGACCGGCGGCTATGGCCGCTGCTATTTCACCGCGACGTCGGCCCACACCTGCACCGGCGACGGTGGCGGCATGGTGCTGCGCGCGGGCCTGCCGCTTCAGGACATGGAATTTGTCCAGTTCCACCCGACCGGCATCTATGGCGCGGGCGTCCTCATCACCGAAGGCGCGCGCGGCGAAGGCGGCTACCTCACCAATTCAGAGGGCGAGCGGTTCATGGAACGCTATGCCCCGTCGGCCAAGGATCTGGCGTCGCGCGACGTCGTGTCGCGTTCGATGGCGCTCGAAATCCGCGAAGGCCGCGGCGTCGGTCCGCACAAGGATCATATCTTCCTGCACCTCGACCATATCGATCCCGCGGTGCTGGCGGAACGCCTGCCCGGAATTACCGAGAGCGGAAAGATTTTCGCGGGCGTCGACCTGACGCGCCAGCCGCTGCCCGTCGTGCCGACGGTCCATTATAATATGGGCGGCATCCCCTGTAACTATCATGGCGAAGTCGTCACGCTGGGCAAGGACGGCCCGGATACCGTGGTCCCCGGCCTGTTCGCGGTCGGCGAGGCCGCCTGCGTGTCGGTCCATGGCGCGAACCGCCTGGGTTCGAACAGTCTGATCGATCTGGTCGTGTTCGGCCGTGCGACGGGGCACCGGCTCAAGGAAATCCTGAAACCCGGCGCGGCACAGGCCGCGCTGCCCACCGACAGCGCCGACCTTGCGCTCGCGCGCCTCGACCATTTCCGCAATGCCAATGGCGGATCGCCGACAGCGGAAATCCGTACCGAGATGCAGCGCGCAATGTCGCAGCACGCCGCGGTGTTCCGTACCGACGAACTGATGGCCGAGGGCAAGGAAAAGCTGACCAAGACCTATCAGCGGATGAACGACGTTCACGTCACCGACCGCAGCCTGATCTGGAACACCGACCTGATCGAGACGCTGGAACTCGACAATCTGATTTCGCAGGCGACGGTGACGATGCATTCGGCGTTCAACCGCAAGGAAAGCCGGGGCGCCCACGCGCACGAGGATTTCCCGAACCGCGACGACGCGACTTGGATGAAACACACGATCGGCTGGTTCGACGGCTGGGGCGGCAAGGGCGGCGGCGTCCGCCTCGATTACCGTCCGGTCCACGAATATACGCTGTCCGACGACGTCGAATATATCAAGCCGAAGGCGCGGGTTTACTAAGTCGCATTGCCGGGCGCGATGAAAAAATGGCCAGCCGGTTATTCGTGCACGAGATTCCATGATGGAAGATCTGGAGGAAGAATTTCTCCAGATCGATATGGTCAATCGGTAAAATGCCTGACGGCATCGCGCCGCTCGTGCATCACGCGAAGGACATCGACCCGGTTGTCGTCGATCAGAAAAAACACGAAGTGATGGCCGCTTCGCATCCGGCGTAAGCCCGGAAAGGCTTGGTCCTCTAACGGATAGCGTAAGCCATCGATCGCGAGTCGCCCGATCGCCTGGCGGATGTCGCCGATATAGCGGCGCGCCTGGTCATGACCCCATCGTTCGATCGTATAGTCGGCCGCGTCCTCTATATCGGCTTCCGCTTTTGGGCGGAGAGCAATGTCACGCATCGCTTTCGGGACCGAACTTTCGTTCCATGAAAGCATCCCAGTCGAACGGCCGGGCGGGGCCGCTGTCGATGCCCTGTTGAATTTCGCGGCGCAAAGCCTCTACCCGATCATCATAGGCAATATATCGCCGCATCGCTTCGCGCACGACTTCGCTGGTGGTCGCGAATTCGCCCGATTCAACTTTGCGGCGCGCGAACTGGATGAATGGTTCGCCAAGG
>JAIXHQ010000053.1 GCA_030145715.1 Sphingopyxis sp. | reverse complement strand
TGCCGCTGGTGATTTCGGACCATGCCGACTGGGACGAACTGACGACGACGATCGAACAGGTGAATCCGGGGGAAAGCTGGATCACCCATGGCAGCGAGGACGGGCTGCTGCGCTGGTGCGAACTGACACAGCGCAAGGCGCGCGCGCTGCACCTCGTCGGCCGCGATCTGGAGGAGGAGGCGTGAAGGCGTTTGCCGCCCTGATCGACCGGCTGATCTACACGCGCTCGCGCAATTCAAAGCTGGCGCTGATCGTCGATTATCTGCGCCACACGCCCGATCCCGATCGCGGCTGGGCCATCGCCGCGCTGACCGAGAGCCTGGATTTTTCGGCGGTAAAGGCGGCGACGGTGCGCGCGCTGCTCGCGACGCGGGTGGACGAGGAATTGTTCCGCCTGTCGCGGCATTTTGTGGGCGACACGGCGGAGACGGCGGCGCTGCTGTGGCCCGACGCGCCGGGGAAAAAGGCCGACCTCAGCGTGGCACAGGCGGTCGATGCGCTGGCCGCGACCAGCCGCGCGACCGCCCCCGCCATCATCGCGTCGCTGCTCGACCGGCTCGATGCCGACGGGCGCTATGCGCTGCTCAAACTGGCGCTCGGCGGGATGCGCGTCGGGGTGTCGGCGCGGCTCGCGAAACAGGGTTTCGCCCAGGCGTTCGACGTGCCTGTCGATGATGTCGAGGAATTGTGGCACGCGATCGCGCCGCCCTATGCCCCGCTGTTCGCATGGGGGGAGGGCCGGGCGGACCGTCCCGACCTCGCCGACGTCGCCTTCTTTCGCCCCTTCATGCTCGCGCATCCGCTGGAGGAGGAGAGCATCGATCTGGCCGACTATGCCGCCGAATGGAAATGGGACGGCATCCGCGTCCAGATTGTGCGCGGAGGAAGCGAGACGCGCATCTACAGCCGCGGCGGCGAAGAGATCAGCGGCGCCTTTCCCGAACTGGTCGCGGCGTTCGATCAGGATGCGGTGATCGACGGCGAACTGCTGGTGCGCGGCGAGGTGCAGGGGGGAGAGGCGGCCAGCTTCAACGCGCTGCAACAGCGGCTGGGGCGCAAGCTCGTGTCGAAAAAGATGCTGGCCGACTATCCGGCCTTCGTCCGCGTGTACGACCTGCTCGCGGTCGATGGCACGGACCTGCGCCCGCTGCCATGGGCCGAACGGCGGCGACAGCTTGAAACCTTTGTGCCGCGCCTCGCGGCCAGCCATTTCGACCTGTCGCAGATCATCGACGCCGCCGATTTCGACGATCTTGCCGAACGCCGCGCGGGCGCGCGCGATGCGGCGATCGAGGGGGTGATGCTCAAGCGCCGCGATGCCCCCTATGTGGCGGGGCGCCGCGCCGGGCTGTGGTATAAATGGAAACGCGATCCGCTGACCGCCGATTGCGTGATGATGTATGCGCAGCGCGGCAATGGGCGGCGCGCCAGCTTTTATTCGGATTATACCTTCGGCTGCTGGTCCGACACGGGCGAACTGCTGCCGGTGGGAAAGGCCTATTCGGGTTTCACCGACGAGGAATTGAAATGGCTCGACAAATTCGTGCGCGATAACACGCTGGGCCGTTTCGGGCCGGTGCGCGAGGTTGAAAAGTCGCTGGTGCTGGAGGTCGCGTTCGATTCGATCCACGCATCGAAACGGCACAAATCGGGCCTCGCGATGCGCTTTCCGCGCATATCGCGCATCCGCCGCGACAAGCCCGCCGAGGAAGCCGACCGGATCGCGACGTTACAGGCGATGGTAAGCTGAAAAATAACCGCGAAATTTGCGGTCACAGGGTTGCAACCGCGCGCCTCCATCCCGAGTTTAACGCCGCAAACCCCCGCAAAAATAAAATGGAGACTGCCATGACGATCGCCCATCCTCCCCTGCCTTATGCCCAGGACGCGCTGGAGCCGCATATTTCGGCCGACACGCTGGCGACCCACCATGGCAAGCATCACAAGGCCTATGTCGACAAGACCAATGCCGCGATCGAAGGGACCGAACTGGCCGACAAGCCGCTGGAGGAAATCGTCCACCACGCCGAAGGATCGGGGAACAAGGGCCTGTTCAACAACGCGGCGCAGTCGTGGAACCACGCCTTTTACTGGGAAAGCCTCAGCCCGTCGAAGACCGAGCCCAAGGACGATTTGCTCGCCGCGATCGACCGCGATTTCGGGTCGCTGGACGACCTCAAGAAGAAACTGAAGGAAACCGCCGTCAATCATTTCGCGTCGGGCTGGGCCTGGCTCGTCTCGCGCGACGGCACGCTGTCGGTCACCGACACGCACGACGCGGGCACCGAACTGGTCGCTGGCATTAAGCCGATCCTGGTGATCGACGTGTGGGAACATGCTTATTATATCGACCGCAAGAATCTGCGCCCGGCCTATGTCGATGCGGTGGTCGATGAACTGCTCAACTGGGACTTCGCGGCGGAAAATTTCGCGCGTGAAACGACCTGGACCTATCCGGCCTGATGTCCTGATCCTCCCTGCCGCGCGGCGGTGGGGAGGGGGACCATGCGAAAACATGGTGGAGGGGCCAAACGCCTCGGCCCCTCCGTCAACCCTGCGGGCTGCCACCTCCCCATCGCTTTGCGACAGGGAGGATTTTATTGTATGCCGTAACGAAAATGGGCCCGCGCCGCCTATCCCGATGACCGCGATCCGCCTATAGCGCCGCCATGACCATCAGCCTGTTCGAACTGTTCAAAATCGGTGTCGGGCCCTCCAGCTCGCACACCGTCGGCCCGATGGTCGCGGCGCGGCGCTTTACGATATGGCTCGACGAACGGGCGCTGCTCGACAAGGTCGCGCATGTCGAAGCCGATCTCTACGGCTCGCTCGCGCTGACCGGCAAGGGTCACGCCGCCGATACCGCGATCGTCGCGGGACTTGCGGGCGAAATCCCCGCCAGCACCAGCCTTGCCGCGATCAAGGCGCATTGGGACCGGGCGGAAAGCGAGGGCTTTCTTTATCTGCTCGGCCGCCAGCGGGTGCGGTTCCAGCCGCCCCGCGACCTGCATTTCCAGATGCGCCAGCGTCAGCCGTTCCACAGCAACGCCGTCAGTTTCACCGCCCGCGACGCCGACGGCGAAATCCTGGCGAAGCGCATGTATTTTTCCATCGGCGGCGGCTTCGTCGTCGATGAGGATGAGGCGGGGCGCAACAGCCGCGGCGCGGAGGATGAGGTGGAACTGCCTTATCCCTTCACCTCGGGCGCCGACCTGCTGACCATGGGCGCGGCATCGGGCAAGAGCTTTGCCGAAATGATGCTCGCGAACGAACTCGCGCACCGCAGCCTTGCGGATGTCGAGTCCGGGCTGGACGCGATCGCCCATGCCATGGACGCCTCGATCGACGCCGGCTGCTCCAGCATGGGGGTGCTGCCAGGCGGGCTGAAGGTCAAGCGCCGCGCGCCGCAGATCGCGGCCGACATCCGCGCCCGGCACGAACAGAATCTGTCCGATCCGATGGCGATGATGGACTGGATCAACCTGTGGGCGATGGCGGTGAACGAGGAAAATGCCGCGGGCGGCAAGGTCGTGACCGCGCCCACCAACGGCGCGGCGGGGATCATCCCGGCGGTGATCCGCTATTACCGGCGCAGCTATCGCGGCGATGCGACGGGGGTGCGGACCTTCCTGCTGGCGGCGGGCGCGGTCGGCGCGCTTTACAAACGCAACGCCAGCATCTCGGGCGCAGAGGTCGGCTGTCAGGGAGAGGTCGGCGTCGCCTGTTCGATGGCGGCGGCGGGGCTGACGGCGGCGCTGGGCGGCACCAACGCACAGGTCGAAAATGCGGCAGAGATCGGCATGGAACATAACCTCGGCCTCACCTGCGACCCCATCGGCGGGCTGGTGCAGATCCCGTGCATCGAACGCAACGCGATGGGCGCGATCAAGGCGATCGACGCCAGCCGCATCGCGATGATCGGCGACGGCACCCACGTCGTCAGCCTCGACACGGTGATCGCGACGATGCTGCAAACGGGCCGCGACATGCGCGACAAATATAAGGAAACGTCAAAGGGCGGCCTGGCGGTCAGCGTGGTCGAGTGTTGAGGGGCGCCTTTTCTCTATCGTCGCCCCGGAGCTGATCCGGGCCCCATCGTCATGTCCATCGTCACCCCGGACCTGATCCGGGGTCCATGGTCTGACCGATCCTTCGGCGCCGCGTTTTTGTTTCGCGCGAAACTCATCAGTCACCGCTCTGGCCCCGACAGCGCCGGCCCATGGATGCCGAAACAAGTTCAGCATGACGAAACGGGCAAGATGGGCGTCCCTCGCCCCACCCCGCCCAAGAGCAAAAAATTGCGCTTTCCTACATTATTTCTAGAGCTTAGCCTCTTTGCCATGACCATCGCGACCCCATCCGTCATCGCCCGGCGCCATGTCCCCGGCTCTGCCCGCCGGGGAAGTGAAACAAGAGGGGTACGTGCCGTGACCTTTGTGACCTTCCGAACCAAAGGACACAGCCGCCGGGGCATCGAATCGCGGCACCGTCCGGCGGACCGCACGCTCGCATCTTGCATTGCCGCGCGCTTTGCCTGATTGGAGCGCCCGAGAAGGAGACCGCCCATGAAGACCCGCGCCGCCGTTGCGTTCGAAGCGAAGAAGCCGCTGGAGATTGTCGAACTCGACCTCGAAGGCCCAAAGGCGGGCGAGGTGCTGGTCGAAATCATGGCGACGGGCATCTGCCACACCGACGCCTATACGCTCGACGGTTTCGACAGCGAGGGTATTTTCCCCAGCGTGCTGGGGCATGAGGGCGCGGGCATCGTGCGCGAAGTCGGCGCGGGCGTGACCAGCGTCGTCCCCGGCGACCATGTCATCCCGCTCTACACCCCCGAATGCCGCCAGTGCAAAA
>JAIXHQ010000052.1 GCA_030145715.1 Sphingopyxis sp. | reverse complement strand
GTGGCCGAATATGCGCCGCGACTGGTCAAGAAAGCGATCGTCGGCACCGGCGGCGCGGCCAAGGAACAGATACAGGCGATGCTGCGCGTCCTGCTGCCCGGCGCCAGGGTCGCCGGGGCCGATGCCGCCGATGCGCTGGCGGTGGCGATCTGCCATGCGAACCATCGCCCGCGATAATCGATTCCCTTTTCGTTCTCCCCACGCTAGGCACGGGACATGATCGCGAAACTGACGGGACGGCTGGACAGCAGCGGCGCGGGCCATGCGGTGATCGACGTCGGCGGTGTCGGTTATCTGGTCGAAGCATCGGCGCGGACGCTGGATGCGATCGGCCCGATCGGCGGCGACGTCACCATCCATACCGAAATGCTGGTCGGCGAGGATTTTCTGCGCCTGCTCGGCTTCGCAAAGGCGGAGGAGCGCGACTGGTTCCGCCTGCTGACCAGCGTGCAGGGGGTCGGCGCCAAGGTCGCGCTGGCGATTCTGTCGGCGCTGGAAATCCATGATCTGCAACGCGCACTGGCCAGCGGCGACAGCGCGATGATCGCGCGCGCGAACGGCGTCGGGCCGAAACTGGCGCAGCGGATCGCCCATGAATTAAAGGACAAGGCCGGGGCGCTGGGCGGCATCGCGGGGTCGGGCCCCGCCCTGTCCGCCGCATCCGGCCCGATCGGCGACGCCGTCGCCGCCCTCACCGGCCTGGGCTTCAAGCCCGGCGAGGCGAGCGCAGCGGTCGCGGCGGCGCATGAGGAACTGGGCGCAGGCGCGAGCCTCGACGCGCTGGTGCGGATCGCGCTGAAAAAAGCGGCGAAATGACCGGCCTGACCACCCCCGTCCGCACCCCCGAGGATGCCGACGCGGCGTTGCGGCCGAAATCGCTGGCCGAGTTCGTCGGACAGGCGGCGGCGCGCGAGAATCTGCGGATATTCATCGAGGCGGCAAAGGCGCGGGCGGACGCGCTGGACCATGTGTTGTTTTTCGGCCCGCCGGGGCTGGGCAAGACGACGCTGGCGCAGATCGTCGCGAAGGAACTGGGCGTCGGGTTCCGGTCGACCAGCGGTCCGGTGATCGCAAAGGCGGGCGACCTGGCCGCGCTGCTGACCAATCTGGAGGATGGCGACGTCCTGTTCATCGACGAGATTCACCGCCTGTCGCCGGCGGTCGAGGAAATCCTGTATCCGGCGATGGAGGACCGCGCGCTCGACATCATGATCGGCGAGGGACCGTCGGCGCGGTCGGTGCGGATCGACCTGCCCAAATTCACGCTTGTCGGCGCGACGACGCGGCAGGGATTGCTGACGACGCCGCTGCGCGATCGGTTCGGCATTCCGGTGCGGCTGCATTTCTATACGCATGGCGAACTGGAACAGGTCATCACCCGCGCGGCGCGGCTGCTGGCGCTGCCCATCGCGCCCGACGGGGCGCTGGAAATTGCCAAGCGGTCGCGCGGGACGCCGCGCATCGCCGGACGGTTGCTGCGCCGCGTCCGCGATTTCGCGACCGTCGCGGGCCACCCCATCGTCGATGCGAGCGCCGCCGATGCCGCGCTCAACCGGCTGGAGGTCGATGCGCTGGGCCTCGACGCGATGGATCGGCGTTACCTGACGATGATCGCCGACATTTATCGCGGCGGGCCGGTAGGGGTCGAAACGCTGGCCGCCGGGCTCAGCGAACCGCGCGACACGATCGAGGATGTGATCGAACCCTATCTGTTACAGGTCGGGCTGATCGCCCGCACCGCGCGCGGCCGGATGTTGAACGCCAGCGCGTGGAAGCATCTGGGCCTGAACCCGCCCACAGGATCGCAGGACGGATTATTCGACCAGGGGAAATAGGGCGGATTTCCGCCGCTTTCATTCCACCAACCGGCCCCGATCTGCGACGAACCGTTCAAGAGGGGTTTGCGACGAGTCGTTGCGCGGCTATCGATGAACAACATGGTCAACGCCCCGCCCCCGTTCATCCCCGGCGCCTTTGTAGGGGCGGCGCATCATTACCGATCGCGCGTCTATTTCGAGGACACCGACCTGTCGGGCATCGTCTATCACGCGAACTATCTGCGCTATATGGAGCGCGCGCGATCGGACATGCTGCGGCTGGCGGACATCGACCAGCGCGCGGCGATGGAAGCGGGCGAAGGCGCCTGGGCCGTCACCGACCTTGCGATCCAATACCGCAGTCCCGCAAAGCTTGACGACGACATCCTGGTCGTCAGCACGGTTCGGGCGGTTCGCGGCGCCAGCGTGATCATCGCGCAGCGCATCTTTCGCGGAACTGACACGTTGAACGGCGAGATATTGACCGACGGGCAAGTCACCGCCGCTTTCCTGTCGCCCAAAGGCCGGCCGCGCCGCCAGCCCGCGGGCTGGGCCGACCGATTTACCGCCATCATGAATGGAGAGACTTTCCCTTGCTAGACAATATCTCGCTGGCCGCCGACGCGGCGACCTTGTCCCCGGTCGCACTGTTCCTTCAGGCCGACGTCATCGTGAAGGCGGTGATGATCGGATTGCTGCTTGCGTCCATCTATGTCTGGATGGTCATTTTCACCCATGGCCGCGGGGTCGGCAAGATGATGACAGCGTCGGAGCGATTCGAGCAGGATTTCTGGCGCGCCGACAATATCGACAAATTTTTTGACAAGAACAGCGGCGAGGAACTGCCGAGCGCCAAGGTGCTGGCCGCCGGGATCAGCGAATGGCGCCGATCGACCAAGGGCAAAATCATCGACCGCGACGGAACGCGCGAACGGCTGGGCATCGCGATGAACAGCGCCGTGGCGGGCGAAGTCGACCGGCTGGCCGAAAAGATCGGTACGCTGGCCACCATCGGTTCGGTCGCGCCCTTCGTCGGCCTGTTCGGCACCGTCTGGGGCATCATGCGCGCGTTCACCGAGATCGCCGCACAAAATAAGAGCAGCTTGGATGTCGTCGCTCCGGGCATTGCCGAGGCGCTGTTCGCGACCGCCATCGGCCTGTTCGCGGCCATTCCGGCGGTCATCGCCTATAATGCTTTCTCGCAGCGGCTGAACCGGCTCGAATCGCGCCTTGGCCGTTTTGCCGACGGGCTGCACGCGACGTTCAGCCGTGAGCTGGAGGTCGAAGCCTGATGGCGATGTCCGGCCCCTCGGGCGGCATCGGCGGTCGGCGCGGTCGGGGACAGCGCCGCGCACCGATGGCCGAAATCAACGTTACGCCGCTGGTCGACGTGATGCTGGTGCTGCTGATCATCTTCATGATTACGGCGCCTCTGCTGGCGTCGGCGGTTCCCATCGACCTGCCCGAAAGCCGCGCCAAACCCGTCGAGACCGAGGATCAGGAGCCGGTGCAACTGTCGATCAACGCCGACGACACGCTGTATATCGGCGAAGAGGTGGTGCCCGAGGCAGAGTTGCCCGCGCGGCTCGACGCGATAGCGCGAGGTAATGACGAGGGCGGCAAGCCGCGCCAGATCATGCTGCGCGCCGACAAGGGGCTGGATTACGGCCGCGTGATGCGCGTGATGGGAGAGCTTAACCGCGCCGGACTGACCCGCTTATCGCTGGTGACGACCGGTTCGGACGACGCACCTGCCGCCCAAACGGCGGTCACCGACGGTTCAGAAACGAAGCAATAGGCAAGGACGATGGCCGAAACACGGGCAATCGGGAGGAATGAGGGACGCGGTTTTGCCATCGCGGCGGCGGCGCATATCCTCATCATCGGGCTGTTGTCGGTGCAATGGAGCGGCGGCGAACGGCGTTTCGACAACCCGCCGATGGACGTCGACCTGATCGCCGAAACGGCGGTGCAATCGACCGCGCCGGTCATCAGTGAAACGCCCCCCGCCGCGCGGCTGGGCGAAGAGGATATGCCCGACATCGCAGCGCCCGAGCCGGTCCCCGCACCCCCGCTGCCCGAACCCATCGTGCGGCCGACGCCCACCCCGACCCCCAAACAGGTCGCGCGTCCCAAGGCCGCGCCGCCGAAACAGCCGCCCGCCGCGCAAAAGGCGCAGCCCAAGGCCGCTCCCAAAGCGCCGCCCGCCAAGGATCGCCCCGCCCGCCCCACCGGACGGCTGGACGGTATCGCGGAAGGCCTGTCCAAATCCCAACCAAAGGCGCCGTCCAGCAAGGGTGTGCCCGCCGCGGCGGTCGGACCCCAGACGCAAAGCGAGATCAGAGCCTCCATCAACGCAAAGGTCAGGCCCTATTGGAACCGATGCGCCGTGACCGGCGTCGATGTGAACGAACTGGTCACCAAGGTCGAATTCAGGCTGACCCGCGCCGGAAAACTGGCCGGATTCTCCAGCGTCAACACGACGGGACAAAATGACAGCAACAAACCGCAGGTGGCCCGTCACCAGGAATGTGCCAAGCGGGCGATCGAACTGGCGTCGCCATTTGATCTTTCGGAAGATAGCTATGGTTTTTGGCAGGAATCCGACCTGAGCTTTTTCAAGAGGTAGTGATGACAAAGAAATTTCTCTTTCTGAGCCTGGGCCTCGCGATCCAGATGGCAAGCCCGGTTTTGGCGCAAACCACGGCCACGCCGCCCCCCGCCGGGCCACGGTTGAGCGAGACGGTCGAAGGCGAGCTTTCGAACGAGCGCACCGTCGTCGCCATCCCGCCGCTGGCCACCGCGTCGGTCCAGTCGGTCGCGGGCCTGCGCACCGACAGCCTGGGCCGCCAGATCGCCGAAGTCATCGCGGCCGACCTGGAACGCAGCGGCCTGTACGATCCCGTCGGCCCCGGCGGCGTCCGCGCGATCACCCGCGCCGAGGTGCAGGCGCCGCGCTTTGCCGAATGGCAGTCGCGCAACGCCGAAAATGTCGTCCACGGCTTTGTCGATGCCGGGTCGAACGGCAGCCTGATCGTCGG
>JAIXHQ010000051.1 GCA_030145715.1 Sphingopyxis sp. | reverse complement strand
ATGGCGCGCAGGCCCGCCGCGAAATCCAGCCCGACCTTGCTGTTCACCTGGGTCTGGCCGACGCCGTCGACCGCATATTCGACCGGATCCTCGACCGTCAATATGTTGCGCTGACCATCGTTCAACTGTTTGAGCGCCGCATAAAGCGTCGTCGTCTTGCCCGACCCGGTCGGACCGGTAACCAGGATGATGCCGTTCGGTTCGGCCAGCGCCTCGCGCAATATCTGGTCGGCGGCGCCCGACAGGCCGAGCACGTCGAAATCGATTCCGGCCGCGTCCTTGTCGAGGATACGCATCACGACACGTTCGCCCGCGCGGCTGGGCAGCGTCGAAACGCGAACGTCGACCGCCTTGCCCGCCAGCGTCAGCCCGATGCGGCCGTCCTGCGGCACCCGGCGTTCGGCGATGTCGAGGCGCGCCATCACCTTGATGCGGCTGACCACGACCGGGGCGACATGCGGCGGCATACGCAGATGTTCGCGCAGCACGCCGTCGGTCCGCATCCGCACGACCAGCCCGCTTTCATAGGGTTCGATATGAATGTCGCTGACGCCCTGGCGCACCGCTTCGGCGATGATCGCGTTGATGAGGCGGATGGCGGGCGCATCGTCGGCGCTATCGAGCAGATCTTCGGCGCTGGGCAGGCTGAAATCCATGTCGCTGCCGTCGAGCGACCCCGCCATCGCCGCCGCCGAACTGTCGACCGCATAATGATCGGACAGCAACCGGTCGAAATCGGCGGCATTCGCGGTCACGACCCGCAGCGGCTGCGCCAGATAACGTTTCACCTCGATCAAGACGGCGGGGTCGCCGTCTTCGCGCAACGTCGCCAGCCACCGGCCATCCTCGTCCCGTGCGATGACGACGCCATGCGCGCGCGCAAAGCCATAGGGAATGTCGACCGGCGCCGGAAGGGGCGCCGCCGCTTGGGGATCGGTCACGGATAGTCTCCGGTCGGGGGCGCGGGGGCGTGCGAGATCGACGGCGGAACGTCGGTCGGCGTGATGCTGCCCCCCTCTCCGCGCAGCGCGGGCAGATCGACGGGACCGACGGTGATGTCGGCGGTCGTCGGTTCGGTCGGGATCGGCGGCACGGCGCCCAGATAGTCGCGGACGAGCGTATCGATCGCCGGTTCCTCGCCGGGATTCCGGCGCAACTGGAAATCGCGGACATAGCCATAGCGGCGGGCGGTCAGCGCGGCATTGTCGTCGCGGCTGCGCAGGATCGTCGGGCGGATGAAAACCATCAGGTTCGTCTTCGACCGCGTCCGGCTGCGCGACTTGAACAATTCGCCCAGCAGCGGAATGTCGCTGAGCAGCGGGATGCGCTCGATCGTCCGGCGTTCGTCGTCGTTCAGCAGTCCGCCGATCGCCAGAATTTCGCCGTCGTCGACGGTCAGCACGGTTTCGAACGCGCGTTTGTTCAGGATCAGGTCGCTGTTGCGCGACGACACGGGACCGGCGACGCTCGACACCTCTTGCCGCAGGAACATCTTCACTTCACCGGCGCCGTTGACCTGCGGCGTCACGTCGAGCTTGATGCCGACCTCTTCGCGCTGAACGGTGCGAAAGGCGTTTTCGAAATTGTTCCCCAGTTTCTCGCCGGTCGTGATCGGCACATCCTGTCCGACAAGGAATTTCGCCGCCTGATTGTCGAGCGTGACGATATGCGGGGTCGCGAGCAGGTTCGACGTCGTGTCGGATCGGACCGCATTGATGATCGCCCCGAACACCGTATTCTTGCCGATGTCGCCGGCAAATCCCGCAAATCCGCCCGTCGCGGTCAGCAGCGAAGACGCCGCCGCTTCCTGAAGCGTGTTGCCCAGCGCGCTGTTCGACTGCGTCACCGTCGTCGTGCCGTTGACCGTCGTCGTCTGCTGCGCCAACTGGTTCGCGGCATAGGCGCCGCCAAGGGTGAAGATATTGGGCTGGGCATTGCTGTAATTGGTCGCGACGAACGGGATATTCTTGCCGCCCAGCATGAACTGGACGCCCAGCCGCTTGGCCGCATTGTCGCCAATCTCGACCACGATCGCTTCGACCAGCACCTGCTGCCGCCGGCTGTCGAGCTGGCGGATCAGTTCGCCCAGCATCCGCTGAACTTCGCTGTTCGCGGCGACGATGATCGCGTTCGCGCCTTCATATCGCGTGACGATGGCGGGCCCGCGGGTCGCAATACTGCCCCTGCCCCCCGCGCCGGTCGACGTCGCCGTGGCGGTGGACGCGGCCGTCGGGGCGGGGATGCTCGAACCGCCCGACGAAGAGGATGAGGAGGATGACGAGGACGGCGTGGCCGGGGGCAGGCCCGCCTTTTGCGCCGGATCGCTGCCGCCGCCGATCAATTGCTGCAAAGTCGGCAGCAGCGTTTCGGCATTGGCATGTTCCAGCCAATAGACGCGCAGTTCGGTTCCGCCCGCCGCCTTTGCATCCAGGTCGTGCGCCATCGACACAAAGCGGGCGACCAGCGCCTGATCGCCGCGCAGCGCAATCGCGTTGCTGCTGTCGATCGGCACGATGGCGACCGGCGATTGCGCGCCCTCGCCCGCCGCCGGGACCAGCGCCTGCAGCGCGGCGGCGATTTCACGCGCACCGGCATTTTTCAGCGTGACGATCTGGCTGGTCGATGTGTCGCGATCGATGCTGGACGCCAGCGCGCGGATGCGGCGGATATTGTCGGCGAAATCGGCGACCACCAGGCTGTTCGCGTTGCGGTTCGCGGTCAGCGATCCCTGCGGACTGACCAGCGGGCGCAGCGTTTCCACGGCGGCGACCGCGTCGATGTGACGCAGGCGGACGATTTCGGTGACAAACTGGTTTTGCGCCGCCCGGTCGCTGCCGATGCGGCCCGGCTGCGCCGCGGCCCCGTCGATCGGCTGAACGCGATAGGCGCCATTGGGTCCGGGCACCGCGACAAGCCCGTTCGAGCGCAGCGTTGCCAGGAAAATCTCGAAATATTCGCTGCGCGACAGCGGACGATCGGTGACGACCGACACCTTGCCATTGACGCGCCCGTCGATGACGAACGTGCGCCCGGTGATCCGCGCCGCATCCTGAATGAACGCGCGAATATCCGCGTCGCGCACATTCAGCGTATATTGCGCATAGGTCATGGTGGGCGTCGCCGAAATCAGGGCGGCGGCAAACATCAGGGAAAGTTTCAGGCGCATGATCTCAGGACTTTGACAGGAAAAGGGCAATCGGAACGACATTCGCGCCCCGTTCGATTTCAAGCGACAGACGGGCACCCGGCGCGATCTGGCTGGCCAGCGAAGCGGCGTCGCCAGCCGATGCGACGGGGCGGCCGTTCACCGACCGGATGACATCGCCGGGGCGAAGGCCCGCGGCACGGAATATGGCGCCGTCGCCCTGCGGCTGCACGACCAGTCCGGTCACGCGGCCATCCTCGGTCCGCGGCGCGAAGCCGACCCCGGCCTTCAGCGTCGTCGGCGACAATTCACCGCCGGCACTTGTGCCGCCCGCCGGGGCAGAGCCGCTTTCGGGCGTCGGCGCGGGCAACGGCACGGCCGGGCCGGCGCCATCCGCGTTTCCGCTCTGATCGAGAAACAGGCTTTCGCGCGCGCCGCCGCGATCGAGCAGCACATGATCGAAAGCGACACCGACAAGCTTCACGCCGGGCGCAATGTCTTCCCCCACGCCATAGCTGGTCTGCACCCCGTCCTCGCCCGCGATGATCGCCGATCCACCGCCCGTCGCCTCGTTGATATTGACCCCGAAAAGGGTGAGGCCCAGCGCCGTGACGGTCGCCGATGCCGGTCCCTGCGGCGCGGTGCGGAAAAAGGGATCGAGGCCGGTGAACAGCGCGCGCCGTTCGGCGGGCGAAGCGATCGCCGCCGCCTGCGGCTGCCACGCGCCTAGCGGCGACAGCGGCGTGACGAGAACCCAGAACAGGCGGACGAGCTGCCAGACCAGCAACGCGCCAAGCGCGGCGGCAAGCAGCACAGGCCCGATCTGGCGCGGCGAACGCCTGCCGGCGCGCAACCAGGCGGGCAAGGCGCGCGGCAGCCGCATGGCCGATCGGGACATCAGCATCGCCATGAAATATTCGCCCCCCCTTCAAAAGTCTGACCCTGCCAGCCCGAATCGCCTAGGCGCGATTGGTGACAATCAGTTGACGGGAAGATTACAGTTTTTTGTCAGTCGGGCGAGTCCGCGCCGACGCATTCCGACGGGCGCCATCCCGGCACAGGACCGGGATGGCGCGCCAGCGATGTCAGAATTTCAGGCTGGCACCCAGCGAAAAGGTGGTGCCGACCCTGTAGCGATTATAATAGATGATGTTGCTGCCGTTCTGCTGCATTTCGTTGAACTTGGTGCCCAGGATGTTGCGCGCCTCGAACTTCAGCTCCACTTCCCGGCCGAACACCGGCACGCCCTCGCGCGCCACGAAATCGAGCTGGACGCCCGGACGTTCGAAAATATCGGGCTGGCCCGACGGGCCGCGCCGCGTGACACGATCCGACGCATAAGCGATCAGCAGCGTCTGTTGCGACAGCCTGTCGGTGTTTTCCAGACCCAGTTCCAGATTGACCAGATGGTCCGACTGTCCGGTCAGCGGGGCGCCGTCGCTGAAATATTGGCTGGCCAGGTTCGCCCCGGTAAATGGGAAAGCCGCAACCTTATCGTCGGCCGCCACCTTCAGGCTCGATTTCGAATAGGTATAGTTGCCGATGACGACGGCACGGCGATTGGCCCAGAAACCGCCGCCCCAGCCGCTGAGGTCGAAATGCTTCTGCAATTCGAACTCGGCGCCATAAAGCGTCGCTTCGGGCGCGTTGGCAAAGCGCGTCATCACGGCGTTACCATCCGAACTGGCATAGGTTTCGATGGGATTCTTGATCCGCTTATAGAAAGCGCCGATCGAAACGCGCTGTTCGGACGCGAAATACCATTCGAAACGACCCTCGGCGTTATAGAGCTGGCTGTCGATCAGTTGCGGGTTGCCCTGGTAACTGCGATTGGTTTCCGGGTCGTAAAAGGTTTGGAACACGAGTTCGCGGAACTGCGGCCGCGCGATCGTTTTCGACGCGCTCAGGCGA
>JAIXHQ010000050.1 GCA_030145715.1 Sphingopyxis sp. | reverse complement strand
ACCGCCCACAGCATGTCGGGTTCGGGCGGCGGCACCGCGGCGGCGGCGGGAATGATCGCGGCGGGCGCCAGATTGCGCGCCTTCAGCCAGTCGGTCCATGCGGCCATCGCGGCATGGGTGGTGACGGCGACGGGAACCGCCTGGCCCGTTTCCGCCGGTTGCCCGGCCACGACATGAAGCAGGGCGGCATCGCCCAGACTGTTTTTCAACATGTCGATCCGCGCCGCGGCGGCGGCCTGCGCCGGGGCGGCGTCGGGATAATGCAGCCAGCGCAGCGGCACGTCGGCGGCGGGCGCAATCGCGACCAGGCGATCGTCGGCGCCGTCATCGCGCGGCCTTTCCCACGCATCGACCCAGCCGTCATCCTGCCCCGAATCGACGATCACGCCGTCGTCGATACGCAACCAGGCGGGGCGAGGCGCGGCGTCGTCGCCCAGCATCGCCACTGGCGGCAGCCATAAAAGCAATGTGCGGCTCATCTCAGTCGGTCTCACCCCAGTCGCGGCGCACTATCGACGGCGGCGCGGCACCCGCCGACGGGGCGCCGCCATTGGCGTCGATGAGCGAAACCGCCGTCAAAAACCCGTCCCCCATCGTCACATTCGTCGTCAACGTCAGCCACCGGCTGGTCACTCCCGTCTGTTCGGCCACGTCGCTGGGCGGGTCGAACCGCGTCAGCGGCCCCGCCTCCCAGAATCGCAGGCTGCTGCCATAGCCGCCAGCGGGCCGCGCCGCCAGCGCCGCCCGTGCATCGGCGACACCGATTTCGCCGGGCATCAGCATCGCGATCAGCGGCGCCTGTTCGGGCGCCAGCGTGTTGACGTTGAGCCGCACCGGGTCGGCGACCGGAAGGACGCAGATCCACGGTTTCAAAAGCGCATAGATTTTCGGCGTCACGCCGCGCACCGCGCGCAATTCGCTGATGTCAGCCATTTTGCGGTTGGCGGGCAGATAGGCGGTGGTCATCGACCGATAGGCGTTGTCCTCCGCGCCCAGCGGCCCTTCGTTGCCGTCGCTGTCGATCCAGTCGGCGGCGGCTCCGGCGATCGATTGCGCCTGCCCCGGATCGATGCCCAGCAGGGTCATCAGGCCGCCGAACTGGCGCAGCGCGCCGGACCGCTGGCTGAGCCGACCGGGCATGGTTTCGGCGGCAAGACTGTTGAGATTGAAGCAGTTGTTCGAATCGGCCAGTCGCGCCCGCCCTTCGCCGCCGGGCAGCGGCAGCGTGAAATCGCGGCCAAGCCAGTCGCCCGCGAGCGTCAGCTTGGCCGGATCGCGGCCGACAAGATCGGCGACGCGGCGCAGCGCGATCTGTTCGGCGGCAAAGGCAAAGGCGCGCCCCTGATCGACCGTCGCCGCGCTGCCCGCGATGCGCGTCGCGAGCGTCAGCCGGTCGAGCGCGGTCGCCGCGATCACCGCCATCACCGCGACGAGCAGCAAAACGGTGAGCAGCGCCGCGCCGCGTTCGTCCTTTCCGCCGCGGATCATGGCGCGGGCGCCGCGACAATGGGCGGCGGCAGCATGGTCGGCGCGGTCAGGAACAGCATGGTCAGCGGTTCGCGCGCCCGGCGCGTCATGCGAACCTCGACCGCGCGCGGCAGCCGGTCGCCGGGTTCGGACGACCAGCTTTCGGTCCAGTTGCCGCGTTCGTCACGGTATCGCACGGCCAACCCCGCCACATCGGCGACCAGCCGGTCGCCCGTGCCCATCGCCGTGCCATCGAGCATCGGTTGCGTGGCGCGGCGCCATTCGCCGCCGACCAGTGCATAGGCGACCCGTTCGACATTGGGGCGCGCGCCGTCCAGCGAACCGGCGCCCGCATGAACAAAGGCAAAGCTGCTGGCCGAACCGACGAATGCCGGCACCGCCTCCCCCGCCGGTCCGCGCGTCGGGCGCTGAACCGCCTGGGCCAGATCATTGGCCATCACGGCGCGCAGCCGATTGACGCCGCCCATCGCCTTCAGCTTTTCCTGCACCGCGTCCTGCGTATCGACGCTGCTGCGCAGCAGGCCGACGCCCATCGCCGCGATCGCGGCAAAGATCGACAGCGCGACGAGCATTTCGACCAGGGTAAAGCCGCGATCGTCGGTCATCGCGACGGCCGGATGATGGTCAGCACCGCCTGACCACGGCCGCTTTCCGGGCGAACCAGCAGGTCGATGCGCAACAGGCTGTCGTCGGCGGTCCTTGCCACACGTTGTTCGACGCGCCAGTTGCGACCGGCGTTGGCTACCCCGATCGCGCTGTTCCCGATCGTCGGGGGTGCCGGGTCGCTCCACAATTCGACGGCCCGGTTCTGGGCGACGAGGCCCGCCATCGTGCTTTCGTCGAGGTCGCCCGCGGTCCGCACGGCATAGGCGTCGAGCCGGATGAGCGCGAGCGCGGCGATGCTGATGACGCTCAACGCCACCAGCATTTCGAGCAGGGTGAAACCGCTTTCGCCCCTATGGCCCACGGCTGACCTCCCCCGTCGCGGACACGCGCACGATTTCGCGCGCATCGCCGCCGGTCAGCACGATCGCCTGCGGCGTCGGGCTGATGCCGACGCGGTCGAACGATATGCGCGCCGCGCCCCGTCCGTTCGCGCCCGAAAAGCGCACGTCGCCGGGCCAGTTGCGCTGTTCAAAGGCGCGGCCGGGAAGCGGTTGCCACGCCCCGGCCATGCGCCGTTCAAATCCATATCCCGACGGCGTGAAATTCACCGCGACGCTGCGCCCCTCGATCACCGCGACATCGCGCGCGGCGGCAAGCCGTGCCGCCAGCCGGTCGGCCTCGCTGCGCACGGTGCGGTCCTCGCCCGGAATGGTGAGCACGACGGCGGTCGCGGCAAGCGCCATGATCGACAGCACGATCATCAGTTCGACAAGAGTGAAGCCATTGGCGCGGGGCCGCCCGCGCGGCTCAGCCGTCGGCGCGAATGTCCGCATTGTCGTCGGTCCCGCCAGGGGCGCCGTCGGCGCC
Organism: Sphingopyxis sp.; assembly: GCA_030145715.1. Lineage (GTDB taxonomy): Bacteria > Pseudomonadota > Alphaproteobacteria > Sphingomonadales > Sphingomonadaceae > Sphingopyxis. The sequence goes on along the minus strand of JAIXHQ010000050.1, from coordinate 2,324 downwards.
GAGCGACCAGACGTCGAACGCCTTTCCGTTCGGCCCCGGCGCCTGATAATTATAGGGACGGCCCCACGGGTCGGCGGGCAGTTTCTTGATATAGCCGCCGCGGCGATAGCGTTCGGGCTGTGCCAGCGCGGGCGGCGCGGTGACAAGCGCGTTGAGCCCGTCGGTCGCGGCCGGATAGCTAAGGTTGTCGAGCCGATATTGCTCCAGCGCATTTTCCAGCGTCGCGATGTCGGCCTTTGCCTTTGTCACCATTGCGCGGTCCTGGCTGGGCAGGACATTGATCATCACGACCGTCGCGAGCAGCCCGATGATGAAGATCACCACCATCAGTTCGGTCAGCGTGAAACCCCGCTCGTCCTTTCGGCGACGGCCGCGTTTGGCGGGCGCGCGGCGGGAGTCGGACATCAGGCGGGTAAAAAGCGGCATCAGGGACATTATTATAGACCTGCAAGGTTCTGCAACTGAAGGATCGGAAGCAGGATGGCTAGGATGATAAGGGCCACGCAAGACCCCATGACGACAATTATGACAGGTTCGAGAAGCGCCATCGACGCCGCCGTGAACCGGTCGAATTCACGTTCCAGATAGTCGGCGGCGCGTTCGAGCATCTGTTCCAGCCGCCCCGCGCTTTCGCCGCTGGCGGTCATATAGACAAGCAGGGGCGGAAACACCCCCGCATCGCGAAGCGCGGCCGACAGGCCGCCGCCGGCGCGCACCTGATCGACGATATGGGCCGTCGCGCCCGCCAGCGCCGCGTTGCGGATCGTCGGAACGGTCAGTTTCAACCCCTCGACCAGCGGCAGGCGGCTGGACACCATCGTCGACAGGGTGCGCGCGAAACGCGCGGCGTAAAGGTCGCGAAGCAACCGCCCGAAAAGCGGCAGGCGCAGCAGGCGCGCATCGACCCGCGCCTTGAACGCCGGTCGCCGCATCGCGGCCGCCCAGCCGAATCCCCCCGCCGCGAGCAGCAAGGCGATCAGCCACCACCAGTTGGCGGCAAAGCCGGAAATCGCGATGACCGCGCGGGTCAGAAAGGGCAGTTGCTGGCCGACATCGGTGAATTGTTCGACGACGCGCGGAACGACAAAGATCATCAGCGCGGCGACGACGCCGATCGCGACGACCGCCAGCACGATCGGATAGGCGAGCGCGGCGATCAGCTTGCCGCGCACCTCTGCCTGCCGTTCGAGCAGGTCGGCAAGGCGCGCGAGGATCGTCGTCAGGCTGCCGGTCGTTTCGCCCGCCGCGACCATGGCGCGATACAGCGGCGGAAAGCTGCGCGGCTGGCGCGCCATCGCATCGGCAAGGCGGCGTCCTTCGAGCAGCCCGGCATGGACGTCGCCGATGACGCCGCGGGCGCTTTCCGCCTCGCTCTGTCGCGTCAGGGTCCGCAGGGCTTCCTCCAGCGGCGCGACCTCTGCCAGCGTCGCAAGCTGACGGGTAAAGAGGGCGAGTTCCTTGGCGGACAGCCGATTGCGACGGATCGCGAACAGCGAACGCCCGGCGGGCCTTGCGCCCGCCACCTCGACCGCGACGATATGCATTTTGCGGGCGATCAGGATGGCGCGCGCGGCATCGTCGGTGGCGGCGGTCAGGCGCCCCTTTCGCTCGCGGCCCCGGCTGTCGATCGCTACATAGCGATAATCAGGCATCGACATCCTCGCGCCGGGCGATACGGATCGCCTCCTCGGCGGTCGTCAGCCCCTTTGCCACCATCGAACGCGCGGAGGACGCCAGCGTCGGCGCCTTCAGAAACGCATGTTTCGCGATCATCGCTTCGTCGCCGCCATTATAGATGTAACGACGGACGGTCTCATCGACCTTGATCGCCTCGAACACGCCGATGCGGCCCTTATAGCCTGTGCCTCCGCAGCGGTCGCATCCCTTTGGGCGCCAGATGACGGTGCCGATGTCCAGCCCCAGGATCGCCGCGACGCTGTTGTCCGCCTGCACCGGTTCGCGGCATTCTCCACAGAGTTTGCGAACCAGCCGCTGCGCGATCACGGCGCGCAAGGTCGATGCGAGCAGAAAGGGTTCGACCTTCAAATCCTTGAGCCGCGTGATCGCGCCGACCGCATCATTGGTATGGACGGTCGACAGGACGATGTGGCCGGTCAGCGACGCCTGCACCGCGATGTCGGCGGTTTCGCGATCGCGGATTTCGCCGACCATCACGACGTCGGGATCCTGGCGCAAAATGGCGCGCAGGCCCGCCGCGAAATCCAGCCCGACCTTGCTGTTCACCTGGGTCTGGCCGACGCCGTCGACCGCATATTCGACCGGATCCTCGACCGTCAATATGTTGCGCTGACCATCGTTCAACT
>JAIXHQ010000049.1 GCA_030145715.1 Sphingopyxis sp. | reverse complement strand
CAAAATCGATATCGCCGACATCGCAATCCGCCTCACCGATCTCGGCCTCGCGTGGGAGCCAAAAAACCGCCGCAAAACGGGCGCTACGCCAAAGTCATAGCTCCCGCGGCCTTCGGCGGATGCTTACACCTCCCGAGGTGACGATGGCGAATAAACGCGCAAACGGCCATTGCGACAATATCGCGAATGATTCGCATTATAGTTGACATTGCAATCGGCTCTCAATAGCGGCAGCACGTCCATAACAAGGGGTAAAAGCCGTGAAGCCAAAGACGTCCGCCACTTTCCTGGCGCTCTCCTGCGTTGGCAGTTTGATAAGCACCTCGGCCATAGCGGCCGATTCAAGTGCGGATGCTGCCGAGCAGCAAAGTGAACACGACCGCCGCGACGAACGCGAACAGATCATTGTCACAGGTCAGCATTATCAAACGCAGCAGGAATCGCCGAAATCAACCCGCTCCGTGCGTGACACGCCCCAGACGGTTACCGTCATCACCGGCGAGACCATCGAACAGCAGAATTTGTTGACGCTCCGCGATATGCTCTCGACCGTCCCGGGCATCACATTCGGCGCGGCCGAAGGTGGGCAGCCGGCGGCCGACTCGATCACGCTGCGCGGCTATTCGGCGACCAGCGACATCATGCAGGATGGTGTTCGCGACAGCGGTGCCTATAATCGGTCGGATAGCTTCAATCTCGAACAATTGGAAGTCGTGAACGGTGCCAACTCCGTTTATGGTGGGTCGGGCTCGGTCGGTGGATCGATCAATCTGGTCACAAAGCGTCCGCTCGCGGAAACGCGGTTGATCGGGACGGCTGGTATCGGCACCGACAATTATTATCGCGGCACCGTCGATGCCAATGTCCGCGTCAACGAGCTGATCGCCGTGCGCCTGAATGCGATGGCGCACAAGAATGACGTGCCGGGGCGTGACGTCGAATATTACAAACGCTGGGGCGTTGCCCCATCGATCAAGCTCGGCGTTGACGGGCCGACCAGCCTGATCCTGCAATACCTGCATCAGAAAGACGACAATATTCCCCAATTCGGCGTTCCCTATTACAAGACCGCTGTCCTCAACGGGATGTTGCCGGGCGTCGATCGCAGCGATTATTTCGGCTATCGCAACGTCGACACGCAGGACATCACCGTCGATCAGGCGACGATGACGTTCGAACATGATCTCAGCGACAAGGTGTCGATCCGCAACCTGTCGCGCTGGCAACAGGTTTCACAACTCACGATCGTCGGCCCACCGCAGGGAACCTTCTGCCTCGCCAACAATCAGTTGCCGACGGGCGCGGCCTGCCCGACCACGACCCCGGCGGGATATTATCTGATCGGCGGACCGCGCGGCCTTCTCCGCGATGCGACGAACGAGATCATGTATAACCAGTTGGACCTTCGCGCCATGTTCAACACCGGCGCGGTCGAGCACACGCTGGTCGCGGGCGCGTCGGGCAGTTGGGAGAAATATTTCCTCTCGACCGGCAATATCTATCGCAACGCGAACGGAACCGCGGCTTTCGGCAACTTCCCGCTGATAAATATCGCCAATCCCAACGAGGTCGTTCAGGGCCCCGCTGCGCCGGGGCGCGTCTATGGCAGCAATATCTACACCGGCCCGGTCAATTATTTCGAAGCGGGCCGTCAACGCGGCGAGATCGACAATTATGCCATCTATCTTTTCGACACGATGAAGTTCGGCAGGTTCGAACTGAACGGAGGCATGCGCTGGGAACGCAACAGCGGTAATTATCGGACCGACACCGGCGCCGCCGCGACGACCACCACGCCGCAGGGCCCGCTCGTCATCGGCCCGACGCTCCGCAATAGCGCGGACCTGTTTTCCTACCGCGTCGGCCTGGTATTCAAGCCGATCGAAACGGTCACGCTCTACGCCGCCTATGGCAATGCCAGGACGCCGTCGATCAGTGCGGTCAACGGTGCCTGCACCACCGCCACCTGCAACGTGTCGCCCGAAAACGCGCGCAACATGGAAATCGGCGCCAAAGCGGAGGTTGCCGGAGGCCGCCTGCTGCTCGCAGCGTCGGCATTCCGAAACGAGCGCAACCAGTACCGGGTGCCTTCAAACGATCCCACCATCTCAGACCAAGTGCTCGACGGTAAATCGCGCGTCGACGGCATTGCGCTTAGCGTCGTCGGCAAGATCACGCCGCAATGGTCGATCACCGCAAACTACACCTATCTGGACAGCAAGCTGCGCCAGTCGGTGTCGAACTTCTGCCTCGCCAATCCGGGGCCGATCATTCCCCCGCCGACGCCGCCGGCGCCTCCCGCACCGATTCCGCCGAACACCAACCCCTGCGGCAATAATGCGCAGGTGCTCGACCCCGCAAGCGGTGCCGAACTGCAAAACACCCCGAAACATTCGGGCAGCCTGTTCACGACCTATGAATTTCCTTTCGGGCTTACGGTCGGTTACAGCATGACCTATCAAGGCAGTTTCGCGCTCAATCTGCCGGCGCTTGCCACACCGCTTGTTCCAGGTGCGACGGCCCTGACCCCGGTTTTCCGCGCCGACGATTATCTGGTCCACAGTGCCTATGTTGCCTATAAGTTCAGCGACCAGTTGAAGGCACAACTCAACGTGAAGAATTTCACCGATGAGCTGTATTTCACCCGCGTTCGCAACAGCGGGTGGGCCACCCCAGGCGATGGACGCGCGGCCATTTTCTCTTTGAACTATCAATATTGAGCATGACCGGGAGCGGGGATATTTCTCCGCTCCCGCTGTCATCGATTGGGCGCTAAACCTATGATGGCGCGAACTGGTGCTGCCGAAGGGATCCATCCTAAATGCTGATAGCCATTCCCGACCTTTTGTCGGATGCCGAAGTCGGCGAAATCCGGGGAATTATCGACGCGGGCGAATGGATCGACGGCAACGCCACGTCCGGCCACCAGTCGGCGCTGGCCAAAAGGAACGAGCAATTGCCAGAGGACAGCGACGCGGCGAACAGGGCCGGTCGCCTCATCCTCGATGCGCTCAACCGCTCGCCGCTGTTCTTCGCCTCCGCTCTGCCGCTCAGGATCTTCCCGCCGCTGTTCAACCGCTATGGCGAGGGGCAGGAATTCGACACCCACGTCGACAACGCCATTCGCCTTCGCCGCGGCAGCGATTTTCGTATTCGCAGCGACCTTTCAATCACCGTTTTTCTGGAATCGGCCGAGGATTATGACGGCGGCGAACTACTGGTCGAGGATCATTATGGGGTCCAACGGGTAAAGCTGCCCGCCGGCCACGCCGTCATCTACCCCTCATCCAGCCTTCATCGCGTTACACCGATCACGCGCGGTCGCCGCGTGGCGTCCTTTTTCTGGTTGCAGTCGATGGTGCGCGACGCCGAAAAGCGTCGCACCCTGTTCGACCTTGACCGGGCCGTTCAGCGGCTGACCGGGGACCTCGGCGGCAAGGATCGATCGGTCATCGAACTGACCGGCATTTACCACAATCTTCTGCGGCTTTGGGCAGATAGCTAGGTCATCATGTCGCGCCACGCGCGCGAAATATATTCGCGTTCGCCGACAACCACACAGGCGGCGATACCCAGCTTATCGGCGAGGGTTATTGTGGGGTTGGGGCCGGCGATGGTAAACGCTGTGGCCCAACCGTCGGCGAGCACGCAGTCGCGATGGATGACGGTGACCGACGACACGCCATTGACGATCGGTCGCCCGGTCGCCGGATCGAAGCTGTGCGAATAATGCCGCCCGTCCACCGCAAAGCCGCGGCGATAATTGCCCGATGTCGCGACCGACAGATCGTGGAGCGCGATGCGCCATGGGGGAAGCGACGATGTCGGCGGCATTTCGACATCGACCCACCAGGGCTGCCCGTCGGGCCGGATCCCCGCGCCGCGCAATTCCCCGCCGACTTCGAGCAGAAAGTGGCGCACGCCGTTATCGAGCAGCCATTCGGCGGCAAGGTCGACCGCATAGCCCTTTGCAATGCCCGAGAGGTCGAGCGCGGCGCCATCCCCCCTCCGCACACGCCGCGTGGCGGGGTCAAAATCGATCCGGCGATCCGGCGCGACATCGTCGCCCGGCACATGGCCGACCGGGCCGGCGCTGCCGAACCCCCACGCCTCGGTCAGGCGGCCCAGCGCGGGATCGAACGCACCGCCGCTGGCGTCCGCGATCTCCATGGCCTTTTCGACGACATGGGCAAATTCGGCGGGCAAGTCATGCCAGCATCCCGGCGGCGCCGCATTGACGCGCGACAGGTCGGAGCCGGGCTTCCACTGGCTCATTTGCGCATCGACGCGGTCGAGCGCGGCCTGGACGCCCTCCCCGATTGCGGCCGACGGCGACACGGCCTGAAGCGACCAGCCCGTCCCCATGCTTTCGCCGGAAAAACGGCGAACCACCGCCCCCGCATCGCGCTCCGCGAAAGCCGCCGGCGTCAATGCACGGGGGATCAATATCCGAATGGCTGATGACCTTTAGTGAATGAAGATGACGGCGATCGCCGCCGGAATGGCCAGCCCCATGCCCACGAGCGGCCATGTGCTTTTCCGCTTCGCCGAATGAAGCTGAAGCAGGAAAAGGCCGGTGACCGCGAAAACCAGACAGGCAAAAGCGAAAATGTCGATGAACAGGCTCCATTCGCCGCCCGAATTGCGCCCCTTGTGAAGATCGTTGAGATAAGAGATCCAGCCGCGGCTGGCGACCTCTCCCGACGCTTCCCCGGTCGCCAGATCGATGGAGACCCACGCATCCCCGCCGGGACGCGGCGCGGCCAGATAAACCTCGTCGGCGGACCATTCGGCCTCTGCCGTCGCCTTGACCGGAAAGCTGTCCTCCACCCACGCGGCGATCGCGGGCGGCAACGGCGCCTTTTCAGCGCGCGGGACCGCGGCCTTTAACTGCGCGAGCAGCGCGGGCGGCATCTGCGCCGATTGCTGGGTGACGACAGGCGCCCCCTCGATGTCCGCGGCATGATTGAGCGTGAAGCCGGTGATCGCGAACAACAGCAAGCCGATCAGACTGACGGCCGAGCTCATCCAATGCCACATATGAAGCTGTTTCAGCCAAAAGGCCTTCCGGCTTTTCTTGGTAACCGGGCGCGGGGATATGGGTGCGTGCATCGAAGATTTCTGCAAGGAATGATGTCGCCGCATTATCGAGAACGATTCGCAATTACAATATTTATTGCGTTCGTGCTGCGGCAGGGAGATTCAGGTTGCAGAGAGGCTTCCTTGCAACGCGGCGGGCTGCCGATCATCATGGTCGTAATCGCGCCCGCGTCTTAGGCTCCGTCCATGTTCAGAACCTAGGTCGTGTTGACAAAAGATTTCAACCACAGCCTTGCAGCGGCGAGGTTTAGGAAGCTCTCGAAGGATAGGACGGTTTTGTCGTAGCGGGTCGCGATGCGGCGCTGTTGTTTGAGTTTACCGAA
>JAIXHQ010000048.1 GCA_030145715.1 Sphingopyxis sp. | reverse complement strand
GCCGACGGGCTGAACGCCCCCTGGACGGCGGTGCATATCGAAACCCCGCGCAGCGAGCGGTTCGACGAGGACGCGCGGCGGCGCATCGCCGCGGCGCTGGCGCTGGCCGCGACATTGGGCGCGACCATCGCGACCATTCCGGCCGAAAATGTCATCGCCGGGCTGCGCGGGCAGATCGAGGTGCAGCGCGCGACCCAGTTGGTGATTGGTCGGTCGCAGCGCAGTTGGTGGTTCGAAATGCGTCATGGGTCGGTCGTCGAAACGATGATCCGCGGATCGCAGGGACTGGCCGTGCATGTGATCCCCTCAATGGGAAATGCGGTCGCGGACAATCGCTGGAAAGGCTGGACGCGGGGCTGGGGCGGTCCAGAGGCCTATGGCGCGATCGCGTTGCTGATCGCCGCCACGACGTTGGCGGCCAGCCTGGCGCGGACATGGATCGGCACCGGGGCGATCGACCTGTTATATCTGGTGCCCGTCATCCTGGTCGCGACCCTTTACGGGCTGCGGCCCGGACTGATCGCCAGCGTCGCGGCGGCGCTGGCGTTCAATTTCTTTTTCCTCGATCCGGTCCACAGTTTTACCGTCACCGATCCGCAAAGCGTGCTGACGATGCTGGTGCTGACCGGGGTCGCGGCGGTGACCAGCAACCTGGCCGGGCGTCTTCGCACGCGGGCGCGCATCGGGGTGCGCAGCGCGCAGGAGAATGCGGCGATCGCCGCGTTCGGACAGGCGCTGGCCCGCGCCGCCGACCGCGAAGCCACCGCCACGGCGACGTGCGAAGCGGTCGCGCGGCTGATCGATGTGCGCTGCGTCATGCTGACCCATCGCGAGGGGCGGCTGCGGCCGCTGGTCGCGCGGCCGCGCGAAGCGGTGATGTCGCCGGTCGATCAGGCCGCCGCCGAATGGACATGGAACAGCGGCGAGCCGGCGGGGCGCGGGACCAACACGCTGCTGGCGTCCGACTGGCAATTCCACCCCCTCAAGACCAGCCTGGGCGTGCTGGCGGTGCTGGGGATCGCCCGCGACGATGACCGGGCGCCGGTGTCCGCCGACAAGGCGACGCTGCTGTCCACGCTGATCGGACAGGCGGCGCTCGCCCATGAACGATTGCATCTGGAGGATGAGATGCGCGGCCTGTCGGTGCTGGAGGAGCGCGACAGGCTGCGCGCGGCGCTGCTGTCCTCGATCGGGCACGACCTGCGCACGCCGTTGACGGGCGTGACGGCGGCGATCGAGGCGATCGGGGCGGACCATCCCGATGCCGCCTCGCTTCCGCTGGCGCGCGCCGAGCTATCCCGCCTGCGGCGGTTCCTCGACAATCTGGTCGAACTGGTGCGGATCGACGCCGGGGGGTTGCGGCTGCGCATGGAACCCGTCGACCTGACCGACGCGGTCGCCGGTGTCGTCCACGACCTGAAAGACATGCTGCGCGGTCATCATATCGATTTTCAGGTTCCGGCCAGCCTGCCGCTGGTTCGCACCGACGAACGGTTGCTGCACCACATCCTGCTCAACCTTCTGGCCAACGCGGTTCAGCATGGCGGCAATGCCGGGCCGATTGCGATCATCGGTCGGCGCACGCCCGATGCGTTGCTGTTGACCGTGCGCGACCGGGGCGCGGGGCTGGAGCCGGGGACCGAACAAGCGGTGTTCGACACGTTCGCGCAGGGGGCGGGCAGCGACCGGCACGGCGGCAGCGGGCTTGGCCTGGCGATTGCCAAGGGATTTGCCGATGCGTTGGGCATCCGCATATCCGCCGCCAATCACCCCGACGGCGGCGGCGCCTTTACGCTGACCTTCCCCGATCATCTGGTGGTGGCGCTGACCGAATAGCGCCCGCCGGTCCTTTCCGGCCGGTCGACGACGCGCCGGAGCCGCGTGTCACCGACCGATGGAGGGAAGGTCGAGGCCCTGTTCGCGGGCGCAGGCGACCGCGTCGTCATACCCCGCGTCGGCGTGGCGCATGACCCCGCTGGCGGGATCGTTCCACAACACGCGGCCCAGCCGTTCGGCCGCTTCGGGCGTACCGTCGGCGACGATGACCATGCCGCTATGCTGCGAATAGCCCATGCCGACCCCGCCGCCATGGTGCAGCGATACCCATGTGGCCCCCGACGCGGTGTTGAGCAGCGCGTTGAGCAGCGGCCAGTCCGATACCGCGTCGCTGCCGTCCTTCATCGATTCGGTTTCGCGGTTCGGGCTGGCGACCGACCCGGAATCGAGGTGGTCGCGGCCGATCACGACGGGCGCCTTCAACTCGCCCGACGCCACCATCGCGTTGAACGCAAGCCCAAGCCGGTGACGGTCGCCGAGACCGACCCAGCAGATGCGCGCGGGCATCCCCTGAAACCGGATCTTCTCACGCGCCATGTCCAGCCAGTTGTGGAGATGGGCGTTGTCGGGCAGCAGTTCCTTCACCTTGGCGTCGGTGCGGTAAATATCCTCTGGATCGCCCGACAGCGCGGCCCAGCGGAACGGGCCGACGCCCCGGCAGAACAGCGGGCGGACATAGGCGGGAACGAAGCCGGGAAAATCAAAGGCGTTCTCGACGCCCTCGTCCTTTGCCATCTGGCGGATATTATTGCCATAATCGGTCGTCGGCACGCCCGCCGCCTGTAGGTCGAGCATCGCCCGGACATGCACCGCCATCGACGCCTTTGCCGCCCGCGCGACCGACGCGGGATCGCTTTCGCGATTCGACAGCCATTGGTCGAGCGTCCAGCCGGCGGGAAGATAGCCGTTCACCGGATCGTGCGCCGACGTCTGGTCGGTCAGCAGGTCGGGGCGGATGCCGCGCCGGACAATCTCTGGCAGGATTTCGGCGGCATTGCCCAGCAGGCCGACCGACACCGGCCTGCCGTCGGCATGGCTCGCCTCGATCATCGCGATCGCCTCGTCGATGCTCGACGCCTGTTTGTCGAGATAGCCGGTGCGCAGGCGCATTTCGATGCGGCTTGGCTGGCATTCGATCGCAAGGCAGCTTGCGCCCGCCATGACCGCCGCCAGCGGCTGCGCGCCGCCCATGCCGCCAAGACCCGCGGTGAGCAGCCAGCGGCCCGACAGGTCGCCGCCATAATGCTGCCGCCCCATTTCGACGAAGGTTTCGTAGGTGCCCTGAACGATGCCCTGGCTGCCGATATAGATCCAGCTTCCGGCCGTCATCTGGCCGTACATCATCAGGCCCTTTTTATCGAGCTCGTGGAAATGGTCCCAATTCGCCCATTGGGGGACGAGGTTCGAATTGGCGAGCAGGACGCGCGGGGCGTTTTCGTGGGTGCGGAACACGCCGACGGGCTTTCCCGACTGAATCAGCAGCGTCTCGTCCCCCTCCAGCCGCTTCAGCGTTTCCACGATCCGGTCATAGCTGTCCCAGTCGCGCGCGGCGCGGCCGATGCCGCCATAGACGACCAGTTCGTGCGGGGCCTCTGCCACGTCGGGATGCAGATTGTTCATCAACATCCGCATCGGCGCTTCGGTCAGCCAGCTTTTCGCGCTGATCGCGCTGCCCGTCGCGGGGCGGATCACGCGGCTGTTGTCCAGCCGCTGATGAAGGGGGCGGGTCATGAATGTCCTTTCGCAAAATCGAGGGTCGCGGCGATCACCTGTTCCAGCACGGGCCGGATCGCGGGATGGCTGTGAAGGGGCGAGGGCCAGTTGGCGTGGCTGATCATGTCGGGTTCGGTCATATAGCCGCGCTGTGCCAGTTCCATCTGGATCGCGTGGACGCCGCCGTCCGGGCGCCCATAATGCCGCGTCGTCCAGCCGCCCTTGAACCGGCCGTTGACGACATGGCTGTGGCCGCTTGTCGCACAGATATTCGCGACGATGGTTTCGAGTTCAGGGGCGCAGGTCGCGCCGCCGTTCGTGCCGATGTTGAATTGCGGCAGGTCGCCGTCGAACAGGCGCGGAACGCGGCTGCGGATCGAATGGGCGTCGTACAGCACGACCCGGCCGTGCCGCGATTTCAGCCGATCGAGTTCGGCGGTCAAGGCGTCGTGATAGGGGCGATGGTAAAGGGTCAGCCGCTGGCCGACCTCTGCCTCGTCGGGTTCGCCAAAGCGATAGAGTGCCGCACCGTCAAAGGTCGTCGTCGGGCATAGTTCGGTCGTCGCCTGTCCCGGATAGAGCGAGGCGCCCGACGGGTCGCGGTTCATGTCGATCACGCTGCGCGATATGTCGGTCGCGACCAGCGTCGCGCCACGATCGGCGGCAAAGGCATAAAGGTCGGCGATCCACCAGTCGGTGTCGATCTGGGCATGCCAGGGCGACACGAACTGGTCGTCGAGGCCCGCCAGGTCGATCCCGCCATGCGGAAAAGCGATGACGAGCGGCGCATCGCCGCGATCGATGCGCAACCAGTCCATCAGCCGACGCCGGGCAGGGCGGCAGGGACCGCCGCGATCAGGCTGCCGGTTCGGATCAGCGCGGTCGCGGCCTCCATGTCGGGATGGAAATGCCGGTCGTCCGTGAGTGGCGTCACCACGGCGCGAAGATGCCCGCGCGCCGATTCGAGCGCGTCGCTCGACCGGAGCGGGGCGTGGAAATCCATCCCCTGACACGCCGCCAGCAATTCGATGCCGATCACCGCGCTGGCATTGTCGGCCATGTCGAGCAGACGGCGCGCGCCATGCGCGGCCATCGAGACATGATCCTCCTGATTGGCCGACGTGGGAATGGAATCGACGCTGGCCGGATAGGCGCGCTGCTTGTTTTCGCTGACCAGCGCGGCGGCGGTGACCTGGGGGATCATGAATCCCGAATTGAGGCCGGGGCGCGGCGTCAGAAAGGCGGGAAGGCCGGACAGCGCCGGGTCGACGAGCATCGCGATGCGGCGTTCGGCGATCGACCCGATTTCGCACAGCGCCATCGCGATCATGTCGGCGGCAAAGGCGACGGGTTCGGCATGGAAATTGCCGCCCGACAGCGCCTCGTCCCCCGCCGGACCCTCTCCGGCAAAGATCAGCGGATTGTCCGATACGCCGTTCGCCTCGATACCCAGCGTCGTTCCGGCCTGTCGCAACAGGTCCAGCGCGGCGCCCATCACCTGCGGCTGACAGCGCAGGCAATAGGGGTCCTGCACGCGCGGATCATCCTCTGCATGGGACGCGCGGATCGCGGACCCCGCCATCAGGCCGCGCAGCGCATCGCCCACCTCACGCTGTCCGGCATGGCCGCGCAGCGCATGGATGCGCGCGTCGAACGGCGCGTCGGACCCCTTGGCGGCCTCCGTCGACAGCGCCCCGGTGACGAGCGCCGATCGGAACAGCGTTTCGGCGCGAAACAGGCCGGCAAGCGCGTTGGCGGTCGAAAATTGCGTGCCGTTGAGCAGCGCAAGCCCTTCCTTGGGGCCAAGGTCGAGTGGGGCCAGCCTCGCTTGCGCCAGGGCTTCGGCGGCGGGCAGCGTGCGCCCGTCCACCTCGATCGCGCCGACCCCGATCATCGCCGCCGCCATGTGCGACAGCGGGGCGAGGTCGCCGCTCGCGCCGACCGAACCCTGCGACGGAACCACCGGGGTCAGCCCCTTTGCCAGCATCGCTTCGAGCATCGCGAC
>JAIXHQ010000047.1 GCA_030145715.1 Sphingopyxis sp. | reverse complement strand
GCGGGCGAGGGTACGGGGGCGCATTTCCATATCCGTTCGGGCGCGCTGTCGAACGGTCCGGATGCGATGCGCAACCTGGCGGACGCGGTTCATTTCCTGTGCCTTTTGCACGGGCGCTATCCGGGCGTGATCGACAACGCCGCGCGCAAGGCGGTCGATCCCGCATCGCGGCAATGGATGGAAGAGGCAGCGGACGCCTTTGCCCAGGAACGCGCCTTTCTTTCGAAAATTGCCTCAGCCGTCGGCCCGGTGCCAAGCACACAGGGTCAGGCCCAGTGCGAAGCGGCGGTCGCCGCGCAGCGCAAGGCGATCGACATGCTGGCTGAATCCGACCGCCACGGCTGCGCCGTCGGCGCCGCGATCGCACTGACGCTCGACTGGCGCACGATCCGCGTCCTGCTCGACATCAGCGCCCAGCGGCTGGATCTGGCCCCACCGACCTGCACCCTTCCCGACCTTCGGGGCACCGCGCGGCTTGCCGCCACGGTCGCCGATGGTCCGGCGGTCGAACGCGCGATGGTGTTCGGCGCCCAGCAATTGATCGCACAGCACAGCGGTCTGTGGGACCTGATGGCCGCCCGCGCGGCCAGCCGCGCGCACGGCTGATCCCGACACCCGGTTGCCGCGGCGCGCTTGCGCCACACTCCCGCCCTCGCTATGCCAGCTTGACGTTCACGTTAAGGGAAAGGCTCGCGAGCCCATGCGTTTCGAAGGTACAAGCGCCTATATCGCCACCGAAGACCTGAAGGTCGCGGTCAACGCCGCGACCTTGCTGCGCCGCCCCCTGTTGGTGAAGGGCGAACCGGGAACCGGCAAGACCGTGCTGGCCGAAGAAATCGCCAAGGCCTTTGACACGCCGCTGATCACCTGGAACATCAAATCGACGACAAAGGCCCAGCAGGGACTTTACGAATATGACGCGGTCGCGCGGCTACGCGATGGCCAGTTGGGCGAAGAACGCGTCCACGACATCCGCAATTATATCCGCAAGGGCAAATTGTGGGAGGCGTTCACCGCGCCCAAGCTGCCCGTGCTGCTGATCGACGAAATCGACAAGGCCGACATCGAATTTCCGAACGACCTGCTTCAGGAACTCGATCGCATGGCGTTCCACGTCTATGAAACCGACGAGACGATCAGCGCGAAGGAACGCCCGATCGTCGTCATCACGTCGAACAATGAAAAGGAACTGCCCGACGCTTTCCTGCGCCGCTGTTTCTTTCATTACATCAAATTCCCCGACCGCGACACGATGGCGGACATCGTCGAGGTCCATTTTCCCGGCATCCAGAAAACGCTGGTCAGCCGCGCGATGGACATTTTCTATGAGGTGCGGGAGGTTCCGGGGCTCAAGAAAAAGCCGTCGACCAGCGAACTCATCGACTGGCTGAAACTGCTGTTGAACGAGGATATGCCGCTGGAGGTGCTCCAGAACCGCGACGTTGGCAAGGCGATCCCGCCCCTGCACGGCGCGTTGCTCAAGAATGAGCAGGATGTGATGCTGTTCGAAAAGCTCGCCTTCATGGCGCGTCGTCAGGGCAGTTGACACATCGCGTCATCGCAAGGAGCGCGATGACGGCGATTTAAAGCTGGTACGCCACCTCGACGTCGCCCCAGCGGCGCCCGTTGATGATCGCAGGCATATAGACATTGCGGACCGTCAGATAATTGATGCCGTCGCCTTCCTGGCGATAGACGGTCATGAAGAAAGGCGCAGTGCTGCGCTTCGCCGCCATGTCGGTCGCGTCGAGCAGGATGCGTCCATTGCGGCAATGCGCGGTGTCATGTTCCAGGTCGCCGGTCGGCGCGCGTGAACAGTCGGTGATGTGCGTCGGCAGAAATCCGTTCATATCGCCCGCCGACGACATCTTGATTTCCGGATGGCTTGCAACGATGCGGTCGAACAGCGGGCGCCAATTGGCGTCGGCCCAGTCGCACAATGTCGTGCGGAACCGTTCGGGGTTCGAATTGGGCACACGGACATAATTTGTGTCAAACAATTGTTCCATCGATAGCGCGCCGCGCGCAACAGCCGCTTCGGCCAATCCGACAAATTCGTCGCGCACCTTGGCGGCCAGCGCGACGATCGCCGAATCCTGCGGGCTGACACCCGCCGAAATCACGGCGTTGAACATGCGGCTCGACACATGCTCCATCGACAGGATCGAATCGCGCGTCCCGTCGAGGGTCGAACTGTTATCGCGCACAGAGCCGACGACGCGGTCGAGCGCCTCGCGCACTTTCGCGCCGTTGGCATGGACCATCGCGCTCGACTGCGCGATCCGGTCGCTCTGATCGTCGAGCAGCGCGACGAGGTGCGTCGCATCGTGCAGCGCATCGGTGATCGTTTCGAACTGCGCTTCGGCGCGGCTCGACTGTTCGACCCCCGACTGGATTTCGGTGACCAGCCCGCTCGCCTCGGCGGCCAGACTGCCTATACTGCGGCGGATTTCGTCGGTCGCGCCGCGCGTATTCTGTGCCAGCTTCTTCACCTCGGCGGCGACGACGGCAAAGGTACGCCCGGCATCGCCCGCCCTCTCCGCCTCGATCGCGGCGTTAAGGGCAAGCATGTTGGTGGTCTTGGCGATCGACTCGATCGACTGGCTGACCTGCTGCACCTGTTCCATCACCGCGGCAAAATTGGTGACATGCTGGCCCAGCCGCGCGACGAGGTCGATCACCGACCGAAATTCGGCGACGGCCGAATTGACGCGCTCTGCCCCGGCGTCGAGCTGTTCGCAGGCCCGCGCCGACAGCAATTTCGCTTCGTCGGTCGAATCGGCGATCTGGCGCTGATCGACCTCCAGGCTAATGACATATTCCTCCAGTCGGCCAAGTTCGCCGATCTGGCGATCCATCTGATCGGTCGCGCGCTTGATCCGCCCTGCGGCATCGCTGCATCCGACGGCCAGTTCGCCACAATCGCTCGCGACGGACTCGTCGAGTATCGGCGCCGACGGATTGATCGGATCATATTTCATTGGCTTGCCCGCGTCCCCTGAATGATCGAGCAGATATGCCGAATATTGGTTAACAGGGGGTCAATGGGCAACGCTCACCCCGCCGCTTGCGGAGTGAAAGGCCCCTCCTCCTTTCACCATCCCGGGATGGCGCTGGTCCAAAGGCATGGGCGCGCCGTCAGAATGCCTTGCGTAGCGTCACCCGGACCGTCCGGCCAATCGGATCGATTTCGTCGCGGCTGTATCCGGCGGGCACCGCGCCGTCGTCCAGCGTGACCCGGCGGTAACCGTTAAAGAGATTCTGGACGTCGATCGACAGCCTGAGATCACCGATCGCACCATTTTTTTTCCATGCGTCGATCAGGCGACCGGGTTCGACAAATGCGGACAAATTGACCGTCAGGGGCGGTTTGAAGACAAATCCGCCCGCACTGTTCGCCCCCCCGCCCCGCAGGCGTCCGGAACTGCTCCAACTGCCATTCAGCGAGGCGCCGATGCCGCGCTTGCCCAGCGATGCCTGCGCCGACACATTGTGGCGCGATTGCCCCCCTTCGCGAAGCTGGTCGATCACGGGCACCCCGGCACGGGTCAGCAATTCGTCACTCAACCGCATCCGGTGATTGATCGAAAGGCTGAACTGCATCGGATCGCCATTGGCCACGCCCGGTTTCCCGGCGCCATCCAGCCGGAACGCGATACCCGTGCTCAGATCGGAATCGCTGTCGCGGGCCATGTTGATCGCCCGCGCATCGACCGCAACCAGGCGACCCGCGGCATCGCGCGTCACACGCTCGGGAAAGGCCGCCTCGATTGCCGGTGTCAGTTCGGGAAAGGCCGCAAGCCCGCCCTTCGCAACCGATTGGCGATAACCGAAATTCAGCGTCAGCACCTGTCCGCCCAATGGCCGCACCATCGCCGTCAGCATCAGATTCCGGCGACGGCCGCGCTTCAGATCGGGGTTGCCGCCGGTGATCCAGATCGGCTCGGCGACCTCCTGACGCGCATAGTCGAATATGCGGTTCACCGTCGTCAGGATCGGCGCGTCGAGCTGATCGAACGACGGCGCGTTCTCGGCAAAATCGACGCCCCCGCGAAGCTGAACGATCGGCCACGGCGACCAGCCGACATTGCCGCCGAATCCCTTTTGCGCGCGGCTGTTCGTCATCGTCTGCGCGCTGGCCGTCAGGTCGATGGCCAGGTCGCCCAGCCACCCCGCCCTCTCCGCACCACGGCGCGACACCGGTATGCTGACCGACATCTGGCCGCTCGACTGGCTGCGCATCAGGCTGCTTGCCGTCACCAGGCCTCCGGAAGCATCGAACTGTCGGCTCTGCGTGCTGTTGCGACCGGTGATGGCCGACAGATTCCACATGAGCGGCCCCGCAGGAAGGTCGACGATCGCCTTGCCGACGATAAGCCGGGCACTCAGATTTTCGCCCTTCGTCCGGGTGCGGGACGAAATCAACAGGCCGTCGTCCCATGGCCCAAAGGGGTTGAAGCCCGGATCGGCGGCGTCGATCAACTGCTGAACGCGCGCGATGTCGATGCCGTTTTCAAAGACATTGTCCGCCCGGTTGCGCGAATAGCTTGCCGCCAGGCTGGTCTGCCAGCCGCCGATACTGCCGTTCAGCGTCAGCGTCGCGTCGAGCGAGGTCGAACGATTGCCGATGCGGAGCGCGCGTTCGCCCGATAACGGCCGCGTCAGGACGACGTCCCCGGCGAAGGGCGACGAGGGGTGACCCGCAGGCAGAAGGACCGACGCCATCGGCAGGCCCCGCTCTCCCTCGCTGCTGCTCTGGTTCGCGCTGAGGTTGAGCGAGGCGGAGAAATCGCCGATCGGCCGCGTCACGCCGATGTTCAGCCCGGCGGTGCGCCGCGACGGTTGCAGCATTTCATAGCGGTTGGGATCGACGGGGTGGAGCCTGCCCGCGGTCGCGGCGAAATCGTCGAGGCCGGGTATGCCCGTCACCGCATTCGGCGGGATGGCGGCGACGGTCACGACCTGCCCCGCCGCCAGGCTGAGCGCCGGATCAATCTCTCCGCCACCCGGCGCGGCGATAAAGCCGATGCTGTCGAATACCCCCTCACGCGGGGGGATGTTGCGCGCGCTCTTGCGAAAGGCGCTGTCCGCCCCGACCCGCGCCTGCACGTTCCAGCGCGTGTCACCGCTGATCGCGGTCCGCCTGACCGACAGGGAGCCGCCATATTGGCCGCCGCCGGTTGCGAAATCGGCGCCCGCATCGGCATTCAGCATCGAAAAATTCTTCTTGAGCACCAGATTGACGACGCGCTTTCCCGCCGGCTCGCCATATCGCGCCGCCGCTTCGGGTTTCAGCACCGCGAGCCGGTCGAGCGCCTCGGCGGGATAGGACAGGATCGACTGGTCGAAACCCGCGGGCTTGCCGTTGATCAGGATGACCGGTTCTTCGCCATTGCCGTCGATGAAAGGCGCAAGGCGGGTCAGCAGGTTTTGAATGCTGTCGGCGCCCTGCGCCGCGATCTCTTCCTCACCAAATTCGGATTCGGCCGCGACTTTGGCCTCGCCACGACGGGCGGCGGTGACGACGATTTCTTCGGCATGGGCGGCCGGGGCGATAACGCCCGGCGGAGCGGCCTCTTGCAAGGCCGACCCCGCCGCGACGTCCCCCTTATCCGTTTCGGCGTAACCGGGTGCCGCGTGGATCGCCACGCCCATCAAGAGCAGGGTTGAGCGCAAACACATTGCGAGGTCCGCCTGACCATTTTATCAAGACCGAGCCAGAAGCGGTTCGCCGCCGCTGGCCCGGAAAGGCGCACCGTAGGGTCAGGACTCATTGATCAGAGCCAGAAGATGACGTTGGCAGCGAGGGCGACGGCGGAGAAGAAGGCCTTCGGGCAGCGATCGTAGCGTGTCGCGACCCGTCGCCAGTCTTTGAGGCGACCGAA
>JAIXHQ010000046.1 GCA_030145715.1 Sphingopyxis sp. | reverse complement strand
CGAGCAGCGTCGCCGACAGGTTGACCGACATGTTGATTTGCAGGCCGCGCGCGTGAAGCTGTGCCGCCGACCGGATCGCCTGATCCATGACGAACAGGGTCAGGCGATAGATGTCCTGGCTCTTTTCCGCCTGAACGATGAATTCGTCGGGCGGAATGGGGCCGCGCGTCGGGTGGGTCCAGCGCGCCAGCGCCTCCACCCCGACCAGCTTGCCCGTGGCGATTTCATATTGCGGCTGGAACGCGACCCAGATGTCGCCGCCGGTCAGCGCGTCTTCGAGTTGCGAGTGGAAGGAGAGCTGCCAGCCAGCGTCCTCTTTCTGGCGCGACGTATATTTGGTCCATAGCGAACGGGTGCGGATCGCGCGTTCGGCGGCAACCAGTGCGGCGGCAAGGCGCTGCGCATTCGATCCCTCGAACTCGTCGTTGACCCCAAAGGCGATCGCGACGTCGACGCGCAATTCGCCGATGGTGAGCGGGGCGTTGAACAGCGCGGCGAGGCCCGCCAATTGGCCTTCGATCTGGCTGTGCTGATAATAAGGGACGAGCCAGGCGAATGTGCCGTCGAGGTCGTGGTGCAGCGTCGTGCCCTGCGACGCCAGTTGCAGGCGGCGGGTCACCTGTTCGACCAGCTTTCCGATCCCGTCGCCCGGAATGAAGGCGGCGAGATCCTCGAAATTGACGACTTTCGCGGCAATTATCGTTGCGCTGCCGAACGCTGGCTGCGCCCGCAGAGCTTCAAAATTGGGCAAGCCCGAAACCGGATTTTCGCGCTGAGCCGAAAAGCGGCGGCGCTTGCGCGAGACATTGGCGCTGACGGCGGCGACAAAAAAGAGCGCCGCACCGATGGACGTTGTGACGAGCATCGTCGCCAACACCATCTGGACAATGATAAGTGCGGCAACGGACGCAAGGGTGATGTAACCGAACCAGCGCTGGAGGGCCGCCAGCAACGTGACCGTGAGGATGCATACAACAAACAGGAGCGGCGGCCACCAGCCGATGTCCACCGGATCTCCGCTCTTGAGCGTTTCGCCGCCGATGACATGGACATATGCGCCCGGCACCTGATTATGCCCCGGAAGATAATGAACATCCTGAAAGCCGAGGGCTGTGGGTGCGAAAATGACATCCTTTCCCGCCAACTGTTTTGCGCCGACCGCGCCCGACAGAAGATCGCTCGCACTATATTGTTTGATGCTGGCGGGATCGTAGGAGAAATCGATTCGAAACAACTCCGGAGCGGTTCCGGGCTTGTCGGCGAGCAGGGACGCGAAGCTTGGCAGCAATTGTCCGTCGGCAACATAAGCGAGCGGCAGGTGCCAAACCTGCCAGAATTCATTGTCCCAGGCGATGCTGGCGCGCTTCGCCGCCGCGCCAAACGCCGGACTGGGGAAAATCGACCGATTACGGCCGGTGCCCGGCACGCTCTTGGTTGCGACGGCGAGCACCGCGCGGTCGCCCATTTTGCGGACGGCACTGGTCAATTCCGGAAAGTCCCGGTCCCCTTCGCGCCGATCGAAAAAGAAATCGAGGAACATGCGCTTGGCGCCAGCCCTGTCGATCGCCCCGACCACCTGCGCATACTGGCTCATCGAAAAGCTGCCGGTCGATGACAGGGCGAGCGAGCGGTCGTCGAGAGCGACGACGACGATGTCGCCCGATACCGGGCGGCTAACGATATTGGCGGCGGCTGCGCCGAGGACCCGGTCGATCGGAATTCCGATGCCCGAAAAGCCGACGGCTAGGCTGAGCAGCAGGGAAAGGGCAACCGTGCGCCAGCCGACGATCATTTTTTTGCCCAGCTTGAACACGCACGTCTCCAGCGATTACTGGGCCGTGCTAGTGTCAGATGGTTATCATCGCGTTAATCATGAACAAAGTCTTGCGCCGTTGGCGCGGCGCAAGACATGGGGAAACCGCGTGTTTCAGGAAAGCGGCGGCAGCGGTTCGAGCGCGGCGTCGCCCGCGGTGGCGGAGGCGGCGAGGCCGGTGGCCGCGGGGACGATCTGTTGCAGATAAAATCGCGTCGAGGCGATCTTGGCTTCCATGAAAGCCCGGTCGCCATCGCCGCCCGCCAGCGCGGCGCGGGCCGCCTGATGCTCGATTGCCATCAGCCAGCCGCACGTCGCCGTCGCGAGCATGGTCAGATAGGGATAGCTGCCCGCGAGCCGGTCGCCGGTGCCGGCGGCAATCATCCAGTCGGTGACCGCGCGGCAGGCATCGACGAGTTGGCCGAGTTCGGGGAAATCGGCGGCCCCGGCGGCGATGTCGTCGATCAGATGGCGCACCATGTCGCCGCCCGCCATGCCGAGCTTGCGCCCGACGAGGTCGGCGGCCTGAATACCGTTGGTGCCTTCGTAAATCGGGGCGATGCGCGCGTCGCGATAATGCTGGGCGGCGCCGGTTTCCTCGATAAAGCCCATGCCGCCATGCACCTGGACCCCCAGGCTGGCGACTTCGCAGCCGATGTCGGTCGCATGGGCCTTGACCAGCGGGATCAGCACTTCGGCGCGCATCGCGGCGGCTTCGTCGCCCAGCTTGCCGAAATCGATCTGCGCCGCGGTGTAATAGGTCAGCGCGCGCGCCGCCTCTGTCTGCGCGCGCATCCGCCACAGCATCCGGCGCACGTCGGGATGCCGGTCGATCGGGACGGGCGTGCGGTCGGGCGATCCGGCAAGCGCCGACTGGACCCGTTCGGCGGCAAAGCGTTGCGCCTGTTGCGTGGCGCGTTCGGCGATCTGGACGCCCTGGCAACCGACCATCAGGCGGGCGTTGTTCATCATCACGAACATCGCGCGCATGCCGCCCATTTCGTCGCCGACGATCTCCCCCAGACAGTCTTCATCCTCGCCATAAACCATGACGGCGGTGGGCGAGGCGTGAATGCCCAGCTTATGTTCGATCGACGCACAATGGACGCCGTTCGACAGCGTCGGATTGCCCGCATCATCGAGGCGATATTTGGGGACGAGGAACAGCGAAATGCCGCGCGTCCCCTCTGGCGCGCCGGGGGTGCGGGCCAGGACGAGGTGGACGATATTGTCGGTCAGGTCATGTTCGCCAAAGGTGATGAAGATTTTCTGGCCCTTGATCCTGTAGAGGCCCGCATGGTCGCCCTCGGTCACTTTTTCCGCGGTGGAACGCAGCGCGCCGACGTCGCTGCCCGCGGCAGGCTCCGTCAAGTTCATCGTGCCGTTCCATTCGCCGGTGACCAGCTTGGGCAGCCAGGTCTGGCGCTGATCCTCTGTGCCATAGGCCATCAGCGCGTGGATCGCGCCGGGGGTCAGGATGTTGCAGAGGGTAAAACCCATGTCGGCGCTGCCCAGCGCCTCGATCACCACGGTCGCGAGGGTGAAGGGCAGGCCCTGTCCGCCATATTCGGTGGGGCCGTCGATGCTGCCCCAGCCGGCGTCAACGAACTGGCGATAGGCCTCTTTAAAGCCGGGGGGCATGGTGACGGTGCCGTCCTGCCACCGGGGATTGGTCACGTCGCCGACGCGGTTGAGCGGCGCATAGACGTCGGCGGCAAATTCCCCGATGCCGGTGACGATCGCCTCTATCATGTCGGGGGTCGCGTCGGCAAAGCGGTCATGCTGCGCCATCGCATCGACGCGCGCGATATGGTCGAGGACGAAAAGCTGTTCGGCGGTGGGCGGCGTATAGGTCATTTCTCATCCCGACTTTATTGGTGATTCCCGTGTCAGCGGCGCTATAGCGCGGCATGGCCGACGCCTCCAAGACGACAATTGTACAGCATTTCGATAGCGCAGCTATCGCGCAGGCGGCGGCGCTTGTCGCGGCGGGGCAGCCGGTCGCGGTGCCGACCGAGACGGTCTATGGCCTGGCCGCCGATGCCCGCAATGCAGAGGCGGTTGCCCGCATCTATGCGGCAAAGGGGCGGCCCGATTTCAACCCGTTGATCGTCCATGTGCCCGATCTGGCGGCGGCCGAGCGGCTGGGGGTGTTCGGCGATGTCGAGCGGGCGCTGGCGGCGGCGTTCTGGCCGGGGCCGCTGACATTGGTGGTCGCGCGGACCGCCGATTGCCCGGTGGCGCGCATCGCGACGGCGGGGCTGGACACGATCGCGCTGCGCGTGCCGGGGCACCGCGCGATGCAGGCGCTGCTGGCGGCGGCGGACGCACCGCTTGCGGCGCCGAGCGCCAATGCAAGCGGGCGCGTCAGCCCGACGAAGGCAGAGCATGTGCTGGCCAGTCTGGGCGGGCGGATCGCGCTGGTCATCGACGACGGGCCGACGATGGCGGGGGTCGAATCGACGATCGCGCGGGTCAAGGACGGCGCGGTCGAGATGTTGCGGCCGGGGCCGGTGACGGCAGAGATGCTGGCCGACTCCAGCGGGCTGCGCGTGGCGGGGGTGAAGGGGGCAGAGATCGTCGCGCCGGGGATGCTCGCCAGCCATTATGCGCCGGGCAAGCCGGTGCGGCTGGGCGCCATGGATTTCGCGGACGACGAATATGCGATCGGCTTTGGCAGGGTCGCGGGCGATTATAATCTGAGCGCGGCGGGCGACCTGACCGAGGCGGCGGCGCGATTGTTCGACGCGCTGCACGCGGGGGCGGCGAGCGCAAAGGCGCGGATCGCGGTGGCGGCGATCCCGGCGGGCGGGCTGGGCGCGGCGATCAACGACCGGCTGGCGCGGGCGGCGGTATAGTCGGCGGCACATAACGCCCGGAGAGGGAAAGGTGGGCTCTTCAGGCCGCCGCCGGTTCGACCGGGTCGCTGTGCGGCACTTTGCGCGCGACGATCAGGCAGGCGGCGACGATCAGCACCGCGCCCGCGAGCGTCGGCCAGGTCACCGCTTCGTCAAAGAAGACCCAGCCGAACAGCATCGCCCACAGAAAGCCGGTATATTCGGTCGTCGCCAGTATCTGGGTTTCGGCGCGGGCATAGGCCCAACTGAGCAGGAGGAGCGACAGCGTGGCGAGCGTGGCGGCGCCAAGGATGGCGGGCGCATAGATGGCGTCCGGCACGGCGAGGAACCATGGCGCGCCGACCGCCAGGATCGCGGCGACAAGGAAATTCTGGAAAAAGGCGATTTCCAGCGGTTCGGCCATCTTGGCCTGTCGCCGCGCGAGGATGAGATTATAGGCGTAGAAGATCGCCGAAAGAAAGACCGCGCCGACCGCGAGCAGCGCCTCCTCGCTATAGTCGCTGCCGCCGAGTTTCCCTGCGACGATGACGACCACCCCGGCAAGGCCGAGCGCCGAGGCCGCGATCGAGCGCGGGCCGATCTGTTCGCCCAGAAAGATCGCCGCCATATAAAGTGCCATCAGCGGCGCGACAAAGGCGAGGGCGATCGCCTCTGCCATCGGCAGCCGCGCGAGCGCCCAAAAGAAGCTGAGCGCCATGCCGGCAACGAACAGCGAACGCCAGGCATGGATTTTCATCGCCGCCTGTCCCGGCCATTTCGGCCGGCTTGCGACCCAGAGCGCGCCCGCGACGATCGCGCCGGTGCCGGTGCGCCACAGCACGGCGTTATAGGCGCCCAGGTCGATCGACAGCCCCTTCATCAGCACGTCCATCGCCGAAAAGGTCGCGATGCCCGCACAGGCGACCAGAAAGGGAATGACGGGCGAAGGCGAATCGGGACGCATGACGGGCGCTGTAGCCGAGAATGGCGCCATGATCGCGCTCTGCTTTGCGGCCATGGTGGGGGAGGGGTGGGGGATGGGAGGGGAGGCGGATGCGCGCGATCGCTTTGGTTCCGGGCGATTGACAGCCATGCCGCCGCCCGACACAGCGGCGCATGACCCTGTCGATCCGTTCCGCCACGCCCGCCGATCTGTCGCTGATCGCGCAGTTCATCGGCGACCTTGCCGCCTATGAAAAACTGGCGCACGAGGTCCGCTTTGACGAGGCGAAGCTGGGCGACAAATTGTTCGGCCCGCGCCCCTATGCCGAGGTTCTGATCGGCGAGATCGATGGCGCGGCGCA
>JAIXHQ010000045.1 GCA_030145715.1 Sphingopyxis sp. | reverse complement strand
CGCTCATAGATTCGGGCTCGACAGGCTTGGCGAAAGGGAAAGGACTGGGCCGCTCTTTAACCGTCCCGCGCGCGCTTGGCAAAGTTTCACGGGCGCTCTGCGATGTGACGTCAAAGCCACACTCGCGACGCCGAATGGCCAAGTGGCGCAGTTTTCCATTGTGCATCGCCGCAAACTTGGCACCTTTCCGTTGTTCGTTGCTGCAGGCCCAGGTGCAAAGAGGTGTGAGCGCGTTCGGCAGGGCGGGACGATCCAGGGTATTTGAGGGGATCATCCATGAAAATCATCGGCAAGACAGGTTTGGCAATATTGCTGGCCGCGTCGGCAATGTCCGCGCCCGCTTTCGCTCAGGAAGAGGAAAGCGCCGAAAAAGCCAGTGCGTTCGACCTGTCGGGCGGCGTATCGGTCGTATCCGACTATCGCTTTCGCGGCATTTCGCTGTCGAACGACAAGGTCGCGGTGCAGCCGACGTTGACGCTCAGTCACGACAGCGGCTTTTATGTCGGCGCATGGGGGTCGACTCTCCCCAACAGTCCGCTTTACGGCCGCTTCGAACTCGACCTTTATGGCGGCTATGCGACAGAGATCGCGCCGGGGACGACGGCGGACATCGGCCTGACCTATTACACCTATCCCGGCAACCGCGATTGGGCGGGTCCGGCGAATTATGTCGAGGTCATCGGCAAGCTGTCGCACGACATCGGTCCGGTGTCGGCCACGGGCACGGTCGCCTATGCGCCCGATCAGACATCGCTCGGCGACGACAGCCTGTACCTGAATATGGGTCTGTCGTCGGGAATTCCGAACACTCCGATCACGCTGACCGCCGGCCTGGGCTATGCTGACGGTTCGCTCGCGCTGACGGCGCCCGACGGCGATTATTTCGACTGGATGATCGGCGCGTCCTATGTCTTGGGACCGGCCACGCTGTCGGTGCAATATATTGATACAGATATAAAAAAGACGGGAGTGAAGGCTGTGGACAAGCTGTATGATCCCACCCTGGTCTTTACTGTCGGTATATCTTTCTGACGCCAGAAACGGGTCCGGCCAGTGCTTGGCGGGCCGGTTCCACTGTTGCAAAAAAGTCGCATCCGGACGCCGAACCGCGTTGGATGCGACTTTTTTATTTGTGCATCGCACAATTTTGGCGAAGACTAGGGCCTCGTTCGATGTGATCGGCCCAAAAAGAGGCTGACGATCGGACGGCAGGCAGGGACGATCCGTTTAATCAATCAAGGGATCTGTCCATGAAAACTTTGTCTCGCGCATGCTATGGCGTGCTTCTCGCCGTAACCGCCGTAACCGCCGTATCCACGCCGGCCTTTGCCCAGGATGAAGACGCCGGCGACGGCATCACCATTACCGGCAATGCCACCGTCGTCAGCGACTATCGTTTCCGCGGCTTCAGCCAGTCGAATGAAAAGGCCGCCATCCAGGGCGGTTTCACCATCGGTCATGAAAGCGGCCTCTATGTCGGAACATGGGGTTCCAGCATCGGGTTCAACAACGGCACCGAAATCGACTTTTTCGGCGGTTTCGCGACCCAGGTTTCGCCGGGCCTGACCGCCGACATCGGCGCGACCGCCTATACCTATCCCGGTTCCAGCAACACGACGGTTCTCGAACCCTATGCCTCGCTGACCGGCGCGATCGGCCCGGCCACGGTAAAGGGCGGCGTCGCCTGGGCACCCGGCGGCCAGAATTCGCTGGGCGATGCCAGCGCCGTCTATGTCTATTCGGACGTCGGTTTCCAGATTCCCGACGCGCCGATCAAGCTGAAGGGCCATATCGGCTATGCCAAGAGCGACAGTTTTCTGGGCGGGCTCGACGGCGAAGTGGTCGACTATCTGGTCGGCGTCGATTTCACCTGGAAGGTGCTGACGCTCGGCGTCGCCTACATCAACACCGACGCACCGAAATTCGGGGGATATAAGGAATCGATCGGGGCCGACGGCGCCGTGGTCTTTTCGCTCGGCGCAGCATTCTGACGCCGGGCCGGGGCGGCATCCGGGGGGGAGGCCGCCCCCTCACTTTCGTTGCGCAGTTGCGGTTTCCTAACGCCAGCGCAGATTTTGGGGGCCAAGATCCGCGAGGGTGCTGGCCCCCATCAATTTCATCCCGCGTTCGATTTCGGCGCGGAGCAGCGCGGCGGCGCGCGCCACCCCCTCTTCGCCCGCTGCGGCCAGCGCATAGAGATAAAGGCGCCCGCCCGAACAGGCCTTGGCGCCGACCGACAGCGCCTTCAGCACATGCGTGCCGCGCGTGATGCCGCCATCGCAGATCACCTCGACCCGGTCGCCGACGGCATCGACAATTTCGGCCAGCGCGTCGAACGGCGATATGCTGCCGTCCAATTGCCGCCCGCCATGGTTCGACACCATGATCGCGGTCGCGCCGATGTCGGCGGCGCGCCGCGCATCCTCGACCGCGACAATGCCCTTCAGGCAAAAGGGCCCGTCCCATTTCCGGCGGATCGCCTCGGCGCGTTTCCAGTCGAGGCTCTGATCGAGCATCGAGGTGAAATATTCGGCGACCGATTTGGGAACGCTCGACCCTTCGGACACATGGGTGGCAAGGTTCGGCAGGCTGAATTTTTCGCGGAGCAGATAGTTCAGCCCCCAGCCGGGCTTGGCCGCATAGCTGAGCATGTTGCGCGCGGTAAAACGCGGCGGCGACGTAAAGCCCGACCGCAGACAGCGTTCGCGGTTGCCGCCGACGATCGTGTCGACGGTCAGCGCCACGGCGTCGAACTTCGCATCGCGCGCGGCGTCCAGCATCGCCTGGTTCAACCCCTCGTCATGGTGGACATAGAGTTGAAAGAGTTTGGGCCCGTCCGTCAGCGCGCCCGCTTCGGCCAGGCTGATCGTCGCAAGGCTGGAAATGCCGGCGACGGTGCCCGCATTCGCCGCGGCGCGCAGCACCGCGCGCTCGCCCTGCCAATGGAACAGGCGTTGCAGCGCGGTGGGGGCAAGGAACAGCGGCATCGCCATCTCGCGCCCGAACAGCGTCGTCTTCATGTCGATGCTGTCCACCCCGGCCAGCACGCGCGGGACAAGGTCGCATCGGTCAAAGGCGTCACGGTTGCGGCGGCGGGTGACTTCGTCGTCGGCGGCGCCGTCGATATAATCGAACACCGGCCAGGGCAGGCGCCGCCGTGCCAGCGCGCGGAAATCGTCGATATTGTGGCAGTCGGTGAGTTTCATGCGTCCGATATTCCGTTCGCATCGAGCGACGTCGGGATGTCGTGCAGGCGCGCGCTGCCGATATGTGTCTCGACTTCGCTCGACACGAACGGAGAAGAGAGGTTCGGTTCCTGCACTAAAAAACTGTCCGCGCCGCCGTCGTACCCTTGGTCGCCAGGGTGAAGCGCGGTTCGACGGCAAGGTTGGCGTCAAGGATATGCGCCGCGACGCGCTTGCCGACGGCGGGGCCGTTCTTGAAACCATGGCCCGACCCGCCGCCGACCAGCCAGACGCGCTCCTGCCCCGGAAAGCGATCGATCAGATAGTCGCCGTTGGAACTATTTTCATATTGGCAGACGCGCCCGCCGACCAGCGGCGCCGACGCCAGGCCGGGAAAACGGCGCGCCATATAGGTGCGGGCTTCTGCGATTCCCTCCGCGCTCAACGTCCGTTCCATCGTGTCGGGGTCGATGCGCGGGCCGTGGCGGTCGATCGCGATCTTGAACCCCGCGCCCTCGATGTCGGGGATGCCGTAAAAAATGCCGCCGTTCGCATTGTCGGCCCAGACCGGCAGTTCGGGCGGCGCAAAGCGCGTGTCGCCCTGTGGCGCGCCGAAATGATAGACTTCCTGCCGCGTCGCGACGATGCGATTGGCAAGTTGCTGGGGAAAGAGTTCGGCCAGCCACGGTCCGGCGCAATAGACGAGATTATCGGCGGTGCCGCCGTCGGGCAGGGCGTGGCGTTTCGTCTTTTTCGAAAAAAGCGGCGCGGGCATCACGACGCGCTCGACCCCGATGCCGGCGTCGGCGATCACCTCCTGCACGCCGCGCCCGGCGATCAGCGCCCCTGTTTCGGTTTCGAGGATGCCGGTTTCGCCCTGATAAAATTGCATCTGGCGATATTTATCTTGCAACCAGCGGACGTCACCATGTTCGTGGCCTACCCCGTTCGCCTGAAGCCAGGCGAGCGACTGGGCGGTATAGGCGTCGCCCTGCGGCGCGAACCACAGGACGCCGCTGTTGTGAAAGATCGGCGCGCTGGCGCTGTCGGACAGGTCTTTCCAATATTTCAGCGATTCGCGCGCCATCTGGGAATAGATGGTGTCGGCGCCATATCCCATGCGGATGACGCGGCTTTCCCCGCCGGACGAGGCGCGGACATGCCCCGCGCCATAGGCGTCGAACAGGCGCACCGATTTGCCCGCGCGCAGCAGATGCCATGCGGTCCAGGCGCCGAACACGCCCGCGCCGACGATCGCGACATCGACATGCTGGACCGTGGGCCTGGGCGGCTTGCGCTTTTTCGATCGGCGTTCCTTGCGTTCGGCGGCCGCTGCTGCCGCGATGGGCGCCGCGGCAAGGCCGGTCAGCAGCGCGCGGCGGGTCGGTACGCTATCGGCCAACGGTCGCCCCCTCTTTTTTCTTGTAATAGCGATAGCCGCCGATCCATGTTTCCAGCGGCGTCATGCGGCGGATTTCGTCGGGGCTGGCCAGCATCGGATCGGCATCGACGATCAGGAAATCGGCGCGCATACCCGGCATCAGCGTCCCGATGCGGTCCTCGGCAAATCCGGCGAAGGCGGCGGTCCGCGTAAATCCGTCGAGCGCGGTTTCGCGCGTCACCACCTCTTCCGGGCGCCAGCCGCCAAAGGGTTCGCCCTTGGCATCGGTGCGCGCGATCGCGGCGGCGATGCCGGGAAAGGGGTTGGCGCTTTCGACCGGAACGTCCGATCCAAAGGCCAGGCGGACGCCCGCGTTCGACAGGCTGCGCCAGGAATAGGCACCTTTCAGCCGGTCGGGGCCCAGCCGCGCTTCGGCCATCGTCCGGTCGGACGGCTGGTGGATCGGCTGCATCGACGCGATGACCTTCAACTCCGCGAATTTCGGCATGTCGACAGGGTCGATGACCTGTGCATGTTCGATGCGCCAGCGGCGTTCGCCGGGCAGGTCGGCGGTCAGGTCGGCGATGGCGGCCAGCGCCTCTGCATTGGCGGCGTCGCCGATTGCGTGGATCGCGACCTGGAACTTGTCCATCGACGCGCGCACCATCTTGTTGCGAAGCTGCGCGGGGGTCAGCAGCGGAAGGCCCTTTTGCCCCGGCGCGTCGGCATAGGGCGCCTTCAGCCACGCCCCGCGCGATCCCAATGCGCCGTCGAGATAGAGTTTGACCCCGACCATGCGCAGACGGTCGTCATAAAGCCATGGCGTCGGTTCGGACCCGGCGATGATCGCCATATTGTCGATGTCGCCGCCATAGGACAGGATGCGGACGGCAAGCTGTTTCTTGTCGCCCGCGCGGCGATAGGCCTGCCAGTCCTGAATCGTCGTGCCCATGTCGGCGATCGCGGTGATGCCCTGTTCCAGCAATTTCTGCTGCGCCAGATACAGCGCGCGGTCGAGGTCGCGGGCCAGCGGCTTGGGCTTGGCGCTGTCGATCAGGCTCATCGCCGCGTCGACAAAGACCCCGCTCGGCTTGCCGCCGTCCATCTCGATCCGGCCGCCTTCGGGCGATTTGCTGGCGGGGGTGATCTTGGCCGCGGTCATCGCCGCGCTATTCGCCCAGCCGGCATGACCATCGACGCGGGCCAGCCACACCGGCCGGTTCGGCACCGCGGCGTCCAGGTCGGCGGCGGTCGGAAAGCGGCCCAGGCCCCATTTTTCCTGGTTCCAGCCGGTGCCGATGATCCACGGCATTTCGGGATTGTCGGCGGCATATTTGCGGATCGCCGCCTGCGCCTCGGCAAGGCTGTTCGTGGCCGACAGATCCAGCAGCATGAGTTGAAAGCCCAGCCCCATGACATGGCCGTGCCCGTCGATCAGGCCGGGGATCAGCGTGCGGCCCTTGCCATCCTCCCTGAAATCGGGGCGTTCGGGGCGCTTGTCCTTGCGGTCGAGGATCTGCTTGACCTTGCCCTGCGCGTCGATGACGAGCCCGGTAAAGCGGACGAGCTTGCC
>JAIXHQ010000044.1 GCA_030145715.1 Sphingopyxis sp. | reverse complement strand
GGTCGGGCACGCCCGCACACAGGCGGGACCGCCCGAAATGCCTTTGCACATGTCGCATTTGACCGCGATCTTCTTTGGCTTTTCGTCGCCCAATTGCTTCTTTGTCCATTTGGACGACGGTTCGCCGGGGCCGGGACCGGAGCCGGTTAGGAGCCAGCGGAGCAGGCTTGGCTTTTGCGGTGGCGTTGCCTCCATGCGGATTACGCCATAGGGGCAGTTGCGCATACAGTTGCCGCAACCGATACACCCCGGTTCCATGAACACTTCGCCATCGGGCCCGCGGTGGATGACGTTCGGCGGGCAATCGGCCATGCAGTGCGGATGCTCGCAATGGCGGCAACTGGTGGGAACGTGAAGATGCGCAAAGGTCTTGCCCGCCTCGCGGTCCAGCCGCGACAGCCCTTCATGGCTGTCGGCGCAGGCCTTTTCGCAATTGTCGCAGCCGACGCACAGATTTTCGTCGATCAACAGCGCGTCGGTCGCCTCGCCCAGCCCTTCCTTCATGATGAAGGTCGCGGTGTCGGAATAGAGGTCGACCGCGCTGGAATAGCTGGCCTTGCGCGATTCGATAAAGTTGTTCATCTGCGCCCGTTCGGCGACCGCCGCCTCGGTCGCCTCGCGCACCTGCGGCCGCGCGTCGAGCATCTTGCGGAAACTTTCGCCGGTCAGCCTTATCAGTTCGGCGCCGACCGCCGCCTTGACCGTCGCATTGCGTGGCTGTCCGCTGAGCACGCCCATTTCGCCGAAAAAGCTGCCGGCGGGCAGATAGCGCAGAAAGATTGGTTTGCCGCCGATGTCCTTTTCGACCACCATCGATCCCGAACGGATGACATAGACGTCGTCCCCCTGATCGCCCTCGGCCAGCACGACCTTGCCCGCCGGGACACGCTCGACCTCCGCGGCGTCGACGACCGGGCCAAGGTCCTCGACCGTCAGGCCGCCCTTGAAGATTTGCAGCAACTGGCGTTCGAGCGAGATGCGGTTGATGACGCGCTTTGCCCCCGGAACCGCCGCCATCAGCTTGAGCGCGGCGGTGCGCGACACTTCGACGAAGATGCCGTCCGCGCCCGCGCGGATCGTCGCGCCGCGCTTGCGGCCCGAAATCAGGCCGACCTCCCCGAAGATCGAGCCCTGGTCGATCGGCACGGTGACGCCGGGGCCGACATCGACCAGCGCATGACCGTCGGCGATCGCGAACAGCGAGGATCCCGGTTCGCCCTTTTCGAACACGACCTCGCCCGCAGCATAAAAGGCGACCTTGGAATCGAGCATGAATTCGCGCATCTGAAGCGGCGACACATCGGCGAAAATGCTGACGCGCGCGCGCAGATATTCCAACCATTCGCCGACCGACCTGGTGTGCGGCAGGTCGGCAAAGATCGCCGCCAGATCCTTTTCGTCGGCGGGGGTCAGCCCGGTGTTGCCGTTCAGAAATTCGACAACGTCATAGCCCTGGTTCATGCAATGCTTGATGAGCGGATAGCCCGCGAGCGCGCCGATCACAAAGATGCCGGGAACGGTCGATTCAAAGGTCGGCGACAATTTGGGAAACGCCTCGCGGTCGGGGCCGGTAAATTCGATCCCCATCGATTCGACGAAGCCGCGCGGGGCGACCGACCCCAGCCGGGCGACGATCACGTCGCACGGGATTTTCTCCTCCCCGTTCGGCGTTTCCAGCGTCAGCCAGCCGGGCTCGACCTTTTTCGGCTGGGTTTCGGTGCGGATCGCCATGAAACCGCTGTCGCCCGCCTCCATCATGTCGGACACATTCTTGGCCTTGGCGCGCGCGAAATCCTTTGACCGGTTCAGGATGGTGACGGTGTTTTCAAGCGCCTCTTCGGCGACGCCGAGCGCATTTTCGATCCCCGCGTCGCCCGACCCGACAACCGTGATGTGCCGGTCCCTGAAATCCTCTGGATCATCGACCTGATAGATGATGTGCGGCAGGTCCGCGCCCTCGCACCGCATCCGGTTGGGATTGCCCTGCGTCCCGATCGCCAGCACGATATTTTCCGCGTGAAAGACGTCGCCCTTCGCGGTCTTGATTGCAAAATCGCCC
This sequence comes from Sphingopyxis sp., assembly GCA_030145715.1. Classification (GTDB taxonomy): domain Bacteria; phylum Pseudomonadota; class Alphaproteobacteria; order Sphingomonadales; family Sphingomonadaceae; genus Sphingopyxis. The sequence continues at coordinate 4,189 of JAIXHQ010000044.1, read as the reverse complement.
TTTGATCCCGTCACTTCGACGACGTCGGCATGATAGGCGACCTGCACCTTGTTGGTCGCCGCATCCTCGTCCCAATGGCCAAGGATATATTCGCGCGCACCCTCCGCAAAGCGACAGTCGGAGCGCAGGTCGAGCCGTTCGGGCGTGGCAAGGACGCGCTTGCCCTTTTGATATTTGAAGATGGTGTCCGACAGATGGTCGGTCTTTTCGAGCAATATGTGGGTGAGGCCAAGCTGCGCGGCGCGCGATGCGGCGCTGAGCCCGGCGGGGCCCGAACCGATGATCGCGACCTTGACCGGATCGCTCATACCGGCGGCGTCCCGCGCCGAAAGCCCAGCCGACTGCGGCTTGCCATGATGCTGACGAACGCGCGCACGGGCATCCCTCCCCCCTCTCGCCAGCCCCCCGGCGAACTTCCAACGGATGCGACCCGGACTTATGTCCTGGACGCAAATCTATGCCCCTGAAAGCGAGCCAAGGTCAACCGGTGGAGACGAGAAACTGCGCCTTGGCGAGACGTTCGCCGCGCGCGGTGCCGATCAGGCGAGTTCGAACATCGCGGCTATACGCTCCGACGCGGCGGGTTCGAAGCGCGACCAGCCATCGGGGCCCAGCTTTTCCAGCGGGCGAAAGCGCGCCTTGTACGCCATGCGTGACGACCCCTCGATCCAATAGCCGAGATAGACGTAAGGCAGGTTCGCCAGCGCCGCGCGCTGGACATGATCGGCGATGATATAGGTGCCCAGCCCCTCACGCATCGGATGCGCGGCGTCGAAAAAGCTGTAGATCATCGACAGCCCGTCGCCCTGTCGGTCGGTCAGGCAGCAACCGACCAGCCGGCCCCTGGTGCCGTCCGTCGTCGGTTCGCGATATTCGATCATATGGCTGTCGACCGGGGTCTGTTCGACCATGTCGGCGAAATCCTGTTCGTCCATGTCGGCCATGCCGCCATCGGGATGCCGCGACGCCAGATAGGACCGCAGCAGCGCATATTGCTCCTCGGTCGCCCAGGGTTTGCAGGCGGTCGCGACCAGGTTTCCATTGCGGCGGATGTTGCGTTTTTGCGAGCTGCTGGGCGTAAATTCGGTCGCGCAGACGCGCACCGACACACAGGCCGAACAATCGGCGCAACTGGGCCGATAGGCGACCGACTGGCTGCGCCGAAACCCGATGCGGCCCAGCGCGTCGTTCAATTCGTTCGCGGTGTTGCCGCTCAGTTCGGTGAAAACCTTGCGTTCGATCTTGCCGGCAAGATAGGGGCACGGCGCCGGGCTGGTAACGAAAAAGCGCGGAAAACGGAACGGTGCGGACACTCGGAAAAACCTCCGGACTGGCGATGCGGAGCCCCCCCGACGCGGGTCCGACGCGCTACTTGCACCAATTATGCCGCGCGCCGTCAATGGTGCAAAGCGCATTTACCATTTTAGTCCGTCCCGTTCTGAATCACCGCGAAATTTTTGTGAATCGGCCGGTAACTTCTGTGTCGATTTGAATCGGATCAATTATATCCGCGCAATTCGTCGCCGGTCAAAGTCGCGACATGCAGCACATTGGTCGATCCCGGCGTCCCGAACGGCACGCCCGCCATCATGACGAGCTTTGCCCCCGCCTTGCAGATGCCGTGGCGCAGCGCCATGCGCTTGCCCTTGGCGATCATCTCTTCGAAACTGCCGATGTCCTTGGTCGGCACCGCATGGGCGCCCCACAACAACCCCATGCGCCGCGCCGCCTCGCGCTTTGGCGTCAGGACGAGCAGCGGCGCGCCCGGACGTTCGCGCGCCACCCGGCGGGCGGTCGATCCCGACGCGGTGAAACAGATGATCGCGTCGGCGGCGATCGTCGTGATGATGCTTCCCGCCGCCTCGGCCAGCGCGTCGGCGGTCGTCGCGTCGGGCGCGGTTTCGGTGAAATGCAGGCGGCGGTAATAATCGGGATCGCTTTCGACCGACCGCGCGATCGAATCCATCATCGTTACCGCTTCGGCCGGAAAGGCGCCCGCCGCGGTTTCGGCCGACAGCATGATCGCGTCGGCCCCGTCATAGACGGCGGTCGCGACGTCGGACACCTCGGCCCGCGTCGGCGACGGCGAAACGATCATCGATTCCAGCATCTGGGTGGCGACGACCACCGGCTTGCCCATGCGGCGCGCGGTCGCGACGATACGCTTTTGAAGCGGCGGCACGGCCTCTGGCGGAAGTTCGACCCCCAGGTCGCCGCGCGCGACCATCGCCGCGTCGGCCAGTTCCAGGATTTCCTCCATCCGCTGAACGCCCGCCGGCTTTTCGAACTTGACCAGCAAGGCCGCCTTGCCGCCGATCATCCGCCGCGCCTCTGCCACGTCCTCGGGACGCTGGACAAAGGATAGCGCGATCCAGTCGACATGCTGTTCGAGCGCGAAGGTCAGGTCCCGGCGATCCTTTTCGGTCAGCGCGGCCAGCGGCACGACGACATCGGGGACATTGACGCCCTTGCGATCCGAAATCTTTCCCCCGACCTCGACCAGCGTTTCGATCCTGCCCGGCGCGACGCTTTTGACGCGCAGGACCAGCTTGCCATCGTCGATCAGCAGCCGCGTGCCCGTTTCGAGCGCGGCAAACAATTCGGGGTGCGGCAGATGGACGCGCGTCGCATCGCCCGCCGCCTTGTCGGAATCGAGGATGAAACTGTCGCCGTTTTTCAGATCGACCGGGCCGTCCTGAAAAGTGCCGACGCGCAATTTCGGTCCCTGAAGATCGACGAGGATCGTCGTCGGGCGTCCGGTGTCCTTTTCCAGCGCGCGGATCGCCGCGATCACCTTTGCATGGCCCGCATGATCGCCGTGGCTCATGTTGACGCGAAAGGCGTCGGCGCCCGCGCGATGCAATTGCGCGATCATTTCGGGATTGGCGCTGGCCGGGCCAAGGGTCGCCAGAATTCGCACCTTGCGCTGGCGGGGGGTAAAATTCTGGACCACAAATGCTCCGAACAGATGAAAAGCGGTGGTCGCTTGCTAGTCGCCTTGTCCCGGCCAAGGCAAGCCGCGTATAGCTATTCATCCACCGTCGCCAAGGAAATCCGCGACGTTCCGCAGCGACGATCGGACAGCCGCGCCCCCGAACGGATCGCGCGGATGGAAGAAAGCATGGCGAAATATCCCTGGCGCCATTAGGGACGGCGCAAGCGTGATTCTTGCGCCACACCATCCCAACCACCGGAGCCTAAAATGAGCGAAGCCACCGTATCCGACGAACAATTGCGCCTTTTCATCGAGCGCATCGAGCGTCTGGAAGAAGAGAAAAAGGGCATCGCCGACGACATCCGCGACACCTATAATGAATCGAAATCGCAGGGTTATGATCCAAAGATCATGCGTCAGATCGTGCGCCTGCGCAAATTGCCGGTCCATGACCGCAAGGAAATGGAAGCGATCCTGGACGTTTATAAATCGGCGCTGGGAATCGATTGAACCCACGAAGGAGAGTGACGATGTTCAGCACCACGACCAACAGCATCGAGGGCCGCCCGGTCCGCGAATATCTGGGCATCGTCACCGGCGAGGTGATCGTCGGCGCCAACCTGTTCCGCGACCTGTTCGCCAGCATTACCGACATCGTTGGCGGCCGGTCGGGGAAATATGAAGATGTGCTGTCGCGCGCCCGCAAGGAAGCCCTTGCCGAGATGGAGGCCGAAGCGGCGAAACTGGGCGGCAACGCGGTTGTCGGCGTCGACCTGGACTATGAGGTTCTGGGCCAGAACGGATCGATGCTGATGGTCAGCGCGTCCGGAACCGCCGTGGTTGTCTGAAACCCCACTCCGCGCTAGGGGCGGCGCCAGATTTTCAATTACCGATGGAGGGTGGCTTGGCCGGCCATAGCAAATTCAAGAATATCATGCACCGCAAGGGCGCGCAGGACAAAAAGCGCAGCACGCTTTTCTCCAAGCTGGCGCGCGAAGTCACCGTCGCGGCCAAGATGGGCCTGCCCGACCCCGATGCGAACGCGCGCCTGCGCGCGGCTGTCAACGCCGCCAAGGCGCAGTCGATGCCCAAGGACAATATCCAGCGCGCGATCGACAAGGCCGCGGGCGGCGAAGGCGATAATTACGAGGAAATCCGTTACGAAGGCTATGGCCCCGGCGGCGTGTCGCTGATCGTCGAGGCGCTGACCGACAATCGCAACCGCACCGCGACCAACGTCCGCACCGCCTTTTC
>JAIXHQ010000043.1 GCA_030145715.1 Sphingopyxis sp. | reverse complement strand
GTGCTGGGCGTCTGGTGCATCGCCAGCGTTGCCGGAACGATGATCGCACAGGCGGCGCAGGCGATGGAATTCGGCGCGACGTCGGAAGACATCGCCTATACCTGCCACGCCCATCCGACGCACAGCGAAGCGATCAAGGAAGCCGCGATGGCGGTGACCGGCAAGCCGATCCATATCTGATGAAAACTCCTCCCCGTGGCGCCGTCATGGGGAGGGGGCGGACGCGAAGCGGGAGTGGAAGGACCAGCGGCTTGGTTCCTGGCCCCTCCGTCAGCCCTGCTGGCTGCGACCGTCCCATGGCGATGCCAAGGGGAGGATAGTTTCCGGCCAGCCGCGTGATATGCTGACTGCATGGAAACCCAGACCCTTATCCGCCTGCTCGACCTGATCGGCATCGGCGTCTTTGCGCTGTCGGGCGCGTTGATGGCGGTGCGCCTGCGCCAGACGCTTGTCACCGCCGCCTTTTTCGCGCTCGTGACCGGGGTGGGCGGCGGCAGCGTGCGCGACCTGTTGATCGGGGCGCCGGTTTTTTGGGTACAGGATGGCGCGATCGCCGCGGTGTGCATCGCGATCGCGCTGATCGTATGGGTCACCCCCGAACGCTGGTGGCAGGGACAGTTGCTGGAATGGGCCGATGCGGTCGGACTGGCCGCCTATGCCGTGTTCGGCACGGCCAAGGCGCTGGCGTGGGGCGTCCCGCCCGTACCGGCGCTGATGATGGGCGTGATTACCGGCTGCGTCGGCGGGACGATCCGCGACATATTGGCCGGGGTGCCGTCGATCATCATGCGGCCAGAGGTGTATGTGACCGCCGCCGCGCTGGCGTCGGGGCTGTTCCTGCTGCTCCAGTGGCTGGGCGTCAGCACGCCCGTCGCGGCGGTCTCTGGCGCGATCGCGGGCTTTATCCTGCGCGGCGCGGCGATCCGCTGGTCGCTCGCGCTGCCGACCTATCGCGACCCGAAAAGCGGATAGGCTTGCCAAATCGCGAATCTGTGGCAGGTTCGCCTTATGAACAAGGATGTCAGCACAATCGCCCGCCAGGTTCGCGATCAAGCGCGTGCCTTGCCCGACCTGTTCGGCCGTTTCGATTTCGACAAGCCGCCCGGGCGGTGGGCGCCGGAAGCCGACGCCGTAAGCGAATTGCGCGGGGGGCGCGGCATCGATCGCTCGGCCTATCTGGACGATCCCGATCTGGTCGGCCGCATTCGCGAATATACGATGCTGGGCGATCGCACCGGCGATGCCTATGCCGCGCTGATGCCGCAATACGGTTTTCATCGCACCGTCGCGATGCTTGTCGATGCGTGTGACAAGGGGATCGATGCGGTCGCCGATGCGCCGCCCGAACTGGCCGCGCTGATCCGGGAGATGGAACAAAAGCCCGATTGGGTGGACATGGCGCTGGTCGAAGAGGGCGCGGCCTATGAACGCAACGCGACCGCGAACCTGTCGCCATTCCTGATCCGCGGCGCCTTTATCGCGACCTTCCTCAACAAATATTCGGCGTTGCCGATGGCGCTGACCGGCACGCTGGGCCATGCGACCGCGGCGCGGCGGGTCAAGGAAACCGCGACCTTTTTTGCGACCACCGCGCTGCCCGGCGCGCTCGACCGTTTCGGTCCGGGGTTCAAGGCGGCGGCGATGGTCCGGCTGATGCATTCGATGGTGCGCGTCAATGTGCTGTCGCGCCCCGGCATGTGGGACGCGGAAACCTATGGTATGCCGATCCCGCAGCTCGACCAGATGCCTGCCGGGCTGATCCCGGTCTATTTCCTGTCGGAACAGGTGCTGGCAAAGGGGCGGCACGAATTTACCCGGCTGGAGCGCGCGCGGGTCGAACTGGCCCGCTATCGCTGTTACCTGCTGGGGCTGCCAGAGGATCTGCTGGCCGACACGCCGCAGGAAATTGTCCGCATCTGGCGGACGCGCAGCGCGACGCTCCGTTATGAATATGACGATGTGGTCTGCGGCGGGTTGCTCCGCGCGACGATGGACGCCGAGCTGTCGAAGGACAGGTCGCCGAAGGGGCGGGTCAAGCGTCGGCTGGAATATTCGGTCAGCCGGGTGTTCTTCGTAAAGGCCTTTCTTGCGGGCGACGAACAGCGCGCGGCGCAGGTCGGCGTGCCCGTCCGGCGCCGCGATCATATCGTCTATGGCGCGACGATGCTTGGCATCGCGGGACGCATGGCGGCCTATCGCGTCGCCTCGCGCCTGCCGGTTATCGGCCGTCTGGCCAACAGCCGTCTTGTCCATCGGATCGAGCGCCAGCTCGCCGAATATGGCCGCGCCGAATTTACGTCCGACGCCGCCCATTACAAGCCCGCGACGGCGAGCTAGATTTTCGTCCCAAAGGATCGTCATGCAGACAGAACAGGCCGCCGTTAACGGCATCAGCATCACATATGAGGACAAGGGGCCACGCGGCGCGCCCGTCATCCTGCTGGTCATGGGGCTGGGCGGGCAGTTGACGCTTTGGCCCGACGAGTTTGTCGATGCGCTGAATGAGCGCGGCTTTCGCACCATCCGCTATGACAATCGCGATGTCGGCCTGTCGACGCGCTTTGAAGCGGCGGGCATTCCCAATGTGAAGTGGATGATCGTCAAATCGGTGATCGGCCTGCCGGTGCGTCCGGCTTACACGCTGGCCGATATGGCGGCGGACGGGATAGGATTGCTGGACCATCTGGGTATCGACCGCGCGCATGTCGTCGGCGTATCGATGGGCGGCATGATTTCGCAGCATATCGCGGCCCGTTATCCCGAGCGTGTTCTGTCGCTGACGTCGGTGATGTCGACGACCGGCAACCGCCGTCTGCCGCGCGCGCAGAAACAGGCGATGCAGGTCCTGGCGAACCGGCCGATGAGCGGCGACAAGGAAGCGATGATCGCTTATTCGGTCAACGCCGCGCGGGTGATCGGCAGCCCCGGCTATCCCGCCGCCGAGGATCGGTTGCAGCGCCGGGTGCGGTTCGATTTCGAACGCGGCTGGTATCCGCAGGGCGTGGCGCGCCAGATGGCCGCGATCGTCGCCGATGGCGACCGCCGAACGATGTTGAAGGACGTCAAGGCACCGACGCTTGTCATCCATGGCGAGGATGATCCGCTGGTCCCGCTGCCCGGCGGGCGTGACACGGCCGACAATATCGCGGGCGCGCGGCTGTTGACGATTCCCGGCATGGGGCACGACCTGCCGCTCGCGCTCGTCGACACGCTGGCCGACGCGGTTTCGGGACATGCCAGGGAGTCCGCCGTCGCACTCTAGGCCCGACCTCCGGCCCGCGAGGACGGGGAAGGGCGGACGGAGTATTTCAGCGCAGCAGCAAGGCCAGCGCCGCGAACCAGCCCTTTGCTTCGCCCTGTTCCGGTCGCGGCGTTGCGGGAAGATAGGCGCGGCAGTCGAGGCACGACGCCTGGATCGATCCCGCCGCCGTCATCATCGACAAATCCTGTACCAACCGGCGTTCGGCGAGTTGCCGGTTCATGGCCGCGATGCCGAACCAACCGCGCGGCAGTGCCGCCGTCTCTTCGCCGCCTCTCGACCAACTGGCGAGCATCTTCGAAAATTCGCTCGGCTCCTCCTCGAAATATTGGGCATGGAAATCGCCGTCGATCTTGGCGAACTTGGCGGCGGCGGCCAGCGCGTCGGGCAGGCCGCCGAACTGATCGACCAGGCCGATCTGCCGCGCGGTTCCCCCCGCCCAGACGCGGCCTTCGGCAACCGTCCGGATCTTGTCGATCGGTTGCTTGCGGCTCTTGGCGACCAGGCCGGTGAAGCGGTTGTAAATATCCTCGACGCTCGCCTGTGCGAGGGCGTTGAACTCGTCATTGATCCCGCCGAACACGTCGGGCTGGCCCGACAAGGGGGTCGTCGCGATGCCGTCGGCATTGACGCCGATCTTGGCCAGCGCCTGATCGAAGCTGGGCAAGATGCCGAACACGCCGATCGATCCTGTGATCGTTTCCGGTTCGGCAAAGATGCGGTCGGCGGGGGTCGAAATCCAATAGCCGCCCGACGCCGCGACATTTGCCATCGACACCACCACCGGCAGCTTCTTTGCCTTGGCCGCGAGCAGCGCCTGACGGATTTCTTCGGACGCCAGCACCGACCCGCCGGGCGAATCGACGCGCAGGACGATTGCCTTGACGCCGCTGTCGGCCGCGGCGTCGAGAATATGCTGGGCGATGGTCGCGCCGCCGGCCGAGCCGTTCGGTGCATCTCCATCGACGATTTCGCCCACGACGGGGACGACGGCGATCGCGCTGCCCTTTTGTCCCGGCGGATTGGCGGCCACCCAGTTTTCGAGCGGGATGGCGTTATATTCCCACGGCTTGCTGTCGTCATAAGCGCCGCTGATCTCTGCAACCCGGGTGTTGAAGGCCATGCGGCTGCCGAGTTTGTCGACCAGTCCGGCATCGACCGACGCTTTGGACAGATTATTGCCCGCTGCCTTCACCGCGCCCGCGGTGTCGGCGATGAAGGCATCGACCTTTGCCGCCGGGCGCGCCTTTTTTACGTCGCTCAACCAGTTTTCCCACAATATGCTGGCATAGGCGAGGTCGGCCTCCTTCGCTTCGGGCGACTGATCGTTGCGGAGGAAAGGTTCGACCGCGCTTTTGAACGTGCCCACGCGATAGATGTTCGCGGTGACGCCAAGGCGATCCATCAGCCCCTTGTAATAAAGACGCGATCCGCCCGGTCCGGCAATCGCGACCCCGCCAATGCCGTCGGCCCAGATTTCGCTGGCGTGGGCCGCGATCTGATAGCTGTCGGTCGTATAGGCCGTGGCAAAGGCGAGGACGGGCTTTTTCTTTGCGCGCACCTTGTCGATCGCGGTACCGATTTCGGCCAGCGAAACCTGTCCGCCGCCCAGGAACCGGTCGAGGTCGAGGACGACCGATGTGACGCGCTTGTCGTTCGCCGCGGTTTCGAGGGCCTGAACGACGTCGCGAACGCGAATTTCCTTAAGCTCGGCGCCGCCGGAGAGGGCCGCGAACGGATCGACCTCGGTGGGTTGTTCGCTGACGATGCCGCCAAGGTCGATCAGCAGCGCGCCTTCGCTGACCGGCAGGCCGGCATTGGGGCGTCCGGTGAGCAAGCCGAACAGCAGCACGAAAAACAGCAGCAGAAAGATGAGCGCCAGCCCATCCTTGATCGCGACCAGCAGATTCCAGACCTTGCGCGGAAAGCTCGTCGTCCCTTTGGGCCGGTCTTCCCCCGGCAGGGGACGGCGCACGGGAATGGCCCATGGACCGGCGGGATCGTTCGGCGTGGTTGCTGTGCTGTCGTTCATGCCCGCGAGCCTAGGGGGCCAACCCGGCCTTGGCAATCCACGCTTCGCAAGCGGGCGTTCAGAGCCAGCCTTCGCGGCGATACCAGCGCACCGTTTCGGCCAGCGCGCTGTCGGTGTTGCATTCGGGGCGCCACAGATCGGCCGGCGGGCAGGCGCCCTTGGCCGCGACCCAGTCGGGATGCGCGATATAGCGCGCGCGGTCGGGCGTCAGCTTTGCCCGGCTGCGGCGTAGCAATGTGTCGATACGGCCACCTGCCTTGAGCAGAAAGGCGGGGGTGGCCAGCGTCGATAGACGTTGCCGTCCGACCGCGCGGGCGACCGCGCGGGCGAAATCGCGGTGCGACCAGCCGCCCGGCGTGCCGTCGTCGGGTTCGTAAACCCCGCCGATGCTCGCGTCGCGGTCGGCGGCCAGCGTCACCAGCAGCCGCGCCAGATCGTCGACATAGATCGCCGACATCCGCCCGTTGGGCACCAGCGCGATACCGCGGTGGGCCATGCGGAACATATCCAGCATCTCGGTATCGCCGGGGCCGAAAACGGCGGGCGGACGGACGATCGTCCAATCCAGTCCGCTGTTCATGACCACCGCTTCGGCCCGTTCCTTTGACCAGCCATAGTTGGACAGGGCGGGTTCGCGCGCCGCGAGTGACGACACATGGACGATGCGCGTCACGCCGGCACCGCGCGCGGCATCGATCACATTCGCGGTCGCGGTCGCATTGCCGGCTTCGAACTCCGCGCGTGTCGGCACATTGACCACCCCCGCGATATGCAGAACGACGTCGGCACCTGCCGCCATTTCGGCAAGGCTGTCGGTGTCCTCCAGCGCGCCCCTGATCCATATCACACCGTCGCGGTCCGGTTGCGCGCGGCGGGTGAGGGCGCGGACATGCCAACCAGCCGCCACCGCCTGCCGTATTGTCGCGCGCCCGACAAAACCGGTCGCGCCGGTCATCGCAAGGACGCGCCCGGTCACAGCAGAACCATATGATCGCGGTGAACCATCGCGCTGCGCGGGGCATAGCCAAGCGCCGCCTCTTGCGCGTCGCGGCCCAGCCCGACGATATTCGCCGCGTCGGCGCCCGGATATTCGGACAGGCCGCGCGCGATGACACGTCCATCAGGGCCAGCGATGTCAAGGATGTCGCCGCGCGCGAAGCCGCCGCTGACCGCCGTCACCCCCGCCGCGAGCAGGCTGGCGCCGCCCTGTAGCGCCTTTGCCGCGCCGGCATCGATCTCGATCCGTCCCTTTGCGGTCAGGCCGCCCGCGAGCCAGGCCTTGCGCGCGCTGGCGCCCTTGTCAGCGA
>JAIXHQ010000042.1 GCA_030145715.1 Sphingopyxis sp. | reverse complement strand
CGACGGTCGCAACCGTCGCATTGACCAGTTTCGCACGATCGAGCACCACCTTGACTTCAACGCCGGGCGGCAACGTCTTTGAAACCTGCGCGATTTTTGACGAGACTTCTTCGGCCACCGTACGGCTATTCTGACCGATCAGCATGAGCACGGTGCCGATCACGGTCTCCTTGCCGTTCATGCTGCCTGCGCCGGTGCGAAGGTCGCCGCCGATCTTTACATTGGCGATCTGGCCGACGTTGACGGGTACGCCGCCGCGCGTGGCGACGACCGCATTGCGGATTTCGTCGACCGACCGGACACGCGCATCGACGCGGACCAGATAGGCTTCGCCCGCGCGATTATAATAGTTGGCGCCAACCGCAAGGTTCGCGCGTTCGAGTGCCTGGCCCAATTCGCTGTAGGAAATGCCAAAGCTGGTCAAACGGGTCGGATCGGGCTCGACAACGAAAGTCTTGGCATAACCGCCGATCGAATCGACACCGGCAACGCCGCCCACGGCCTTCAACTGCGGACTGATGATCCAGTCCTGCACGGTACGCAGATAACCCGCCTTTGCAACCGGATCGGTCAGCGTATCACCTTCGGGCGTCAGGTAACTGCCGTCGGGTTGCCAACCGGCCTGACCCGCGACCTTTTTGGCCCCCTGCCCGTCAGGGTTTTTATACCCCACCGTGTACATGATGACTTCGCCAAGACCGGTGGTCACCGGCCCGATCTGTGGCTGTACGCCGTCAGGCAGATTTTTCCCCGCCTGAAGCAGGCGTTCGCCCACCTGCTGGCGCGCGAAATAGAGGTCGGTTTCATCGGTGAAGATCGCCGTCACCTGGCTGAAGCCGTTGCGCGAGATCGAGCGCGTGGTTTCGAGGCCCGGAATACCGGCCAGCGAGATTTCGATCGGATAGGTGACCAGCTTTTCGATCTCGACCGGCGACAGGCGCGGGTCGATGGTGTTGATCTGGACCTGGTTGTTGGTGATGTCGGGGACGGCGTCGATCGGCAGCTTGGTAAGCTGCCAAACGCCAAGACCGGCGACGGCGAGAAACAGAAAGAGGACCGCCCAACGTTGGCGGACCGATAAGGCCATCAGGCTCGCTATCATGGCTTATTCCTCCTCGCCCGCGCCCTTGCCGAGTTCGGCCTTGAGCAGGAATGCGTTCTTGGTCGCCACGATCTGTCCGGGTTTCAGCCCCGACAAAATCTCGATGCGGCCGGCGCTGCGCTGGCCGACCGTGACCGTCTGGGCGCGGAAGCCGTCTTTCGTCCGCACGAACACCACGTCGCGGCCTTCGAGCGTCTGGAGCGCGTCCTCGCCGATCACGATGCGGTTGGCGCCGACCGTATCGGTGCCGCGGCTGGGCAGAAGGCGTACCCGGACGCCAAGACCCGGCTGGAGCGCACCGGACACGTCAAGGACGGCGGTCGCCGAACGTGTGTCACCCGAAAGCCCCGGAGTCACCGCACGGACACGTCCGTCGATCGTCCGCCCGTCGGGCAGTTCGACGATCGCGCGGTCGCCGGGCGACAGACGCTGTGCGTCGGTCGGCCCGACCGGTGCCTCGATCTGGACCTTTGACGGATTGGCGACGCGGAACAATTCGGTTTCGGGCTGCACAAAGGCGCCGAGACTAACGTTTTCGGCCGTGATGCGGCCCGAAATCGGGCTGGCCACGATGACGCTGCTACCGTCGTTCGTAACCTGCGCGGCGCTGGCCGCGGCGCGCGCGCGCTGTGCCTCGGCGACAGCAGCGGCGGCTTCGGCCTGGGCCCGCTCATAATCGACGCGCGCCGAAACCCGCTGCTCGAAGAGTGTTTTTTCGCGCGAAAGATTCTTTTGCGCGAGCTGTGCGCGCGCATCGGCGGCGACGCGCTCAGCCGCAATCTGGGCGGCGTCACGGCTCTGCACGATGGCGATCGTCTCGCCAGCACCGACTGGATCGCCCAACCGCTTCAAGAGGCGGGTGACGGCGCCGCCCGCGCGGGCGGTCACGATCGCTTCACCGCTGGGAGCGGCGGCGACAAGGGCTTGCGAGATGATTTCCGAGCCGAGTCCGCCCGCACCGATTGTCTCAACGCTGATTTCGGCGGCCTTCATCGCCTCTGGCGTGATGGCAAGGCTATCGGGAACCGCTTCGCCGGCCGGCTTTTCTGCGCCGTCCGCGGCGGGGGCTTGTGTCGGCACCGAGTCCGAGGAGGTGCACCGCGCGACGCCGAAGCCGGTCACGGCCGCAAGCACCATGGCGCCTGCAACGGTGCCGAGGAGACGCTTGTCCTGAGTGATCATATTCTATCTCCGGAAATTGAAGCAACTCGCGCAAAGATCGCCTTCGCGCGGCTGTAGCTGAAAGGAGGGAAGCTCGGGCTAGCGGCCCGTTCCGCTGAAAGGGCCCGCCGGATCATTGTTCGTGATCCACATCGCCGCCGGCCGCCGCCTGCCTTGCAAGCACCGCCCGTGCCGCTGCCCGTGCCTGTCGAGCAGCGATCAGTTCGGCCTGCGTGGCCGCATAGGCCTGCTGCGCATCGATATATTCGACGAGCGAAGACTTGCCGGCCCGGTAGCTGAGTTCGGCCAGGCGAACACCCTCGCGCGCCTGTTCGATGCCGCTGCCTTCCAGCGCGGCGAGGCGTGCGTCTGCCGCTTCGAGTTCCGCCTGGGCATTGGCGATCTGAGCTTGGGCATTGACGACGGCATTCTCACGCCGCGCAATCGCCGCCGCCACATCGGATTTGGCTGCAGCGACATTGCCCTGATTGCGGTCAAAGATCGGCAGCGGAACCGAGAGGTTGGCGACGAACGCCCGGTCGCCGGTGGCGCGAAGCTGGCGCATACCGACGCCAAGCGAAGGGTCGAGACGACCGTCCGCCCGTTGACCCCGCAGTCGAGCCTCAGCGATCACCTTGTCGGTTTCTGCAAGGCGTACATCAAGCGTTTCAAGCGCATCGGCCGAGGCCGGCGTCACGAGCCCCGCATCGCCCGCAACGAGTTCGACGGGCGGCGTCGTCGCGCCGAGCAACGCGGCGAGCGAACGGCGCGAAGTCTGCTCCTCGGCTTCGGCGGTACGCAGTTCGGCGGTTGCCTGAACCAGTGCCGCGTTGGCGCGAAACGCACGCAGCGGCGGCTCGTTGCCGGTATCGACCATGGCCTGGGCGACACGGACCAATTCCCGGGCACGCGCCTCATTCTCACGAGCGAGGGTCAGGCTGTCGCGTGCCGCGCTGGCGGTCGCGAACTGATTGCGGACGTCGAGCGCCAGGTCGGCACGCGCGATTTCCAGCCTGTACTGGGCCGCGATCAGTTCGGCGTCGGCCAGCGTCATGCGCGCGCGGCGACGGCCGCCAACGTCGATGCGCTGGCTGACCAAAACGGTCGTTTCCAGGCCATTAAACCCCGTATAGGGGCCGGTGCCAGCAAAATTCTGGACATCGACGTTCAGCGTGGGATTGAACCGATAACGGGATTGACGCTGACGGCCGCGCGCGGCCTCGACCTCGGCAGCGGCAGCGACGACACGCGGCGAGCGTGCGTCGGCCTCTTCCATGGCCTGGGCCAGCGTCAAGCGAGCGGGGAGAGGCCCGGTCCGGACCGCTTCACTGGTCGAGGACGGCGGGCCGACAACCGTCGCGTCCCGCGCCTGTGCGGCTGCGGGGACGCCATAGCCGGCGGCCACAAACGCCGCGAGAGACGCGGCGGCGAATATATACTTCATGAAAAACAGACTCCTGACGTTTCCAGGGAGAAGCGTACGCCCACAGCGCACACATAACTAGATCGTCAGGCGATGGGAGGTCGGAACATCCCGAAAAACGCGGCGGGCGGCAAAGTCGTCGCCATCATGCGCGCGTGCGATTGACTGAGAGGTATTTCACTCGAAGCGATCAGCGTTTGCGTCGGTACGCCGGCGTGATGGCCATGACAGCCATGCGGCGCAAAGGACATCTTCTTCTGATTCTGATCGCCCGACGAGGATTTCTTTTCGGATTCCGCAGAATCGCTGACCGGCGTCGGCAGACAGCCCGGCTCCGTTCCCGTCATCAACAGGCTCGCCTCGCCGCGACTTTCGACCGCATGGGCAATGGACCCCACAATCGTGCCCGAAGCGAGAAAAATCGTCAGCAAAAGGATGAGCATCCGTCGCATTACGTCGGCCCCTACCACCGAGGCCCCCCTTTGGAAAGAAAAACTTGGCCACCCACGGGCGCCTTCGCCAGATCACCGCGATGAAAGCATCGTAATATTATCTCATCGCAACCGCAATGAAGGATGTGTCGAAATAAATTTGCAAACATTATAAATATATATTCGATACAGATAAAAATCTATTCAATTAACAGAAATCTTATGTCGAAATCCGTCGATCAATCAACCAATCTATATTTTCATTTATAGGGCATTATTTCTGAATAATATGCGACCCTCTTCTCTTGACGGAAAGCCGCGGTGGTCTGGTGGTCGCCTGACAGCTTGGGCCAAACCGATCCGATGCACCCTATAGCTGCTACAAGGTCCGCCAAGTCAAAACGCTGACGCGATCGGCATCATGACGCCGATTCCACCTCACCCCCTCGTCTCGCGCCGCACCGACACCGACATTTTCCTATATCCTGCTGCGGCTTTGCCCAGCGACCGCGAATCGGCCCGAGGTGGAGGGATAGGCGCTTCGAGTGAAAATCGCGGAGCGATGTGGGGAATAATCAACGCACACCGGAATTGGGGGTTCCGGAACAAGACTTTGACTGTTAGGGGCGCACGCATGTCCGGCGTTGCAACCCGTCTGCTGATGCTTTTTGTTCTGCTGCTTGGCGGACTGCATATGGCCGCGCCCGCCGACGCGGGCCTGCCGCATCATGCCGAGAACGCACATCCGGTCGTGGACGGAAAGACCGGCCAAGTAACGAATAGCGAATCCTCCGACGACCAGCAGGACGCAGACCTGCACGGCAGCCACCATAATTGTCCCGTCGCGTCAGACCAGGCACTTGCAGGTGGTAACGATTTCGCGAGCTTTCCGCGGGAAATCCTGTTCACGATGCCGGTGGCTCGCCTCGCCTCTCGCGCGCTTGCGCCCCCGCTCGACCCGCCTCTGACCTGAACCAGCGCCTGCCGCGCAGCCCTTTATCGGCCTGCGCTCAGCCGACTCGTTCAGGAGTAGAATATTATGCATATCCATATGCGCGCCGCCCTGTTGGCCGGGGCTGCGTTGCTGGCGGGGTCCGCGTGGGCCCAGCCGTTGACACTCGACCAGGCGGTCGAGCGGGCCATTGTCGCATCACCCGACATCAGGGCGGGCGAAGCGGGCGTCGATGCCGCGCGCGGCGACCAGTTGCAGGCGCGGGTGCGTCCCAATCCCACCGTATCGGTGGACATGGAAAACGCCGTGGGCACGGGGGGCTTTGGGCTGTTCCGGCAGTCCGAGGCGACCGTCACCTATGCGCAGCCCATCGAACGGGGCGGTAAGCGGTCGGCGCGGATCGCATTGGCCGAACGCGGGATCGTACTCGCCGAGGCGCAGTGGCGCGTCGTCCGGCTCGACATCGCTCAGCAGGTCCAGCGCGCCTATATCGACGTCCAGATCGCCGAACAGATGGTCTGGATCGCCGAGGACCGCGTCAAGCTGGAAAAGGAGATACGAACCGAGGCTATCCGCCGCGTACGCGGTTACAAAGATCCCCTGTTCGTCGAAACCCGCGCCGATGCGCGCATTCTGGAGGCCGAATTGGCGTTGCGCGAAGTCCAGGCCCGTCGCCTGGGCGCACGCGGACTGCTCACGTCCTTCTGGGGCGGCTCTCCCGAGGGGCTGGTGGTCGCAGAGGGTATCGAAAAGCCCGATCCGCGCGATCAGCCCTTGGCCGAAGCCGATAACGCCGTCTTCGACGCGGCGGTCGATCGTGCCCGCGCGCGGGTCGTCGTCGAACAAAGCCGCGCGGTTCAGGATTATACGATCTCGGGCGGCGCACGCTTTTTTCGCGAAACCAACGATGTTGCCGTCGTCGGCGGCGTTTCGATCCCGATCGGACGCTTTGACCGCAATCAGGGCAATATCGCGCGGGCGCAGGCCGAACGAAGGCAGATCGAGTTTCAGGCGGAGGCGAACCGGCTCGAACGGCTGCGCCAGCTCGCGTCGCTGCGCGCCAACGCCGATGCGGCGCGGGTGAGAGCCGAGGGCATCATGAACGAGGTCTATCCGAAAGCGGTCAAGACGCTTGCGCAGGTGCGCGAAGGCTATGGCCGCGGGGGCTTTCTGTTCGCCGATGTCCAGAACGCCGCCGACACCATCATCCAGATCCAGGCCCAATGGGCCGAGGCGATGACGACGTACCGCGATGCCCTCGCGGAAATCGATCGCCTGACCGGCCGCTTTGACGCGGCCCCTGTTGCGGAGACAAATCCATGAAGAAATTCCCCATTCGCGCCGCCACTGCGGCGCTGTTTCTTGCTCTACCGCTCGCTGCATGTGGTGGCGGCGCCGCCGAAGGCGAAGACAAACATGAAGAAGGCGAAACCCACAGCGAGGGCGAAGAAGAAGACGCCGAAGGCCCGAACGGCGGCCGCCTGCTGAAAAGCGGCGATTTCGCGGTCGAGGTGACGATCTTTGAAAATGGCACCGAACCACAATTCCGCGTGTTCCCGACGATCGGCGGCAAGCCCGTCGATCCCAAGACGGTGCAACTGGCGATCACCCTGACGCGCCTTGGCGGTGATGTCGATCGCTTTACCTTTCGCCCGCAAGGCAAGTTTCTGACCGGTCAGGGCGTGGTGACCGAACCCCACAGCTTTGACGTCGAGGTCGTGGCGGTCGTGAATGGCAAGCGCCACGCCTGGAAATATGCGAACCCCGAAGGGCGGACGCGGATCACCGCTGACGCCGCCAAGGCGGGTGGGGTCGAAACTGCCGTGGTTGGCCCCGCAACCGTTGGCGAGATGCGCGAGCTTTACGGCACGGTGCAGCTATCGCCGACCGCGCGTTCCGAAATCCGCGGCCAGTTCGCGGGCCGGGTGGTGTCCGTGACGAAGGCCGTCGGCGACTATGTCCGCCGCGGCGAATTGCTGGCGCGCATCGAATCGAGCGAGAGCCTGCAGGTCTATCCCGTCCATGCGACGGTCGGCGGTGTGGTGGCGGAGCGTAACGCCAACCCCGGCGATGTGACCGACGGGCGCCCGCTGTATGTCGTGACCGATCCCTCGCAATTGACGGTGGTGTTCAATATCTTCCCCCGCGACCTTGCGACGATCCGGCCCGGTATGCGGGTTGCGGTCGAAACACAGGACGGGACAGAGATCGCCACTGCCAGCCTGGGACAGTTCCTGCCCGACGGCAATGTCGAGGCCGGTACGGCGTTGATGCGCGCGACGATCCCCAACCGTTCCGGCGCTCTGCGGCCGGGCATGGCGCTGCGCGGCCGAGTGATGGTCAATGCGGTCAACGTGCCGATGGCGGTTCGCACCGAAGCGATTCAGCCCTTCCGCGATTTCAAGGTCGTCTACGCCAATTTCGGGCAAGATTATGAAGTGCGGATGCTGAAGCTCGGCCGTTCGTCGCCCGAATGGACCGAAGTGCTGTCGGGCATCAAACCCGGCACATCCTATGTCACCAAGGGCAGTTTCCTCGTTCGCGCCGACATCGAAAAGTCCGGCGCGAGCCACGATCACTGAGCGGGGAGCAGGACATCATGTTAGCCAAAACCATAGGCTTTTCGATCCGACAACGTTGGTTGGTGCTTGGATTGGTCGC
>JAIXHQ010000041.1 GCA_030145715.1 Sphingopyxis sp. | reverse complement strand
CCCAGATTCTCGCCGTCGGCGCCGGTCACAAAGGGCGGCCCCCATGCGCGGGTATCGTCGCCCGCGCCCGGCCGCTCCACCTTTATGACGTCGGCACCCAGATCGGCCAGCAACTGCCCGCACCAGGGGCCCGCGAGCACCCGTGCCAGTTCGACGACGCGGATGCCCCGTAACGGTTTGTGCAAGCCCTGCGGGTCAGGCAAAGGCCGAAATACCGGTGATCGCGCGGCCGAGGATCAGCGCATGGACGTCATGCGTCCCTTCATATGTGTTCACCGTTTCCAGATTCACCGCGTGGCGGATCACATGATAGTCGGCAGAGATACCGTTGCCGCCGTGCATGTCGCGCGCGACGCGGGCGATGTCGAGCGCCTTGCCGCAATTGTTGCGTTTGAGCAGGCTGATCGCGTCGGGTACCAGCCGCCCCTCGTCGATCAACCGGCCGACGCGCAGCGCCGCCTGGGTGCCAAGCGCGATTTCGGTCAGCATGTTGGCGAGTTTCAACTGGACGATCTGGTTCGCGGCCAGCGGACGGCCGAACTGCTTGCGCTCGCCGGTGTAATTGCGCGCCGCCTCATAACAGAATTCGGCGGCGCCCATCGCGCCCCAGCCGATGCCGTAACGCGCCCGGTTGAGACAGCCGAACGGCCCTTTCAGCCCCGACACATGCGGCAACAGCGCATCCTCGCCAACCTCGACCCCGTCCATCACAATCTCACCCGTGACCGAAGCGCGCAGCGACACCTTGCCCTCGATCTTTGGCGCCGACAGGCCCTTCATCCCTTTTTCAAGGACGAAACCACGGATCGCGCCGTCATGGGCGTCCGATTTCGCCCATATGACGAACACATCGGCGATCGGCGAATTGGTGATCCACATTTTTGCGCCCTTCAGGCGGTATCCGCCCGCGATCTTTTCGGCGCGGGTCCGCATTCCGCCGGGGTCGCTGCCCGCATCGGGTTCGGTCAGGCCGAAACAGCCGACCAGTTCGCCCGACGTCAGCCCCGGCAGATATTTGCGCTTCTGTTCCTCGCTGCCATAGGCGTTGATCGGGTGGATCACGAGACTGCTCTGCACCGAACAGGCCGAACGATAGCCGGAATCGACGCGTTCGACTTCGCGCGCGATCAGGCCATAGCTGACATAATTCAGGCCCGCGCCGCCATATTCGGGGTCGATCGTCGCCCCGAGCAGGCCCAGCGCGCCCATTTCGACCATGATCTCGCGGTCGAAACGTTCGTCGAGAAACGCCGACGTCACGCGCGGCAACAGCGCATCGGTCGCATAGGCGCGCGCCGTGTCGCGGACCATCCGCTCCTCTTCGCTCAGTTCGGCGTCGAGCTGAAGGGGGTCGAGCGGGTCAAGCGCCTCGATGCGCTGCGGATCGGCGAAGGCCATGGATCAGCTTTCTTCAATGGGGCGGTCCGTCGAACCGGATCGCTAGGGATTGGATTCGGCCGCCTGATGAGCAATCGCGGCAGCGGGACTGTCGCGCGGTTCCAATATCGCGGCCGTTTCGATCAGGTCAAGCGCGCGGCGCGCCTCGTGATAACGGCGCGCGTCGATCAACCAGTCGCTTGCCGCGACGGCACCGGGCATCGCCTCGATCTCCGCAATCGCCTGGTCGGCCTGTCCCGCCGCCAGATAGCGACGCGCGCGGTCCAGACGCTCCGACGCGCGCGGCGACTGGGTTCCCGCGGCGCGTACGACGAACAATTCGCCCAGTTCGCGGCGCACGGCGGTCCACAGGCTGCCGTTCCCGTCGCCGCCGCGTCCGACAAGCTGCGGCGCCAACGTGTCGAGGTCGGCGCGAAGCTGTTCGAGCGTCACCGGCTCGCGCGACGTATCGATGATCGTCTTGACGGCATTGGGCTGGTCGTCGCCGAAACGCAGGCGCAACTGCGCATCGAGATAACCGAGCGACAGGCCGCGATCGAGCGCGCGCCGCACCGCAAAGGCCACGAGCAGCCCCTCCGCGCGCGATGCGTTCCCCGATGCCGATTCGGCTTCCAGCGTGATGCGCGACAGCCGCTGTTCAAGCCCCGCCACGCGCACCGCCAGCGCATTGGCGCCATCGATGGGCGCCACCACCAGCGGCTGGTCGGCTCTACCCTTGGCCCCGCGCGCGCCGGCAAGGCCGCCGTTCGCCCCGCCCGGCGATTCGATCATCTTGGCAACGGGAATCGTGTCGCTGCCCGTCAGCCAGCGATTCACGGCCCACGCCCCGCCGGCGACCCCGATCAAAAGCAGGAGCAAGGCGCCAATGGCGAGGGCCCGAAACGATAGCCCCCGGGCCGGGACCGCTTCGTCCGCAGGCGAGGAGGTTTCGAAGCTGTCGATTGCCATGTTTCTCTTTCGAACGACCCTATTTTGCGGCCTTGTGCCACAAAGAATGCGCCTGTGCCAACATTCCGGCATCGTCGGGCTGTCCCGCAATGGCCAGATCACGCCAGCCATCCCCCGCCGCCGCCGCGACGGCGGGACTGATCGCGACCAGCGTCAGATGCGCCCGCGCTTCGCCCGCCAGATCGGCGATATGCCGCGCCGCGCGCACCGAATGCGCGAGCAATATGGCCGGCGCGGCGATCATATCGTGCCACTCGCCTGAAGGCGGCACCAAATCGACGGCATAGCAGGGGACGGCCGCAATCTTGATTCCCCGCGCATCGAATTGCGACCGGTCGCGCCCGCAAAGCCATAATATCGAACGCATATTCCGTGCCGCCATGGCGTCAACCAGGCTTTGAGCATCCGCCGATCCAACCGTCGCGATCGTCAGCCCCGCGTCCATGGCCGCTCGCGCCGTCGCATCGCCAACGGCATGGACCGGCAGGGCGGACATCCGGTTCAGCCCCGGCCCCGCCAGGCGGGGGGCAAAGGCGCTGGTCAGCAGCAACGCATCGAAATCACCAGCGGGCGGGACCGCCCATTCGACCGGCTTCGCCGCGAAAAGCGGCAACGCCCGAACGTCGAACCCCAGGGCCCGCGCCCGCCGCACCGTCGCCGCATTACCCGGTTCGGGCCGCGTGACGATCAGCGGCGGTCCTTTCGTCATGCGGCGAAAAGCCGCCGCACACTGTCGGGCGCATCGGTCAGCAGACGGCGCGCCAGCGATTCGGGCGTCGCCGGATTGACGATGATCGCATGGCCCGCCGCATGATCGGCCCCGTCTTCGGAGAAAATCTCTGCATCGAGGTGCAGCGCGCCATCGTCCTGCCAAAAGGCGTGCGCCGCGACCGGCGACCGGCAATCGCCACCCAGCGCGGCGAGAAACGCGCGTTCGGCCGCGACCGCGGTGTGCGTCGGGTCATGATCGATCGCCGCCAGCAGCGCGCGCATCCCATCGTCGTCGGCGCGGCATTCGATGCCGATCGCGCCCTGCGATGCCGCCGGAAGCAGCAATGCCGTGTCCTGCACCGTGCCGACGTCGTGCATTCCCAGCCGGTCGAGACCCGCCGCGGCGAGCAGGGTTGCATCGGCGTCACCGCCCGCGATTTTCGAAAGCCGCGTCGCGACATTGCCGCGCAACAGCATCGTCTCGATGTCGGGGCGGACCCGCTTCACCTGCGCGGCGCGGCGCGGGCTGCTCGTCCCCAGCCGCGCGCCGGGCGGAAGGTCGGCGATCGTCGCGGCGGCGATCCCCTCGCGCACCACCAGCCGGTCGCGCGGATCGGCGCGTTCGAGCATCGCGACCAGCGCGAAGCGGGCGTCACGCAGCGTTTCGACATCCTTCAATGAATGGACGGCGATGTCGATCGCCCCGGTATCGAGCGCGGCATCGAGTTCGCGCGTCCACAACGCCTTTCCCCCGACCTCGGCCAGGGCGCGATCCTGAATCCGGTCGCCGGTGGCGGTCATCGGCACGATTTCGAGCGCCGTCATGTCGATGCCATGGCTGGCGATCAGGGCCGCCGCCGCCATATGCGCCTGCGCCATCGCCAATGGCGAGGCCCGTGTGCCGATGCGGAGCGGGTTCTGGGGGGTTGGAAGTGCGATCATGGCCGCGCTGCTAAAGCATTTCCTGAAAAAAGTGGGAACCGGTTTTTCAACCCGAAAGGCCGCGAACGGCATCGGGGGGCCTTCGCAAAGCTTCTGCGGCGGCTTGCCCTGCCGATACAGGCGCGGGTAAGGAGCGCCCAGCACCATGCCCCTGATCCTTGGCCTTGAATCGAGCTGCGATGAAACAGCAGCGGCGCTCGTAGACGGCGAGCGGCGTATTTTGGCGCACCGCGTGGCGGGGCAAGAGGCCGAACACAGCCCCTTTGGCGGGGTGGTCCCCGAAATCGCGGCGCGCGCGCACGTCGATCGCCTTGCCCCGATCGTCGAGGCGGTGCTGGCCGATGCCGACGTGACGATCGCCGATGTCGATGCGATCGCCGCGACCGCCGGGCCCGGCCTGATCGGCGGGGTGATGGTCGGACTCGTCACCGGCAAGGCGCTGGCCCATGCGGCGAACAAGCCGCTGATCGCGGTCAACCATCTCGAAGGCCATGCGCTCAGCCCGCGCCTCGCCGAACCCGACCTCGCCTTTCCCTATCTGCTGCTGCTCGTGTCGGGGGGCCATTGCCAGTTGCTTCTGGTCAGGGGCGTTGGCGATTACCGGCGCCTTGCCACCACGATCGACGATGCGGCGGGTGAAGCCTTTGACAAGACCGCGAAACTGCTGGGCCTCGGCTATCCCGGCGGCCCCGCGGTCGAACGTGTCGCCCGCGATGGCGATCCGCGCGCCGTCCCGCTGCCGCGCCCGCTGGTCGGCAGCGCCGAACCCCATTTTTCCTTCGCCGGGCTCAAGAGCGCGGTCGCGCGCGCCGCCGCCACCGGCCAGCACAGCGCCGCGGACCTCGCCGCCTCTTTTCAACAGGCGGTCGTCGATTGCCTTGTCGATCGCAGCCGCATCGCGCTCGCCGCCTGTCCCGACGCAACCGCCTTTGTCGTCGCGGGCGGCGTCGCGGCCAATGGCGCGATACGCGCGGCGCTGACCGATCTCGCGGCGCGGTTCGACCGCCCTTTCGTGGCGCCGCCGCTCTGGCTCTGCACCGACAATGGCGCGATGATCGCCTGGGCAGGGGCCGAACGTTTCGCGGCGGGGTTGACCGACCCGCTCGACACCGCCGCGCGGCCACGCTGGCCACTCGATCCGGCGGCCGAAACGGTGCGCGGCGCGGGAGTGAAGGCATGACGTCATACCGGAATTTCGGCGTGGTCGGCGGCGGGGCATGGGGCACCGCTCTGGCGCAGCTTTTGGCGGCCGACGGCGATCCCGTGCTTCTTTGGGCGCGCGAAGCCGACGTCGTCGCCGCGATCAATGCCGACCATCGCAACCCGGTCTTCCTTCCCGATGCGGCGCTGTCGCCTTCGCTGACCGCGACAGAGGATCTTGCCGCCATGGGCGATCTTGACGCGTTGCTCGTCGTCGTCCCCGTGCCCTTTCTGCGCGCGGTCCTCGCCCAATTGCCGGCGGGCGGCGCGCCGCTGATTTTCTGTAGCAAGGGCATGGAGGCGGGCAGTTTCGCCTTTCCCATCGACATGGCGCGCGATCTGTGTCCGGGCCGCCCCCATGCCGTGCTGTCGGGCCCGACCTTCGCGCACGAGGTGGCCGCCGGCCTGCCGACCGCGATCACGCTCGCGGCCGACGATGCCGATGTTGCGGCGGCGCTTGCCCGCGCGCTCGCGCGCCCGCATTTTCGTCCCTATGTTTCGACCGACGTCGTCGGCGCGGAAATCGGCGGCGCGATCAAGAATATCCTCGCCATCGCCTGCGGCATCGTCGACGGCGCCGGACTTGGCCTGAACGCGCGCGCGGCGCTTATCAGCCGGGGTTTTGCGGAAATGACACGCTTTGGCCTGTCGCGCGGGGCACAGGCGGAAACGCTTGCCGGACTCGCGGGGCTGGGCGACCTCGTCCTCACCTGTACCTCGTCCAATTCGCGCAACTTCGCGCTGGGTCAGGGGCTGGGGCGCGGCGCGGCGGCGACGGAACTGATGGCCGACCGCCGCACCGTCGCCGAAGGCGCGTTCAGCGCGCCAGTGGTTGCCGCCGCCGCGCGCGCCGAGGGCATCGACATGCCCATCACCGATGCCGTCGCGCGGCTCGTCGCGGGCGAAACGCGGGTCGCGGATGCCGTTCAGGCGCTGCTCAGCCGTCCGCTGCGACCCGAAGGACGATGATGTTCTTCGACCGATTGCCTGCCCCATCCCACCGCGCTAGAATACGCCTTGGGGAGCAGCAGAAGGGGCGCCAGGCTTGAGCCAGACGGACAGCGCAGCGGCCCCCTCGTCGCCGGCCGCCGCTCCGCGCGATGCGGACACGGCCGCCCTCGCCAAGGGCGGACGCACCAATTTCTTCGGTTTCATCCTGCGCCTCGTCGCCCGCCTGCCCTTTCTCTATGTGGCGGGCCGCTGGTACGGGCCGGAAGCCGTCGGACGCTTTGCCTTTGCCGTGCTCGTCATCGAACTGGTCGCGCAGCTAGCGACGCTGGGCCTCAAACGCGGCCTTGCCGAACAGTTGAGCGCACCCGGTGCCGACCATCGCACCGTTGTGTGGGACGGCATGTTCGTCGCCTTTCTCGCGTCGGCGGCCGGATCGGCGCTGCTTTTTCTGTTTCCGCACCTCATGTACCCCGCTGGCGGTGTCGATGGCACCGACCGCTGGATGGCGCTGCTTGTCTTTGCGATCGCGGGCACCGACATCGCGCTCGCCGCCTGTGCCTATCGTTTCGACATCGGCGCCACCGTGCGCGCGCGCGCGATCGTCGAACCATGGGTCATCAGCGCCGGAGCGGCGGGCTTCTGGTATATTTCGGTGCGCGACGGGCTGATGCTCTCCTATGCCGCCGCGATGCTCGGTGCCTTTCTGACCGCGCTGCTCCCCATGCTCCGGCACTATGGCGGACCGCGCGGCTGGCAACCGCATCCCGCGCATCTGATCGCGGTGGCGCGGCGCAACGCGCCGCTCGCTGCGGCCGACGCGATCGAATGGGGGACGCGCCGGCTCGACCTGTTCATCCTCGGCCAGTTCACCTCTCCGACGATCTATGGCATCTATTACATGGCGCAGCAGGTTGCCTCGCTGCCGCAAAAGCTGAAGACTAGCTTTGAACCGATCCTGGGGCCGGTCATCACCCGGAACCTTGCCGAAAAGCGGCTTTCCGCCGTGGCGGCACAGGTCAGCCAGGTGGGATTCTGGATCATCGCGGCGCAGGCGGGGGTCGCGCTCGCGCTGGGCATTCCGGGCCAGGCGGTGATGGGGCTCGTCGGCCCTGAATTTGTCAGCGGTAACGCCGCGCTCGCCTTTCTCCTCGCGGCGGAGGTCGTCGCCGCGACCGCCGTGGTCAGCGAGGCGGCGCTGGTCTATGTCGCGCGCCACCGCAATCTTCTCATCAGCATCGCGACCCTCGCCCTACAGGGCGCGCTCAGCGTCGCACTGATTCTCGCCGCGAAATCGATGGGGCTGCCATCTATATATTATGCCGGCGCCGTCGCGCTGGCGCTGATGCTCGCGCTCGGCTTTGCTTCGCTGGTCAAAGCGCGGCTTTTGGCGCGCATCCTGGGCGCGCCGGTGAACAGCCTGCGCTGGGCACTGGTCTGGGCGACGGCGGGCGCCGCGGTGCTCGGCTGGGGCGCGACGCAATTGCCCGAATGGGCCGAACTGCTGATCGGCGTGCCCTTCATCCTGGGCGCTTATGCCTGGCTGATCTGGACGCGCGGATTCGGCCCGGCCGACCGCGAATTGTTCAAGAAGCACCCCGAACCGGAGGGGCCGGGCCCAACTTAACCGAGGCGCGCGGCGATCTTTGCCTTCAGGTCGGTCTGCG
This sequence comes from Sphingopyxis sp., assembly GCA_030145715.1. GTDB lineage: Bacteria > Pseudomonadota > Alphaproteobacteria > Sphingomonadales > Sphingomonadaceae > Sphingopyxis. Next base: position 1,800 of record JAIXHQ010000041.1, on the reverse strand, counting down.
CGCGCGGGCCGACCTGCGCGATAATTTCGCGCGCGCAGATGGCACCCATCGTCAGGCATTCGGCGATCGGGCGGCCCTGTGCCTGACCCGACAGGAAGCCCGCGGCGAACAGGTCGCCGGCGCCGGTGGTATCGACCACGGTTTCGATCGGTTCCGCCGCAACTTCGGTGCGTTCGCCGTCCGCAATGGCCAGCGCGCCCTGTTCGCCGCGCGTGACGACCAGCAGCGGCACCTTTGCCGCGACCGCCGCGACCGCCGCCTCGAAATCATCCGTCTCGGCCAGCGCGCAAATCTCCACCTCGTTCGCGAACAGGATGTCGAATAGGCCCTCGCCGATCAGCGTCCGGAAATCGGCGCCGTGGCGGTCGATGATGAAGGCGTCGGACAGGGTGAAGGCAACCTTGCGACCGGCGGCGCGCGCCACCGCAATCGCGCGCCGCATCGCCGCGCGCGACAGTTCGGGATCCCACAAATAACCTTCGAGATACAGAATTTCCGAATCGGCGATCCACGCCTCGTCGATCATCGCCTGTTCGAGCAGGTGGCTGGCCCCCAGAAAGGTGTTCATCGTCCGCTGACCGTCGGGCGTGACGAGGATCAGGCAGCGGGCGGTCGGCGCGCCTTCCCTGAGCGCGGGGGTTTCATAGGCAACGCCCAGCGCGCGCAGGTCATGCGTGAACACATGGCCCAGTTGATCGTCGGCGACCTGACCGATAAAGCTGCAACGCTGGCCCAGCGCGGCCATGCCAGCGAGCGTGTTTGCGGCCGACCCACCCGACATCTCGATCGCGGGGCCCATTGCGGCATAGAGCCGTTCGGCCTCTTCGCCGTCGATCAACCGCATCGATCCCTTGGTCAGACCCTCGGCGACGATCAATGCATCGTCGGCGCGGGCGATGACATCGACGATCGCATTGCCGATGGCGATGACATCGAAACGGGCGGTGGAGGCCATGAAAAATCCTGTCGTGCGTGGGAAAAGCTGCCGCGCGCCTTAGGCGGCGGCGACCGCCAAGGCAAGCGCGACCCTTGACGCGCGCGGGCGCGCCCACCATCCCCCGTCCATGAACCGCGCCGTCCACGCCTTTCTGCTCGCGCTTCGGGATCTGCCGCACCGGCGCGTGCTGCGCATCCTGCTGCAAAGCCTGGCGCTCACCCTGTTGCTGTTCGCCGCATCGGGCACGGCGATATTCCTCGCGGCGCGCTGGGCCCTCGCGCGCTGGCAGGGGCTGGGCACGACCGGGCTTGCCGTGGCGGACCTGTTGATCGGGGTCGCGATCGTCGCTGCGGGCTGGCTGCTGTTCCGTGCCGTGGCGATCATCGTCGTCGGCCTGTTCGCCGACGCGATCGTCGCCGATGTGGAGGGCCGCCATTATCCGCTGGCGGCCCGGCAAGCGGTCGATGTCGGCTGGTGCCGGACCATCGCCCTGGCGCTGGCGTCGCTTGCGCGGCTGGTCGGCGGCAATCTGCTGGCGCTGCCTTTCTATGTCCTGCTGCTCGTCACCGGCATCGGCACGCCCATCCTTGCGTTGATCGTCAACGCGCTGCTGCTCGGCCGCGACCTCGAAGCGATGGTGCTGGCCCGCCATCCGGGCCAGCCGCGCCTCGACCGGTCGGCGCGCTGGTCGATGGGCCTGCTGTCCGCCGCAATCTTCGTGGTGCCCGTCGCCAATCTGTTGGCGCCCATCGCGAGCGCCGCTATGGCCGTGCATCTGCTCCATCTGCGGGCCAAGAAAGATGATCGGGAGCATCAATGACCCACAGCCGCCGCCTGGCCGCCATGACCGGCCTCTCGCTCCT
>JAIXHQ010000040.1 GCA_030145715.1 Sphingopyxis sp. | reverse complement strand
GATCAAGTCCGGGGTGACGATGATGGATAGGGCCGCTTCCGGTCGAAACCTGCCGAATCAAAATGTTTCGCGCAGAGGCGCAGAGAGCGCGGAGAAACGGGCGCTAGCCTCTCTGCGGCCTCTGCGCCTCTGCGCGAAATTTCTACAGGCTGCCGACCGTCGCTTTTCCGTTCGTGTCGAGCGAAGTCGAGACACCTATCGACGCCGCGCCTCGCCCGAGGGGCATCTCGACTTCGCTCGATGCGAACGGATTTAGGGTGGGGCTGTTGCCGGCCGTATCTCGCCGATCCTCCCTGTCGCGCAGCGATGGGGAGGGGGACCGCGCCCGAAGGGCGTGGTGGAGGGGCTGCGGCCTTGCGCCAATGGCCCCGCCGTCATCGCTTCGCGCTGCCACCTCCCCATCGCCGCGCGACAGGGAGGACAATGCCCGCAATCGGTCGGTTTCAGCTTTTCGGTGCCGCGGTCGATCCCCGGACGATCAGTTCGTGCGGCAACTGCCGCCGCTCGATCGTCTCGCCAAATTCCAGCAACAGGTCGGCGGCGGCATAGCCCAGGTCGCGGATCGGCTGGCGGATCGTCGTCAGCGATGGCCAGACGACCTGCGCCAGATCGGTATCGTCGAAACCCGCGACCGAAAGCTGATCGGGCACCGACACGCCCCGACGATGCGCCGCGGCCAGAACGCCCGCCGCCATTTCGTCGCTGCTTGCAAAGATCGCCGTGGGTGGTTCGTCGAGCGCGAGCAACGCATCGGCCGCCGCCGCGCCCGACTGGAAATCAAACTGGCCGGGATAAACGAGCGCGGAATCGAAACCGATCCCCGCGCGCTGCAAGGCCTGCCGGTATCCCGTCAGCCGCTGGCCGCTGGCGAAATAATTGGCATGGCCGGTGACCAGCGCGATGCGGCGATGACCGAGCGAGATCAGATAGGCGGTCATGTCGTCCGCCGCCTGAATATTGTCGATGTAAACGGCGGACGTCGCGGTCAGGTCGGTGCCCGGCTGGACGCGCACGACCGGGATCTTGCGCCGGAACAATTCGGCAAGCGCGGTGCCGACGTCGGTCACGGGCGGCGTCATGATGATGCCGTCAAGCTGCGCCTGGTCGATCAGCGCGCCAATATCGTCGATCAGGCCGGGCGAGTTTACGTCGCACGGCTGAATTATCATGCGGAAATTCGCTTCGCGGCACCGTTGCCCGACCCCCGCCTGCATGTTGAATATATAATAGGGACTGGGATTGTCGTGGATCAGCCCGATCTGGAACGAGCGCCGCCCGGCGAGCGTGCGCGCGGCAAGGCTGGGGTGATAGTTGAGCCGCGCGACCGCTTCCTCGACCTTTTGCCGCATGTCATCGCTGACATAGCGTTCCTTGTTCAGCACGCGCGACACCGTCTTGATCGATACGCCGGCGATGCGCGACACGTCCTTGATCGTCGCCCGGGTCATGCGCGCGTCCACTCCGTTCCTGACCGGCAAATCCTCGCCACGGCTGCGCGTCTCCCTGTCCGGTCGTCGATTACCGCCCGATGCTTTGGCCGTTAGCGCCCGGCATCGCAAGAGAAGCCTTGCGCGAACCCGGGAGCTGACGATAATAGTCGCGACCATGACAGCGTTGGACAGAAATAATTTAACGTCACAGCGTCACGCGCACTGGAACAGCCTGCCCAGCGGCGGCGATCTGTTCGGTGAATTGCATCTGGCGCAGGTGGCGGAAGGCACCGCACCAAAAGGCAGCCTGTTCCCCGGCCTTGCCGCATGTGCGGCGGCATCGGCGGCGGCGGCGTGGCTGTCCGACCATTATGGATTTCCGATCATCCTGCTTGGCCTGCTCGTCGGCCTCGCGCTCAATTTCATCTCCGCGAACGAAGCGACGCATCGCGGACTGGATTTCGCCTCGCGCACCTTTTTGCGCATCGGCATCGTCGTCCTTGGGCTGCAAGTCACCTTTCTGCAAATCGCGGTGCTGGGGCCGGTGCCGTTCGTCGCGCTGGTCGTCATCATGGCGCTGACGATCGGGGCGGGTTTCCTGGGCGCGCGCCTTGCGGGCCAGTCGCCCTATGCCGGGCTGCTCGCCGGCGGTGCGACGGCGATCTGCGGGGCCAGCGCGGCGCTCGCACTTTATGGCCTGATCGGGCGACAGCGGCTGTCACAGGCACAATTCGCCCTGACGCTGGTGGGCATTTCGCTCGCCAGCGCGCTGGCGATGACCATCTATCCCCTGCTGGCCAGCCAGTTCGGCCTGACCGACGGACAGGCGGGGTTTCTGATCGGCGCGTCGATTCACGATGTCGCACAGGCCATTGGCGGCGGTTACGCCTTTTCGGACCCCGCCGGGGCAAGCGCGACGATCGTCAAGCTGGCGCGTGTCGCGCTGCTCGCGCCCGTCGTCGCGCTGGTTGGCATGATGCTCAAAACCCCCGACGGCACCGACACGCGAATTTGGCGCCGCCTTGCCCTCCCCTGGTTCATCGTCGCCTTCTTTGCGATGGTTCTGCTGAACAGCCTTCTTCCCATGCCAACATCGATCCGCGACGCCGCCCTGACCGCGTCGAAGGCGCTGCTGCTTTTGGCTGTCACGGCGACGGCCATGCGGACGCGGCTCGACCTGTTACTCGAAATGGGCTGGCGCGCGACCATTCCGGTGCTGCTCGCCTCAGTCACCAGCTTTGCGGCCTCGCTTCTTTTCGCGCTGACCGTGATTTAGGGCCGCAATATAATCTTTCCCACCACTTCGCGCCGCTCGATCATCGCAAAACCCTCACGCCACTCTGACAGGTCGAGCGCCGCGTGAACATGCGGGGTGATAAGCCCCTGCGCAGCAAGCGCGTCGATCGCGGCCAGATTTTCCGTCCCCCGCTCAGGGAAACGTCGGCCATATTCGCCCGCGCGCACCCCGACGACAGAAAATCCTTTGATAAGCGGCATGTTCGCCGACACATCGGGAATGCGGCCCGACGCAAAGCCGACGACCAGCAACCGGCCGCCAAAGGCAATGCAGCGGGTTGATTCGTCGAATATATCGCCGCCGACCGGATCGAAAATCACATCGGCTCCCCGTCCGCCGGTCGATGATTTCACGATGTCCCGAAAGCCCGGCGCCCCGTCGATCACCGCGTCGGGCGCGTAAAGGCGGGCAATCGCCTCTCGCTTTGCCGCGCTGCTTGCCGCCGCGATGACCCGCATACCCAGCGCGCGGGCCAGGTCGACCGCCGCCAGGCCGACGCCGCCCGCCGCGCCATGCACCAGCACCCATTCGCCCGGTTCGACGCGCGCGCAGCGGACCAGCGCGACATAAGCGGTCAGATAGGCGACCGGATAGGCCGCCGCCTCGTCCCATCCCAGCCGTTCGGGTTTGCGGCGCAGGGCGCTGGCGGGCGCGATGCAATATTCGGCCATCGCGCCATATCGGTTGCCACCGACGACCGCATCGCCAACCCGCCAGTCGGCGACTTCCGCGCCCACGGCATCGACCTCACCCGCAAATTCCAGTCCGGGCACGAACGGCAGGTCCGGTTTCAACTGGTACGCGCCGCGCGTCATCAACAGGTCGGGAAAATTGATCGCCGCCGCGCGAACCCGCACCCGCACCTCGCCTGGCCCCGGCTGCGGCAGCGGCAGATCGCTCAACATCACGCCGCGATGATCGGGTCCCAGTTCGCGAACCTGCAATGCCCGCATGAAAATCCTTTCCTACATTTATCCAATATGGTTCGTAGTTCGTCCCTGTATTACCAAAGGAGTGAAAAATGCCAAATGCCGACCAATTGACTCCCGACGCCGAAGCCCTGATCGATGCCGTCATCGACCGCGAGGGCCGATATGTAAACCACCCCGCCGATCGCGGCGGCCCGACAAGCTGGGGAATCACCGAAGCGGTCGCCCGCGCGCAGGGCTATTCGGGCGCGATGCGCGACCTTTCGCGCGCGGAGGCGGCGTCCATCTATCGCCGTCTCTACTGGCTCCGTCCCGGCTTCGACAAGGTCGCGCTCCGCGCCCCCAGCATCGCCGGCGAACTTTTCGATACCGGCGTCAACATGGGCACCGGCACGGCCGTCGGCTTTCTTCAGCGCGCGCTGAACGCCCTGAATCGCGCCGCGCGCGACTATCCCGACATCGCCGTCGATCGCGACATCGGCCCCCGGACGCTCTCGGCTCTCGACGGATTTCTGGGCGCGCGCGGCCAGGGCGGCGAGACCGTCCTCCTCCGCGCGATGGAGGCGTTGCAGGGCGAACGTTACATCGCGCTGGCCGAACGCCGCCCCAGCCAGGAGGCCTTTCTCTATGGCTGGCTGGCCAACCGGATCGACCAGGGCTGACGCTGTCAAACATGTGAATCGCGAGTGAAGTTGCGCAGTTTTCCGTGGATAAAGGAGAATAGAGATGAACATTATCGACGGCCTGATCGGCCCTGTAACCAAGCTGATCGACAAGATCATTCCCGACCCCGAAGCCCGCGACCGGGCAAAGCTGGAGTTTCTCAAGCTAGAGGGCAGTCAGGAGATGGAGGCGATCCGAACCCAGATGACCGCGATCGTTGCCGAGGCAAACAGCACCGACCCATGGACCAGCCGCGCGCGGCCCAGCTTCCTTTATGTCATGTATATATTGTTGCTCTGGGCGATCCCGATGGGCCTGATCGCCGCCGCGCGGCCGGAGATGGCAAAGGGCATCGCCGAAGGCATGAATGCCTATCTCGCCGGCATTCCCGAATCGCTCTACGCCCTCTTCGGCACCGGCTATCTCGGCTATACCGCCGCGCGGGCATGGGGAAAGGCGAAGGGCGTGGAAAGCTGAAACCGTTCCGGTTCCCGGCGCCTCTCTCGGGCGGGAAAAGATGCAATAGGTGACCGAATTGCCTCGACGGCTCGCGATCGATGTTGATCGGGCCGTCGAGGATCAGGGGTCGAACGCCGCCAAGATCGGGCACGGCCCCTTGTCGCTGGCCGCGCATTGATCGGCCAGCCGCGCCAGCGCGGCGCGCGTTTCGGTCATTTGTGCGATCTTTTCGTCGAGCGCGTCGATCCGCTGGCGGGCCAATGCGCGAACCCGTACGCGGTCGTCGCTCGCCTCCAGTTCCAGCAGGTCGGCGATTTCGTCGAGCGTAAAGCCCGCCGCCTGCGCCGATCGGATGAATTTCAGGCGCCGCACATCGTCAGCATCATAGCGCCGGATGCCCCCGCCAACACCGTCGCCGCCGCTGCGCGTCGGCATGTCGATCAGGCCGCGGCGCTGATAATAGCGGATTGTTTCGACCCCGACGCCGCCCGCGGCGGCCAATTTTCCGATGGTAAGCTGCATCGCTTGACTCCGTACCATGGTACAGCATCTATATGGCGCGGCATGAACCGCCAAGCAATCCTTCACCGCATGGTCATGCCGAACCATCTCTGCCCCCATGGCCTGAAAGCGAAGCACCTGCTCGAAAGTCGCGGCTACACGGTCGATGACCGCTGGCTGACCACGCGCGAACAGATCGAAGCCTTTAAGGCGGCAGAGGGGGTCGCGACGACGCCGCAGGCCTTTATCGACGGGGTTCGGATCGGCGGGCATGACGATCTGCGCCGCCATTTCGGCCTGAAAGTCGCCGATCCCGCTGCGACCAGCTATGCGCCGGTCGCCGCCTTGTTCGCGATGACCGCGCTGATGGCGATCGCCGCCGGTTTCGCGGTCGATGGCAGCGCGCTGAGCATCCGCGCCGCCGAATGGTTCATCTCGTTCAGCATGATCGTGCTGGCTTTGCTCAAGTTGCAGGACGTCGACCGATTCGCGACCATGTTCCTGAATTATGATCTGCTGGCCCGCCGCTGGGTGCTCTATGCGCGCATCTATCCCTTTGCGGAGGGGCTGGCGGGTGTGTTGATGACCGCGCATGTGCTGCCATGGCTGTCGATCCCGATCGCGCTGTTCATCGGCGGGGTCGGTGCGGTGTCGGTGTTCAAGGCGGTCTATATCGACAAGCGCGACATCAAATGCGCGTGCGTCGGCGGCAGCAGCCGGGTGCCGCTGGGCTTCGTCTCGCTGACCGAAAATCTGATGATGGTGGCGATGGCGCTGTGGATGTTCGGGAGGATGATGTGACCGGGATGATCGACCGGCGCGGACTGTTGTTCGCTGGCGGCGCGGCGGCGCTGGTGCCATGGCTTCCGGCATGGGCACAGCCGGTGTCGTCGGGCCTGCCGACGGTCAGCGGCACCGACATCCACCTGAAAATCGCCCACCGGATGCTGACCGTCGATGGCAAGGCAAGCCATGCGATCGGCATCAACGGCACGATCCCAGGCCCGCTGGTGCGGCTGAAGGAAGGGACGAACGCCCGCATCCACGTCACCAACGGACTGACGGACGAGGATAGTTCGATCCATTGGCATGGCCTGCTCCTGCCCTTTCACATGGACGGCGTTCCCGGCATCAGTTTTCCCGGCATCGCGCCGGGCAGGACATTCACCTATGAATTTCCTGTCAGACAGTCGGGCACCTATTGGTATCACAGCCATTCGGGGCTTCAGGAACAGATGGGCCATTATGGGCCGCTGGTCATCGACCCGGCGGGCGCCGACCCGGTCGCCTATGACCGCGAACATGTTATCGTCCTGTCGGACCACAGCGCCCTTCACCCGCATGTGATATTCAAGAAACTCAAACAGATGGGCGGTTATTTCAACTATCGCAAACAGACTCTCGCCAGTCTGCTTTCGGGCAAGGACCAGCCGCTGAAGGACCGCGCGCGGTGGGGCGCGATGCGGATGGATCCGACCGACATCAGCGACGTTACCGGCGCGACCTACACCTATCTGGTCAACGGCATGGGGCCCGAAGACAATTGGACCGGCCTGTTCCGACCGGGCGAGAAAGTGCGGCTGCGCATCATCAACGCATCGGCAATGACGACCTTCAACATCCGCATTCCGGGTCTGCGCATGACCGTCGTTCAGGCTGACGGGTTGAATGTGCGGCCGGTGGACGTCGGCGAGTTTCAGATCGCCGTCGCCGAAACCTATGACGTGGTCGTCGCGCCGGACGACCGGGCCTATACGCTGGTCGCCGAAAGTTCGGACCGTTCGGGTCTGGGGCGCGCGACCCTTGCGCCGCGCGCCGGGATGACGGCGCCGGTGCCCGCGCTTCGCGAACGCCCGCTCGCGACGATGAAGGACATGGGAATGGGCGGCATGGGTGGCATGGACCATGGCGCGATGGGTGGCGGCAGCGGCGACATGAAGCATGACATGCGCGACATGAGCGCCGCGCCGACGGTCAAGGACACGCCGACCGTGCAAAGCATATCGCCGATGCCGGTCGATCGCAGCGGCGATCCCGGCCAGGGATTGGAGGACGTGCCCGACGTCCTTACCTATCAGCATCTGATCGCGCTCGACCGCAATCCCGACACGCGCGTGCCGTCGCGGCAGATGCAGATCCATCTGACCGGCAATATGGAACGCTATATGTGGGCGTTCGACGGGGTAAAGATGAACGAGGTCACAGCGCCAATCCCCTTCACCCTTGGCGAGCGCGTCCGCGTCACGCTCGTCAACGACACGATGATGACGCACCCCATCCACCTGCACGGCCATTTTTTCGAACTTGTCACCGGCAAGGGCGACCATGCCCCGCGCAAACACACGGTGAATGTCCAGCCGGGCGGCAAGCTGACGTTCGACCTGACCGCCGACGCGCCTGGCGACTGGGCGTTTCACTGCCACCTTCTCTATCACATGCACGCCGGGATGATGCAGGTGGTGACGGTGCGCGCGGCGGGGGACGCGGCATGAGCATGATCGCGCTTCTTCTCCTCGCGGCGCAGCAACCGGGCCAGGGCGCGCCGCCCGCCGCCGCATGTGCGCCCGAACATGCCGCCATGGGGCATTGCACGATGCCCGAAACGCCGCCCGCCCCATTGCCCCCGCCACCCCCACCGACACCGCCAGCCTGTGCGCCCGAACATGCGGCGATGGGCCATTGCAGCTTGCCCCAATCCTCTCCGCCCGCCGACGTGGGCAATGCGCCTTCCCCGCCCGCGCCGCGCGTCGATGCCGCGGACGCCATCTTCGGCGCCGACGCCATGGCCGCCGCACGGACAAGGCTTTACAAGGAGCATGGCGGCGGCAAGATTTCGCTGGTCATGATCGACTTGGCGGAGGTCCGGCTGCGCCGGGGCGGCGAAGCCTATGTCTGGGATGCCGAGGCACGGTTCGGCGGCGACATCGACAAGATCGTCGTCCGGACAGAGGGCGAAGGCGATTTCGGCAACGCGCTGGACAAGGGTGAGGTACAATCACTCTGGAGCCGCGCCATTGGTCCTTTTTTCGACGTCCAGGCGGGCGTCCGCCAGGATTTTGGCCCCGGCGCATCGCCGACCCATGCCGTGCTGGGGATCGAGGGACTGGCGCCCTATTGGTTCGATGTCGAAGGCGCGCTGTTCCTGTCGGACAGGGGCGACGTCACCGCACGGCTAGAGGGCAGCTATGACCAGCGGATCACCCAGCGGTTGATCGCACAGCCAAGAGCGGAAATCGACGGCGCCTTTCAGGACGTGGTCGCGCTGGGCATCGGCGCCGGAGTGTCGAGCGTCGAACTGGGCCTGAGGCTGCGATATGAAATCACGCGGGAGTTCGCGCCCTATGTCGGGATCGCCTGGGAACGAAAGCTTGGCGGAACGGCCCGCATGGCGCGTAACGCCGGACAGGACGTGTCGCGGCCTAGCCTCGTCGCCGGGGTTCGCCTGTGGTTCTAGGCCGCGCGCGACAGGACTATGACTTGTCTTTGCAACACGCGCGGGGCAAGTGGAGGCCCATGAAAAAGCTCCTGCCCCTATCGCTCGCCGCGCTGCTTGGTGCGTGCGCCGGCCCCGCCGCCATCGATGGCGCGGCACCCCAGCGCCCGGCGGGCCCATTGACGGTCAAGATCATCGGCCTCAACGATTTTCACGGCAATCTGGAACCGCCGAAACAATCGGTCGAGGCGGCGCTGCCGTCCGGTGAAAAGGTCCGCGTCCCCGTCGGCGGGGCTGCCTATCTGGCCAGCGCGGTGGACAAATATCGCGCGCAAAATCCGAAAACGCTGGTCGTGGCGGCGGGCGACCTGATCGGCGCTTCGCCCATCACCTCTTCGCTGTTCCTCGACGAACCGACGATCGGCGTGATGAACCGGATCGGGCTGGATTTCAATGCGGTCGGCAATCATGAATTCGACCGGGGCCGCCGCGAACTCGTCCGGATGCAGACGGGCGGATGCGAAAAATATACCGTCCGCCAACCCTGTCAGGTCGAAAAATCGTTCGAGGGGGCAAAGTTCAAATTCCTCGCCGCCAATGTGCGGACCGAAAATGGCGACACGCTGTTTCCCGCCACGGCAATCCGGAAACTGGGCACCGGCAACGACGCGGTCACGGTGGGCCTGATCGGCCTGACGCTAAAGGACACGCCGAACCTGGCCAGCCCGTCCGGCCTGACCGGACTGACCTTTGCGGAAGAGGTCGGGACGATCAACGCGCTGGTCCCCAAGCTGAAGGCGGACGGGGCCGATGTCGTCGTGCTGACGATCCACCAGGGCCTTTATACAAAGGTCGGGTCCAACGACAAAAGCTGCGGCGGCGTATCGGGCGACCTGCTCAAGATATTGGGCGGGCTGGACCCCCGTGTCGACCTTGTCGTGTCGGGGCATACGCATTGGGCCTATGTGTGCGATTTCGGCGCCATCGACGCCTCGCGGCCGTTTCTGGTGACCAGCGCCGGGGTCGCGGGACAATATCTGACCGACATCGACCTGACGATCGATCCCGCGACGCGGCGCGTCACGGCAAAGCGCGCCGACAATGTCATGATCCAGAGCGAGGCGTTTTCGGGCAATCGCGGCCCGATCGACCTGCAACCGTCGTTCGAAACATTTGCGCCGCGCGCGGACGTCGCCGCCTATGTCGAACAATATCGGGGCGCGGCGCAGGTTCAGCGCGAGCGGCCCATCGGCAAGGTATCGGCGGCGGCGAGCAAGCCGCCGGTCGCGACCGCCGAATCCCAGCTCGGCAATCTGATCGCCGATTCGCAGCTCGAAGCGACGCGCTCCGTCGGCGCGCAGTTCGCGCTGATGAACAACACCGGCATCCGCAACGACCTTATTGTCGGCCCCGACAAGGCGGTGACATTCGGTACGATTTTCGCGATCCAGCCCTTTGCCAATGAATTAAAGACGATGACCCTGTCGGGCGCGGACGTCGCGGCGCTGCTGGAACAGCAATTCGACGGCCAGGCGTTCGATCAGGCATTTTCGCCGTCGGGCAATGTCGCCTATTCATTCGACCTTGGCCGTGCGCCCGGTTCGCGGGTCTTTGACATCCGGATCGACGGAAAGCCGATCGATCCGACCGCCGAATATCGCCTGACGATGAACAGCTTCCTCGCCAGCGGCGGCGACAGCTTCACCGTATTTCGCAAAGGACGCGACGTGGTGACCGGCGGACTCGACCTCGACGCGCTGGAAGCATGGATCGCCGCGGTTCCCATGCGCGACCTGCCACCCCTCGGCCGCGTCCGCAACCTGACCGCCGCGAAACAGCCCTGAACCTCGACCTGCAAGACACAGGCGGACAATATCGGATAGGAAAATGGAGCGGGTAGCGGGA
>JAIXHQ010000039.1 GCA_030145715.1 Sphingopyxis sp. | reverse complement strand
TCTTCAACAAGCTCAAGAACTGGCGCAGGGTCGCCACCCGCTACGACAAAACCCGCGAATCCTACCTTGGCTTCGTCGCTCTCGCTTCCATCAAACTGTGGATACCCTTTGTCCACGAAACCTAGCCGACCTGCTCCCTTCGCAATTTGAGCCCGATCACCGATCAAGTCGATGGACTCTTCCCGCTCAACAACCCTTGTACTTCCAGTTCCGATCCTTGCCCTCGGCAACCTGTGCGACGATCGTTTCGATGCGCCTGACGCGCGTTTCCTCGCGCTTCGCCTCGATCACCCATTCGATATAGTCGCGGCGTTTGCCGGGGGAAAAGGCGTCCCAATGGCCTTGTGCAGCAGCATTGGCCTTCAGCGCCGCGCCCAGGTCGGTGGGCAGATCGATCGCCGCCTTGGGCTTTGGCGCTGGACGCTTGGGTTTTCCTTTCCCGCAAAGCGTCGCAGCCTTTCGGATATAATCCGCCATCGTCTCGTCGGATGGCAGGTCGGCGAGCGAGGCCAGCCGCCCCATGCTGCCCATCGCGCCGGTGTCGCGCGGCGAGCCCGTGACCTCCTCGTCACGCCAGAAGCCAAAGGTAGCATGGCCCTTGAACGCCGCCATGCCGGCCAGATTTTCTCCGTTCAGGACGAAATGCGGGACGCCCCATTTCAAAGTTTCCTCCGCGCCCGGCGCATGACGATGCACCAGCTCGCGCAGATGGTTCAGAATGGGTTGAGCGAAAGCCTGACGCTCCGCGATATAGGTGTCGACACGCGGATCGCGGATCAGGCCGGCCACCGCGCCGTGACCAGATAGTTGAGCGCCTCGCTGCCGCCCAGCTTGAATCCTTTTGCCGCCGACGGCGACAGGCCGGTGCGGTCGACGACCTCCAGCCCCGCGCCTTCGATCAGCTTGGCCAGTTCCTCAGGCTTCAGGAACTGGTCCCAGTCGTGCGTCCCGCGCGGCACCGCGCCGACGCGCTCGGCACCCTCGACGAGCAACAGTTTCGACAGCATCGTCCGGTTGGGGGTCGACAGGATCATCAACCCGCCCGGCGCCAGCCGCGCCGCAAGGTCGCCGATAAAGGCGGCGGGATCGGCCACATGCTCGACGACTTCCATCGAGGTGACGAGGTCAAAGGTCGCGGGCGCCAGCGCGGCGACTTCGCCCGCGAAATAGGAGATGGCCAGCCCCTGCCCCGCCGCATGATCGCGCGCCGCCGCGATATTTTCTGGCGCCGCGTCGACGCCCGTGACCTTGGCCCCCATCCGGGCCAGCGGTTCGGCGAGCAGCCCGGCGCCGCATCCCACGTCGATCGCGCTCCGCCCCGCCAGCGCATGACGCGCGCGCGCATCGACCTGCCAATGCGCGTCAATCTGCTGCCGGATATAGGCGAGCCGCACGGGATTGAGCCTGTGCAGCATCGCCGACGATCCGTGCGGGTCCCACCAGTCGGCGGCAAGCGCCCCGAAATGGGCGGCTTCGTGCGGATTGATCGTGGCGGCACTCATGTCCTGCGATGTGGCACCGCACCTCGCGCCATGCAAGAAATTCTATCCCGGCCATGCGTTCGCGCGCTTGCCATCGCCCTTCCCCTTGCCTAACGACGCGAGCGCCGCGGAAATGCTTGGAAAAGTTGCGGCGGAAACCAGTTCAGGAAAGCGGGGCGACATGGCGCGGATCGTGATGAAATTCGGGGGCACGTCGATGGCGGGCACCGAGCGGATTCGCACCGTCGCGAAACTCGTCGCGCGCGAGGTCGCGAACGGGAACGAGGTGGCGGTCGTCGTGTCCGCCATGGCGGGCGAAACCGACCGGCTCGTCAATTTCTGCCGCGAGGCGAACCCGCGCTACGACCCCGCCGAATATGACGTCGTCGTCGCGGCGGGCGAACAGATCACGTCCGGGCTGCTCGCCCTGACGCTTCAGGCGATGGGCACCCCCGCGCGAAGCTGGCTCGGCTGGCAGCTCCCGATCCGGACCGAGGAAGCCCATGCGCGGGCGCGTATCGCCGACATCGACACCGGCGCACTCGCCGCCGCGATGGCAAAGGGCGAGGTCGCGGTGATCCCGGGATTTCAGGGCCTGATGGACGATGGCCGCGTCTCGACGCTGGGCCGCGGCGGTTCGGACACCAGCGCGGTCGCGGTCGCCGCGGCGCTGAAGGCCGATCGCTGCGACATCTATACCGACGTCGATGGTGTTTACACGACCGACCCGCGCATTGTCGCGCGCGCGCAAAAGCTCGACTATGTAACCTATGAGGAAATGCTCGAACTGGCGAGCGTCGGGGCGAAAGTGCTTCAGACGCGCTCGGTCGGGCTTGCGATGAAAGAGGGCGTGCGCGTGCAGGTCCTCTCCAGCTTTGTCGAGGGCGACGAAGCCCCCAGGGCCGGCACGATGATCGTCAGCGACGAGGAAATAGAGGAACATCAGATGGAACGGCAGCTGATTACCGGCATCGCCCACGACAAGAATGAAGCCAAGGTCATCGTGACGCGCGTGCCCGACAAGCCTGGCGCGGTCGCGAACATCTTTGGCCCGCTGGCCGCGGCGGGGATCAACGTCGATATGATCATCCAGAATGTCGGCCGCGAAAAGGGTGAGACCGACGTGACCTTCACCGTTCCGGCCACGGACCTTCTCCGCTCGATCGACCTGCTCGAAAGCGCGAAGGACAAGATCGGTTTCAACCGGATCATCAGCGACGACAAGGTCGCAAAGATCAGCGTCGTTGGCGTCGGCATGAAAAGCCACGCGGGCGTCGCCAGCACGATGTTCCGCGCACTGGCCGACCGCGGCATCAACATCCAGGCAATCTCGACCAGCGAGATCAAGGTCAGCGTCCTGATCGACGAGGATGAAACCGAACTCGCCGTGCGCGTGCTCCACACCGCCTACGGGCTCGATTCCGAATAACGCCGGCCATCCTCTCCATGCCGCGGGCATGGGGAGGTCGCGGCGCGCCGCCGTCGCGGGCGGCCTTGCGGGGCGGGAACGGCCGTATCCTGCCCGCAATGCGCACGCCTTCATATTATCGCTTTCCTACATTGTCCGGACGTGCTGCATAATCGCGGATGGACGACGACATCCTGCTCGCGGGCACCTGCCTCGCCTTCACCCCGATCCGGCGGCAGCGCCATCGCGCCGATGGCTGGACGCCCGAAACCCAAGCCAATTTCATCCGCGCGCTGGAAGCGATGGGGTCGGTCGGCAAGGCGGCCCGCGCGGTGGGCAAGGGCCGCGCATCCGCCTATCGCCTCCGCGAGCGGGACGATGCGGCAAGCTTTATCGCCGCATGGGACCGCGCGATCGAGATGGGGCGGACCTATCAGTTCAGCATTGCGATGGACCGCGCGCTTAACGGCGTCACGATCGTCCGGGTGCTGAGGGGAGGCGCGATCGACGTCAGTGGCGGCCCGGACATGGCGGTCGTCAATGCGATGCTGCGCGACGACAGCTTCGCTAAAGCGACAAAGGAGACAGAATAGACGCGTCCATGCGAATCTTTTGTCGCTTTAAGGGGCAGACCACGCCCGAAATAAAAGGCCCGCCGCCAGGCCCATGTCCCCGGCGGCGGGCCCACGACCCGTCATTCCCTGCGGTCGCGCAGGTCAGGCGAGGTCGAAACGATCGGCGTTCATGACCTTGGTCCATGCCTTGACAAAGTCTTTGACGAACTTTTCCTCATGCCCCTTTTCTGCATAGACTTCGGCGGTGGCGCGAAGCTGCGAGTTGGACCCAAAGATCAGGTCGGTCCGTGTCGCCCGCCAGCGTTCGGTGCGCCCGCCGCGATCATAACCGATGAACTCTTCATCCGCGCTCGTATCGACGACTTCCCACAGCGTATCCATGTCGAGCAGATTGACGAAGAAATCATTGGTCAATTGGCCGACGCGGTTCGTGAACACGCCATCTTTCTTGCCGCCCACATTGGCGCCCAGAACGCGAAGCCCACCAAGGAGAACCGTCATTTCGGGAACCGACAAGCCCAGCAGCGATGCCCGGTCGAGCATCAACTCCTCGGTCTTCACGCTATGCTTGGACGCCAGATAGTTGCGAAAGGCGTCGGCCTTTGGCTCCATCACGTCAAAGCTTTCGACGTCGGTCCATTCCGCCGTCGCGTCGCCGCGCCCGCCGGTAAAGGGAACCTCGACGGCAAAGCCCGCATCCTTCGCGGCCTTTTCGACCGCCGCCGTACCCGCCAGCACGATCGCATCGGCAAGCGACAGGCTGCCGCGCAGTTCGTTGATCGTCGCAAGCGTCTTCGCCAGTTCGGCCGGCTCGTTGACTGCCCAGTCCTTTTGCGGCGCCAGCGCGATGCGCGCGCCATTGGCGCCTCCGCGATGATCGGACTTTCGATAGGTGGATGCCGATGCCCAGGCGGTCTTGACCAGCACCCCGACGCTGATGCCGGACGCGAGGATCGCCGACTTGAAGGCCGCGACGTCGCTGTCCGACGGCTTCGCGCCGGCCGGAACCGGATCCTGCCAGATCAGGTCTTCGGCCGGGACTTCGGGGCCGAGATAGCGGACCTTGGGCCCCATGTCGCGGTGACACAGCTTGAACCAGGCGCGCGCGAACGCATCCTTGAACGCTTCATGGTCGGCGCGGAACTTCTCCGAAATCTTGCGGAATTCCGGATCGACCTTCAACGCCATGTCGGCGGTCGTCATCATGGTCGGCACCTTCTTGCCCGGGTTATGGGCGTCGGGGGCCATGTCCTCTTCCTTCTGATTGATCGGCTGCCATTGCTGCGCACCGGCGGGCGATTTCACCAGTTCATATTCATAATCCAGCAGCAGGCGGAAATAATTCTCCGACCATTCGGTAGGGGTGTTCACCCACGCACCCTCGATACCGCTGGTGATCGCATGGGCGCCGACGCCCGTTTCGAACGTGCTGGTCCAACCCAGGCCCTGCAACGCGATGTCACCCGCCTCCGGCGCCGCGCCGACCAGGCTCGCGTCGCCCGCGCCATGCGCCTTGCCGAACGTATGCCCGCCCGCGGCGAGCGCGACGGTTTCCTCATGGTCCATCGCCATGCGCTCGAACGTCACCTTGATGTCTCGCGCCGACAACAGCGGGTCGGGATTGCCGCCCGGCCCTTCGGGATTGACATAGATCAGCCCCATCTGGATCGCGGCGAGCGGGTTTTCGAGGTCGAGTTCCTTTTCGGGATCGATGCGCGTCTGCACGCCGTCGCTGACCCACAGATCCTCGGCGCCCCAATAAGTGTCGCGCTCCGCCTCATAGACGTCGGCCCGGCCGCCGCCAAAGCCGAACACCGGCCCGCCCATCGATTCGATCGCGACATTGCCGGTCAGGATGAACAGGTCCGCCCAACTGATCTTGCTGCCATATTTCTGCTTGATCGGCCACAACAGGCGCCGCGCCTTGTCGAGGTTGCCGTTATCCGGCCAACTGTTGAGCGGCGCGAAACGCTGCTGTCCCGAATTGGCGCCGCCGCGCCCGTCGGCGGTGCGATAGGTGCCGGCGGCGTGCCACGCCATGCGGATGAAAAAGGGACCATAATGACCATAGTCGGCGGGCCACCACGGCTTGCTGTCGGTCATCAGTGCGGTCAGATCCTTTTTCAGGGCCTGATAGTCAAGCAGGGCAAAGGCTTTCGAATAATCGAAATCATCGCCCATCGGATCGGCGGATTGGCCGCCCTGATGCAGGATTTCGAGCGGCAGCGCGTCGGGCCACCAGTCCTTGTTCGTCCGGCCAAGCAGGCCGCGAAACCGGTCCTTGCCAACCGGGCAGCCCTTTGCGGGATCGATGGGGGTCGGGTCGTTCATGCAGTCTCTCCTCTGTACATATATTTATGGGCGAAGGATGGTGCCATATGGTGACGGACGCATGACGCGCGGCGGCGGCATCCTCGTCGGAACGGTCGGCGCGGGCAGCGTCGAGTCGGGCGCATCTCCTTTCGTTCTGGCTGGCCGAGGATATGCGCGCCTGCACCATCGACCTAAACGAATAAGATGAATTCAGTCATCGAATGAACCGATCAAGCCCACGCCGGTTGCCGCCACGAAAGGACTCCTGTCCCGCCACAGCCACGCCTTGGCGTTGCGCAGGCAACATCGACGCCATCGGCGGATTGATCGGATGCCGCAGCACAATGTCATACGCGGCAAAAGGAGATGGAAAGTGGCTAACAACCCCAACCAGCACGACCAAAAACGGCCTCAGGCTGATCGTGATCGCCAACAGCAGCAGCAGGGCGGCCAGAACCGCCAGCCCGGCAGCGAACGGCGCCCCGATCAGGGTCGTCAAAGCCCGCAGCAACGCTGACGCAGTCAGCCTGCATGAGAAAGGGCCGCCCCGCGGGGCGGCCCTTTTCATATTCGCACAAAGGGTGTTTCCGTACGGGTCAAAAACTGAACTTGACCGTTCCGCCCCATGTCCGCGGATCACCTGCGGTTCCCGCGATCAGACCGGTGTTGCCCGGCGCAACCTGCAACAACTCGATATAATTCACGTCAAACGCGTTGCGGACCCAACCAAAGACGTCCAGCCCCTCGCCGCGAAAGCCGATCCGGAAATTGGTCAGCGCATAACCCTTGACCTCGGTATAGATCGACGGCGACGCGTTGGAATTCCACAGCGACCGATAGCTGCCATCGACGCCCAGATAGACTTGGCCATCCTTGGCGAACAATTCGACCGGCAGGTTGGTTTCGGCACCATAGGACAGCGCCCATTTCGACACGCCCGGCAGTCGCTGGCCCGAAATGTCGCACTGGCGCGGACTGAGCCCCGGCGCCCCCGGGGCTCCGGGCACCTGACTGCCGGCGACGAACGTGCCGCCCGACAGCTCGGGCGGGCACGGCGCGCTGGTGAAGCTTTTGTATTTGGCGTCGGTATAGGCGGCGTTGGCATAGGCCGTAAAACGTTCGCTGGTGCGGATCTTGAAGTCCGCTTCGACGCCCTGCGACACCACTTTTTCCGCATTGGCCAGATAGCCGCGCACGGTCCCGAATTGCCCGCCGTTCACCGTCGCCTGGAAATTGCCGATCTCGGTGCGAAAGGCCGACAGGTTGAACGTCGCGAGCCGGTTCAGGAACTGCGTCTTGATGCCAATCTCAAAATGATTGACCGACTCCGGCTTCACCGTGCTGGCGCTCAGCACCGGCTGGTTGTTGGAATCAAGCGGCAGACCATTCTGGTTGATGCCGACCGTCTTGAAGCTCTTGGCATAGGTCGCATAGGCAAGCACGTCGGGCGCGACCTTGTAATTGACGTTCAAATCGTAACTGAAATTCCAGTCGCTGACCGACGGCGTCGTCAACTGCGGCTGATAGACGCCGCACTGTGCGGTCAGAACCGGATTGCCCTGCTGCGCCGCGGTGCTGCAACTGGCGATGACCTGCCCCCCGCCCGTCGTCACCACGCGCTGGTAAAATCCCTGCTTCTTGTCGTAATTGATTCGAATGCCCGGCTGAATCGTCAGTTCGGGCGTCAGCTTGTAACTCGCCTGGCCATAGAGCGCCGCGCTGTCGGCTTTCAGATATTGGGTGTTGTTCGCGGTCAGGCCGTTCAACACCTCCGGCTGGTTATAGACATTGTTCTCATCGGTCGACGGCGCCAGGCTGTATCGTGTCGCGTCGATCCCCTGACGCTCCAGGCCCTGGGTGTCGATCCGCTGCCTGAAACCGAACAGGCCGACGACAAAGTCTATCCTGTCGCCTTCATAATTATACCGGAACTCCTGGCTATACTGGTCCTGCTGCGACGGATTGTTCGACGCCGAAACCACCGACGCGCCAGTAAAGTCGCGGTCGTTCTGCGGCTTCCAGTCCCAGAAACGCCATGCCGTGATCGAGGTCAAGCTGCCGGCACCGACATCCCATTTCACCCGCAGCGAAGCCCCGCCGATGATGTTTCCCGCCTGAAGCGGCGCGTCGATGTCGGTCAGCCGATCATAGACGTTCCGGCTCGGCACGATGTAGTTATAATTGGGATTGGCTGCCTGAAGCCTTGCAATGATCGCGTCATATTGGCGGGTCAGCGCGCGTTGCGTCGTCCCGACACGGACAAAGGCGGTGCCGCAGCATTCGGGGTCCTGCTGGCTATAGTCACCGGACAATGTGATGCTCAGATCTTCGTTGGGCTTGAACAAAAGCTGTGCCCGCAGGCCCAGATTATCCTGCTCGTTGATCCAGCGATCGGACCTGGTGTTATACAAAGTTCCCCGACGGCTGGTCGCCGCGATCGCGACGCGCGCCGCGATCTTTTCCGTCAGCGGACCCGAAACCGCCGCCTTGGCCTGCCGGTAATTGAGGTTGCCGACACTCACCTCCGCCCGGCCTTCAAAATCGAACGTCGGCTGGTTGGTCGTGATGTTGATCGCGCCGGCCGTCGTGTTCTTGCCATACAACGTACCTTGCGGCCCGCGCAGAACCTCCACCTGATCGACATCGAGAAAGTCAAAGGTCGCGGCGGCGACGCGCGAATTATAGACGTCGTCGACATAAATGCCGACGCCCTGTTCGAAACCGTCGCTGGTCAGGCCGAACGGCACGCCGAGGCCGCGGATATTGACCGAGGTATTGCGCGGGTTCGACGTATAGACCTGAAGCGTCGGGGCAAGCTGCTGCAGCTTCACGACGTTGAAATTGCCGGTGGCCTCGATCGAATCCCCGCGGATGACAGAGATTGCGACGGGCACGTCCTGGGCCGTTTCCTGGCGGCGGCGCGCGGTGACGATGATGATGTCGCCCCGGCTGACATCGTCGGCCTGGTCTGCGGCTTCGTCCTGCGTCGCCGACGCGGTGGTTGCGACGGCGGAACCTTCATCCCCCTCTGCGGCAAAGGCCGGCGCGGCACCAACCACGAGCAGAAGCGAAAGGGTAAGCAAAGAAGCGCCCGCGCGGCGGCGGACGGACGGATATTTTGCGGTCATGACAATTTTCCTGTTGCTTTGAATACATGTGAAAATTGCCACATCCGGCGGTCCGGTCTGCGGCTAGAGAGGGAGAGCCCTCGCTGGGATTTGATGCGATCAGTTGGGGTAGCGATGCCTTTCGGTCACATCGACCTGTACCAGCCGCCCTTCGTGCACGGTCAACTGGATCGCGCCGAACTTCAGCTTATCCAGTGCTTCCAGCACGGTCTGGATGGCCCGCGGCACCTCTTCGGGACCGCCCTTCGCAGCCTCGTTGACAATGCTCATGATAGTTCCCTTCGGTTTTTGGATTCGCTAGACAAGCATATGCCAAGTGATTTAGTTGACAATGATTGATTTGCTTTCTGCGCCGAAAGGTTCGGTTCGCGCGCCCGACGGATTCGACCGCACGCCAAGCGACCACGCGTGTGCCGCAAGGGATTGCGCCCGACTCCCAGTGCTGGCAAAGGCACTCTCAATGAGCAAAATTGACGATTTGATGGCCCGCGGGACCGACCTTCTCGGCAGCGACTACGCCATTCTCTGCGGTGCGATGAGTTGGGTTTCCGAACGCCATCTGGTCAGTGCGATCAGCAACGCCGGCGGTTTCGGCGTGATCGCGTGCGGGGCGATGACACCCGAATTGCTCGATGCGGAAATTGCGGCGACCAAGGCGCTCGCGACACGCAATTTCGGCGTCAACCTCATCACCATGCATCCGCAATTATTCGATCTGATCGACATTTGCGCAAAGCACGGGATCGGCCACGTCGTATTGGCTGGCGGATTGCCGCCAAAGGGCAGCCTGGAAGCGATCAAGGCATCGGGCGCGAAAGTCATCTGCTTCGCGCCGACGCTCGCGCTGGGCAAGAAACTGGTCCGCAGCGGCGTCGATGCGCTGGTGATCGAGGGGATGGAGGCCGGCGGCCATATCGGCCCCGTGTCGACAAGCGTCCTGGCACAGGAAATCCTGCCGACGCTGGGGAGCGAAGTGCCCATTTTTGTCGCGGGCGGCATCGGTCGCGGCGAAGCGATCGCGGCCTATCTGGAAATGGGCGCTTCGGGCGTCCAGCTTGGCACGCGGTTCGTTTGCGCCACCGAAAGCATCGCGCATCCCAATTTCAAAAAGGCCTTTCTTCGCGCGTCCGCCCGCGAAGCCGTCGCAAGCGTCCAGATCGACCCGCGTCTGCCGGTCATTCCCGTTCGCGCGCTCAAGAATGCGGGGACCGAGGCTTTTACCGCCAAACAGCGTGAGGTCGCGAACAAGCTCGATACAGGCGAGGTCGACATGATGGCGGCGCAGTTGGAAATCGAACATTATTGGGCCGGCGCGCTGCGCCGCGCGGTGATCGATGGCGACGTCGAAAACGGCTCGTTAATGGCAGGGCAATCTGTCGGCATGGTATCCGCTGAGGAGGGCGTTGCCGATATTATCGCAACTTTGGTGCAACAGGCCGAAATGGCGTTGCACACACGGAATTGACGCCGCATGTTTTTGCGGTTGGGGAGTGGATCATGAATTTGTCGCGCAAGATTATCGTCGCCGTGCTGCTCGCAAGCGTTGCCGCCTGTACGAAAGCGCCGCCGCCTCCCCCGCCGCCTCCCCCGCCGCCGCCGCCGGTCGCCGTCGTCGTACCGCCGCGGCCGCTGCCGCCGGGCAATGCATCGCTGACCCAAATCCTGCCCGGTCGCGGGCTTGATGGACGGTTCGTCACCGCGAACAGCCACGTCACCGGCGACCGTGCGTTCTGGCAGTTGAAGATCGGCCTGAATGTCGCGGCGATCGGATGCCGCGGCATGGAGGAGCCGACACTCGTTGCGGCCTATAACCACATCATCAAGACGCATGGTAAGGTGATCAAATCGACCGAGAAATCGGTTATTTCGCAGCTTGGCAAGGAAAATAGGAACAACGGCATCGCACCGCGCGACCGCTTGTCGACACAATTGTTCAACTATTTCGCACAGCCGCCGGCTCACCGCGGTTTCTGCGCGCGCGCCAATGAAATTGCGCAGATCGTGTCATCGACCCCGACGGCGCA
>JAIXHQ010000038.1 GCA_030145715.1 Sphingopyxis sp. | reverse complement strand
AAATACCAGACCTCGTGGCCTTGCGCGCGCGCCTTGGCTTCGTAGCGGGTTTCGGGCCAGCCGGCGGGGCGGACGAGGAAATCCTGTGCGTCCTGTGCCAGCCATTCGAACCGGTCGCGGTGGCGGCGCATGACCATCAGCGCATGGGCCAGATAGATCGGATGGTCGGTGCCGAACCGGAACTCGCCGCCGGGTTTCAGCTTGGCGGCGATCAGGTCGATCGGCCCGTCGTTCATCATCCGCCGCTTGGCATGGCGCGCCTTGGGCCACGGATCGGGGTGCAGCAGATAGGCAAAGCTGAGCGTGCCGTCGGGGATGCGGCGCAGCACCTCCAGCGCGTCGCCATGGTGGATGCGGACATTGGCGAGCGGCAGGCTGGCGCCATGATCGCCCGCGACGTGGACCAGCGCCTGGGCCACCCCGTTGATAAAGGGTTCGGCGCCGATGAAGCCATGATCGGGCAGCATGTCGGCGCGGCCCGCCATATGTTCGCCGCCGCCGAAACCGATTTCGAAATGCAGCGGGCGGTCGTCGCCGAACAGCGCGTTCGCGGTCACGTCGCCGGTCGCCGGCACCGCGATCTGCGGCAGCAGCGTGTCGATCAGATCCTGCTGGCCCGCGCGCAGGGGCTTGCCCTTTGAACGGCCATAGAGGCGGTTGATCGTCGTCGGATCGCCGGATTTATAAGCAGTCATGCCGCGCGCGTTAGCGGCCCGGCATCGGAGCGGCAAGCGCCGGTTTGACAGGCGGCACCGGGACGCGGGCGCCCCGGCGTCGGCTTCATTCGGCCAGCGCGGCCTTCAGCCGGTCGACCAGGTCGGTGCGTTCCCACGGAAAGCCCTCGCCCGCCGAAGCGCGGCCGAAATGGCCATAGGCGGCGGTCTGGCGATAGATTGGGCGGTTGAGGCCCAGATGGGTGCGGATACCCTTTGGCGTCAGGCGCACGAGCTGCGGGATAGCGGCCTCGATGCGGCTTTCCTCGACCGTGCCGGTGCCGTGCAGGTCGACATAGATGGACAGCGGTTCGGCCACGCCGATCGCATAGCTCAACTGAATCGTGCAGCGGCGCGCCAGGCCGGCGGCGACGATATTCTTGGCCAGATAGCGGGTGATATAGGCCGCCGAACGATCGACCTTGGTCGGGTCCTTGCCGCTGAACGCGCCGCCGCCGTGCGGGCTGGCGCCGCCATAGGTGTCGACGATGATCTTGCGCCCGGTCAGCCCGGCGTCGCCGTCCGGCCCTCCGATTTCGAACCGGCCCGTCGGGTTGATGTGATAGACGGTGTTCGCGGTCAGCAGTTCGGCGGGCAGCACGTCGGCGATCACGCCCAGGACATATTTGCGCAATTCGGTGTATCGCGCTTCGTCGCCTTCGCCATTGTGGAAATAATATCCGGGCGCGTGCTGCGTCGACACGACGATCGCCGTGGCTTCGACCGGGCGTTCATTGGCATAGCGCAGCGTGACCTGGCTTTTCGCGTCGGGTTCGAGGAAGGGTGCGGTCCCCGCCTTGCGGTCGGCGGCCATGCGTTCCAGAATCTTGTGGCTGTAATCCAGCGTCGCGGGCATCAGGTCGGGGGTCTCGTCCGAAGCATAGCCGAACATGATCCCCTGATCGCCCGCGCCCTCGTCCTTGTCGCCGCTTTCGTCGACGCCCTGCGCGATGTGCGCGGACTGGGCGTGGAGGTTGTTTTCAAAGCGGAAGCTCTCCCAGTGGAAACCGTCCTGTTCGTACCCGATCTCCCGCACCGTGCGGCGGACGGTGGCTTCGATCTCTTCCAGCGCGCCGGGGGCCCACTCGTCATTTTCGAACACGCCCTTGCAGCGGATTTCACCCGCGAGCACGACAAGCTGTGTCGTGGTCAGCGTTTCACAGGCGATGCGCGCCTCGGGATCTTTCGACAGGAACAGGTCGACGATCGAATCGCTGATCTGGTCGGCGACCTTGTCGGGATGTCCTTCGGACACGCTTTCCGACGTGAAGAGGAAGCTGTTGCGCATGGGGAGCTTTCTGTAAGGCGAATATAAAGGAAACTTTATGTCGTTATATCGTTAGCGACCGCGCCGCCGGAATGCAATGGCGGCGGCGAGCAGCAGCAGGGCAAATCCGACCGGCAGCACATTGCCGTGGCGGGAAAAGAGCGTCGGCGGGTGGGCGGGCGGCAACATCGTGTCGATCCGCCCGGCGGTCAGCCTTGGCAGCGATGCCACCACGCGCCCGTCGGCGTCGATCACCGCGCTGATTCCCGTCGGGGTGGCGCGGACGACGGGCAGCCCCTCCTCGATCGCGCGCAGCCGCGCCTGCGCCAGATGCTGCGGCGGACCCCAGGCGCCGAACCAGGCGTCGTTCGACGGGTTGAAGATAAAGTCCGGGCGATTGGCGCGATCGACGACCTGACCCGAAAAGATGATTTCATAGCAGATTTGCAGTCCCGCCCGGCCAAAGGCGCCAAGGTCGAGCGTCCGGGGGCCGGGGCCGGGCCAGAAATCCATGTCGCCGGGGGCCAGCCGCGACAGGCCGAGCGCCGACAGGATCGGCCGCATCGGCAGATATTCGCCATAAGGGACAAGGTGCGCCTTGTCATATCGGGCGCCGAGCGTGCCGTCGGGATGGACCGTCATCACCGCGTTGCGCGCGCCGCGCGCCTCGCCCGTGCGATCCAGTTCCAGTTTCAGCGCGCCGAGCAGCATCAGGTCGCCGGGGTTCATCAACGCTGTCAGCCGCGCGCGCGCCGCCATCGGCGACCGGTCGTAATAGGGCGCGGGATAACCGGTTTCCAGATAGTCGGGAATCGCCGCCTCTGGCCACAGGATCAGGCGCGGGGCGTCGTCCCTTGGCACCGTCAGCCGCGCCAGCTTGGCGAAATTGGCATCGGCCTTTTCGCCCCGCCACTTGTCCTGCTGCCCGACATTGGGCTGGACGACGGTGATGGGGGTGGTGCCCGCCGCTGTCAGACGTTCGGTAGATGGGAACGGATCGAAATAAACAAGAGCCATGAAGGCCGCGATCACAGCGCCAAAGCCGAGTTGAGTCAGGAGCTGGCGGCGTTCCGATAGATCGCGTGGCGCCTCGTCGGTCGTGCTGCGCTGAAAATAGGGGAGTACGTAAATCGCCGCGACAATGAAAACGAGTCCGGACAAGCCGTAAGTCCCGATCCATTGTGCTGGCTGGGCAAAGCTGATTGCGACGGCACCCAGCGGATTCCACGCGAAACCAGTGAATACCCAGCTGCGCAGCCACTCGGTCAGCGTCCACAGCCCCGAAAAGGCAAGGATATAGGAAGGAGCGGTCAGGCGCGTCGCGGGCTCACCCCAACTGCGCACCATCCATGCCCCCCACGCCGCCAGCGCCGGATACACCGCCAGATACAGCGCCAGCAGCACCACCGCGATCCAGCCCAGCCACGCGGGCATCGCGGCCTGATAGGTGAAGGCGGTCGCGATCCAGTTCAGTCCGACGACGAAATGGCCGACGCCGAATGTCCAGCCGATCCCGAACGCGCGCCAGCCTTTGGGACTGCGCGCGACCAGCGCCATCCAGCAGCCGAACGCCAGCAGCGTCAGCGGCCAGAAGTTGAGCGGCGCGAACCCCGTCGCCGATATGGCGCCGAGAGCGAGGGCAAGAAGCTTTGGCCGACGGTCGGCGAAAGCGGCGATGCGGAAAGAGGTCGCGGTCACGCGCGCTGCTTTAGCTGTCCGCCGCCACGGCCACTAGAGCATATATTTCATCTTGATCGACTGGCGCATGTCGCCCGCGACCGCGAAGCTGGCCGATCTGAAACTGGGCGGACCGACGGTGATCGTCGGATTGCGCGAAAAGCCGAAACCCTCGCGTGGCAGAAAGATCGCGACGTCCATCTTGTTGTTGGCATTTTCGTCATGGACGACGGCGATGGCATAGGTGCCAGCGGCGGGCGCGCGGATCTGGAAATCCCCGGCATCGGTGGCCGGCACCGCCATGCGGACCGACGCCTTGTCCTTGCTGCAGTCGGGAAACGCCTTTGGGTTGGTGGTCAGGCAGACGAGCAACTGCCCCTTTGTGTTGCGCAGCCCGGTGACGCTGACCTCAATCGTCGGGGCGGCCGCCGACTGCGCGGTCGCGGCGGTGGATAGCGGCATCGCTGCCGCCAAAGCTGCCCAGCCCAAGGTCCGTGCCGCACGCCCTGTCCCAAAGCCGGAAATAAAGCCCATAATTTCCTCGATATGCCGCATGGTGCCGTTCATGATGCGTCGCGGTTATCAGCCATCGGCCCGCCGGTCCATGGACGAGTGCGCGCGGGAACATCTCCCATCCCATGTGATTGCCGACGCCCATCACCGTCATGATCGCAAGGACCAGGCCCAGCATCCCGACATGGATGGGGATCAGAAAGACGAGCGCCGGGATGACGACCGCGCCGGTGATCGCCTCCAGCGGATGAAAGCTCATCGCCGCCCATGCGGTCGGCGGGCGGCTTTCGTGATGGACGGCGTGCATGATGCGAAACCAGCGCGGCCGGTGCATCCAGCGGTGCGTCCAGTAAAACCATGTGTCATGCGCGAGCAGATAGGCGAGCAGGCTGACCGGCAGATACCAGAGCGGAAAATCGGCGACGTCGGTATAGATGCGCGTCCAGCCGCGCGCCTGCCACCCCCAGGCGACGACCCCGGCGGGAATGCCATATATGGCGGCGCTGGCAAGGCTCCACCCGATTTCCCGTCGCATCTGGCGCGCCCGCCCGTGATAGAGGCCGGGGTGCCGGATTCGTGTCGCCAGCGCAAAGGCGCCGCTGGTGACAAGATAGCGTATGCCGACGATCGCGGTCATCGCCAATGCGGAAAAAACTATTGCCCAACCGGTCATGACATAAGGCTAGCCGCTCGGCGCGTTGTTGCAATGGCTTTGCGCTGGCGGGCGGGGACGGCTAGGGCGAGGGAATGGCGGCGGGCAAAACAGACAGATGCGACATTGCGATCGTCGGCGGCGGGCTGGCGGGCGGGCTGGCCGCGTTGGCGCTGACGCGCAAGCGCCCCGACCTCGACGTCCGGCTGATCGAGCCGGGGCCGATCGGCGGCAATCATGTCTGGTCCTTTTTCGACAGCGACATCGCCAAGGCGGATCGCTGGCTGGTCGCGCCGCTCGTCCGCCACCATTGGGACCGGTATGACGTGATGTTCCCGTCGCACCGCCGGACGGTGCGGATGGGGTATAAGAGCATCACGGGCGAGGCGCTGGCCGATGCCGTCATGGCGGCGATGCCCGCCGGGCATATCATCGCCGACCGCGCCAAGCATGTCGCGCCCGACCATCTGTTGCTGGCGCGCGGCGGGCGGCTGTCGGCGCGGCATGTCATCGACGCGCGCGGCGCGGGCAAGTTTCCGACGCTCGAATGCGGTTGGCAAAAGTTCGTTGGACAGGCGCTGACGGTCAAGGGCGGGCACGGTATCGAATATCCGGTGGTGATGGACGCGACGGTCGCGCAGCTCGACGGATATCGCTTTGTCTATCTGTTGCCCTTTGACGCCGACACGCTGTTCGTCGAGGACACCTATTACAGCGAGGATGCCGACCTGGACGTCGCGGCGGTGCGCGACCGCATTGCGGCCTATGCGGCGGCGCGCGGCTGGGACGTCGCGGCCACGACGCGCGAGGAAACGGGGGTGCTGCCGGTGGCGGTCGCGGGCGATTTCGACCGGCTGTGGCCTGAATCGGATCGCACCGCGCGGATCGGCGTGCGCGCGGGACGCTTTCACGCGACCACCGGATATTCGCTGCCCGACGCGGTCCGCACCGCATCATCGCTGCCCGCGATGATCGATCACGCCGACCTGCCCGACATGTTGCGCGACCGCGCGGCGGCGGCATGGCGGCGCCAGCGATATTATCGGATGCTCGACGCGATGCTGTTTCGCGCCGCCGATCCCGATGCGCGCTATCGCATATTCGAACGTTTCTATCGCCTGTCGCCGGGGCTGATCGCGCGCTTTTACGCCGGGCGATCGACGGCGGCGGACAAGCTGCGGCTGTTGTCGGGAAAGCCGCCGGTGCCGGTCGGCCGCGCGATTGCGGCGCTGACGAAGCTCGACTGGCGATGACCCGCCGGGCGATCGTCATCGGCGCCGGGTTCGGCGGCCTCGCGCTCGCGATCCGGCTCCAGTCGGCGGGCGTCGCGACGACGATCGTCGAGGCGCGGGACAAGCCCGGCGGGCGCGCCTATCATTGGCGTCGCGACGGTTTTACGTTCGACGCGGGACCGACGGTCATCACCGACCCGCCGTGCCTGAAGGAATTATGGGCGCTGTCCGGGCAGGACATGGCCGCCGACGTCGATCTGGTGCCGGTCATGCCCTTTTACCGGCTCAACTGGCCCGACGGGACGAGTTTCGATTATTCGAACGACGAAGCGGCGCTGCGCGCCGAAATCGCACGGCTCCATCCCGCCGACGTGGCGGGTTACGACCGGTTCCTCGACTATTCGAAGGGCGTGTATGAAGAAGGTTATGTCAAGCTGGGCGCGGTCGCCTTTCTCGACTTTGCGGCGATGATCCGCGCGGCGCCCGCGCTGATGAAATATCAGGCGTGGCGCAGCGTCTATTCGATCGTGTCATCCTATGTGAAGGACGAACGGCTGCGGCAGGCGCTGTCGTTCCACACGCTGCTGGTCGGCGGCAACCCGATGACGACGACCGCCATCTATGCGCTGATTCACACGATCGAAAAGGACGGCGGCGTGTGGTTCGCGCGCGGCGGGACGAACGCGCTGGTCGGGGCGATGGTGCGATTGTTCGAACGGCTGGGCGGGACGTTGCGGCTGGGCGATCCGGCGGCGCGGATCCACGTCGCGGGCGACCGCGCGACCGGCGTGACGACGCAGGGCGGCTGGCATGGCGATGCCGACATGGTGGCGACCAATGGCGACCTGATGCACAGTTATCAGACGCTGCTCGCCGATCATCCGCGTGGCGCCCGGACGGCGCGCAGCCTTGCCCGCAAACGCTGGTCGCCGTCGCTGTTCGTCGTCCATTTCGGGGCAAAGGGCGATTATCCCGCCGTCGCGCATCACAGCATCCTGTTCGGCCCGCGTTACAAGGGGCTGCTCGACGATATTTACGGCGGCGTCGTGCCCGACGATTTCTCGCTCTATCTGCACCATCCCAGCATCACCGATCCGGCGATGGCGCCGCCGGGGCATTCGACATTCTACGCGCTCGCGCCGGTCGCGCACATGGGCAAGGCCCGGGCCGATTGGGACGGCGCGTTCGGCGACCGCTTCGCCGACGCGATTATCGAAGAGGTCGAACGCCGCGTCGCGCCCGGCCTCAGCGCCAATCTGGTCACGCGGTTCCACTATACGCCCGCCGATTTCGGCCGCGACCTGTCGGCGCATCTGGGCAGCGCGTTCAGCCTGGAGCCCGTGCTGTGGCAAAGCGCGTGGTTTCGCGCCCATAACCGCGACGATGTGATCGCGAACCTGTATTTCGTCGGCGCGGGCACGCATCCGGGGGCGGGGATACCGGGCGTCGTCGGCAGCGCCAAGGCGACGGCGGCGCTGATGCTGGACGATGCGCCCTGACGTCGGCGGCGGGTCGCCCGGCGCAGGGATCGAAAGGCCGATCGGGCAGGAAATGATGCGCGGTCTATCGACTTCATTCGGTCTGAACGGGTAAGGGGAAAGCATGAAGCGCCTGGCTGTCTATTGCGGGTCCGCGACACCCGAAGATCCGATCTATGTCGAAACCGCGCGCCATGTCGGCCGCACGCTGGCGGCGCGCGGGATCGGCGTCGTTTATGGCGGCGGCCGGCTGGGGCTGATGGGCGCGGTCGCCGACAGCGCGCTGGAAGCGGGGGGCGAGGTGATCGGGATCATCCCCGATGCGCTGGTCGGGGCAGAGGTCGCGCATCGCGGCTGCACCCAGCTTCACGTCGTGTCGGGAATGCACGAACGCAAAAAGATGTTCACCGACCTGTCGGACGGTTTCCTGACCATCCCCGGCGGCGTCGGGACGATGGACGAACTGTGGGAAGCGATAAGCTGGGCCCAGCTTGGCTATCATGCCAAGCCGGTCGGACTGCTCAACGCCGCCGGATTTTATAACGACCTGATCGCGTTCAACCGCCACATGATCGACGTCGGTTTCATCCGTCCCGCCCATGCCGGGATCATGATCGTCGATGCCGTGCTCGACGACCTGCTCGACAAGATGGCGGCCTATGTCCCGCACAAGACGATTTTCGCGATGAAGGCCGAAAATCTGTAATGCGCGGCGAGGGGGCCTATGATGCGCAGGCCCTTCATGGTCTGGCGCACGACAGCATCGCGCGCGGATCGAAAAGCTTTGCTCTCGCCAGCCGGTTGTTCGATCGCGAAACGCGCGAGCGGGTGTGGCTGCTCTATGCCTGGTGCCGCGCCGCCGACGACCTGACCGACGGACAGGATCATGGCGGCACGATGCAGACGGGACACGACCCGGTCGCCGCGGTCGCCCATATCCGCGCCCGGACGGACCGGGCCTTTGCCGGTGAACCGACCGGCGACATGGCGTTCGACGCGCTTGGCCTGCTGTTGACCCAGGTCGCGATTCCCCGCGCGGTCATCGACGACATCATCGCCGGGTTCGAACTGGATGCACAGGACTGGCGCCCGCGCAGCGAGGCCGATCTGCTGCGCTATTCCTATCATGTCGCGGGCGCGGTGGGGGTCGCGATGGCGCTGGTCATGGGGGTCGATCCGGCGGACGATGCGACGCTCGATCGCGCCTCTGACCTTGGCATCGCCTTTCAGCTTGCCAATATCGCGCGCGACGTGGCGGAGGACGCGGCCGCCGACCGTTGTTACCTGCCCGTCGAATGGCTGGTCGAACTGGACATTCCCCCCGGCCAGCACATGCACCCCGCCTTTCGCTCGCGATTGTCGGTGATGGCGAAATGGCTGTCCGAAATGGCCGAGGAATATGAAGCGTCGGCGCGCTGGGGCGCGCGCAAGCTGCCGCCGCGCAGCCGCTGGGCGGTGCTGGCCGCCGCGGGCATCTATGGCGACATCGCGCGCGAGGTGCGGGCGCGCGGCGACCATGCGTGGGACCATCGCGCGGGGTCGAGCCTGTTCGCGAAGCTGGGCTGGGTCGTGCGCGCGGGCTGGTCGGTGGTGCGCCGCCCGCCGCAGCGACGGATCAGCCGCGACGGGCTGTGGACGCGGCCAAGGGACGGGGCGCGCGACGGCGACGGCCGATGAAATACGTCGAATGGGCCGCCGCAGCCTTCGTGCTTGTCAATGTGGCGCTCGTCGCGCTGCGCAGCGTATGGAACTATCTTTTCGCCCTCGTCGCGGTCACGCTTTACGCCTTCGTCTTTTTCGAAGCGAAGCTGTACAGCGACATGGCGTTGCAGGGCTTTTTCCTTGTGCTTAACATTTACGGCTGGGCGGCATGGATGCGCGCGCGCGATGACAGCGGGGTGCCGGTCGGCTGGATGACCCCCGGCGCGCGCCGGGGCTGGGCGCTGGCGACGGCGATGATCTGGCTGTGCTGGAGCTTTGCGATGGACCGATACACCGATGCTGTCGCGCCATGGGTCGATGGCGCGATCGCGATGCTGAGCGTCACCGCGCAATGGCTGCTTGCGCGGCGGCGCGTCGAAAGCTGGTATCTGTGGATCCTCGTCGATGTGATCGCGGTGCCGCTGTTCGCGTGGCGCGGCCTTTATGCGACCAGCGCGGTCTATGTCGTGCTGCTTGGCCTGTCGATCGACGGGCTGCTCCAGTGGCGGCGCGCCGCCGCCGTGCGCCGGGCGGCGTCATGACGCGCCATATCTGCCTTCACGGCGCCGAAAGCACGGGCAAATCCATTCTGGCCCCGCGTCTTGCGCTTCGTCTTGGTGCGCTCGTCGTTCCCGAATATGGCCGCACTTATGCGGAGGCAAACGGCACCGATTTCGACGAGGTCGACCTGCTCGCGATCTTCGACGGCCACCGCGCGGCGACTCGCGATGCGCTGGCGCAGCGGCCCGAATGGCTGGTGTCCGACACCGATCCGCTGATGACACAGGCGTGGGCGATCATGCTGCTCGGTCGCCGCCTTCCCGAAATCGACGATTGGGCCGACGTCGCCGACCTTTATCTCGTCCCCGCGATGGACTTGCCATGGACAGAGGACGGCACCCGCCTGTTCGGCAGCGCGCCCGCGCGGCAACGGTTCATGGACGTCGCGATCGGCGAGCTGGAACGGCGACGGGTCCGCTGGGCGTGGGTCGAGGGCGAAGGCGAAGCGCGGCTGGCGAGCGCGCTGGCGGCAATCGCGGCGGCGGACTTGGCCTGACCGGACATGCGGATGCGCGTGAATGTCGGGTTTGGGGTGGAGAGTGGGCAAGCCCTATCCTCTTTCGTCATCCCGGACTTGATCCGGGATCCACGGCGGCGTTGAAGTCATAGACCCCGGATCAAGTCCGGGGTGACGATGAAAGGAAACGTCCGCAATCGGTCGCAAGCTGGCCTCCCAAATATTTCGCGCAGAGGCGCAGAGAGCGCGGAGAGAAGGGCACTCGTCTCTGCGATCTCTGCGCCTCTGCGCGAAATTTCTACAGGCTACCGACCGTCCCGATTTCCGTTCGTGTCGAGCGAAGTCGAGACACCTATCAACGCAGCGCCCGGCCCGAGGGGCATCTCGACTTCGCTCGATGCGAACGGATATGGAAGGGCGAGGCTTTCCTGCCGATCCTCCCTGTCGCGTAGCGATGGGGAGGGGGACCGCGCCCGAAGGGCGTGGTGGAGGGGCTGGGGCCTTGCGCTGAATGCCCCTCCGTCATCGCTTCGCGATGCCACCTCCCCATGGCTGCGCCACAGGGAGGATTATGCCTGCAATCGGTCGCATCCAGACTCTCGTCATGCCGGACTTGATCCGGCATCCATGGCTGCGCCGTCGCCATGGATCCCGAATCCAGTTCGGGATGACGATGCCGGAGAGGCTGTTCCTGGTCATTTCGCCTCGTTCACGATTTCCGTTCGTGTCGAGCGAAGTCGAGACACCCATCGACACTGCGCCTGGCGCGCGGGGCGTCTCGGCTTCGTTCGA
>JAIXHQ010000037.1 GCA_030145715.1 Sphingopyxis sp. | reverse complement strand
CAGCAATGGTCCGATCAGTGACCATTCCTCGTCCGACACTCCAATCCGATCACCCAAAGCGGCCTCCCAAAAGACAGCCTTGAATCAGCGCAGGAGTCTCAGGTCAAGCTTTGTCCACGAAACCTAAATCGGATAGAAACCGATCGCGTCTTGCCTTTGTCCTGCCACATCGTCACGTCGTAACGCAAATTGGCTTCGGCATAATCGAATATGCTGACTTCGCCCTCTCCGGGCACGAAACGGCCTTCCGAATAGCGTGCCGGCGTGGCTCGAAAATAGGAGGCCAACTCGCTCTGGCTTTCCTTGCATCGTTTGCCGTCGATCCCGATACATTTAATCTTGTCGCCCGGCAGGGTCGCAAGCGCGTCGATCAACTGCTGCTGTCGCCATTGCTGGTCGGCAAAGTCGCTTGCATTCACCGCGGTCTTCCAGCCCGACATGTCGCCGGTGAGTTCGCGGCATGCTTGGAGCGCGTCAGTCGATGATTTTAGCGTCTCCGGAAGGCTTCGGTAGCGTCCCGTCCGGTACACAGTGTCGAAGTCATGGTCGGGGATTGTTCCGTTCCGGATCGCGAGCCTCATCGTCGCGGCATGGAAGCGTGCCTTGCTGTTGTAGCGCATCATGATCGCAATCCGCGGCTGTTCACAAATCGACTGCCGCTCGACGCGAGGTTCCAGAACAAGATCGATGTAGAGGCCATGATAACCGCCGCCTGGTATCCCGACCTGTTCACGAATGATGGCCTTTACGATCTGATCGGTGACGATAGGGAAAAGCTCAACCGCCAGCCGCTTCGCGTCGGCACCTTCATACTCGAAGCTGGTACCGGGATAACCGGATTCGAAATCCGGAAGCACAAAGCCCTGTGCAGGTTTCGGTTGCGCGAGTTCATCCGCTCGTGCCGTTGTCCACGACAGTATTGAAATGAGCGCAAGCGCGGCAATTCTGTTATGGTATCGGTTCACAATCGCCCCCGTAACTGGCGTTCTGTCCAAGCCAGAGCGTGGCTTTGGTCACGAAACTAGACTGGCGATGTTCACAAGTTATGGAGGCGCCAGCACCTCAGAAATCCACATCCTCATAATATTTGGGCGGCGTCACGATTTCCATTCGTTCGGCCAGCAGAGGGCGAAAGCTCGGGCGGGATTTCAGGCCCGAATACCAGCCCTTGGTCTGTTCGTGGCCGGTCCAGTCGATCCCGCCCAGATAATCGGCGACCGAGATATGCGCCGCGGCGGTCAGGTCGGCGAGGCTCATCGTCGCACCCGCGAGCCAGGTGCGGTGGTCGATCAGATAGTCGACATAGTCGAGATGGTTGTTCGCGGCCTTCATCGCCTCGCGCAGCGCGCCGCCGTCGGGCGGCTGGCGATGGACGATGCGTTTCTGCATCCGTTCGAACAACAGGGGGCCGGTGACCTCATAATAAAAGTCATGGTCGAACCATGATGTCAGGCGGCGGATTTCGGCGCGGCTTGCCGCCGTGCCGTTTATCATCGCCTTGCCTTCGACCGTTTCTTCGAAATATTCGGCGATCGCCATGCTGTCCATCAGCACCTGTCCGCGCGCCTGATCGACCATCACTGGAGTCCGCCCCGCGGGGTTGAGGTCGATGAACTCGTCACGGCGTTCCCATGGGGATTCGCGGATCAATTCATAACCCACGCCCTTTTCGCCCAGCAACAGGCGGACCTTGCGCGAAAAGGGACAGAGCGGGAATTGGTAAAGTTGCCACATGGCCCCGGCATAGCGGCAGGGGGCGGCCGCGTGCAACGCCTATGGCCACCGCTGATCGGCGAATTGTGGATTACTCAGCGCGGCGCGGCGACGCCATCGCGGTCCCACTGGGCGGCAAGGTCGCGGGCCATATCCTTGAGAACCGGGGCGTAAGCGGCAAGCGCGGCCGCGGCATTGCCCGCCATGCGCGTTCCGGCGCGAACATCGTCGCCCATGCGGTTCGCATAATCGGGATCACGGCCGCTGATGTCGCCCAGCGTCGCGTCGGACGGGATATGCGCGGCATCGGATTCGGGGTCGATATGGGCCACCGCCCTGGCAAGCGGGCCGACCTGCATCTGCATCAGCGCGCCGACGACCGCCGTGACCGTGTCGGCCACCCGGTCCTGCGTCACCGGATCGTTCAACGTCGCGGCGACGCCTTGCATCTCGCTGGCGGCGGCCGGGACCGGCGCGGCAAGGGCAAGCAGGGGAAGGGCGATCAGGGCACGGCGGGGCATGGCTCCATCCTTTCGAAAGGGGCGTGGTTCGGCAATGCGGCGTCCCTAGGCGAAGGACGCTTTCGCCCGGCTGAACGCCGCCGAGCGATGCGGCCGGGCGTATCGCGGGTGCGACGGATCACTCGGCGGCGACGACCTCCACCTCTTCCTCGTTCAGCGAATGGGTCAGGCGGCTGAGCATTTCCTTTGGACAGACCTGCCAGAAACGGGTGCGCCAGCGATCCCAGTCGGCGAGGATTTCGGCCGACCATTTGCTGCCCGTCGCGCGGGCATGGTCCGCGACCAGATCCTTGAGGACGGATTCCCAGTGGCCGCTCGCCAGCCGCTGCCACACGATCGATTCATTGTTGGCGCGCCGTTCGAACTGGTCGTCGGTGTCGAGGATGAACGCCATGCCGCCGGTCATGCCCGCTCCGAAATTCGATCCGACGGGGCCGAGGATGACGGCGATGCCGCCGGTCATATATTCGCAGCCGTTCGCGCCGCAGCCTTCGACCACGACCTTTGCGCCTGAATTGCGGACGGCGAAGCGTTCGCCGGCCTGGCCCGCCGCGAGCAGAGTGCCCGCCGTCGCGCCATAAAGGACGGTGTTGCCGATGATGCTGTTATGCTGGCTGACCAGCGGGCTGGACACGGTGGGGCGCACGACGATGCGGCCGCCCGACAGGCCCTTGCCGACATAGTCGTTCGCATCGCCAAAGACTTCGAGCGTGACGCCCTGGCACAGGAAGGCGCCGAGCGATTGCCCGGCGGTGCCGCGCAGGCGGACCTGCACATGGTCGTCCGCCAGCCCCTTCATCCCGAAACGCGCCGTGACCTCTGCCGACAGGCGCGTACCGACGGCGCGGTGCGTGTTGCGGACATTATACGTGAGCTGCATCCGTTCGCCGCGTTCGAACAAGGGCTTTGCATCGTTCAATATCTGCGCGTCGAGGCTGTCGGGCACCGGGTTGCGAAAGGCCGGACCCTGCGAACGCCGCTGATCGTCGGGCGCATCGACCTTGGCCAGGATCGGATTCAGGTCGAGGTCGTCGAGATGTTCGGCGCCGCGGCTGACCTGACGCAGCAATTCGGTGCGCCCGATGACCTCATCAAGGCTACGGCAGCCGAGCTTGGCGAGGATTTCGCGGACTTCCTCGGCGATGAAGGTCATCAGGTTGATAACCTTTTCCGGGCTGCCGGTGAATTTCTGGCGCAGTTTCTCGTCCTGCGTACAGACGCCGACGGGACAGGTGTTGCTGTGGCACTGGCGCACCAT
Organism: Sphingopyxis sp.; assembly: GCA_030145715.1. Lineage (GTDB taxonomy): Bacteria > Pseudomonadota > Alphaproteobacteria > Sphingomonadales > Sphingomonadaceae > Sphingopyxis. Next base: position 8,196 of record JAIXHQ010000037.1, on the reverse strand, counting down.
GATGCAGCCCATGGCGACAAGGCTGAGCGTGCCGATGCCATATTCCTCGGCCCCCAGGATCGCCGCGATGACGATGTCGCGCCCGGTCTTGAGACCACCGTCGGTGCGCAGCCGGATGCGGTGGCGAAGGCCGTTGAGCGTAAGGACCTGATTGACCTCGCTGAGGCCCATTTCCCACGGCGTACCGGCATATTTGACGCTGGTTTGCGGGCTTGCGCCGGTGCCGCCGGTGTTGCCCGCGACAAGGATGACGTCGGCATGGGCCTTTGCCACGCCCGCTGCGACGGTGCCGATGCCGGCAGAGCTGACCAGCTTTACGCAGACGCGCGCCTTGGGATTGATCTGTTTCAGGTCATAGATGAGCTGCGCCAGATCCTCGATCGAATAGATGTCGTGGTGCGGCGGGGGAGAGATGAGCGTCACGCCGGGGGTCGCATGGCGCAGCCGCGCGATGAACTCGGTAACCTTGAAGCCCGGAAGCTGTCCGCCCTCGCCGGGCTTGGCGCCCTGCGCGACCTTGATCTCGATCTCGTCACAGGCGCCGAGATATTCGGCGGTGACGCCAAAACGGCCCGACGCGATCTGCTTGATATTGCTGTTGGCGTTGTCGCCATTGGCATAGGGGCGATAGCGTTCGCTCGCTTCGCCGCCTTCGCCCGACACCGCCTTGGCGCCGATGCGGTTCATCGCGATCGCCAGCGTCTCGTGCGCCTCGGGCGACAGCGCGCCCAGCGACATGCCGGGGGTGACAAAGCGTTTGCGGATTTCGGTGATCGCCTCGACGCTGTCGAGCGCGATGCCCTGTGCCGGATAGTTGAACTCCATCAGGTCGCGCAGATAGATCGGCGGCAGGTCGGCGACCCCGCGCGCGAATTGCAGATAGGTCGAATAGCTGTCGGTCGCCACCGCGGTCTGGAGCAGGTGCATGAGCTGCGCCGAATAGGCGTGCGCCTCTCCCCCCGCGCGCTGGCGATAAAAACCGCCGATGGGCAGGGTGGTGACGCGGGTGTCGAACGCTGCGCTATGCTTGTCGGTCGCGTTGATGAACAGCGACTGATAGCCTTCGCCCGAAATCTTCGCCGGCATACCAGGGAACAGGTCGTTGACGAGCGCGCGCGACAGGCCGACGGCTTCGAAATTATAGCCGCCGCGATAGGAAGAGATGACCGCGATCCCCATCTTGGCGAGGATCTTGAGCAGCCCGTCGTCGATCGCCTTGCGGAAACGCAGACGGCAATCGTCGAGGCTGATTTCGCCGCCGAACAACCCGCGCGTCCAGCGATCGGCAATCGCCGCCTCTGCCAGATAGGCGTGAACCGTCGTCGCGCCGACGCCGACGAGCACCGCAAAGGCATGGGTGTCGAGCACTTCGGCCGAGCGGACGTTGATCGAGGCATAGCTGCGCAGACCCTTGCGCACCAGATGCGTGTGAACGGCCGCGGCGGCCAGCACCATCGCCACGCCGACGCGGCCCTCGCCGATATTCTGGTCGGTAAGGAACAGTTCGGAGCGCCCGGCGCGCACCGCTTCCTCTGCCTCACGGCGGACGCGGGCGATCGCCTCGCGCAGCATCGACGCATCGCCACCGGCGGCAAAGGTGCAATCGATGTCGGCGACCGCATCGCCAAAATAGGCGCGGAGGCGATCCCAGTCGTCACCGACGAGGACGGGGCTGTCGATCACAAGCACATGATCGCTCTGCCCCCGTTCGTCGAGGATGTTGGCAAGGTTGGCGAACCGCGTCTTCAGGCTCATCACATGGCGTTCGCGCAGGCTGTCGATCGGCGGATTGGTGACCTGGCTGAAATTCTGGCGAAAAAATTGCGCGACGTGGCGCGGCTTGTCGGAGATGACCGCGAGCGGCGTGTCGTCGCCCATCGACCCGATCGCCTCCTTTGCGTCCTCGACCATCGGGGACAGGATCAGTTCCATATCCTCCATGGTCAGGCCCGCCGCGACCTGGCGGCGCAGAAGTTCGCTGCGTTCAAAGGCCGGCAGGGTCGATTTGCCGCCCTTGGGCAGGTCGGCCATCGTGCGGAAACCCTTGACGCGCGAGGCATAGTCGGCAGCGTCGGCGATCTTGTCCTTGATCGCGAGATCTTCGTACAAAACGCCCTCGTCCAGATCGACGGCGATCATCTGGCCGGGGCCAAGGCGACCCTTTTTGCGGATGCTGGCTTCGGGCAGCAGCACCATGCCGCTTTCCGACCCGACGACGAGCAGATTGTCGGCGGTCAGCGTATAGCGCAGCGGACGCAGCGCGTTGCGATCCATCCCCGCCACGGCCCAGCGTCCATCGGTCATCGCCAGCGCGGCGGGGCCGTCCCAAGGTTCCATCACGCTGGCGAGATAGGAATACATCGCGCGGTGATTGTCGGGGACGTCGCATTCGGTCGTCCATGCCTCTGGCACCAGGATCAGCTTGGCGGTCGGCGCATCGCGGCCCGCGCGGCACAGCGCCTCGAACACCGCGTCGAGCGCGGCGGTGTCGGACGCGCCAGCCGGGATCACAGGCTTGATGTCTTCGCTATGCTCGCCGAATGCGAGGCTTGCCATCTTGATCTCGTGGCTTTTCATCCAATTCTTGTTGCCGCGGATCGTGTTGATTTCGCCATTATGGGCAAGGCAGCGGAACGGCTGCGCCAGCCACCACTGCGGGAAAGTGTTGGTCGAATAGCGTTGGTGAAAGATTGCGACGCGGCTTTCGAACAGCTTGTTCGTCAGGTCGGGGAAGAAATCGGCCAGGCTTTCGGCAAGGAACAGGCCCTTGTAGATGATCGAGCGCGCCGACAGGCTGCAGATATAAAAGTCGGCGATCTGCGCCGCGATCACCTTTTTCTCGATCCGGCGACGGACGAGATAAAGCTGCTTTTCGAACTCGGCGACCGATTGTTCGTCGGGCAGGGGGCCGGCGATCATGATCTGTTCGATTTCGGGGCGGGTGCGCTGCGCCTTGTCGCCGATCACCGAAACGTCGACGGGAACCTGGCGCCAGCCATAGATGGTAAAGCCCGCGTCGATGATCTCTGCCTCGACGATCGTGCGGCATTCCTCCTGTGCGCCAAGGTCGGTGCGTGGCAGGAAGACCATGCCGACGGCAAGGCGGTTCGGGCGGACTTTATGCCCCGATGCGGCGATCGCATCGTCAAAGAAACGGACCGGCAGATCGACATGGATGCCCGCCCCATCCCCGGTCTTGCCATCGGCATCGACCGCGCCGCGGTGCCAAACGGCCCTGAGCGCCTCGATCGCCGCCTCGACGACGCGGCGCGATGCCTTGCCGTCGGTCGCCGCGACCATGCCGACACCGCAGGCATCGGATTCCATGTCGGGGCGATACATGCCCTGTTCGGCAAGCCGCGCGTGATCGGGGGTGGGGTAGTGGGTCATCATCTTCGTCCTGACGGAGTGTTTTATTCGGGCAGCTTTTTGCGCGCATTCTCGGCCGCTTCCTCGGCGGCCTGCTGCGCGGCGATCGAAGCATTGTCGTTGGCGAGTTCGAGTTCCTCGACCCGCTTCAGGTCGGCCGCCGACCAGTTGCTGCGGTCATAGGCGGGATCGGCGATCGCTACATCGGCCGCGGCCTCCGCAGCGTCGACCGCGGTGTCGATGGCATAATCGTCGGCCGCAGTATCGACCGCGACCGCGTCGGCTTTCCACATGTCGCGCTGATCCTTCAGCACCTTCACATCGACTTTCATCAGCCGGGCCAGCGACGCGAGCTCCTTGTCGTCAAGATCGACCAACTGCTTTTCCTTGGGCAGATCTTTCAGATCCTTTTCGATCTGCGGCGCGCGATCGATAAACTTCGTAATCATCGGCGGCACCGCCTTCACGACCGCCACCATCACTTCCGGATCGGCCTGAACCGCTATCCATTCATTGGCATAGAGCGTGCCGGTCGGCGTCGCGAGAAAGCCGTTGATGTCGGTCAACTGGGCGGCGGTGAACTTGCGGGCATAGGCCTTGGCAAGCCCTTCACGCATCGGGGGTTCCATGTCGGACAGGGCTTCGGTGACAAGCGGCTTCACAACCTTGGTGATTTGATCCTCGCGTTCCTTGCGATAGGGATCGAACATATCGGCGACCTTGTCCTTGGTCGTCGCGTCCAGCTTGGCGATCTGTTCGCTTTCCACCCCGGTCTTGATCGACAGCATCAGGTCCGACTGGCTGCCAAACTCACCCATCAACGTCTTGAACATCTTGCCGTAAAGATTGTCCATCATCCGTTCCAGGCTGCCGTTGGGGATCAACTGGCCCATCGTCTTTTGCGCGAGCGTCAGGCGGGCGGGCTCGATCGGGGGCAGGCTGCTCGTATCGAACATCTTTTCGATAAGCGCGACCGCTTCGTCCATTTCCTTTTGTATCTTCGCCTTGGCCTCTTCGGCGCGGGCGGTGCTGTCAACTTCGCTCGCGGCGGCGTCCTCGACTGGCGCGGTCACGATTTCGGCCAGTGGTGCCTCCTCCGGCGCAGCCCTGGCAGGCGTAGCGAGCGGCAGCATCGCGATCGTTCCGGCAAGCAGGATCGATTTGAACGTCGGCGTCATGAGATGTCCTTCCCTGTTGGTCACGCCGCCTTCTTTTCGCTTTTCGCTTTTTCTTTCAACCACTTTGCCATCCGGTCGCTGACGTCGCGGCCATCGCGGATGCCCCACACGACCAGGCTGGCACCGCGCACGATGTCCCCTGCGGCGAAAACGCCCGGCAGGCTGGTCATCATCGTCTGATGATCGACGCGCAGCGTGCCCCAGCGGGTGACCGACAGGTCAGGGGAGCCGAACAGGTGCGGCAGTTCCTCCGGATCGAAGCCCAGCGCCTTGATGACCATGTCGGCGGGCACATCGAACTTGCGGCCGGGATCGACCTCGGGGCTGCGCCGCCCGCTCGCGTCAGGCGCGCCAAGGCGCATTCCGGCAACCGCGACCTGCTTGACGCTCTGGTCGGCGGTGAAGCTTTCGGGGGCGGAAAGCCAGACGAACTCGACGCCTTCCTCCTCGGCGTTCGAAACCTCGCGCAGCGAACCCGGCATATTTTCACGGTCGCGGCGATAGAGGCATTTCACCGACTTCGCGCCCTGGCGGATGGCGGTGCGGACACAGTCCATCGCGGTGTCGCCGCCGCCGACGACGACGACATGCTTGCCCGCCGCATTCAGCCGCCCGTCGTCGAAAGCCGGAACGGCATCGCCAAAGCTCTTGCGGTTCGACGCGACCAGATAGTCGAGCGCGGGCACCACGCCTTCGGCACCGTTGCCGGGCACGTTGATTTCGCGCGCCTTGTAAACGCCGGTCGCGATCAGGATCGCGTCATGCTTTTGCCGAAGCGCGTCGAGAGTCGCATCGCCGCCCACTTCGAACCCCAGATGAAAATGGATGCCGCCCGCCGCCAGCCGTTCGATGCGGCGCATCACGACATTTTTTTCCAGCTTGAAACCGGGAATGCCATAGGTCAGGAGGCCGCCCGCGCGGTCGTGCCGGTCATAGACATGGACGTCATGGCCCTGAACCCGCAGATATTCGGCCGCGGTCAGCCCCGCCGGGCCCGCGCCGACGATACCGACCGACTGGCCCGTCGGCGTGCCCGGTTGCAGCGGTTCGACCCAGCCCTCCGCCCAGGCGGTGTCGGTGATATATTTTTCGACGCTGCCGATCGTCACCGCGCCATGGCCCGAAAATTCGATGACGCAATTGCCCTCGCAAAGCCGATCCTGCGGACAGATGCGACCGCAGATTTCAGGCATGGTCGAGGTGGCGTTCGAAAGCTCATAGGCTTCGCGAAGGCGCCCCTCCGCGGTCAGGCGCAGCCAGTCGGGGATATGGTTGTGCAGCGGGCAGTGTACCGAGCAATAGGGCACGCCGCATTGCGAGCAGCGCGCGGCCTGTGCATCGGCGTCGGGCGCGGCGTAACGTTCCGCAATCTCGTGAAAGTCGCGCGCGCGATCCTCGGCAGAGCGTTTGTCGGGATAGGATTGTTCACGCTCCACAAACCGGAGCATGCGATCGGCAGCCATGCAATTTCCCCTTCGTTGCAGGGGCGATGGCACGGGAAAAACCAGCCTGTCACGGCCAAATTGCGATATAGGACAGTTATGCTAACCTAAAATCATGGCCAAAAAGCCACTGAGAGGTGGCCGCGCAATTTTCTTTCGCAAATTAGTAAACTATCGGACCTATCTCATGCCGAGCCAGACCAGCGCCGCGACGCCCACGATGATTCGATACCAGGCAAAGGGGGTGAAGCCATAGCGCGTCACGACGGCAAGAAACGCCTTGATGACCGCCCATGCGACGACGAAAGACACGAAGGCACCGATCGCGATCAGCCCAAGGTCGTTGGTGGTGATCGCGTCACGATGCTTGACCAGTTGCAGGATGGTCGCGCCGGTCAGCGTGGGCAGGGCGAGGAAAAAGCTGAATTCGGCAGCGGTCTTGCGATCGACGCCAAGCGACATCGCGCCCAGGATCGTCGCGCCCGAACGGCTGACGCCCGGGATCATCGCGATGCATTGGACCAGCCCGACCAGAATCGACTGGCGCGCCGACAGGTTGGCGACCCCGCCGACATCCGTCGTTCTTGCGAACCGTTCGACCAGCAGGATCGCAAAGCCGCCGATAATCAGCGCCCAGGCGACGACAATGGCGTTTTCCAGCAGCATTTCGATATAGTCGCCAAGGGCAAGGCCAAGGATGACGGCGGGAAAGAAAGCGAGGAGAAGGTTGCGTACAAAGGCGATCGCAACCGGATCGCGGCGAAAAAAGCCCGTGAACATGTCCCAGAAGAGTTTCCGGTACAGCACGACGATCGCGAGAATCGCGCCCGGCTGGATCGCGATATTGAAAACCGCCCAGCGCCCCGCATCATAGCCGAGCAATTCGGTCGCGAGGATCAGGTGGCCCGTCGACGAGACGGGTAGAAATTCGGTAAGGCCCTCGACGATGCCGAGGATGATCGCGGTCAGCCAGATGCTCATTATCGCGGGGCAAGCTCGGCGAAACGGCCGTTGCGGCGATACTGGACCAGCCATCCGTCGGCCACCGCTTCCAGCGACGTCGGCGTGATGCCCAACTGGGCCAGCCCCGCGGCGCCAGCGGCGACGACATTGTCGCTTTGCAGCATCAGCCACTGATCCTTGGTGATCGGCGCGCCGGGCGCCCAGCCAAGGCCGCGGGCGATCGCGCCGGCGACGACATCGGGAATATCGACGAACAGGGGTGAACGGCCGGTCGCGGCGGCGATCCAGCGCAGAAGTTCGCCCATCGTCAGCACTTGCGGGCCGCCCAGTTCAAAAGTCTGGCCCGCGGCTCCGCTGTCCAGCGCGGCGACCACGGCATCGGCCACATCGCCGACATAGGCGGGCTGGAACCGCGCATCCGGTGCGATCACGGGGACGACCGGGACCGTGCGTATCATCGTCGCAAAGCGATTGATGAAATGATCTTCGCGCCCGAACAGGATCGACGGGCGCAGAATGGCCGCGTCGGCAAAGGCCGCGCGCACCGCCGCTTCGCCGTCGCCCTTGCTGCGGCCATAGGCCGACGCGCTCTGGCTGTCGGCACCGATTGCCGACACATGGACCAGCGCGGAAGCACCCGCCGCACGGGCCGCGGCGGCAACATGGCCCGCGCCATCGGCCTGTACCGCCTGCATGTCGCCAAAGGCGCCGACGAGGTTGATGACGGCATCGGCGCCCTGCACCGCGCGCGCGATGCTGGCGGGATTGCGGACATCGGCGGCGACAAACTGCGTCTGGCCCAGGCCGCCGAGCGGTTTCAGGAAGGTCGCGGCACGCGGTTCGCGCTGGGCGATGCGGACGCGCGCACCGCCGGCGAGCAGCCGCTGCACGACATAGCGGCCCAGAAAGCCGCCGCCGCCGAGCACCACGATCAATTGTCCGTCGAATTTCTGCATTGCGTCCGCCTGTTGTCGATTCTCTGGGCGGCGCAGGTGCGCCGCACGGCCTCCCCATGCCGCGAAGCGGGGGAGGGGGCAAGGGGCCAAGGCGGCGTTGCGGCGGAAAACCCCCGGCTTTGCGATAAAATGCACATCGGCCACCGCGACGTGGTTGACAAGCCGATGGACGCCCCGCTAAGCGCCCGCTCCTACCCCGTGCCCAGATGGCGGAATTGGTAGACGCACCAGCTTCAGGTGCTGGCGATCGCAAGGTCGTGGAGGTTCGAGTCCTCTTCTGGGCACCAG
>JAIXHQ010000036.1 GCA_030145715.1 Sphingopyxis sp. | reverse complement strand
ACTGGTTCGCTGAAAAGACGCAAAAATCTATAAGAAACTCAATGGTTTACGAAGAGATTGAGCGCAATTTTGGGGCTTGACCTCTGCCTTCGGAGGGCAGCGCTCTATCCAGCTGAGCTACGGGTGCGTACGTCTCGCCCCTAGCCGGTTAATCCGATCGACGTCAACGGATTCGGAGCGGCGCGACGAATTTCGGAAGGCCGACGACGATGGCGGTGCTGGCGGAACGATCGACGGCGGATTTCATGCCACCGCGCCCCGCCCATGGCGCCGCGCCCCCATGGTGAAGTACCTGCGCGTCAGCCCTTTGGCAGGGCCCAACTGACCGTCAACTGCGTCGCACGGCGTGGGATGTCCAGCTTTGCTTCGCTGAAATTGACCTTTTCATTGGGCGGCAGCATCCGCACCGGCGGCTTGATCGTCCAGCTATAGACGATCGTCCCCTGTGCATCGCGCAGTTCGGCCAGGATCGGCGGGACGCGCTGCTGGCGATCCGTCGGGTTGATGATGACCCCCGACGCGGCGAAATAGATCGTGCCGTCGGCCAGTTCGCGATGGTCCTGATTGGGCGGCAGTTCGATGACCAGATCGGGCTCGCCCGCCATGCCCGGCAGGCCCAGGCCTTGTGCCCAGCCCGGCAGGCCGAAATAGGCGAGCGCCCCGGTCGCCGCGATCATCAGGACCGCGGCGCTGGCGGCGATCATCGTCCACCGTTTCGCCGGGTTGCGCCTGGGCCGGCGAAAGGGGAGCGGCGCCTGTTCGGCGGCATCCGCGTCGGACGACAGGCGCGGCGATGGTTCGGCGGCTGCAAAGCCGGCGGGCGGCGCCGGCGGCAATGGCGCGGCTGCGGCCGGTTCGGCATCCTTGACGTCCGGCGGCGCCGTTTCAGCGGTCGGCGTAGCGACGACCGGCGCGCTGACCGCAGCGGTCACGACAGCCGGCGCCGCCGATGCGGCCGGTTCCTGAAACCAGCTATGGCGACAATTGGCGCAGCGCACGGTGCGGCCCGTGGGGCCAATCGCCGTATCGGGTACGACATAGCGCGTGTGGCAGGACGGGCAGGCGAGTATCATTCGTCCCTCTAAACACCCTGATTCGCGGCGTTGCAAGCGCCGCGTTGCCACTCGCGTCTTGTCCTTCGCGAATAGCCGTGCGACAGGCTGCTGGATGAGCGGACCAGCGCCCCTGTTCCTTGACCCCATGTCGGCGCGAGACAGCGCATCGACGACGTCATGACCGATACGCCGATGGCCCGCCCCGGCGGCGCGATGGTGGAATTCAACGGCGTCGGCCTGCGTTACGGCCCCGATGCCGAGGTGTTGAGCGACATCAGCTTTAACCTGCAACCCGGCAGCTTTTATTTCCTGACCGGGGCATCGGGCGCGGGCAAGACATCGCTGCTGCGCATGCTCTATCTTGCGCAGCGGCCAAGCCGGGGTATCGTCCGCCTGTTCGGCGAAGATCTGGTTGCGATGCCGCGCCAGCGGCTGCCGGGCTTTCGCCGCCGGATCGGCGTGGTGTTTCAGGATTTCCGGCTGATCCCCCACCTGTCGGCACGCGACAATATCGCGCTGCCGCTGCGCATCGCGGGGGTCAGCGAAGAGGATCTGTCGGGCCCCGTGGGCGAAATGCTGAGCTGGATCGGACTGGACGAGCGGGCCGAAGCCCGTCCCGCGACCCTGTCGGGCGGCGAACAGCAACGGGTGGCGATCGCCCGCGCGGTCATCGCGCGCCCGCAATTGCTGGTCGCCGACGAACCGACCGGCAACGTCGACCCCGACATGGCGATGCGCCTTTTGGGGCTGTTCGAGGCGCTGAACCGCCTTGGCACCACCGTCGTCGTCGCGACCCACGACATTCACTTGATCAGTCGGATCGAAAATGCCCAGATGATGCGGCTGGAAAAAGGACGGCTGGCCGATCCGACCGGCGCGCTGCGCTACCCCCCGGCAAACCGCGCCTGACCGATGATCATACCGCGCGTCCCGATTCAGCACCGCCGCCTGCTTCCCGAACGCCGCCTGTCGGGGCCGACCCCGTGGGTCATCGCGATATTGATGATGCTGACCCTGCTCGCCGCGTCCGCCGGCGTGGGACTCGCGCGATCGGCCAATGCGATCGGCGATGCCATCGCCGGGCGGGTGACGGTGCAGATCGTCACCGCGAACCCCATAACGCGCGCCGAACAGGCTGCTGCCCTACGCCGAGCCGCCGCCGCACAGCCCTTTGTCCTGTCGGCCCGATCGGTCGGGCGGGAAGAGTTGCAACAGACGCTGGGCCAATGGTTCGGCAGCGCAGAGGGCGACGATCCGGTGCTGAAATCGCTTCCGCTGCCGGCGCTGGTGGACATTGATTTCGTCGGCGAGGACCGCGAGGGCCATATGCGGCAGTTGCGGGCGCTGGTCGCCCGCGAGGCGCCCGGCGCGCGCGTCATCCCCCACGCCGAATGGCTGGGCCCCGTTGCGCGGCTGATCCGCTCGCTTGCCTGGATGGCGGGCGGCATGGTGTTGTTGATGACGCTGGCCAGCGCGGCGGTGGTCATCATGACGGCACGCGCCGCGCTGGCGACCCACTATCCGACGATCGAGATCCTGCACCTGATCGGCGCAACCGACCGCCAGATCACGCGCCTGTTCCAGCGCCGTATCGCCATCGACACCGCCTATGGCATCGCGCTGGGCAGTGTCGTCGCCACCGCGATATTGATGCTGATCGGCTGGCAGTGGTCGCGCGTCACCTCCGGGCTTGCCGCGACGGCGTCGCTTGGTCCAGGCGGCTGGGCGCTCTTGCTGGCGCTGCCGCTATTGGCTATCGCGCTTGCAGCCCTGACCGCGCGCCAGACATTGCTCGCGGCGCTCAAGAAGATTCTATGATAAAGCGCCTGATCTCCCTCCTCTTCCTGGCCTGGGTACTCGGCTTTGCGTGGTTTGCGCTGCTGTTGCCGCTTCCTGCCGGGGCGCAAAAAACCGACGCGATCGTCGTGCTGACGGGCGGCCCCGGACGCATCGACCGCGCGCTCGAACGGCTGGAGGCGGGCGATGCCAGGCGGCTGCTCATCAGCGGCGTGTCGCGCGAGGTGAAGCCGCGCGAGCTTGCCGCCGAATATAAGCGGCCCATGCGCCTGTTCGATTGCTGCGTCGCGCTGGGGTTCGAGGCAGAGGATACGCGGTCGAACGCGACCGAGGTCGCGACCTGGGTTGCGCGGCGCAACTATAAAAGCGTCCGGCTCATCACGACCGACTGGCATATGCGCCGCGCCGAATATGAAATCGGCCGCGCCGTCGGCAGCCAGGTGGCGATCCTGCCCGATGCGGTGCGTAGCCAGCCCCATTTCGCGACCCTGTTTCGCGAATATCACAAATATCTGGCCGGACGCGCGGGCGGGCTGCTCGGCCTGTGACCTATGGCATCGCCCTGATCCGTTCGATCCTGTTCTGGATCGCCTTTGTCCTGATGAGCAGCATATCGTCGATCGGCGGCGTGATTGCGCTGCCCATATCGCACCGGGGCACGATTTTCTTCGTGCGGGTCTGGGCGCAGTCGCACCGGCTGTTCTGCCGCTTTCTGCTGGGCCAGACGATTGTGGTCGATGGCGAAATGCCCGACATTCCGGTGCTCTATGTCTTCAAGCATGAATCGGCTTTCGAAACGGTGGAGCAGCCGATGCTGTTCAGCCACCCCGCCGTGTTCGCAAAAGAAGAATTATTCTCGATCCCCGTGTGGGGACAGGCGGCGCATTTCTATGGCCTAATCCCGGTCGATCGCGATGGCGGGGGCAAGGCGATGCGCGCGATGCTGGGTGCGGCAAAGGCTGCGCTCGCCGCGGGTCGGCCGCTCGTCCTGTTCGCCGAAGGAACGCGCGTCCCGCATGGCGAGGCACCGGGCCTGCGGCCGGGCTTCGCGGGCATGTACCGCCTTCTCGGCGTCGATGTGATCCCCGTCGCGGTCAACAGCGGCATCGCCTATCCGCCGCGAAAATGGGTCAAATGGCCCAAGACGATCACATATAAGATCGGTCAGACGATCCCCGCCGGACTGCCGCGCGAAGAGGCCGAGGCACGGGTGCGCGCCGCGATCAACGCGCTGAACCCGCCCGAGGCGTTGTCGGAACATTCCAGCGCCCCATAAAGCCGTCGGCCGGGAACGCCCCCGGCGCGCGCACCTTAATGCTTGCGTCCGAAATCCGGCGCCGCGTCGTCCTGTCCCTGTTCGATGATCGATCGGCGGATCGCGCGGGTGCGGGTAAACCAATCCTCCAGCTTGTCGCCGTCGCCGCGCCGGATCGCCTGTTGCAGGGCCGTCAGATCTTCATTGAACCGCTGAAGCGTGGCAAGAACCGCGTCCCTGTTGGCCAGAAACACGTCGCGCCACATCACCGGATCGCTTGCCGCGATGCGCGTGAAATCGCGAAAGCCGCCCGCCGAATATTTGATGACCTCGCTTTCGGTCACTTCTTCCAGCTCGCTCGCGGTGCCGACGATCGTATAGGCGATCAGGTGCGGCAGGTGGCTGGTCACCGCCAGCACCATGTCGTGATGCGCGGCGTCCATGACGTCGACCTTGGCGCCCAGGCCCTGCCAAAAACCGGTGAGCGCCGCCAGAGCATCTTCCGGCACGTCGGCACCGGGCGTGACGATGCACCAGCGGCCATCGAACAGGGACGCAAATCCCGCCGCGGGCCCGCTGTTTTCGGTTCCCGCCACCGGATGCGCCGGGATGATGACATGGTTGGGAAGCGTCCTTGCCAGCGCCTCGGCGACGCCGGCTTTCGACGACCCGACGTCCGTTATGATGGCGTCGGCCTTCAGCCCCGGCGCAATCGCTTCCGCCGCTTCGGCCATCCGTCCGACAGGGACGGCCAGGATGACAAGGTCGGCGTCGGTGACAGCGATCGCCGGATCGTCGACGATCGCGGTGCAAAGGCCAAGGTCGCGGGCCTGTTCGCGCACGGCGGCGCTGGCGTCGTGACCGGTCACCACCATATGCGGCAGCCGCTCATCGATCGCCCGCGCGACCGACGATCCGATCAGGCCCAGCCCGACGATCGCAACCCGACCGACCGCCATCATCCGTTCAGCGCGGCGCGGATCGCCGCCGCCAGCCCGCGTGTCTCTTCCTCGGTGCCGATCGTCATGCGCAGCGCGTTGGGCAGCCCCTGCCCCGGCAGCCAGCGAACGATATAGCCCGCATCCATCAACCGGTTATAGACCGTCTCGGCGCTCACATCGCCCTCGAACAACACGAGGAGGAAATTGCACGCCGACGGCACCACGCGGATTCCGTGATTGCCCAGGCTTTCCAGTTCCTCGCCCAGCCATGCGCGCCATTTCGCATTATGATCGCGGCTGTGGGCGACGAACGCCTCGTCGCCAATCGCCGCGACCGCCGCCGCCTGGCCCGCGCGCGTGACATTGAACGGCAGGCGGATGCGGTGCAGCGCCGCGATCACTTCGGCGGCGGCATAGCCCCAGCCGATACGCTCGGCCGCCAGCCCGTGGATCTTGGAAAACGTCCGGGTGACAAATACGTTTGGCTGCGTCTTTGCCAGGTCGAGCCCGCCGTCGTCCTCGGCGTCCGACAGATATTCGGAATAGGCCTGGTCGATCACGAACAGCACGGACTTCGGCAGGCCGGCATACAGCCGCGCGACCTCTTCGCGCGTCGCCAGTGTCCCCGTCGGGTTGTTCGGATTGGCAAGATAGACAAGGCGCGTCCGATCGGTCACCGCCGCGAGCAGGGCATCGACGTCGGTCGCATAGTCGCGGTCATCGGCCTCGACCGGGACCGCGCCAACCCGGCGCGCGGCAATTTCATAAACCGCGAACCCATAGCGGACATACAGAATCTCGTCGCCGACACCGGCATAGGTGCCCGCGGCAAGATGCAGCAGCTCGTCCGATCCATTGCCGCAGATCACTCGCGCCGGATCGAGCCCGAATTTGGCGGCGATCGCTTCGCGCAGCGCCGCCGAGCCGGGATCGGGATAGCGCGACAGCGCGTCGCCGCTTTCCAGCGCCGCGCGAAACGCCTCGCGCGCCTTGTCGCCGGTGCCCAGCGGATTTTCATTGGCGCTCAGCTTGATGAGCGGGCGGCCGTCGGCGCCTGCCGACTTGCCCGGAACATAGGGAGCGATGCCGCTGATCCACGGCTTGGGGCTAAGCGTTTGCGTCATATCGGTCATGCGGCGCGGTTTAGCGGCTATGCGCACCAAGTCCAGCACGTTGACAGGGTGCGCCCGCCCGCTTAGCCCCGCCGGATATGGCAACCCGCTTGCAACCCGTTCCGCACAATCAGATCGAACTGAACCGGCCGCTCGCGCTCGACAGCGGCGCCGTCCTCGCCCGGCCGACCATCGCTTTCGAAGCCTATGGCCCGCTCAACGCTGCGCGGAGCAACGCCATTTTGATCTGTCACGCGCTGACGATGGATCAATATGTCGCCTCAACCCACCCGCTGACCGGCAAACCCGGCTGGTGGAGTAAGGTCGTGCGTCCCGGCGGGGTGATCGACACCGATCGCTATCACGTCATCTGCGCCAATGTCATCGGCAGTTGCCTGGGGTCGAGCGGTCCTGCCAGCATCGATCCCGCGACCGGCAGCCCCTATGCCATGGCATTTCCCGTGGTGACGGTCGGCGACATGGTGCGGGCACAGGCGATGCTGCTCGATCATCTGGGCATCGAAAGGCTTCATGCCGTCATCGGCGGGTCGATGGGCGGGATGCAGGCGCTGGCGTGGGCCGCCCATTATCCCGGCCGGGTCGAGCGCGCGCTGGTCATCGCCTCCGCCGCCCGGCATTCGGCACAGAATATCGCGTTCCACGAGGTGGGGCGTCAGGCGATCATGGCCGATCCCGATTGGCAGGGCGGCGATTATTACGCCAGCGGACGGGTGCCGGTAAAAGGTCTGTCGGTCGCCCGCATGGCGGCCCATATCACCTATCTGTCCGAGGCCGGGCTGACCGAGAAATTCGGTCGCCAGCTTCAGGATCGCGATGCAAAGACCTTTGGCTTCGACGCCGATTTCCAGATCGAATCCTATCTGCGGCACCAGGGGATCAGTTTCGTCGACCGCTTCGACGCCAATTCCTATCTCTATATCACGCGCGCCATGGATTATTTCGACCTGGCCGATCCGCATGGTGGCCGGCTGGCCGATGCCTTTCGCCATTCGCCCGTTCGCTTCGGGCTCGTCAGCTTCGATTCGGACTGGCTCTATCCGACCGCGGAATCGCGGCGCATCGTTCAGGCGCTTCACGGGGCAGGCGCGCAGGCGAGCTTCGTCGAACTGTCGAGCCCCTTCGGCCACGACGCCTTCCTGCTCGATTCGCCCGAAATGTGGCGGCTGATGGCCGGATTTGTCGAGGCGGGACTGTGAGCGCACCGCCGCTTCGTCCCGACCTGGCGCTGATCGCGGCGCAGGTGCCCGCCGGGGCGCGGGTCCTTGACGTCGGCTGCGGCGACGGCACGCTGATGGCGGCGCTCCGCGACGACAAGTCGACCGATGTTCGGGGGCTGGAGATCGATCCCGCCAATGTCGCGGCGGCGATGGAACGCGGACTCGCCGTCGTTCAGGGGGACGCCGACCGCGACCTCGCCGACTATCCCGACGACAGTTTCGACATCGCCATATTGTCACAGACGCTGCAGACGTCGCACCGGCCCGACCGCATCGTCGACCAGTTGCTGCGCATCGCGCCCCGCGCCTTTGTCAGCTTTCCCAATTTTGCCCATTGGCGCATCCGGCTTGCGCTGCTGTGGGGCGGTCGGATGCCCGTGACACGGCTGCTGCCGGTCGCATGGTATGAAACGCCAAACATCCATCATGTGACGGTCAGCGATTTTCGCGACCTGGTTCGCGCCAAGGGAATCCGGGTCGAAGCGGTCTGGTATCTGTCGGGCGATCAGCCGACGGGCGATGCCGCCGCGAGCTGGCGCGCCGAACATGCGATCTTTCTGATCGCGCGAAGTTGAACGATCCCGACGACGCGGGACCGGCCTTCAGGCCCGCTGTTTCAATCCGTTGGCGAGCATATCGTTCGCGATCCCCGCAATCTCGCCGATGTCGGACTCCTCGTCCCAAAGGCCGTATCGCATACCCAGAAAGACGTTCATCCCTGCGATCGCCCATGCATGGATTTCGCCTGCGTCGGGGCGCACCTCGCCCCGCGCCGCACCGGCGGCCAATCGTTGGCGGATCCGCTCGACCGTCGTTTCATAATGGCGGCGATAGCTGGCGTAATCGACGAATTCAGCCTCATCGATGATGCGATAGATTTCCTTGTGCGCGCGAACGAAGCCAAGAAAGGATTCCAGCCCGACACGTTCCGCCGCGATTTCGTCGGGGGCGGCCTGCACCACCGGCGTGACATGATCGCGCAACTGTTCGCTCATGTCGCGAACCAGCGCCTGAAAGATTTCATCCTTTGAATCGAAATAGGTATAAAAGCTGCCAAGCGCGGTCCCGGCACGGCGCGTGATGCCGCTGATCGATGCTTCGTGGAAACCGCGATCCCCGAATTCGACCGCCGCGGCGTCGAGCAGCTTGCGCAGCGTTCGGCGGCCCCGGTCGGTCCGCGGCGCCTTGTCGGGATTGCCAGCCTCGCCCTTATTGCCGGCCTCGCCCTTGTCGATGTCCGAACCGTTCGGCGCAAAGGATAGCGGCTGGGTCATGGCTGTCTTCCGTCTCTTTTCGTTCGGCCGCCCCCGCCATCGTGGCATTTTCGCACCAATGGCAAGCAAAAAGCGACCGTCGCATATTCCAAGTTGAAACTTGGTTCATGTTTCACTATTGGATGTGGAGCGGCTTGGCAAGTACCGGCCCAACAAAAGCAACAAGGGTGGTGCGGCCACCCGTTTAAATGGGAGACTATCATGCGTTGTTTCGCCCCCCGGCTGCGCCGTGCCGTCCTTGCCACCACCGCGCTGTCTATGATCGCCATTGCACCGTCGGTCGCCGCGCAGGACGCCGGTGCCCCTGACGAGACCGCCAGTACCGATATGAGCGATGGCGACATCATCGTCACCGCGCGGCGCCGCGACGAACGGCTGGTCGATGTACCGATCGCGGTCACGGCGATTTCGGGCGATGCGCTGGAGGCCGCCGGGGCGATCGACATCACCGATGTTCAGGCGCGGGCGCCGAACGTTACGCTCGAAAATTCGCGCGGCACCAATTCGACCCTCACCGCCTTCATCCGCGGGGTCGGCCAACAGGATCCGGTTCCGGGTTTCGAGGCTGGGGTCGGCATCTATCTCGACGATGTCTATCTCAACCGCCCGCAGGCTGCCGTGCTCGACATCTATGACGTCGACCGCGTCGAAGTGCTGCGCGGACCGCAAGGCACATTATATGGTCGCAACACGATCGGCGGCGCGATCAAATATGTGACCCGGCGCCTGCCCGCCGATTTCTCGCTGAAGCTTCGCGCCAGTTACGGCAGTTACGACCAGGCCGACGGCATCCTGACCGTCAGCGCGCCGGTCGGCGACATGCTGCGCGTCGGCGGTTCGGTCGCGCGGCTGTCGCGCGGCGGCTTTGGCAACAATGTGAACATTCCGGGGGTCGAAAATTATAACAAGGATATATGGGCCGGGCGCGGCACCGTCGAATTCGGATCGCCCGACGACCGGTTCCTCGTCCGCCTGACCGGCGATTATACGCGCGACAAATCCGACCCGCGCAACGGCCACCGGCTTCTTCCCAGCCTGTTGACCGGGGCTCCCGTCCTTGGCGATGTCTATGATACGCGCGCGGGCCTCAACAGCCCGAAACAGGATGTGAAAGCCTATGGTTTCGCGATGAACGTCCGCGCCGCGCTGTCGGACGAACTGACGCTGCGCAGCATCTCCTCCTTTCGCAAGGACACCAGCTTTACCCCGATCGACTTCGATGCGCTGCCGACGGTCGATGTCGACGTGCCCGCCGTCTATCGCAACGAACAGATCAGCCAGGAATTTCAGTTGCTGTACGAAAGCGACCGGTTGAGCGGCCTGATCGGTTTCTATTATCTCGACGCCAAGGCGGCGACCGCGTTCGATGTCATCCTCGCGACGACCGGGCCGCTGCTACCCGCGCCCGCGACGCTGCCGGTGTCGGCGGGCTTCGGCCAGTTGACCGCGGGCGACGTCCGTACCGAGACATGGTCGGTGTTCGGCGACTTCTCCTTTGATTTCAACGATTGGATCAGCCTGTCGGCGGGCGGGCGCTTTACCCGCGATACCCGCGAATCGACGATCTTCAAGGCCAACCGCTTTGGCGGCGCGTCGCCTCAGTTCGGTGGCAACGGGGCCAATTACGGCGCGCCGATCACCGATTTCCGGGGCAAGGCGACGTTCGAGAAATTCACGCCGCGCGTGTCGCTGTCGGTGAAGCCGAATCAGGACATGATGCTTTATGCCTCCTATTCCAAAGGCTTCAAGGGCGGCGGCTTCGACCCGCGCGGCAGCGCCAACATCACCCCCAACACCGATGGCGTCGCGGGTCCGCCGACTTATCAGGAAATCTATGATTTCTTCCTGTTCGAACCCGAAACCGTCGACAGCTATGAAATAGGGATCAAGGGCACGACGTTTGACCGGGCACTCACTTATGCGCTGACCGGATTCTATGCCGATTACAAAAATGTCCAGATCCCCGGATCGGTCGGGGTCGATGCCAATAACGACGGCGTCTACGAAGGCTTTGCCGGCGTCACCACCAACGCCGCCGCCGCCAGCTTCAAGGGCGTCGAGGCGGAGGTTCAGGCCCGTTTCGCCCGCGATTTCGCCGGTGCCGGGTCGAACGTCACCTTTGGCGGAACGCTGGGTTATATCGACGCCCAATATGACAGCTTCAACACGATCATCGCGGGCAGCGCGGTCGATGTGTCCGACTTTCGCGCGATCCAGAACACGCCGAAATGGACCGCGGCCGGCACATTGGGGGTCAATATCCCCGGCGTCGGCGGCATGATCGGCGCATCGACCACGCTTTCCTATCGCAGCATGACGCACCAGTTCGAAACGCCCAGCCCCTTCCTCGACCAGAAAGGCTATGCCCTGCTCGACGCCAGCATCGTCTGGACGGCGGACGGCGATCGGTTCAGCCTGGGTTTGCATGGCCGGAACCTGACCGACGAGCGATATATCACGTCGGGCTATCAGTTCGCGGCGGGCAATGCGATCACGGGGCAGCCGACGATCTTTAACGGCAACATCATCCCGTCGCTGGGCCGCGAAGGGGTCGTCACCGCCTTTTACGGCAATCCGCGCCAGGTCTTCGTCACCGGCACGGTCAAATTCTGACGTTTAGAGTGCCGGTTGTGCCGGCATCAAAACCGGCACTTTAGATTCTTGTTTTTCCGTGATTTCCGAGCCGCGAAATGTTCCATTCCACTCGAAATCACTCTAACCGGCGAGTGGGGGTGCGCCCGTCGCGGCCACCATCCGCTCGCCATCGATGACGATCGGGCTGGCGACCGCGTCGACAAAGGCACCTTCGGGGCGAAAGCGCATTCCGCGCGCCCGAACCTGCGGATCGGCAAAGACCGCCGCGATGTCGTTGATCGGCCCGGCGGGCACCCCTTCCGCCTCCAGCGCCAGCGACAGGGGCTGCGCGTCCCACGCGGCAATTCGGGCTGCCAGCAGCGGGATCAATTCGCCGCGATGCGTCAGCCGCGCGGCATTGGTCGCGAAGCGGGTCTCGTCCGCCCATTCCGGTGCGCCCAGCACCTTACACAATCTGCGGAACTGGCCGTCGTTGCCGACCGCGATCACCAACTGCCCGTCAGCGGTCGCGAAAAGCTGATAGGGCACGACATTGGGATGGGCGTTGCCCATCGCTTTCGGCGCGGCCCCGCTCGCGAGGTAATTGGCTGCCTGGTTCGCCAGCACCCCCACCTGGCAATCGAGCAGCGCCATGTCGACATGCGCGCCCACCCCGGTGACGTCACGACGCCGCAGCGCCGCGAGGATCGCGACGGCCGCATACATGCCGGTAAAAATGTCCGCATAGGCCACGCCCGCCTTTTGCGGGGGGCCGTCGGGTTCGCCGGTCAGCGACATGAACCCGCCCATGGCCTGAACGATATAATCATATCCCGCGCGCGGCGCATAAGGCCCCGTCTGCCCGAATCCGGTGATCGAACAGACGAGCAGCCGCGGAAAATCGTTCCGCAACCGCGCGGCATCGAGCCCATATTTGACCAGCCCGCCGACCTTGTAATTCTCTATCACCACGTCCGCGTCGGCGATCAGCGCGCGCACTTCCGCCTGCCCTTCGGCGCTGGCGATGTCGATTGCCACGCCGCGCTTGCCCCGGTTGCAACTGTGATAATAGGCCGCACCCAGATTCTCGCCGTCGGCGCCGGTCACAAAGGGCGGCCCCCATGCGCGGGTATCGTCGCCCGCGCCCGGCCGCTCCACCTTTATGACGTCGGCACCCAGATCGGCCAGCAACTGCCCGCACCAGG
>JAIXHQ010000035.1 GCA_030145715.1 Sphingopyxis sp. | reverse complement strand
CAGCAAAGGCCCGATCAGTTCCCATTCCGCATCCGACAAGTCCCCACGATCCATGACTGCTCCCCAAAAAGAAGCCTTGAATCAGAACCTGACCAGTATGGGAATCCCTTTGTCAACACGACCTAGAATGATTGGTATCAGGACCGTCAACCAACCTCTTGCAACGGCATCGTTTGCCGGGCGCCAGGCCGTTCAATCCAGCCATTTCCGCATGCGCTTTTGCGAAATGCAATTCTATGCATTTCCCAGGCGATTTCGGACGGCGTCGGCCTGGCGCATGATATTCGTCACCAGCTCGGCGCATGTGGGGATGTCGTGGATCAGAGCCTGGCTCTGACCGCTGGTCCAGATACCGCCATCGACGTCGCCGTCGCGCAGGACATTCTCGCGCGCGCGTACGCCGGCCATCAGGTGGCGAACGTCGTCGAAGGTCTTGGTTGGGTCGCGCTGAATCTCGGCGACCTCGACCGATACGGAATTTTTCGCGACTCGTGTCGTATTGCGCAGCGTGCGGCCGACGAGGACGGTGTCGAGTTCGCTGGCATCGACGATGCGCTGCTTCACATTCTGGTGGATGGTCGCTTCGACGGTCGCGCAGAAGCGCGTGCCCATGTTCACCGCATCGGCGCCAAGGGCGAGTGCGGCGACGAGGCCGCGACCATCGGCCATGCCGCCCGAGGCAATGATCGGCGTATCGGGCAGCGCATCGACCGTCGCGGGCAACAGCACCACCAGGCCGACGTCATCTTCGCCCGGGTGTCCCGCGCATTCGAAGCCGTCGATGCTGATCATGTCGACGCCCTTGCTTACGGCCGAGATCGAGTGTCGCACCGACGTGCATTTGTGGATGACGGTGACGCCTTCTTCGTTGAAGCGTGGCAGATGATCGGTGGGGGCGCGGCCCGCGGTCTCGACGATCCTGATCCCGCTCGCGATGATCGCCTCGCGATATTCGTCATAGGGGATGGGATTGATCGACGGCAGCAGGGTGAGGTTCACGCCGAACGGCTTGTCGGTCAGCTTGCGCGTCGCCTCGATCTCGTCGAACAGCGCCTGGCCGGTCGGATACATATGCGCGGTGATGAAGCCGAGCGCGCCGGCATTGGCGACCGCGGCGACCAGCGGGCCATAGCCCACGCCGGTCATGCCGCCCATGATGATCGGGGTTTCGATGCCCAATTTCTCGGTGATGCGCGTCTTTATAGCCATGATGGCCATCTCCTCCAGGGTTTGTGTTATCGTGGAATGTGGGAAAGCATCAGCGTATGCGTCGAACCGGGACGGCATCGTCCATGGTTCGCAATCGGTGTCAGCTTCCGTAAATAGCGTTGAATACGAGCATGTTGTGTTCGATTAAAAGGTCGCAGGCGTTGTCGGCGTCGCGCGCGATACAGGTTTCCGCCAGGACACGATGCATTTCATATGATTTGAGGCTCATCTGATGCTGCTCAAGCATCAACGTCCGATAGCGGCGGGTCTGTTCGAAGAGATCGTGGTACATTCTCGACAGTCGGCCCAGATGGCGCGTCGCGATAAGGCTGAAATGAAAGCTCTCGTTGACATTTTCATATAGGCGGGTTGCCTCCGGTCCCGGCGGCGGAAAATCCTTGAGCAGCGACTGCATACGGTAGAGCGCGGCCACGATCCCGGCTTCCCAATCCACGCCGCCTTCCGCGATCGCGATCCTGAGCGCGCCGCACTCGATCACGTTGCGCGTTGCCACCAGGTCCAGAAGGTCCTCGCGGCTGACCGACGCGACACGAAACCCTCGCTGACCGGTGAACGTCACCAGACCTTGCGACGACAGGCCGGTCAAAGCTTCGCGCAGCGGCGTCGGACCGAAGCCGAACTCGGCCGCCAGCTCGCGCACACCCAGCTTCGATCCCGGTTTCAGGCGCCCGCTGACGATCGCTTCGGTGAGAATCTTTCGTGCTGCGGCGGTGAGCGTTTCGCCATACATCGGCTGCGTTTCGCCCATGTTGTCGGTCACTATACTGGGTTGCGTCATGTGCCGCTCATAGAATGTAACGAAGACCGAGAAAAGTCCCGGGCGACCTGATGGCTGCCCGGGCTTGACCAGTTCAGCCAATCCAGTTCCTCAACAGGCCGATCCGGTCGATCTCTACTTCGACGCAATCGCCGGGTTTGAGCCAGGGACTGGGATTGCGCGCCATCGCGACGCCGCCCGGCGTTCCCGTGACGATGATGTCGCCCGGATCCAGCGTCATTGTCTGGCTCAAGTCTTCGACGAGCGTCGCGACGTCGAACAGCATCAGGTCGATGGACGTGGCCTGCATGACTTCGCCGTTGACGCGCGTCGTCAAATTGAGGCCGGCGCCGCCGGGCGGCAAGGTCGAGGCGGGAACCAGCCAGGGGCCGAACGATCCGAAACCGTCGAAATTCTTGCCGATCGTCCATTGCCGCGTTCGCAGTTGATAATCGCGCACCGACAGGTCGTTGAACACCGAATAGGCGGCGACGTGGTCGAGCCCGCGACCCGCGGCGACCCTGCTGGCGGTGCGCCCGACTACCGCGACAAGCTCGCCCTCATAATCGAGCTGCGACGATTGCGGGGGTGCGGTGAGGGTGCGCCCATGCGGGCTCATGCTGCCGGCAGTCCGCAGGAATATCTCCGGGTGCGGCGGCTTCGTGGCGCCCGATTCTTCGGCATGGTCGAGATAATTGAGTCCCACGCAGATGATCTTTCCCGGATTTTCCAGCGGCAGCAGAAACTCGACTTCGCTGGCCGGGACGGCCGAGGCGTCGGAAAATCGGGCGGCAATGTCGGCGAGATCTTCGCCGGATGCGATGATGTCGGCAAGCGATCGAGAAAGACTCCCGTCGTCCGACGGGACAAGTCTGACGTCGCTGTCATTCTCCGTCGCTGCGATCATGCGCCGACCGCCATGCGTGACCATTCCGAATTTCATAAACCAACCCCTCCTGCGGCTCCCAAAGAGATATCGTAAAATATATATAAAAATGCATTCTCTCGATTATCATTGACATGTTCGATAATGAGTTGCAAGCCTAACGTACAAAGCAAAAATACATTGGGAGAATCGCTGCCATGGCAGGCAATTCAGATGATCGGGGCTCGATCACGCGCAGGGCGGTGGTCCATGCCGCCATCGGCGCCTCCGCTGCGCTCGCGGCCGTCCCGACCTTCGCCCGCGACGTTGAAGAAGGCGCTTCCAACGCCGTGTCTGCTGTCCAGCGCAAGCGATATATGGCCGCCAGCCGCGGCATCTCGCTCCAGCTCTATCGCGTCTGCAGGGCAATGCCGAAGCGCGGATCAGCCGCCGGCCCCGTCGTTATCCTGGCGCACGGCTCGACCATTTCGGCCCCCAGTTCCTTTGACCTTCAGGTGCCCAGCGGCACGCGCTATTCAATGATGGAAGCACTCGCTCTCGATGGTTTCGATGTGTGGGCGCTGGATTTCGATGGCTATGGGCGGTCAGGCTGGAGCGGCGGCAACTCGAATATCGACGATGGCGCCGAGGACCTGATCGCCGCGGGCGCGGTGATCGAACGCGAAACCGGACAGAAGAAATATAGCCTCTATGGCCAGTCGTCGGGCGCGCTGCGCATCGGCGCCTATGCGATGCGCCAGCCCGAGCGCGTGGAACGACTGGTGCTCGAATCCTTCGTGTGGACCGGCGAGGGATCGCCAACGCTCATCGAGCGGGCAAAAAGGGTCGAGGAGTTTCGCAGCAATCCCCGGCGTCCGATCAACCGGTCGCTGCTGGGATCGATCACCGCGCGTAGCGACAGAAATCGGAATCCAGAAGTCAGCGAGGCGATGGCGAAGGCCGAATTGTCCGGCAGTGGCTGGATTCCGTCGGGCACCTATCTGGACATGGTCACGCGCCTGCCGCTGGTCGATCCCGCCCGCCTTGACTGCCCGACGATGATCCTGCGCGGCGAACATGACGAGATTGCGACCGAGGAAGACCTGCTCGCCTTCTTCGCCAGGCTGAAACACCCGACCCGGCAATATATCCGCTTTGCCGGACAGGGGCATGGGCTCGCGATGAGCAGCGTTCGCAAGCAATTGTGGAAGACGGTCGCGACGTTCCTGCCGCCGCCGGATCCACCCGCCTGATCGACGCCCAGGCGATCGCCAAGACCATATAAGCAAAAATGGGGAGGTTAACCGATGTCACATCATGGTCGGCTGCTAACAGCCGGATCGATCCTGGTTATGGCGCTGTGCCAGCCGGCACTCGCGCAAAGCGAAGCGCCGGAAGTCGGGGCGACGGAAGCAGAAGCGGCAGGGGCCAAGTCCGGCGAGACCCTGGCTGACCCCGACGAGATAAGGGGGGACGGCGAAATTCTGGTCACGGGCAGCCGCCTGCGTTCCGGTTTCGCCAGCCCCACCCCGGTCACGGTGCTGAGCGGCGAGGCGATCGCCGGACAGCGCGCGCCGACCCAGATTGGCGATCTGCTCAATGAAACACCGGCCTTCCGTCCCAGCGGCGGGGCGAGTCAGGGCCAGAACGGAACCTCCGCGGTGGGGCAGGCGACGGTCGACCTGCGCGCGCTGGGCGCGGTCCGCACGCTTGTCCTGGTCGATGGCCGCCGCCCGGTTGGCACGCAGTTGAACGGGCTGATCGATACCAATTTGATCCCCGCTGGCCTCATCGACCGCATTGACGTCGTGACCGCCGGCGCGTCGGCGGCCTATGGGTCGGACGCCGTGTCGGGCGTGGTCAATTTCGTGCTGAAGGACCGGCTCGACGGCATCAACCTGTCGGTCAGCACCGGCATCGCCGAAGCGGGCGACAATCGCGAAGATGCAGTGACCTTCGCGGCGGGAAAGAGCTTCGCCGACGACCGGCTCCGCATTCTCGTCGGCGGCGACTATGTGCGCGGTGAAGGCGTCGAGTCGATGTATTCGCGCGATTGGGGGCGGTTAGAGCCGGGCGTCTTCACGCCCAGCACGCCGCGCGCGCCGGGGGTTCCCGCCCAGATTCTGGGCAATAATATCCAGATCCGCAATCCTACAGGGGGTGTGATCGTCGCCGGTCCGCTGACCGGGACGGCATTCGGGCCGAACGGCGTTCCCTATCAATATCAGTTCGGCAACCCGCTGGGATCGACCGAGCAGCAGGGGACGAGCAACTATGGGTTCAACCGGCTCGGCAACCAGTATCTGCGTGGCCCCTTCGAGCGCTATAGTGCGCTGGGGCGGATCAGCTTTGACGTTGCGGACGACACGACTCTGTTCGCCGAGGCCAATTACGGCCGACTGGCGCCGAAGTCGCGGACCAGCTTTGGGGTCAATCAGACCTACATCTTCGAGACGAGCAACCCGTTCTTGCCGACCGAGGTTCGCGACGCGCTCGTCGCGGCGGGACAGACGACGTTCCGGATGGGCCGTTTATACAACGACGTCGGCACCTCTTCGACGCGGAACGTGAACTCGACGTTGCGCGTGGCGGTTGGCGGGCGCGGTAAGCTGGGCGACAATTGGTCGTGGGATGCTTATGGCGAATATGGTCGCGGCGTCCTCGACTTTCGGCTCAACGATCTGCCGATCACGCCCAATTTTCTTGCCGCGCTTTACGCGGTCCGCGATACCAATGGCCAGATCGTCTGCGGGCCGGTGGCGAGCAACCCCAATCTTTCCGCGGCGCAGCGCGCGCAGGTCGAACCGGGATGTGTCCCGTACAACCCGTTCGGCCCCTATCGTGGCTCGGACGCGGCGCGCGACTATATGGCGGGGGATCTCGCCGGGCGCACACTCATCCGTCAGGACGTGGCCGCGATCAACTTCCAGGGGACGCCGTTTGAACTGCCGGCCGGCCCCGTCTCGGTCGCCTTTGGTTACGAACATCGAAGTTTGCGGGGAACCGACACCGTCACGGACGAGACGTTCCGCCGCTCGATCATCGGCGCCTTTGCCGCATCAAACCGCCTCCCCTCAACCGGCAAGGTCACGGTGAACGAAGGCTATTTCGAAGCAGAGGCTCCCATTCTCGTCGACAGGCCGCTAGCCAAGACTCTGTCGCTGAATGGGGCGGTTCGTTACACCGACTATAGCACAAGCGGAGGCGTCACGACCTGGAAGGCCGGCTTCGTCTATGAACCGTTCGATGGGTTGCGGCTGCGCGGCACGCGGTCGCGCGACATTCGCGCGCCCAATATCTCGGAACTGTTCGGCGTGGCGCCGGAAGGAGCGACGACCCAGACCAATCCGGTCACGGGCGGCTCGGCAGCGGTGCGGACGCAGGCGGTGTCGAACCCGAACCTCAAGCCAGAGGTCGCCGACACGCTGACGATCGGCGCCGTGATCCAGCCGGTCCAGATCAGTGGCTTGCGCTTGTCGGTCGACTATTATGACATCAAGATCGACGATGTGATCATTTCGGTCAGCGCCGCGGAAGTCCTGCGGCGATATTTCCTGCTCGGCCAGACCGACATATATGGCCCCTTTATCGAATTTGTTCCGACGACGGTCAATCCGACTGGTTTCCAGAAAGTCTCCTCGCCTTTCGTCAACGCCAGCAGTTTGCAGACGCGCGGCGTCGACGCCGAACTGGCATATCGATTGCCGGTGGGGTCGGGGGACATCAATCTGTCGGTGCTTGGATCCTATGTCATCGACCTGAAGACGACGGACATCTCGGGCACGATCAACAGTGCGGGCGGCACCACGCCGGAACTGCGGGTGACGAGCAACATCGGCTATAAGAGTGATCGTTTCGCGACCAATCTTCAGGTTCGATACAATTCTGCGCGCAAATACAGCGACACGCTCGTCGGTCCGGAAGACCCCGGCTACGACCCGGCGTCGCCGGTCAGCATCAGCCGTAACCGGCTGGCGGGCGCCGCCTATCTGACCCTGTCGGCAAGCTACGACATCATGAGCAACGGGGACAAGAAGGTTCAGTTGTTCGGCGTCGTGAACAACCTGCTCGATAAGGATCCGCCGCTCGGCGCCTATGCGCTCACCGGCCAGACTGCCACGGTCAATTATTACGACTTCATCGGTCGGTCCTTCCGGATCGGCGTCAGGGCATCGCTGTGACCTTGAAGATCGCGACACCTTCGGCGATTGCCGAGCACATGGTTGCATTGGCATGATCGTCGCGGGCAAGCGCCGCCAGACGGCGGATCAAATCCTGGCCAATAGCGAAGCCGCGGTGCGCGGCTTTGCGGAACGGGGGGTGGTCGAAGGGGACGCGGTCGCGTTGCTGCTGCGCAACGACTTCGCCTTCTTCGAAGCGTCGCTCGCCGCACAGCATCTGGGGGCCTATGCCGTCCCGATCAACTGGCACGGCACCCCCGATGAGGTCGCATATGTTCTGATCGACTGCGGCGCGCGGCTGTTGGTGGCACATGCCGATCTGTACCGACGCATCGCGGGGATCATCCCCGATGGCATGGTGGTTCTGGTCGTGCCGGTCGCCGACGACATCGGGGACGCCTATGGCACCAATGCCGAGGCCCGCAGCGTGCCGTCGGGCGCGGAAAACTGGACCGATTTCCTCGCCCGGCATGATCATGGCGCGGTGCCGCGAAAATGCGCGGAGACGAGCGCGATGATCTATACCTCCGGGACCACGGGCAAGCCGAAGGGCGTGAGGCACCGGCCCGACCGACCGGATTTTGTGGAGATACGCGCGGCCATCGTCGCGAAGGGCTATGGCCTGATCCCCGGCTTTGCCAAGGTCGTGCTGATGAACGGGCCGATGTATCACACGGCGCCCAACCGATACGGAATGTTCGCCGCCGCCGTCGGCGCGGACATCGTCCTGCAGGCGCGCTTCGATGCCGAGGAAATGCTGCAACTGATCGAGCGGTTCCGGGTCACGCACATGCATATCGTGCCGACGATGTTCGTCCGCCTGCTGCGGTTGCCTGACGCGGTCAGGGCGCGTTACGACCTGTCATCGCTCAAATTCGTCGTACATGGCGCGGCGCCATGCCCGCCGGACGTGAAGCGGCAAATGATCGATTGGTGGGGGCCCGTCATCCACGAATATTACGGGTCAACCGAAACCGGCCTGATAACGACGATCGATTCGGTAGAGGCGATCGAACGGCCGGGTAGCGTCGGTCGCGCCGCGCCCGGCGTAGAGATTATGATCCTTCATCCGGATGGGCGCGCGGCGTCCGTCGGCGAGCAGGGCGATATATTCGTCCGATCCGGCGCGATGGGCGGCTTCACCTATCATGGACGCGGCGACGAGCACGACGACATGGGCCGGGCTGGCATGGTCACGGTGGGCGACGTCGGATTTCTCGACGCGGACGGCTATCTGTTCCTGTGCGACCGGCGGCGGGATATGATCATCTCGGGCGGCGTCAACATCTATCCCGCGGAGATTGAGGCCAGTCTGCTGGCCTTTCCGGGTGTGCGCGACTGCGCCGTGTTCGGGGTTCCTGACGCAGAGTTTGGCGAAGCCATCTGCGCCTGGATCGAAACCGCGGATGGTGCGGACCTGGATCGCGATGCGCTGCGCCGTCACGTCGGGCAGCAACTGGCACGCTTCAAGATCCCCGCCACGATCGAATTCACTCGCGCTCTGCCGCGCGAGGATTCGGGCAAGATTTTCAAGCGGCGCCTGCGCG
The DNA here is from genome assembly GCA_030145715.1 of Sphingopyxis sp. Lineage (GTDB taxonomy): Bacteria > Pseudomonadota > Alphaproteobacteria > Sphingomonadales > Sphingomonadaceae > Sphingopyxis. The sequence continues at coordinate 5,122 of JAIXHQ010000035.1, read as the reverse complement.
ATCCCTATTGGAAGGATCAGCGCACGGCGATCGGCGCTTGATACGCCGGCGGGGACCGGATGGAAATTTCCCGCTGGTTATCGGCGGTTGGATGGATCGTAAGAAGCACGGCGCCGGTCATGGCGCGGCAATGACAGGGGAGACAAGCCAAGTGAAAGCGCATTCGAACCGACGCGTCGATGATGCCTGCTATGGGGTCGGTTCGCTGGCGAGCGCCAGTTTCGCGGTCGTGCCGGGGCTCATTCTGCTCTATTATCTCACAGAGGTTCTTGCGATCTCGGCGGCTGTCGCCGCGCTGGTCGTTTTCATCCCCAAATTGTTCGACGTGGTCGTGAACCCGCTGGTCGGGCGCTTGTCGGACCGTACCCAAAGCCGTTTCGGCGCGCGCAGGCCGTGGATATTTCTCGGCGGAATTCTGTTCCCGATCGCTTTCATGGCGACGTTCTGGACGCCCTATTCGGGCGTCGCCGCGGCCATATGGGTCGCGATCTCCTTCACGCTTGCCAGCATGGCCTTTTCCTTCTTCGTGGTGCCTTGGTCGTCCTTGCCCGCCGAAATCGCGCCCAACGCGGCGGCGCGTACGTCGATGGCGGCGTGGCGCATCGGTTTCCTTGCGATCGCGGTGCTGATTTCGGGAGGGCTGACGCCGGTCATCATCGAACATGCCGGCGAAGTGCGCGCCGGATACCGGCAAATGGCGCTGTTCATGGGCACCCTCATGATCGCTTCGACGCTGCTCGTCGCCTTTGTCGGCGCGCGGCGATCGACGCCCGCGACGACGCGTCCCGCCGCGCCCGCGGGTTTTCGGTCGAGCCTTGCCATGCTGCGATCGAGCCCGCCGCTTCAGGCCATGTTCTGGCTGGTCGCGCTGACCGAGGTGGCGTCCGCCGTCGCGCTCGCCAGTACGCCCTATCTTGCAAAATATGTGCTGGGTGACCCAAGCGTCGTGGTGCCGATGTTCATCGCGCGCACGATGGTGCTTCTGTTGACGATGCCGATCTGGAAAAGCGTGGCCGTTCGCATCGGCAAGCGCCGGGCGCTCAACGCTGCGCTCCTGATCTTTGCGATCGGCGCGTTCCTCCTGATGACGCTCGCATTCGCCCCGCCGGATGCCCGGCTGCCGCTGGCCTATATATCCCTTTCGATCATGGCGGTCGGCTTCGCGGGATCGGCCATGTTGCCGCAGGCAATGTTCGCCGATGCGCTCGCCTATGAAACGTCTGTTCGCGGCGAATCCAATACCGGGGCGATGGTCGGTGCTTGGAACGCGGCTGAAACGCTGTCGGGGGGTATCGGTGCCGCGGCCTTTGCGGTCGTGCTGACGATGACCGGGTTCGTCTCGGGTGCGGGCGATGATGGGGCGTTTCAGCAATCGGCGACCGCGATATTCGGGATCGTTGCCGCCGCGAGCCTGCTGCCGGCACTCGCCGCCTTGATCGCGCTATTTCCGCTGCGCGGCTTCACCCTCACCGAACAGGATGTCGATGAAGCGACGCGCGCGGGCATCTGACGATCCCGCACGATCGCTGCAAATCATTCGTGTCTGTCGTCAGAACGTTTAAGCTCCGATCATGCCATGTCCGGCATCGTGCTCTATAGATGCCGCGGGAGCCGGCCGGGAAATAGGTTGATGATGCGCTGTCGGCATCGGCCGTCAGGTCCGGCGAAACTGCGAGCGCACCAGATTGGCGGTACTGTGCAAACCGTTACCGGGCGCCGCTCCGAACACGGCAAAGCCCATGCCGTTGTCGGCCCAGGTCCATCCGGCAACGCCGTCTTCCAGGCGAGGCTTCATATGGTCGGATCCTTCGACCTCCATGGGCCGCATGTAAACGGCGATGCTTCGTCCGCCACGGTCGCGGTACAGATATAGTCCGGCCGGCCCATGTGCCGTGGCGACGAGGCGGCCGCCCATGAGCGTCAACCCGGCACGCTGCAAGTCGGGCGCACGGATGGGGCGCGACAGGCGCTTCGAGAACCAGTTGTCCAGCACCGCCCGATCGTTCGCGGCAAGTTCCACAGGGCGGGCGGCGTCGCTCGCATAGACGGCGTAACTTGACGCCGCTTCACGAGCGAGGGCGGCCGTGCCAACGCTCGGCGGCGTCGTCCAGGTCCGCAGCCCCCAGCCGGTGGCCCCGCTCAGCAGTATCAGTCCGGCGATGCCGGCTACCTTGAGTGCGGGGTGGAACATCCACTTTGTTCTGCTGCTTCGGTGCAAGCGCAAGTCCAGCGCAGGAGGCAGCGGCTCATCCGCGATCGGGGCGAGCGCGGCGCGCAAGATAATGTTCTGGGCGCGGTAAGCCGCAAGCCTTTTGGCTTCAAGCGGGTGGTCGAGCAGCCATGCTTCCACCTGCGTCGCGCGCTCCGGCGGGAGGCGATCGTCGACATGCGCCTGCAGGTCGGCCTCGGTGATCGGTTTGTCGGTCATGGCACAATCTTCAGCGCTGGTCGCGGGATCGCGCCTTGTGCATCATCTTCCATCATTCGCCGCAATCGCTCCCGTGCCCTTGCCAGGCGCGACATGACCGTGCCTTGCGGCACATCGAGAACGGCCGCGGCTTCGGCGTAACTCAGTTCCTCGACCGCGACGAGTAAAAGGACACTGCGCTGGTCGTCCGGCAAGCGGGCAATCAGGGCCAGCACGTCGCGTTGTTGGACGCCCTGCTCCTGCAAGGCGGGCGTTGCGAGGTGCGCCTGGGGCAGATCTTCGAGCGCGGCGGCGACTCCGCGTCGCGCCTGTCGTCGTAGGCGGTCGAGCGCCAGATTGTGCAGGATTGTGAACATCCATGAGCGCAGGCTGGCCGCTTTGCGGCGCCCGTGCCAGCCAGTGATGGCGCGCTCAAGGACGTCCTGAACCAGATCGTCGGCGTCTTCGCGGTGGCGGAGCATGGCGCGCGCATATCGCCGCAGCGCCGGGGTCAGCGGCTGCACTTGCGCAATCATATCTTCTGTGGGCGCCATGGCTGACTTCATACCGCATTAGACGACGCTGCAGCGTGATTATTCCGGCAAACCGGGCGAGCAAGATAAAAACTTGCCGGCCTGCGGAATATTCCTTTGCCCGCAGCGTCCTACAGGCTCAGGCCATATAGGAAAGTGACCAATGCCTCTGCCAACACGCATAAACTTGGGCGCTTTTGCGCTGATCGGCGCCATCGTCATACTTATTGGTGGCGCCTTTGCATGGGCGGCAGGATGGATCGGTCCGCGCCGGATCAGCGGAGGCGATGTGATCGAGGCTCTGGAATATAACGGTGGGGGCCAGCAACCGGGTTATCGCCGCGCTCATGCGAAGGGTCTGTGCTTCACTGGCAGCTTTTCGGCCAACGGTGACGGCAGCGCGCTTTCGAGTGCCCGTGTCTTCAAGCCCGGACGCTATCCGGTCGTCGGTCGGTTTTCGGTGGCGGGAGGCAATCCGTTTGCGAGCGACGGCCGAAACATATTCCATTCGATGGCATTGGCGATCAAGACGGCCGACGGCCAGGAATGGCGGCTCGCCATGGATCACACGCCCATCTTTCCCATAGCCGACATCGCCTCGTTCGTGGCGTTGCAGCGGGCAAGCAAACCCGATCCGAAGACCGGAAAGCCCAGCCCCGCGGTGATGAAGCCGTTTCTGGCGGCGCACCCGGAGGTGAAGGCTTTTCAGAACTACATGGCAAAGGCTGTCTTGCCGGGCAGCTTTGCGACCGCGACCTATTACAGCATCAACGCCTTTCGCTTCACCGACGCGCAAAATGTCACCCGATTTGTACGCTGGCAGTTCGAACCCGAAGCGACCGGCCCGGGGCTGGACAAGAAGCATCTGGATCAATTGCCCCGCGACCATTTGTTCAATGAGATGATCGCGCGAACCGCAAAGGCACCATCTCGCTGGCACCTCCGGCTGGTTGTCGCCAATCCCCAAGATGTGACGGACAAGGCGACCATTGCCTGGACCGGCCCGCACCGCAATCTCGATGCCGGGACATTGACGATCGATGCCGTCGGTCCGGAGGAGACCGGCGCCTGCCGCGACCTGAACTTCGATCCCACGATCCTGCCCGCAGGCATCGCCGTCTCCGACGATCCGCTGCTGGCCGCCCGGTCAAAGGCATATTCGTCGTCTTTCACCCGCCGTGCGGGCGAGGGGCCTCGCGCCAGTGCCGTCGGCCAGCATAGCAATGGGGGGAACGCGCGATGAGCCATCGCTCGCCAGATTTTCATCCCGCGCTGCGCCTGATCCACTGGCTGATGGCGGCCGCCGTGCTCGCCATGCTGTTCATCGGCATCGGCATGGTATCGACGACCGGACCTGCCTATGTCACGCTGGTGGCAGTCCACAGGCCGCTCGGCATTGCCGTTTTGGTGCTTGTCCTAATCCGCCTGCCGCTGCGTCTCGTCACCGGCGCGCCGGATTCGCCGGCTGATCTTCCGGCCCTGCAGAAGCGTGTGGCGTGGGGCTCTCACATGCTGCTGTATCTGGCGATGATCGCCATGCCGCTGATCGGGTGGGCGATGCTGTCTGCAGGGGGCACCCCCGTACTACTGACCCAGAGCATCATTCTCCCCGCGATCCTGCCGCACGACCTGTCGCTGTACGCTGTCCTTCGTCAGGCGCACACATTGGTGGCGCTACTGTTCTTCGCACTCATCCTTGGGCATCTGGCCGCAGCCCTCATGCACGGCTTGGTGCGCTGCGATGGTGTGCTCAGAAGCATGACGACGGGCCATCGCTCGTCTGGCCTTCCACCTTCGCCCTGCGCCAGCGGGCCGACGGTGGACGCCGAAATTGGAAATGCGGCGAGGGCTTCGGGCGTGGGCACCGAAATGGAGCGTCACGCGGCGAACGTCCCGGGCGGCGTCAACGGGTGCGTCGTCCAGTCGGAGGCGGGGCGCCAATAATGGCCCATTCCGCGTCCGATACCCCGATCCGTTCGCCCAACACCGCCTCCAAAAGACAGTGGTGAACCGAGCGCCGTGCGACACGTCAAATTTTGTTCACGAAACCTGATAAACGGGGAGGATGTCCGATTCCGCAGTGCAGAAGATTGGTCCCGCGGGTCTTGCAGTTCGCAATTGGAGCAATGCCGAGCTATGCTCAGCTAGCGTCCGCTACGCAACACTGGCCCTATTCCCACTC
>JAIXHQ010000034.1 GCA_030145715.1 Sphingopyxis sp. | reverse complement strand
ATCGCGCGGCACGACTGGCCGGTGCTGATCGCGCTGGCGGCGGCGGCCTATCGCCGGCGGTACGACGACATGGCGCTGGCGCTGCTGACCGCCGAGGCGGCGGCGCTGCCGTCGTTGCTGGCGCCGCTGCGGCTGGACCGCATCGCGATCGCGCCGCTGGAGGCATCGCTGGCGATGCTGCCGTCGCGGGCCGTCGCGGATGGCGGCGGCGCGGATGGCGACGAATTTTCGCGGACGGGGCCGCGCGGGCGATGAACGACCGGATCATCCGCGGCCGGATCGACCGGGCGGGCGCGCTGGTCAGCGCCGACGCCCCGCTACTGCGGCTTCAGCAGCGGGCGGGCGCCGGGCTGGACAAGCCGCTGGCGCTGCCGCACCTGGCGCGGCTGGTCGCGCTGGCGCAGCGGCTGCACCGCGACATCAGCCGCCCGCTTTACGCCGCCGACGACCATAGCGACATCCAGGCGCTGGTCCGGATCGTGCCCGACGCCGATGGCGCGAGCCTGGAGATCAGCGACTGGCGGACGCTGGGCATCACCCAGCCGCAGATCCCTGCGATCGCCGACGCCGCGGTCGTGCCGCACGGCTGGTCGTGGGAATGCGACCAGCAACTGCGCATGGTCGCGCTTCGCGCCGCGCCCGGCGCCCCGCCGGTGCCGATGGGGTGGGAGGGGCGGTCGCTGTCCGAACTGTTCGAATTGCAACCCGACGAAGAGGGTCGCTTTCCGGTGCTGCGCGCGCTGGCCCGGCAATCGCGGTTCGAGGGGCAGCATGTCCGCGCCGACGGCCCCGCCGCGCGGCTGGCGATGACCCTGTCGGGCGAGGCGATGTTCGACGCGACCGGCCGCTTTACGGGATTTCGCGGGCTGGCGGCACCGTCCGATGGCCCAGCCACAGCCGATCCGGCACCCGCCGCGGCGCTGATCGATCCGGCGTTCGGATCGCTGCCGCTGTCCGACCCGCAGTTCGGACGGCGGATCGATGGCGCGCTGCGCGGGCCGCTCAGCCGCATCATCGCCACCGCCGAAACCATTTCGGGCCAGTTCGACGGCCCGATCCGCGCCGATTATGCGCGCTATGCCGGCGACATCGCCCATGCCGGACGGCACCTGCTGGGGCTGGTCGACGATCTGGCTGATTTGCAGAATATCGAGCGGCCGGGGTTCAAGGCCGCGCGCGACGAAATCGACCTGGGCGACCTGGCGCGCCGCGCCGTCGGCCTTTTGGGCATGAAGGCAGAGGAAAAGGGCATCCGCATCGACGCCCCGCGCGTCGACGACCGCGCCCCCGCGACCGGCGAGTTTCGCCGCGTGTTGCAGGTGCTGCTCAACCTGCTTGGCAATGCGATCCGTTATTCGCCCGACAATTCGCAGATATGGATCCGCGTCGACCGCGAGGATGACCGCGCGATGGTGACCGTCGCCGACCAGGGACAGGGCATCGATGCCGAACAGCAGGCGGTGGTGTTCGAGAAATTCGAACGGCTGGGCCGCACCGACAGCGGCGGATCGGGCCTGGGCCTGTATATCGCCCGCCGCCTCGCCCGCGCGATGGACGGCGACCTGACCGTCGACAGCGCACCGGGGCAAGGCGCGCGATTCACGTTGAGCCTACCCGCGCGGGACGGGGAATAGGGGGCGTGGGTTAAGGGCCGTTTTGGGGTGGAAAGCGGACGGAAGCGCGAATAGGTTTTGGCGCGGAGGACAAATGCCGGGCCCACACGACAAGATCATTGCCAATGCCGCGAAAGCGACGCTGAGGCCCTTAGGCTTTCAGCGCAAAGGGCAATCGCGTTTATGGTTCTTCGACCATTCTTGGTGGCTCGCTGTTGTCGAGTTCCAGCCAAGCTCTTGGAGTAAGGGCAGCTATCTTAACGTCGCAGCACACTGGCTTTGGATGGGCGTTGCGCCGATCAGCTTCGACTTCGGGGGGCGTTTGGAAGGCTTCGAGGGATACGCATCGGACGAACAGTTTGCGGTGGCAATCGCGCGCCTTGCCGATAAGGCCGCCGACGAAGCACGGCGACTTGCGGCAATGTTTGGTTCCCTACCCGATGCGGCCGAGATTCTCTTGGAACAGGCACGGACCGAAGCACGGCAGGCATCGGCGCATCCCGGTTGGATAGTCTACAACGCGGGGGTCGCCGCAGGGCTAGCCGGGCGTAACGATGAAGCGGCCGAAATGTTTGGGCGTGTGTTGAATGGCTCCGAGGATCAGGCATCGGTTCTTCATCTGAAGGCCAAGCGCATGTCCAACCTCACATCGGACACGGCAAAGTTAAGGCAGGAGGCGGCTTTGACGATCACGCAGCAAAGAGAAGCTTTACGGCTGTCGCCGTGGGATGCGTCCCAGCTTTGATGGCCCGATGACCACAATCGGTCGCAAGCTAGCCTCCCAAATATTTCGCGCAAAGGAGCGGATGGCGCAGAGAAATATGGGCACTCCTCTCTGCGATCTCTGCGCCTCTGCGCGATCCTCCGTGTGGCCTGATCGGACATGCGGATGCGCGCGGATGTGGGATTTTTTTGGGGGGCGGACGTCCTTTCTCCCCTCCCGCAGGCAGGAGAGGTTGGGGGTGGGCAATGAGGTCGAAATAACCCACCCCGCTGCGACTAGGGCGCAAGCGCCCAAGTCTCGCTGCCCCTCCCGCCTGCGGGAGGGGATTAGGTCGTTTGTGCGAAGGACCGCAATTGGCCGGTTCCTGCCGATCCTCCCTGTCGCATAGCGATGGGGAGGGGGACCGCGGCCGAAGGGCGTGGTGGAGGGGCTGGGGCCTTGCGCCAAGGGCCCCTCCGTCATCGCTTCGCGATGCCACCTCCCCATGGCTGCGCCACAGGGAGGATTTATGTCTGCTTCCGGTCGCAAGCTGGCCTCCAAAATATTTCGCGCAGAGGCGCAGAGGCGCAGAGAGCGGGGATAGAAGGGCGCTGGCCTCTCTGCGATCTCTGCGCCTCTGCGCGACTCTATGCTTGGCCTGATCGGACATGCGGATGCCGGGCTTTGGGGGTGGGCAACGAGGTTGAAATAGCCCACCCCGCTGCGACTAGGGCGCAAGCGCCCAAGTCTCGCTGCCCCTCCCGCCTGCGGGAGGGGATTAGGTCGTTTGTGCGAAGGACCGTAATCGGCCGGTTCCCGCCGATCCTCCCCATGGCGGCGCCACAGGGAGGATCATTTGCGCAGCCCGCCGCCAGATGCCGGCCTTGTCGCGCAAAAAAAAGGGGCCGGAAGTCGGCCCCTTTTCTGTTGCTGTGCTTTGCCGGATCAGCGTTGGCCGACCGCCACATAGGGGCGATGCGTCGGGCCGGTGTAGAGCTGGCGCGGGCGGCCGATTTTCTGGGCGGGGTCCGAGATCATTTCGTTCCACTGGGCGACCCAGCCGACGGTGCGGGCGAGGGCGAAGAGGGCGGTGAACATCGTCGTCGGGAAACCGATCGCCGACAGGATGACGCCCGAATAGAAATCGACGTTGGGGAACAGTTTCTTGTCGACGAAATAGGGGTCGTTCAGCGCCATTTCCTCAAGTTGCAGCGCAACCTCGAACACCGGGTCGTTGACTTTCAGCGCGTCGAACACCTCACGCACCGTTTTCTGCATCACGGTCGCGCGCGGGTCGTAGTTTTTATAGACGCGGTGGCCAAAGCCCATCAGGCGGAACGGGTCGTTCTTGTCCTTGGCGCGCGCGATATATTCGGGAATGCGTTCCGGACGGCCGATTTCGCGCAGCATGTTGAGCGCGGCTTCGTTCGCGCCGCCATGCGCCGGGCCCCACAGACAGGCGATGCCCGCCGCGATGCACGCAAAGGGATTGGCGCCCGACGATCCGGCAAGGCGGACGGTTGAGGTCGACGCATTTTGTTCATGGTCGGCGTGCAGGATGAAGATGCGGTCGAGCGCGCGTTCGACGGCGGGAACAACCTCATATTCCTCGGCCGGAACGCCGAAGGTCATGCGCAGGAAATTGCCCGTGTAGCTGAGCTTGTTGTCCGGATAGACGAAGGGCTGACCCACCGAATATTTATAGGCCATCGCCGCGATCGTCGGCATTTTCGCGATCAGGCGGTGGCTGGCGATCATCCGCTGATGCGGATCGTGGATTTCGGTCGAATCATGGTAGAAGGCCGACAGCGCGCCGACGACGCCGCACATGATCGCCATCGGATGCGCGTCGCGGCGGAAACCGCGATAAAAGGTCGAAAGCTGTTCATGCAGCATCGTGTGGCGCGTGATGGTGTTGTCGAAATCGCTGAGTTCCTGGGCGTTCGGCAGTTCGCCGTTCAGCAGCAGGTAGCAGACCTCCATAAAGCTGGACTGTTCGGCGAGGTCGCCGATGGCATAGCCGCGGTGCAGCAGCACGCCTTCGTCGCCGTCGATATAGGTGATCTGCGATTCGCAGCTCGCGGTCGACGTGAAGCCGGGATCATAGGTGAACGCGCCCGTCTGGGCATAGAGTTTGCGGATGTCGACGACATCGGGGCCGACGGTGCCCGACAGGACAGGGCTGTCGACGGTCTTGTCGCCCAGCGTGATTTTCGCGGTGTCGGTCATATTATATTCCCTGTTCTGGCGGCGGGGAGAGAGCGTGGCTACGCCCCTGCCGGATAATGTTGCGCTGCGTCAAGTCGCGCCAGGCTGACATCACGTCCCAGCAAGAGCAGCACGTCGAAAATTCCCGGGGAAGTCGTTCGGCCGGTTAGGGCAGCACGCAAAGGCTGAGCCAATTTGCCGAGCCCCAGTTCGGCGGCTTCGGCTTCGGCGCGTACTGCCGATTCCAACTCTTCTATCGTCCAGTCGTTCAGCCCGCGCAGTCGCTGTGTCACGGCGGCGAGCAGGCCTTCGGGCGAGGCCTTTAACACCTCCGCCGCCTTTTCGTCCACCGGCAACGGTTCATTTTGGTACAGGAAAATGGCACCATCGGCGATTTCGTCCAGCGTCTTCGCCCGCGGTTTGAGCGATGCCATCGCGCGCGTCAGCACGTCCTGATCCGTCGCATCAAGCGCGCGGCCGACCAGTTTTTCGACACGCGGCGCCACTAGCGCGGCCAGGCGCGCATCGTCCGCCTCGCGCAGATAATGGCCGTTCAGATTTTCGAGTTTCTTGAAATCGAAGCGCGACGGCGAACGGCCGACATGGGCAAGGTCGAACCATTCGACCGCCTGTTCGCGGCTGATGATTTCGGCATCGCCGTGGCCCCAGCCGAGTCGAAGCAGATAATTGTTCACCGCTTCGGGCAGATAGCCCATTTCGTCACGATAGGCGTCGACCCCCAGCGCCCCGTGGCGTTTCGACAATTTCGCGCCGTCGGCCCCGTGGATGAGCGGCACATGGGCATAGACGGGTTCGCGCCAGCCCATCGAGCGGATCAGCGCCAATTGGCGAAAAGCATTGTTGAGATGGTCGTCGCCGCGGATCACATGCGTCACCCCCATGTCATTGTCGTCGACGACGACGCTGAGCATATAGGTGGGGGTTCCGTCGCTGCGCAGCAGGACGAAATCGTCGAGTTCGGCGTTCTGGACGGTCACATCGCCCTGAACCCGGTCGGCGATCGTCGCCGCCCCGTCCTGGGGCGCGCGCAATCGGACGACGTGCGGCGCCGCGGGGTCGCCATCGTCGCGGTCGCGCCACGGGCTGCGAACGCGAAAGGGCAGGCGCTTTTCCTGTGCCTCGGCGCGCATCGCCGCCAGTTCGTCCTGCGTCAGGTAACAGCGATAGGCCTCGCCCTTTGCCAGCAATTGTGCCGCGACATCGGCATGGCGCGGCGCGCGCGCGAACTGAAATATGGTTTCGTCATCCCAGTCGAGGTCGAGCCACCGCATCCCGTCGATGATCGCGTCGATCGCCGCGTCGGTCGATCGCGCGCGGTCGGTATCCTCGATCCGCAGCAGGAATTTGCCGCCATGATGGCGGGCGAACAGCCAGTTGAACAGTGCGGTCCGCGCCCCGCCGATATGCAGATAGCCGGTGGGGGACGGGGCGAAGCGCGTCACCACGGCGGCGCCGGTCGCTTCGGTCGATAGGGTCTGATTTTCGGTTGCCACCACGGCCTCTTTCACTCACCATTTGCCGTCCCAGGGGAAGTGGGGACGGGGATCGGGGGAGCCCCTAGCATGGCGACAAGGCAGCTTCAAACGCCCATTGCCGCCGGGCGGGCACCTATCGGTCGCCGGCTGGCGGGATCGATCGAGGCGCGGCTGGAGGCCGAGCGCGAGCGGATCGGCTTGTGGCTGCCCGTCGCGCTGGGCGCCGGGATCGCCGCCTGGTACGCGCTGCCGACCGCGGCACACTGGACCGGATTGCTGCTGGCGCTGACGGGCGGGGTGCTGGCCGGGGGGCTGATCGGCTGGCGAAGCCGGCTGGGCCGGATGGCGATGGTCGGATGCGGCGTGATGATCGCCGGTGTCCTGTTGATCTGGACGCGGTCGCTGTGGGTCGCCGCGCCGGTCATCGCAGCGCCGGTGACGACCGCATTTTCGGCGACCGTCGAACGGGTCGAGCCATTGCCCGCCAAGGGTCAGGTCCGCATCATCGCGCTGCCGCAGCGCCGGGCCGACCTGCCGCCGCGGATCCGCCTGACGATGCGCAGCGAACAGGCGGCGGACCTGGCCGAGGGGGAGGCGATCGGGGTGCGGGCGCGGTTGATGCCGCCGCCGACGGCCAGCCTGCCGGGCGGATATGATTTCGCGCAGCGGGCGTGGTTCGATCGGATCGGGGCGGTCGGGACCGTGCTGGGGGAGGTCGCGCGCGGGGCGGGGCGGGCGCGGGCGACGCCGTCGCTGCGCGCGCGGCTGAGCGCCCATATCCACACGCGGGTCGAAGGGTCGGCGGGGGGCATCGCCGCCGCCTTTGTCACCGGCGATCGCGGCGCGATCAGCGAGGCGGACGAGGAAGCGATGCGCCGCAGCGGGCTGGCGCATCTATTGTCGATCAGCGGATTGCATGTGACCGCGGTGGTCGGTTTTGCCATGCTGTTGACGATGCGGCTGCTGGCGTTGAGCCGTCGGCTGGCGCTTTCGGGCTATGTCCTGCCACTTGCCGCCGCGGCGGGCGCGATCGCCGGCGGCGGATATACGCTGCTGGCGGGGGCCGAGGTGCCGACGCTGCGGTCGTTCATCGCCGCGCTGCTCGTCCTGGTCGCATTCCTGATGGGGCGCGAGGCGATGACGCTGCGCCTGGTGGCGGCGGGGGCGCTGATCGTGCTGCTGTGGCGTCCCGAATCGCTGTCCGGGCCAAGCTTTCAATTGAGCTTTGCCGCGATTACCGCGATCGTCGCGCTGCACGAAAGCGGCCCGATGCGCCGCTTTCTGGAACGCCGCGACGAATCCTGGTGGCAGCGGTTCGGACGCGGGGTCGCGGGATTGCTGATAACCGGGCTGGTCGTCGAAATGGCGCTGGGGCCCATCGCGCTGTTCCATTTCCACAAGGCGGGGCTTTACGGGGCATTGGCGAATGTCGTCGCCATCCCGCTGACCACATTCATCGTGATGCCGGCGGAGGCGCTGGCGCTGTTGTTCGACGGCATCGGGATCGGCGCGCCCCTGTGGTGGGTCGTCGAGCAGGCGCTGAAGGCATTGATCGCGCTGGCGCATCTGGTCGCCGACGCGCCCGGCGCGGTGGCGACGCTGCCGGTGTTTCCGCGCTGGGGCTTCGCATTGGCGGTCGTCGGCGGATTGTGGATATTATTGTGGCAGACCCGATGGCGAGTGGCGGGGGCGGTGCCGGTGGCCGTCGGCATGGCGGCGCTGATCGTCCAGCCGCGCCCCGACATATTGATCAGCGGCGATGGCCGCCATGTCGCCGCAGCGCTGCCCGGCGGGACCTATGCCCTGCTGCGCGACCGGGCGGGCGATTATATCCGGGACAGCATGGCCGAAAGCGCGGGCGTCGATACGCCGCTGGCCGCGCTGGCCGAACTGCGCCATGTCGAATGCAACCGCGATTTTTGCCGGTGGGTGCAGGGCGGCGGTGTCGGCGACGGTAAAGGCGGGGGCGGGGCTGGAGGCGATGGCGAAGGCAGGGGCGCGGCGGGGCGCGTCATCCTGGCCGCGCGCGGGCGCGACCGGATCGACGGCGCCGACATGGCGGCCGCCTGTGCCGCCGCCGATGTGGTGATCAGCGACCGCTGGCTGCCGCGCGAATGCGTGGGACGGTGGTTGACGATCGATCGCGACAGCCTGATCCAGACCGGCGGGCTGGCGCTGTATCTGGGCGACCGTCCGCGCGCCGCGACCGCCCTGCGCGCGGGCGATGAACATCCGTGGCGCGTGCCGCAGCAGCTTAGTGGTAACGACGAAGCAATCCCGACAGACGCCCCTGCACGATGACGCGGTCGGCGGGGTAGCGTTGCGGTTCATAGGCGCTGTTCGCCGGGTCGAGCCGGATCATCGCGCCTTCGCGGCGGAAATATTTGAGCGTCGCGTCCTGTCCATCGACCAGCGCGACGACGATGTCGCCCTCGCGCGCGGTGCTGGCTTTCTGGATCAGCGCATAGTCGCCGTCGAAAATCCCCGCCTCGACCATCGAATCGCCCGATACCTCCAGCGCATAATGTTCGCCCGATCCCAGCAAGGCGGCGGGGACGGCCAGATTATTATGATCCTCGAACGCCTCGATCGGCACACCGGCGGCGATCTTGCCATGGAGCGGCACTTCGATGACGTCGTTCGCGGCGATGGGGGTGATCGCGGGCGGCGCCTTGCGCAGCGGGACGATATTGTCGCGGTCGCTGCGCCCGGCGGGCCGGACCGCCTCCGGCACCTTCAGGATTTCCAGCGCGCGGGCGCGATTGGGCAGCCGACGAAGAAAACCCCTTTCTTCCAAGGCGCTTATCAGCCGGTGTATCCCCGATTTCGACTTCAGGCCCAGCGCCTCCTTCATCTCCTCGAACGACGGCGAGATGCCGCTGGTGTCGAGGCGTTGCTGAATGAAGTGGAGCAGTTCATGCTGCTTCGCGGTCAACATCGGTCGTTCTCCATGATGGCCATGCCGGACATATTGAGAACGATAGTGGAACAAATGGGAACTTGTCAAGCGATCGCGGCCGGCCCGGCATCGTGCGCGGCGGGACGGCCGATCGTCGGAAGGCGTCAGGCGTCGGCGCCGACCAGCAGCGCGCGCGTTGCCGCCATGACGTCAGGCTGGCGCATCAGGCTTTCGCCGACGAGGAACGCATTCACGCCGCTTTGCGCCAGCCGCTGACAGTCGGCGTGGGCCGCGATGCCGCTTTCGCCGACCAGCAAGGTGCCCGGCGGAACACGCTTCGCAAGGCGTTCGGTGACGCCAAGGTCGGTTTCAAAGGTGCGAAGGTCGCGGTTGTTGACGCCGATCAGGCGCGACGTCAGGCCCGTCAGCGCGCGGTCGAGCTCAGCCTCGTCATGCACCTCGACCAATATGTCCATGCCGCGTTCCAGCGCCGCGGCCTCGATTTCGCGCATGGGGCCGTCGTCGAGCGCGGCGACGATGATGAGGATGGCGTCGGCGCCGATCGCGCGGGCTTCGGCGACCTGCCACGGGTCGATCATGAAATCCTTGCGCAGCGCGGGCAGCGGACAGGCCGCGCGCGCGGCGACCAGATAATCCTCATGCCCCTGAAAATAGGGGGCATCGGTCAGCACCGACAGGCAGGCGGCGCCGCCATGGGCATAGGCGCGGGCATGATCCGCCGGATCGAAATCGGCCCGTATCAATCCCTTGGACGGCGATGCTTTCTTTATTTCGGCGATCAGGCCAAAGCCACCCGCGTCGATTTTCGCCTGAAGCGCCGCGGCGAAACCGCGCACCGCCCCCGCATCGACCGCGTCAAGATCGGCGAGCGACCGGACGGCGCGGCGCGCGGCGACTTCGTCGGCCTTGGTCGCGAGAATTTGGGTGAGCTTGTTCATTTATAGGCGATCCAGCAATTGAGCAGCGCGTTGGCGAGACCCTTGTCGATGGCCTCGGCGGCTTCCTCGACCCCGTCGACCAGCGTATCGACGGCGCCGGCGACGACCAGCGCCTCTGCGGCATTATAGAGCACGGCGTCGCGATAGGCGCCCGCTTCGCCTTCGAGCAGGCGGCGCAGCGCGCGCGCGTTATAGGCCGCGTCACCGCCGCGAATTTCGATCAGCGCGCGCGTCGGCAGCCCGGCGTCCGCCGCCGTGCTGCGCTGCATCCGCACCCCCTGCGGCAGGATGACCGCGACCTCATTGCCCCCGGCGAGCGACAGTTCGTCCAGCCCCTCGTCCCCCGAAATGACGCGCGAATGGTCGGTGCCCAGCCGGTGCAGCGCCTCTGCATAAACGGGGACATAGGCGGGGCGCGCGATGCCGATGAGTTGGCGCGTGACGCGCGCCGGGTTGGCGAGCGGTCCCATCAGGTTGAAGATCGTGCGCCGCCCGATCGCCTTGCGGATCGGCATGATGCGCTTCATCGCCGGATGGCGCGTCGCGGCGAACAGGAAACAGATACCGAGGTCGGCAAGCTGTTCCTGGGCCATGCGGTCGGCGCGGTCCATGTCGAGACCCAGCGCCTCCAGCGTGTCGGCGGCGCCCGATTTTGACGAAGCAGCGCGATTTCCGTGCTTTGCCACGGGGACTTCACATGCCGCGACGACGATCGAAACCGCCGTCGATACGTTCAGCGTATGGTGCCCATCGCCCCCGGTCCCGCACACGTCGATCGCCCCGACGGGCGCGTCGATGGGGATCAGCCGGTCGCGCATCGCCTGAGCCGCGGCGGCGATTTCGACCATCGTTTCGCCGCGATCGGACAGGGCGTTCAGAAATTCGATGATATTCTCATCGCTCGCGCCGCCGTCGAGCATTGTCGCAAAGGCGGCGGCGGCGGCGTCATGATCCAGCAGTTCGGCGGGATCGGGAAAGGGGCCGAACCGGCTCACGCGGCTTTTCGCGTGCCGACCGGCAATCCCGCCACGGCCAGGAAATTGCCGAGCATCGCATGACCATGTTCGGTCGCGATGCTTTCCGGGTGAAACTGAACGCCGTGGATCGGCAGGTCGACGTGGCGAAAGCCCATGACCGCGCCGTCGTCGCTGGTCGCGTTGATGACCAGGCTGTCGGGAATATCGACGACCTCCAGGCTGTGATAGCGGGTCGCCTGAAAGGGCGAGGGCAGGCCGGCATACAGGCCGGTGGCGTCGTGGCATACCGGCGATGTCTTGCCATGCATCAGATGGCCGCGCTGGACGGTGCCGCCGAAATGCTGGCCGATCGCCTGATGACCGAGGCAGACGCCGAGCAGGGGACGGCGCGATTCGGCACAGGCGGCGACGAGATCGAGGCTGATCCCCGCTTCATTCGGCGTGCAGGGGCCGGGCGAAATCAGGATGGCGTTGGCGCCGGTCGCGAGGGCATCGGCGGCGGTGAGCGCGTCGTTGCGTTCGACGCGCACGTCGGCGCCCAGCTCGATCAGATAATGAACGAGGTTAAAGGTGAAGCTGTCATAATTGTCGATGACGAGGATCATGGCCGCCTACTGCCCGTAACCCGGCGTTGCCGCAAGCCTGACCGCTTCGCGCGCCGCGGCGAACAGGGCGCCGGCCTTTGCCTCGCATTCGCGCTGTTCATAGGCGGGGTCGCTGTCGGCGACGATGCCCGCGCCCGCCTGAACATGCATTTCGCCGTCCTTGACGATCGCGGTGCGCAGCACGATGCAACTGTCCATATTGCCGTCGGGCGCGAAATAGCCGACGCCGCCGGCATAGGCGCCGCGCGCGTCGGATTCGAGTTCGGCGATGATCTGACACGCCCGCACCTTTGGCGCGCCGCTGACCGTGCCCGCCGGGAAGCCCGCGAACAGCGCGTCGATCGCGTCCTTGTCCGGCGCGATGCGGCCGACGACGTTCGACACGATGTGCATGACATGGCTGTAAAATTCGACGGTATAGCTGTCGGTCACGGTCACGCTGCCGCCCGTCGCGGCGCGGCCGACGTCGTTGCGGCCCAGGTCGAGCAGCATCAGATGTTCGGCGCGTTCCTTTGGATCGGCGAGCAGGCTGTCGCGATTTTCGACATCTTCGGCGCTGGTGCGGCCGCGCGGGCGGGTTCCGGCGATAGGGCGGATCGTGATTTCGCCATCGCGGACCCGGACCAGGATTTCCGGCGAAGAACCGATCAGCGCAAAGCCCGGCAGGTCGAGGAAATAGAGGAAGGGCGAGGGATTGATGCGGCGGAGCGCACGGTAAAGATCAAAGGGCGGCAGGTCGAACGGGGTCGAGAAACGTTGCGACAGCACGACCTGAAAAATGTCGCCCGCCGCGATATAATCCTTTGCGGTCGCCACCATTTCGGCAAAGCGCGCGGGCGGGGTCGCGGGGTTTGCCGCAATATCGGTTGGCAGCGCGTCGGTCGATGCGCGGTCGGCATGGGCGCTGACGATCGACAGGCGGGCGGCGATCGTGTCGATCCGGTCCTGCGCCGCGTCGATCATCCGGTCGATGGCGCCGCCGGCATCGGGCCAGATCGGCGCGATCAGGAATAATTCGTCGGCAAGGCGATCAAAGACGAGGATCGTCGTCGGCCGCACGAAAACCATGTCGGGCAGTCCCAGCCCGGCACCCGGCGCGCGCGGGATGCGTTCGACCAGCCCGATGGTTTCATAGGCGAAAAAGCCGACGAGCGTGGCCAGCGCCTTTGGCAGCCCTTCGGGCACGTCGAACCGGCATTCGGCGACCAGATCGCGCAGCGCCTGAAGCGCCGGGGTCGGCAGGGGTTGAAAGGCGTCGCGGCGATCGCGCCATTCGCGGTTGATCCGCGCGGCGTCGCCCGTCACCTCGAACATCAGGTCGGGGTCGAGGCCGATCAGGCTGTAACGCCCGCGCGTTTCCCCGCTTTCGACCGATTCGAGCACCCAGTCGCCGCGCCCCGGCTCGATCAGCTTGAGCGCCGCCGACACCGGGGTTTCGACGTCGGCGATCAGCCGCTGCCACACGACCGCGCCGCGCCCCTGCGCCAGCGCCTCAAGCGCGGCGGCCCTACCTTTGAGCGTCACGCCCTTATTCGGCGACCGGCGCCGTGCCGGTCAGTTCGCGGCGCAACTGTTCGAGTATCTTTTTGTTGATCGTCACCCCGACGCGGCGCTTTGCCTCTGCGGTAAGCTGATCGACGAGTTCGTTGCCGAAGGCGGGGGCCAGCGGCTGGGCGATCGCGGCGACGCGCGCGGGTTCGATCGTCTTGGGATCGGGGCGGGCGAGGTCGGTCAGCGCGATGACCATCCAGCCCCGGTTGCCGGGGATTTCCAGCGTCTTGACGCTGCCCTTGGCCATCGAGAACAGCAGCGCGAGTTCGGGCGGAACCGGCTGTCCATTGGCGCCCAGTTCGGCGCGGCGTCCGCCGATCGCCTGGGCGCTGCCGATATTCGGACCCGCGGCGGCGACGGCTTCGGTCAGGCTCTTGCCGCCCTCCACCGCCTTGGCGATCGCGCGCGCCTTGTCCCGTGCGACCTTTTGCCCCTGGGCAAAGCGCCATTCGCTGAGCAGGTCGCCGCGGATCTGGGCAAAGGGCGGCGGCGCGGCGGCGACGATCGACTTGATCGAATAGACGGCGAATTTCTGATTTTCGACCACGGTGGCCAATTGGCTTTCGCCCTCGGCAGCGGCCTGAAACGCCTGGCTGATCAGCGGGGCGAGTTCGGGGGGCAGGGCAAAGCTGGGCTGGTCGGGGACGCGGCCGCTGGGCAGGATCGCGGGCGTCGTCTGGATCGGCAGCTTGCGGTCGGCGGCGATTTCCTCGATCGACGCGCCGCTGTTCACCGCGTCCTGAACCGCGTTGTAATAATCGACGATCGCCTCATTCGCCTTGTTCTTGCCGATTTCCGTGCGGATTTCGGGGGTCGCGTCGGCCAGCGAACGCGCCGGTTTCGCGGTCACATTCTCGACCCGCGCGACCGCCCAGCCCAGGCCGGTCTGGAGCGGGCCGACCACGTCGCCCTGTTTGGCGGCAAAGGCGGTCTTGGCGGCCGCCGCGCTGCTGGTCGCGGCATAGGCCGACTGGGTCAGGTCGCCGGTCGTCGAGGCCGACAGGCCGGCGGCCTGTGCCGCGGCGGCAAGCGACGTTCCGCCACGCACCTTGGCCGCGATGCCATTCGCCGTCGCCTGATCGGGCACGATCACCTGCGCAAAGCGGCGGGTTTCGCTGGCGGCATATTGCGGGGCATTGTCCTTAAACACCTTGGCGATTTCGGCGTCGGTGACGGCGGGGACCGGAACCGCGCTACGGTCGAACAGCGCATATTGCACGATGCGCCGTTCGGGCACCGTGAATTTGACGGCGTTCTGGGTCAGGAAGGTGCGCAGCGCGGCATCGCCTGGATCGGCGGTCGGCGCGAAGGGGCTGGACGGCACGAAGGTCGCGAGGCCGCGCCGTTGTTCGAGCAGCAGCGCGGCATAGGGCTGGGCCATGCCCGGCGCGACCTGCGGCATCATGCCGATCGGCGCCGCAAGCTGTTGCAGCAGCAATTGCTGGCGCAGGTCGCGGCGAAGCTGGGTTTCGGTCAGGCCGTTCTGGCGCAGGAAATTTTCGAACACTTTCTGGTCGAACGATCCGGCGACCCCGGCAAAGGCGGGAATGTCGGCGATCCGGCCATCGACGAGGCGCTTGCTGACGCCGAAGCCCATGTCGGTCGCGAACTGGTCGAACGCCAGACCTTCGACCAACTGGTCGAGCACCTGGTCGAGCCCGCCCGATTCGACAAAGGCGGTCATCGTCATGTCCGGCCGGTCCTGCCGCGCCTGATTATAGGCCAGGCGAACGCGGTCGCGCAGTTCGCCGATGCCGATCTGTTCGCTGCCGACCTTGGCCACATTGGCGCCGCCGATCCCGCCGAAACTGGAGTTGCCGGTTACATCGCCGAGCGCAAAGGCGAGCCCGACGAGCACGACAAAGCCGAGGGCAAGGATTTTGCCGATCGTCGAGGAGAACATGGCGCGGATGGCGGTGATCATGAGAAGGTCATTCTTTCGGCAGGGCGCACGGGACGCACGGTTGCGCGCTGCTTTAGAGGCGAGGCGGCACCGCATCAAGGCGGGAAAGGGGCTTTTGATGACGCCGCGACGCGGCTTGCCTATCGCCCCCGCCCGCCGCTAGGGCCGGGCAATGGTCTGACAGCGTAAGGAGGCGAAGCGATGGCACGGCGCAAATATGTGGTCGGCAACTGGAAAATGAACGGCCTGTCGGCCTCGATCGCCGAGGCGCAGGCGATCTTTGCAGAGGCGCAGAGCCATGCGTCGGTCGATGTCGCCATCTGTCCGCCCTTTACGCTGGTCGGAGCGCTGGCGGCGGCGGTGCCGGGCAAGGCGATCGGCGGGCAGGATTGCCACAGCGCCGCATCGGGCGCCTTTACCGGGTCGGTCGCGGCGCCGATGCTGGCCGATGTCGGCGCAACCGTGGTGATCGTCGGGCATAGCGAACGGCGCGAGGCATTCGGCGAAAGCGACGACGACGTCCGCGCCAAGGCCGAGGCGGGGCTGGCCGCCGGCCTGTCGGTCATCCTGTGCGTGGGCGAACCGCGCGCGATCCGCGAATCGGGCGGGGCGATCGGGCATGTCCTGGCGCAGATCGCGGGATCGGTGCCGGACGCGTTCGACCCGCAGCGCCTGGCCATCGCCTATGAACCCATCTGGGCGATCGGCACCGGGCTGGTCCCGACGCTGGCCGATGTCGCGGCGATGCACGGCGCGATCCGCGGCGCGCTGACCGCCCGCTTTGGCGGCGCGGCGCAGGATATGCGGATATTATATGGCGGATCGGTGAACGGCGACAATGCCGCCGAACTGTTGGGCGCGGACGATGTCGATGGCGCGCTGGTCGGCGGCGCCAGCCTGACGGCGGCGAAGTTCGTGCCGATCATCGCGGCGGCGGACGCACTCGCGGGTTGAAGCCGACCCGCTTCGTCTCTATGTGCGCGGCGGGCGCGGCCTGTGTGAGTCCGCGCGAGTTCGGGAAAATATGATGTCCAGCCTCTTCACCTTCATCCTCGTTTTGCAGGCGCTGGTCGCCGCGGCGATGATCGGCGTCATTTTGATGCAGAAGTCCGAAGGTGGCGGCCTGGGCGTCGGCGGCAGCCCCGCGGGCCTGTTGTCGGCGCGCGGCGCGGCGGATTTCATGACCCGGGCGACGACCGTTCTGGCCACCGCCTTTGTCGGCCTGTCGATCGTGCTGGCCGCGATGGCATCGGTCGGTCGCAGCGGTTCGACGATCGACACCTCGCTGTCGAAAGCAGCGCAGCCGCAGACCGGCGGCGCGGCGCCTTCGTCGCTGACCGGCCCGGCCCAGCCCCCGGCGGCACAGGGCGCCCAGCCCGCCGCCGCCGCACCGGCAAG
>JAIXHQ010000033.1 GCA_030145715.1 Sphingopyxis sp. | reverse complement strand
CGCCAGAGGCCGTTCCATCGCCAGTGTCGCCCTCCGGTTCCGCTTCGCTCCACCTACGGCCAACACTGGCGATGGAGGCGTCAATGCACTAACAGTCCACGCGGACCACTCGGTGGGGGCCGGTCACGACCTTCATCATCAAATAATCTCCCTAACGGCCGTCGGCGAACAACCGGCGGCCGTTTTACCGAAGGGATTTTGCCATGACTCTTCGCAGTCTTCTGCGAGCGCCTTTTCTCGTCCTCATAACCTGCCTCACCATCGCGCTCACGACAGGCGATGCGCTGGCGCACGGCGTTGCGGAAGGCGACAAGGCCTTTATCGAGGCCAATCCGGGGATCAACATCATCCCCTATAGCTATCTTGGTGCCAAACACATGGTCACGGGATATGATCATCTCCTGTTTCTCTTCGGGGTGATCTTCTTCCTGTATCGCCTGAAGGATGTCTGGACCTATGTAACCCTGTTTGCCATCGGTCATAGTCTGACGCTGTTGGTCGGCGTATATTTCAATATTCAGGCCAATCCCTTCATCATCGATGCGATCATCGGCCTGTCGGTGGTTTACAAGGCGCTCGACAATCTTGGCGCCTTTCCCACTATCATCGGCAGACAGCCCAACCAAAAGGCAGCCGTCCTCATCTTCGGCTTTTTCCATGGGTTCGGCCTGGCGACGAAAATGCAGGATCTTGTCGCTTCGCGCGACGGCCTGCTCACCAATTTGATCAGCTTCAACGTCGGCGTCGAAGTCGGACAACTTCTCTCGCTCAGCGTCATCCTCATTCTCATGACGCTCTGGCGTCGGACGCCAAGCTTCAACCGTAGCGCCCTGGTGGCGAACGGCTTGCTGATGTGCGCGGGCTTTATCCTTACCGGCCACCAGATCGCCGGATATTTCTCGGAGCAATCGATATGAACGCCACCTATTCCACACCGCCTCCCTATCGGGCATCGCCCCGCGCCTTGGCCAAGGCATCGGCCGCCGCCCTCGCCGGGGCCGCGGCGGTACTCGTCCTGTTCGTCCTGCCGGCGGAATGGGGCATCGATCCGACGGGTGCCGGCCGGGCGCTGGGGCTGACGCGCATGGCCGGCGGCGCGGAAGCGGACGAGACCGATTCTCCGGAGGCCGCGGCGCCCTCCGCCGCTGACGCGGTGCAAATCCCTGAGCAGACGAAAGGCAATATCGAAGCGAAAACCGCCTGGCGTTCGGACGAAAAGACGTTGACGATCGCGCCGCACACCGGCGTCGAGGTCAAAGCCAGGATGGTAAAGGGTGACCATCTGATATTTCGTTGGTCATCGACCGGCGCGGTCCGCATGGACATGCACGGCGAGCCGACGGGGGGCAAGGAAGGCGAATTCAATACCTATTGGAAACAGAAAGATCTGACGGAAGCGCGCGGCTCCTTCACGGCGCCGTATCAAGGCACTCACGGCTGGTACTGGCGCAACGGCGGCGATACGCCCGTTACGCTCAAACTCAATACCGAGGGTTTCTACGAGAATCTGCTCGAACCGCCCGTCGAATGACCTTTTGCCCGACCCGTACAATGGCGGTGCGCCAAGGCGGCACCGCCATTGTGCGCGGTCAGCCTTGCACCTCGACCGTCATCGCATAGGAGGCACGGCGTTGCGGTGCCTCGGGCTGCGGCGGCGCGGCGGGGGGTGTCGGGGTGGGCGGCGTCGCAGCGGCTTCACCGCGTCGTCCGCCGATGCTGGCGCTGACCCAATACATGCCGGCTTCGGGCCAGGTGAAATGGGCCTTTCCTTCCGCATCGGTCTTGGCATCGAGTTGCTTGATGTCGGCGCGATAGCGGACACCGCCGGGAATCGCGACGACGTCAATCCCGGCTGCCGGCTTGCCGTCGATCAGGAACTGAAATGTCGCCGGCTCGCCGACCGCCAGGTCGTTGGGATGAGTGACCGGGATCATCTCTATCCCCTTGCCCGTCGACGCGAAGACCGACGTGGTCGGCTCGCCCGCCGTGACGAAGGTCTCGAAGCGGTTGTTCATCTCCGCGGTCTGGACGTCGGTCGCGCCCGCGGGGACCGCGGCCGCCAGCCCGGCAGGCGTCGTGCCGCGCGGCAGCATCTTTTTCTCACCGCCCAGCATGTAACTTCCCATGACCATATCGCTGGTCACACTGATCTTATAGGTTCCGCTTTGCGCGATCCGGACGTCGAACACCTGGCGAAGCTTGCCGACCATGCGGTTCTCCACCGGAACGACGCTTCCGTCGGGCGCGATCACCACGGCATCCCACGGCTGGCCGGGATGGTCATAATAATAGAGGTCGGTCGAATTGGCCGCGTCCACGGTAAGCCATTCGTTCCCCGATCCGGTAAACATCGTCTCCGATGGCAGCAGCCACTGGCGAGCCTGTGCGGTCTGCGCAAAGGCCAAGGCGGCACCCGCCGCGACAATGAGAAGCGATTTTCGGGTCATCGGATTCTCCCCTGTTTCAGCGGCGCACGGTCAGGCTGACCGCGCCGAGTTCGAAGCTGCCCTTGCCGCTCCCCTTGCCCGTCCCCGCGGACGATATTGTAAAGGGCACCTTCACCACCTCACGCCCCCCGCCTTCGCGCGCGGCCTCGACCACCAGCGTATAGTTGCCCGCCGTCAGCGCAGGCATGGCGCCGCGCCCGCCGGTAAAGCTGATTGTCGCGGCGCCCGGTGGGCGCGTCGCGCCCGTCACGCCGTTCGGCGGCGTGGGCGTCGTACGCCCCGTGGTGCGCCACCATTGGCGCATGTCGCGCAGCCATTTGGTGCCGGCATTGTTCTTCTTGCCCGTATCATACCAGACATTGATCGTCCGGGCGGGCTTTCCTGCCTGTTCGATCCACATCGCAACATAGGGCTTGTGATATTCCGCGACCGTGATTCGAGGGATCGTGACCTTCACATCCATCGTCTGTGCCTGGGCGGGCGCCATGGCGAAACCGGTCGCGCCCAATGCGACGCCGCCAAATATCATCTTCTGCGTGAACTGCATCGTCATTCCCAATTCTGTCGGTCAGCATGGCGTTCCATTCGCCAGGCATAGCCGCTCAGTCCAATTAGACGAATTTTATCGCGAACGATAATCAATTGCAACCGTTCGAATTATCGATCTGGATGTTTGCGAAAATATCGCCTGCCTTTCGCAACGCGGAACGGCCAATCCTCTCCGACCCGCGCGAACGGCGTTGAACAATATGGCGTCACCGGCAGGCACACGCAATTTTCATCATGCTGCGCGACCGCAAAGTCTTTGCCTGGCGATCGACGGATATATCAGGGCAAGTCGGCAATAACGCGCCGACGTCATCAACCTGTCATCGCAATGACCTTTTGGGGCGCCAAGGAACGCGCCGATTCGGCGTGACTATTGCCGGGGGCATGGCGCGTCAAATGCGCGATAAAAACGGTATCATTGTCTGGATCGCGCGGGAAATCATTCCTCACGAGGGCGCGATCCGCCGCTGGCTGACGCGGCACTGGAGCCGCGTGGTGGACGTCGATGACGTGATTCAAGAGGCCTATTGCCGCATCGCCAACCTCGCTTCGGTCGATCACATCGACAACCCTGGCGGCTATTTCCATCGCACCGTCAGCGCGGTCGCTACGGATCAAATGCGACGCGCCGGAATAATTAATTTCACGACGATGACCCAAATCGAATGGTCGAACGTCATTGATGATGAACCCTTGGCAGATCGCGCCCTGGAAACGCGACAGGAACTGGATCGGGTCAACAAACTTCTCGGGTCGCTGTCCGACACGTGCAGAAAGGTGATCGAATTGCGGCGCGTCGAGGGACTTTCGCGAAAGGAGACCGCCGAACGCCTGGGGGTCAGCGAGAATGATGTGAAAAACCATTTGGTGCGGGGACTGCAGAAAATCATGGGAGAGATGGCCGAACAGGATGCACGATCGGATTATGACGTGCTGATGGCCGACGCAAAGAAGGATAGAGCGATTGGCAAGCGCCGGCTCCATTAGCGCAATCGACGAACAGGCTGCGATGTGGGCGGTCGAAACGGCGCATGGCGAGATGACGGCCGAGACCAAGGCCAATTTCGACGCCTGGCTTGCCGCCGACACCCGGCATCGCGGCGCCTATATTCGTGCGTCCGCCTGGCTGTTGGCGGCCGAGAACGCCGTAGTTCAGGCGCGCCCCGACTCCGCGGCCCAGCCACTGAATCCCCGCGCCTCGGACAATGACAATCACGCGATCACGCTTGGCGCCATGCGCCGATATGCGACGCGTTGGAGCGGACGAGCGATGGCGGGAGGCTCTGCCGTGGCCATGTCGCTGGCGCTGCTCATCGCCCTTGGCGTACCGTTGCCTGGCCTCGTCGATCGACCCGACACGATTGCGAGCGCCAAGACCGTTGCCCTGAAGGACGGATCGGTGGCAACCCTTGGACGCGATGCGCAGATTCAGGTGTCGATGTCGGACGGCATCCGAAAAATCACGCTGTTAAGCGGCGAGGCCAGTTTTCAGGTCGCAAAGGACAAGGCGCGCCCCTTTGTCGTACGGTCGGGCGACGTCTATGCCCAGGCTACGGGAACCGTCTATTCGGTTAGCCGCGTCGGATTGACCGGAGGAACCGTAAAGGTTCGCGAAGGCAGCGTATTGGTATGGCCACGCGATGAACGCGACCAGGCCGTCCTCCTTCATGCGGGCGGAACGGTGACGCTTGACCCGGGGCCGCTACGGCCCGCCTCGGCGACGCCGAAATCGACGCCGCGCCGCTTGCCACCGCCGGAACTGGCGCAAATATCGCTGGACAATGTCCCGGTCCGCCTGGCGGTCGCCCGCTTCAATCGCGTCAATTCGACACAGATCATATTGGCCGACCCGGCGATCGGCGATGTCGAGATCATCGGCCTTTATCGCGCCAACGATCCGGAAAATTTCGCGAATGCCGTTGCCGCAATATCGGGAGCACAGGTCGAACAATCCGGATCGAACATAGTAATAAAAATGAAGTAAAAATTACTCTGAATATTAATATTTCCTGCCATGATCCAAAAATAAAATCCCAGCGTCGATAGTTTCGAGAGCATCGATCAAGGGGTTTTTAAATGCGTTATTCCAATATTCGTTCCGCTGCTTCGGTAGCCGCGGTTGCCATTGCAATCAGCCTGCCCACGGCAGGTCAGGCACAGGTTCGCGGTTTCGACGTCCCGGCGCAGGCGGCGTCGAGCGGCGTGCGCGAATTCGCCCGGCAAGCCGGAATCCAGGTAACACTGGCCGGGCGGGACAGCGAGGGACGCGCGACCAATCGCGTGCAGGGGAATTTCGAGGTCCGCGCAGGTCTCGACCGCCTCCTGGCCGACACCGGCCTTGCGGTTCGCTCCTTCGATGGGAAAGTCGCCATTCTCGCCGCCAGTTCGGCCGATGTCGCCATGGCGGACGACAGCATCACCGTCACCGGGTCGCGGATCGCGCGCCCCGAGCTGGAATCGGCGATGCCCATAGGGGTTGTAAGCATGGATGCGGGCCGAAAGGCCGGCAACACCACCGTCTATGAAACCGTCCTCCGCGACATTGCCGTGGGCCCCGGCAACGGCCCCTATAACAGCGCGCCCGAGGGGCAATATGACGGCGGTATGGCGACGATCGAACTGCGGAACATGGGGGTCAGCCGCTCGCTGACGCTGATCGACGGTCGGCGCCGCGTTTCGGGGGCTGCGTCGTCGTCGGCGGTCGACATCAACATGATCCCGTCGGGGATGGTCGAACGGATCGAGATCGTCACCGGCGGCGCCGCCGCCATCTATGGCGCCGATGCCGTCACGGGCGCCGCGAACATCATCACGCGCACCGACATCGACGGTCTGGAGGTTTCAGCGACAACCGGAATCACACAAGACGGCGGAGGCAGCAAATCGCAGATATCCTTCGTCGCCGGGACCAGCTTTTCGGACGATCGCGGGACGATCACCATCGGCGGCACCTGGATGAAGAACAACCCGATCTATTTCCATCAGCGGTATTCGAGAGATACGAATATCAGCTATCAGACCAATCCCGCGAACACCGGGCCCAATGACGGCATTCCGGACCGCATCATTCGATACAATATGACGAACATGTATCTGCAGCCCAACGCAAGCATCTATGTGGGCGGCAACACCTATCTGCTCGCACCCGATGGATCGGCCTATGTCGGCCGCTATGCCAACGGCTGTATATCGGGCTGCGGCACGTCGCGTGACGGCGGTGACGGCGGCTTTCCACAAAGCCAATATTGGAGCGACTTCCTGATCGCGCCGATCGAAAATTACGCCTTCATCGGCCGGTTCGACTATGAAATCGCCGACGGCGTAAACTATGATTTTCGCGTCGACTATGGCCGGTCGCGCTACGATGCCTATCGTCGGCCCTATCGTGACGATGATCGCCTGACATGGCTCAACGGTGCGGGTGGGGCGATCGCGCGGCTCGACAATCCGTATCTGCCCGCCTCCTTCCGGCAGATCATGGTGGACAATAATCTGACGTCGGTCGCGGTTCGCCGAAGCTATGAGAATTTCGGCCAGATGACCGACTATAGCGATCGTCAAAGCCTGACCGTCAGCACCGGTTTCAGCGGGGACATCGGAAACCGGTTCCAGTGGGAGGTTTTTGGCCAATATGGCCGTAGCACCAACAGCATCCGCGCGGACAATGTCCCGATTGCGTCGCGGATGATCGCCGCGCGCGACGCGATAGCCGACCCCGTCTCTGGCGCACCGATTTGCCGCGATGCGACCGCCCGCGCCAACGGCTGCGTCCCGTTCGACATCTTCAGCGAGGCACCGCTGACCGCCGAACAGCGCCAGTGGATGATGGCATCGCGCCGCAAGAATCGCGAACAGACGCAAAAAATCGTTGGCGCCAGCATCGCCGGCAGCCCCTTTGCCCTGCCCGCCGGCGACATCCAGGCCGTGGTCGGGGTCGAGTACCGCCGGGAATCGATCTACAATGTCGATGACAATGGCGCCGCACCGCCCGAAAAGGAACTGTCGCATCTGGGTGTCTGGGCGCCCTATGAACCCGAACTTCGCGCGGCGAACTCGGTCTCAGAGGCCTATGGCGAACTCGTCGTGCCCGTGCTGCGCGACCTTCCCTTCATCCACAAGCTGACCCTCGAGGGTGCCGTCCGCTATTCGGATTACAGCGATTTTGCGCCGACCACGACGTGGAAGGTCGGTGGGACCTGGATGCCCTTTGCCGATCTGACCTTGCGCGCCGTCCGTTCACGCAGCGTTCGCGTGCCGAACTTTGGCGAACGTTATTCGGCCCGCGCCGTTCAGGAAATCGGCGTCCGCGACGCCTGCCTCCAGACGACCTATCAGGCGAATTCGACGCGCCAGGCCAATTGCGCCGCACTGATGCAGCAACTCGGGATTGCGACGCCCTATCTGCCGAGTGAGATCGGCACCGGCTATGTCGTGACCGGCGGCAGCATGGATGTGACCCCGGAAACCTCGGACAGCCTGACCGCCGGTCTCGTCTGGCAACCGCGCTTCCTTCCCGGCTTTGATCTGACGGTCGATTATTGGAACATCAAGATCGGCAATATGATCGCGGCGGTCAGCCAGCAGAATATCCTCAATCTGTGCATGGATCTGCCGTCCAGCGACAATCAGTTTTGCGACCGCATCACACGCGATGCGCGCGGTTATGCCGAAGGTGTCGACACAAGTTATATGAACGTGTCGGAATCCGAAGCGACGGGCATCGACGTCGGCGGCAATTATCGGACCGACGTGGGGCCCGGCCGGCTCGCCGTCGCGGTGCGCGCAAGCTATCTCATCAAGTTCGAAACGACGACCCTGCCCGGTGTCGCGACCAGCCGGATCATCTATGACGGCGGTTATCAGAACCCGCGCGTCCGCGCGAACATGTTCGCAAGCTATACGTTGGGCGACTGGGAGGTCGGCCTGAATACCCGGCTGTGGGGCAGCGCGGTCAACTATACCAATGTCTCGGACGAGGCCTATGATCGCAACAAGCTTCCCGCAAAGGTCTATAATGACTTGAATGTGGGCTGGAATCTCAATGAACAGGCAACGCTGCGCGTCGGCATCAACAATCTGTTCAATGTCCGGCCATCCTATCGCCCGCGCACCTATTATCAGGGCGGCGGCGGCGTCTACGACGTGTATGGCCGCTATTTCTTCAGCAGCGTCAATTTCAAATTCTGAGGAGGCCAAGGCGATGTTTCACCCTCTCCCCCTGCGGCGGTCCGCCGTCCTTGCCGCTTCCCTTCTCGCGCTGATCGCCACTGGTGCCTCGGCGCGTGAGGAACCGGCGGCCGGGGCCGCCCCGGCGCAGCCGCCGATCGCGGTCATCGCGCATCGCGGCGGAGCCCTGCTTCGTCCGGAGAACACCGTGCCGGCCTTTCGCCATGCGGCGTCCCTCGGGACCGATTATCTTGAATTCGATATGGAAATGACCGCCGACGACCGGATCGTCGTCTATCATGATACGCTTATCAACACGGATTTCTGCAAGGCGGCCGACGGATCGGCCGCCTCTCCGGCGCCAGTTCGCGATCTCGACCTGGCGACGATAAAGCGACTGGACTGCGGATCGGGGGTCCGTCCCCAATATGCGGGGCCTCGTTATGTCGCCGTGCCGGGCGCGGCGGTGCCCGAATTGAACGAGCTGTTGCGCATGTTCAAGGACGGGGAGGCGATGTTTTTCGCCGAAACCAAAATCCCCAAGGACGCCGACATCGATCCGGTAAAATTCGCGACCTTGCTCGAAGCGGCGGTTCGCGAAAATGGCCTGGAGGACCGGCTGATCCTTCAGTCCTTCGATTTTCGGACGATCGACGCGCTGAACCGGATCAATCCCCGCATCCGCACATGCCTGCTGGGCGTGCCGCAATTGACCAAAGATTATCTTGGGATGCTTCGCAAACATAAGGCGACTTGCATCGTACTCGGCGCCGACGAGATCGATGCCGCAGGCGTCGATCGGCTGCAAGAGGCCGGCATCCTCATATTTTCGGGCGTCGCCGACCGAGAGGAAGAATGGCGCAAATATGCCGAACTCGGCGTTGACGCCCTCTTCACCAACGATCCGGAGGGAGCGGCCGCTTATCTGAAGCAGGCCGGACGGCGCGACTGACGCGGCGCTTTTCGGGCGCAGCAGCGCGCCCGCCCCTGTCCCCTCGTCCATGAAAGACGCCGAGATGATCCTCGCTGACACTATCGATCGCCGTCACCTGATAAAGGCCGCGGGAAGCCTTGCCATTCTCGCCGGTTTTTCGCGGGCGCCGCTTTTTGCCCAACCGCTCGGCGCCAACCCATTTACCCTGGGCGTCGCATCGGGCGACCCATGGCCCGACGGTTTCGTGATCTGGACGCGCCTTGCCCCGCGGCCGTTCGACGAACATGCGGGAATGCCGGCCGCGCGGGTTCCGGTGCGGTGGGAAGTTGCCGAGGACGAGGCCTGCCAACGCGTCGTGCGCAGCGGCGAAACGCTGGCGATGCCCGAACTCGGCCATTCGGTTCATGTCGAGGTCGGGGGGCTGCAATCGCACCGTCGCTATTGGTATCGCTTTGCGGTCGCCGGATCCGACGTCAGTCCGGTCGGCACGGCGCGGACGGCCCCCGCCACCAGCGCATCGGTCGATCGGGTTCGGATCGGGGTGGCAGGTTGCCAAAATTATGAAATGGGCCATTTCGATGCCTGGTCCCATCTGGCGAACGAGCCCGATCTCGACCTGATCTTCCACTATGGCGACTATATCTATGAGGGCGGCACGACGCCGCTTGGGCCGCAGGCCAAGGGCCCGCCGATCGTGCGCCAGCATATCGGCGGCGAAATCTACAGCATCGAGGATTATCGTCGCCGTTACGCGCAGTATAAAAGCGACCCGGCCTTGCAGGCGGCACACGCCGCCTGCGCCTTTGCCTGCTCGTTCGACGATCATGAGATCGACAATAATTGGGCGGGCGATGCCGATCAGGATGGCACCAGCCCCGAAATATTCGCCTTGCGGCGCTATGCGGCGCTGCAGGCATGGTACGAGAATATGCCCGTCCGCAAGGCGATGTTTCCCGCTCACGGCGGCCTCACCGCTTACCGTCGGCTCGATTATGGCCGACTTCTGCGTATGCATGTGCTCGATACACGGTCGAACCGGACCGATCAGGTCTGCGACGATGGAAAGATCCGCCCCTGCCCGGCTCCCGTGCTTCAGTCGCCTGAAGTGCTGGGACGGCAGCAGGAGGCGTGGCTCGACGAAGGGCTCGGCAGCGGCGCGACCTGGAATCTCCTTGCCCAACAAATCATCGTCATGCCCGTCGATTTCCGGGCCGACGACGCCGCCGAAGCCCGGTTCGCGACCGATTTGTGGGACGGATACCGTCCGGCGCGCAAGCGGCTGATCGATTCGATCCGCAAACATGAACTGACAAATCTGATCGTCGCGACGGGCGATCATCACAAGCATCTCGTCGGGCTGGTGCCCGAGAATGACGAACGGCCGGACGGCCCAAAGATCGCGGTGGAATTTCAGGCGGCGTCGATCAGTTCGAACGGCAATGGCACGGGCGAAGCGGGGCTCGATCAGATGATGCGCAACAATCCGCATTTCGATCTCTACACCGACCGGCGCGGCTATCAGTTGTTCGACATCACGCCAAAGCAATGGCGAACCGATGTGAAGGTCGTGGACCAGGTCGAAAAACCGGGCGGAAGGATCAGTACGCTGGCCCGATATGCCGTCGAGCCCAACGCTCCGGCCCTGCACCGCATTTGATACGGTTGATTGCTGACGCCATCGCACCGCCGCCTCCGTGGCGGCGCGATAGCCGCGGCTTTCGGCGATCAGGAATGCAAAAGGAGCCACGCTCGCTGTTTTCGTGGGCGCCGATGTTTGGACGCACCGTTCAAACTTGGCATACTGTCGAATACCGAACGATCGGCTATCTCATTCCTTCCCGCGAAGTTGGAAGAACGCGTTGGCGCGACTTCTTGATCAGTCGAAAGCGGAGCAGGTCCGCGGCGGACTGCGCTGACGCCTGTTGCTCCGCCCAAGCGGTCCATCACAACAGGATTATCAAATGAACACCATCCTTATCACCGGCACTTCGTCCGGTTTCGGGCTTGAGACCGCCCGCCATTTCCTCGATCGCGGCTGGACCGTCGTCGCTGCGATGCGGAATCCTCGTCATGATGTGCTGCCTGCGTCCGACCGGCTGCGCATCCTTGCACTTGATGTGACGGACAATGTCAGCATCGCCCGCGCCGTAGAGGAAGCGGGGCTGATCGACGCTCTCGTCAACAATGCCGGTGCCGGTTTGATGGGTGTCCTCGAAGGCGTCTCGATCGAGCAGACGCGCCAGCTTTTCGAACTGAACACCTTCGGCACAATGGCGGTGACGCAAGCGTTCCTGCCGGGCCTTCGTGCGCAGGCATCAGGCGTCATCGTCAACCTGTCGTCGGCGGTGACATTGAAACCCCTGCCGATGCTTTCGGCCTACACAGCCAGCAAGGCGGCCGTGGAAGCATTTAGCGAAAGCCTCGCTCTCGAGACGGAAGGGTTTGGCATCCGCGTACGGCTGGTCATTCCCGGCCGTGCTCCGGAAACCTCGTTTGGCGCGGCCGCCCGCGCCCGTTCGCAGAACGGCATCCCCGATGCCTATGCGGCGTGGGCCAAGCAGGTGATGGCTACACCGCCAGAGGAGCCCGTCAGAGTCACGACAGCAAGCGACGCGGCCGAAGCAATCTGGCAGGCGGTGACCGATGCGTCCTCTGCATTTCGCATCCCTGCCGGAGCGGATGCCGTGGCGCTCGCCACAAAGCGTGTTTAGCGGCTGATCCTGCGCCGCGAAGCGCCCGGTCGCCTGATGGCGGCCGGGCGCTTCGCGGCAATGCCAACTGCATCCGGCTCCTCGATCATCGAATATCCCATGCGGCGCTAAGGCCCGCCTCTCGGCCTCAGGTGACGATCGCGCACGCGCGCGTGAGGCATTGCGCAGAATCTTTTGAAGGTTTCGGCCCGATTCTATACGGGCACTGGATTGGTTGCTTCTTTCGCCTCGCGCTCGGCATTCACGCCGAGCCGTTCGCGTAAAGGCGGATCACCAGGGTTTTGAATTATAATGAATTATCGCCATTCCTTCCATGCTGGCAACAGCGCCGATGTCGTAAAGCACAGTCTGCTGATCGCCCTCGTACGGGCCTTGCAGCAAAAACCGGGCGCCTTGACCCTGATCGACACCCATGCCGGTTGCGGACTGTACGACCTTGGCGCCGAGGAGGCCCAACGCACCGGCGAGGCCATACAGGGCGTGCTGCGGGCCTTTGCCGACCCGACCCCCTTGCTGGACGACTACCGCGCCGCCGTACAGGCGGTGAATGAAGGGGCAGAGCCTCGCTTCTACCCCGGATCGCCGCGATTTCTGGCGCAGCTTCTGCGTCCGCAGGATTTTCTGATCCTGAACGAGAAACATCCCGAAGACGCCTATACCCTGCGCGGCGCGATGCGCGACACATCCGCCGCCGTGCATCAGCGCGACGCCTACGAGCTTTGGCTGGCGATGCTGCCGCCCCGCACTGCGCGCGGCGTGGTCGTGGTCGACCCGCCATATGAACAAACCGATGAACGCGCGCGCATCACCGCCACCCTCGCCGCTGCTCACCGCAAATGGGCACATGGCGTGACGGTGATCTGGTATCCGCTGAAAGACCGCGCCACGCATGTGCGGTGGAAGCAGCAGTTACGCAGGCTTGGCATCCCAAAGTTTCTGGTGGTCGAACATTGGCTGTACGACAGGGACCAGCCCGACATTTATAACGGCGCGGGCCTTTTCATCGTCAACCCGCCCTACGCCTTCAAGCAGGCGCTGCCGCCTCTGCTCGAAGCCCTGCGCGCCGCCCTGGCGCCGGAGGGACATAGGGGAGAGATCACAGCCGATTGGTTGGGCGATTAAGAAGACCCTCATCGTCCCCTTTCCCCAACAAGGATTTGCCGATCGCCGGGGTTCTGCGCGAATCTCTTAAGCCACAGGATATGGGGCCAAGGTGCTCCGATTCTGATCGACCGCGACCGATCGCCCGATCGGCGGGAATGCACGTTGCGGGCAACCGATCCTTTCACATACCTTGCAGCCAGCGCCGATTGGTGTCGCTGTCAAGGGATCGGCCAGGTCGAGCCCCCTCGAATAGACGAGACGCCCCGCGTGGCGGATGTCGCAGCCGAGGCCGACCGCAAAGGTCTTGCCCGGAACCCCGAAGCCGGTGTTCGCGGTTCCGACGGTGCGAGCGATCCACAGGTAAGTTCGCCCATCGGGCATCTGCGCGATCTGCGTCAGCACCCTTCCTGGCTGGGTGAAGGCTTCATATACGTTCCAAAGCGGGCAGCTTCCGCCGACGCGAGAGAAATGGAAGTCGGTCGCCGACTGACGCTTCGAAATATTGCCGGCCCGGTCGACGCGCACGAAGAAGAACGGCACGCCGCGCGCCTCGGCGCGCTGCAGGGTCGAGAGCCGGTGACAGATCGTCTCGAAGCCGACCCCAAAACCCCGCGCGAGTTTTTCAATATCATAAGCTTCGCCCTCGGCCGCAGCGAGAAAGTCGCGGTAGGGCAGCAAAAGCGCGCCAGCGAAATAGTTGGCTAGGCCGACGCGCACGAGCTGGCGCGCCTCTTCGCCCTGAAGAATCCGGTTGTCGGCAAGGCGATCAATCACGTCGCCAAGTTCAAGAAAGGCGAGCTGCGTCGCCATCTGGAAAGCCTGCTGGCCCTGTTTCAGTTCGGCGGAAATGTGGAGCGTTCGGAGGGCCGGATCATAGCGACGCTGGGCACCATTTCCCTCCGCGAAGATGATCTGGACATTGTGACGGTCGCGCAGCCAGGCCCTGAGCCCGGCATGGACGCCTCGGGGGCTAAGACCTGCCGCCGCGTACAACCGCTCGGCCGCCTCATCGAGCGGCTCGATATGGTTGTGCTGCGCATAGAAGAAGTCGCGAACCTGCTCGTAGGGCATGCGCGCGGGTCCGCCCGCGATCCAGTCGTCACCAAGTTGCGCTGCCATCGCCTCGCTGCGTTCGGCCGCTTCGCGATAGCGCCGGTGGAGCGTCACGAGGGTGCGCCCGACCGCGGGCATGTTCATCGCAAGCTCGCGAACCTCGGCGAGCGAGACATCTTCGGTCCCTTCCGCCAGCGCATCGCGCAGTTCGGTGATCAGTCGGCCTTCCTCATCTTCCGAGAAGAGCTGGACGTCGACGCCGAAGACCTGATTGATCTTCAGCAGGACCGGAACCGTGAGCGATCGCTGATTCTGTTCAAGCTGATTGAGGTAGCTGGGAGAAATGCCGAGCGCGTTTGCAAGCTCGATCTGCTTGAGCTTGCGCTCCTCGCGAAGGCGCCTGAGGCGCACCCCCATATAAGCTTTCCGCATTGCAGGCCCGATCTTCGCAACATTTGCAAAACTTGCGAGATCAATCCGCAATTATTCGCAAACCCTATATTATCCGCAGATTATGTTCTGCGTATATTGCGAATTATCCAGCAACTCAAGTCGCAAAAAACTTGGCGGGCCATGGAGAATTCCCCGCCCCCATGGCCGATCGCGCGTCCGGTCGACGCATGGCCTCTGTATCGATTGGCTTAGAGATCTTGCGCTATGCCCTGCGGCACGATCGTCTTGATAATGCTCCCGTCGAGTTCCTCGAAGGCGTGGAGGCCGATCGTGTCGTAAAGCTCCTGCCGCGTCTGCATGGCATCGACCATCTTGTGCGTGCCGCCGTTCGCCTTGATCGATGCATAAAGGTCGGCCTGCGCCTTGTTGGCGACGCGCAGCGAAGACACCGGCCAGATCACCATCTTGTAGCCCATCGCCTCGAACTCGCTCGCGGTATAGAAAGGCGTCTTGCCGAACTCGGTCATATTGGCGAGCAAAGGCACGCCGGGCAAATCCTTCGCGAATTTCTCGAACATGTCGCGCGTCACCAGTGCTTCGGGGAAGATCGCGTCGGCGCCCGCCTTGACATAGAGCCTGGCGCGCGACACGGCCGCATCATAGCCCTCGACGCCCGCGGCATCGGTGCGGGCGACGACCATAATATCGCGGCTTGCCTTCTTGGCGGCGGCGACCTTGGCGGCCATGTCCTCGGCGGGCACGAGATTCTTGCCATTGAGGTGGCCGCATTTCTTGGGAAGTATCTGATCCTCGAGATGGACCGCGCCGGCCCCCGCATCCTCGAAGGTGCGAACCATGTGCATGACGTTGAGCGCCTCGCCATAGCCGGTGTCGCCATCGACGAGCAAAGGCAGCCCCGACGCACGGGCGATCTGGCGGATGAAGAAGGCGACCTCGTCGACGGTGATGATCCCGAGATCGGGCAGGCCCATCGACGCGGTCATCGCCGCACCCGACAGATAAAGTCCGTCGAAGCCAGCCTGACGCGCCTGGATCGCAGCCTGACCGTTATGCGCGCCGGGGAGTTGATATATTCCGGGGCGGTTCAGGCCGGCGCGGAAGCGTCTGCCCGCGTTTTCTTTCGGGAGGTCGTCAGCAATCAGATAAGGCAATTTCTATCTCCTCACGCCGCTTCGCTACGCTGGCTGAGCGGCACGAAACTCAAATTCTCCGGCCCCGTGTAATGCGCCGAAGGACGGATGATCTTGTTGTCCTGACGCTGTTCGATGACGTGCGCGCCCCAGCCCGAGGTGCGCGCGATGACGAACAGCGGCGTGAACATCGCGGTCGGCACACCCATCAGATTATAGGACACCGCCGAGAACCAATCGAGGTTCGGGAACATATTTTTCGCATCCCACATGACGCTTTCGATGCGTTCCGCAACCGCAAACTGGCGCTGCGCGCCCGCCTCATCCGCAAGGATCTTCGCCACGCGCTTGATAACGACGTTGCGCGGGTCGGAGATCGTGTAGACGGGGTGACCGAAACCGATGACGACCTCCTTCGCCTCGACGCGGCGGCGAATATCGGCCTCGGCCTCGTCGGCGGTCGCATAGCGTTTCTGGATTTCGTAAGCGACCTCGTTCGCGCCGCCATGCTTCGGACCGCGCAGCGCACCGATAGCACCGGCAACGCAGCTGTACATGTCCGATCCGGTGCCTGCGATAACCCGCGCGGTGAAGGTCGAGGCATTGAACTCATGCTCGGCGTAAAGGATGAGCGACGTGTGCATCGCGCGCACCCAGATGTCCGAAGGCACCTTGCCGTGGAGCAGATGAAGGAAGTGACCGCCGATGCTGTCGTCGTCGGTTTCGACCTCGATCCGGCGGCCATTGTGCGCGAAATGATACCAATAGAGCAGCATCGAACCGAGCGACGCCATCAGCCGGTCAGCGATGTCACGAGCGTCGGGCGTGTTATGGTCATGCGTTTCGGGGAGTACGCAGCCGAGCGCCGAGACGCCCGAGCGCATCACATCCATCGGGTGCGCGGCGGCGGGCACGGCTTCGAGCGCCTGCTTCACCGACTGCGGCAATCCGCGCAGGCCGCGAAGCTTGGCCTTATAGGCCTTGAGCTGGGCATCGGTCGGCAACTCGCCGTGAACGAGCAGATGCGCGATTTCCTCGAACTCGGCACTCTCGGCAAATTCCAGAATGTCATAGCCGCGATAGTGAAGATCGTTGCCGGTGCGCCCCACCGTGCAGAGCGCGGTATTCCCTGCGGTGACGCCTGACAGCGCCACCGATTTCTTGGGTTTGAAGTCGGCTCCCAATGATTTTCTCCCGATCAGATAGCCAGCGGCCGCCCCGTCGCGCCAAGGCGCGCCGCCGTACCGCAAAATGAAAGGCTGCAAAGTTTGTGAAAGCTCATGCGCGGCACCGCCGCTCCTGCGGCGCGGTCGCAAAGACCGCGATCACCGCATTCTGCTCGTCGGCGCGCACCGCCCAGCTTTCGAGATCGACCTCTTCGGGCCGAAAGCCCTCGGCCAGTTCGAGTGCTTCGCAATTCGCGAGGCGGATCGACCCGTAAAGCTGCACCGACGCGCGCTCGGCCGCCTTTGCCGCCATGAGCGACAAAAGTTCGAGACCATTGGCAGGAGCGTTCGACAACATGGCTGCGCTTATCCGTCACCACGGCAGCCACGAAAACGCCTGAAAAGGCGAAGAAATGCGAAGGCCAATCTGCAAATTCGCCAATCTTGCGAAGACATTCGCGGGCCCGATTTTCGAAGCTCTCTGAGGGCTCGTGACCGATCTGCCATTTCCGCTCTCTGAACCGCCCCGGGATTGCCGGAGGCCCTAACTCCTGAGAGGAAGGGCCTGTAATGAGTAGGACAACGAACAAATTTGCACCTGAGGTTCGCGCACGTGCGGTCCGGATGGTTCTGGATCACGAAGGCGATCATCCATCACGGTGGGCAGCCATCGTGTCGATCGCAGCGAAGATCGGCTGCGTTCCGCAGACGCTTCATGAGTGGGTGAAGAAGGTCGAGGTCGATAGCGGCAAGCGCGCCGATGTGCCGACCGAGATGGCTGATCGCCTCAAGTCCCTTGAGCGCGAGAACCGTGAGTTGCGCCAGGCCAACGAGATCCTGCGCAAGGCATCGGCATATTTTGCCCAGGCGGAGTTCGACCGCCCGTTCAGGCGATGACTGCCTTCATTGACGAGCATCGTGAGGTTTATGGGGTCGAGCCGATCTGCCGGGTTCTGCCGATCGCCCCATCCACTGACCACGAGCGTGTCGCTCAGCGACGAGATCCTGGAAGGCTATCAGATCGTGCCCGGCGCGATCGCGATCTGAAGCCCGAGGTGGTACGCGTTTTTGCGGAGAACTTCGGCGTCTACGGGGTGCGCAAGGTCTGGCGGCAGATGAACCGTGAGGGCTTCGCCGTCGCGCGATGCACCATCGGGCGGCTGATGCGCGACCTGGGCTTGCAGGGTGTAATCCGGGGCAAGCCGGTGCGCACGACGATCAGCGACAAGGCCGCGCCGTGCCCACTCGATCAGGTGAACCGGCAGTTCCACGCGCCGGCGCCCAACATGCTCTGGGTGTCGGACTTTACCTATGTCGCGACATGGGCAGGCTTCGTTTATGTCGCCTTCGTCATCGACGTTTATGCCCGTTATATCGTGGGTTGGCGGGTCAGCAGGACGGCGCATGCGAGCTTCGTCCTGGATGCCCTTGAGCAGGCCATCCACGATCGCCGACCTGCCCATCGTGGCGGGCTGATCCACCACAGCGATCGCGGCAGCCAAGGCGGATTCAACCGGTCGTCGCAACACCCTCGATATGAACCTTCGCAAGCAATTGGTCGAGAGCTTCGGCGGGAGTTTTCCAACCCAAGGTTTTACGAGGTCTCGTGTTGACGGCGTGTGCGACCGCATCGAGCGCGTCTGACGTGTGCCAACTCAGGTCGGTGCCCTTCGGAAAGTACTGTCGCAGGAGACCGTTAGTGTTCTCGTTTGTGCCGCGCTGCCACGGGCTTTGTGGATCGCAGAAGTAGATCTCCAGCCCGGTATCGATACGCAACCTGGCATGCTGAGCCATCTCGGCGCCCTGATCCCAGGTCAGCGACTGGCGCAATGTTTCGGGGAGTTTCGTCATCGACTTCGCGATCGCCTCGCGCACGGCTTCGGCACCATGGCCAGCCAGGGGTGGCCCGTTCTTGACGGTCTCGCCTAGGGTCAGGACTCATTGATCAGAGCCAGAAGATGACGTTGGCAGCGAGGGCGACGGCGGAGAAGAAGGCCTTCGGGCAGCGATCGTAGCGTGTCGCGACCCGTCGCCAGTCTTTGAGGCGACCG
>JAIXHQ010000032.1 GCA_030145715.1 Sphingopyxis sp. | reverse complement strand
ATCGGTCAAATCCCAAGGGACGCCGAAATGGCTTCGATCTCAGGCCCGCGCGGCCTTGCGGGTAGCGATGCTACCCGCTGCGCCCGCCCGAGCCCGATATCTTCGCCATTTCGACGCCTCGATCGGGAAATTAATGGGTCCTGACCCTAGAATAACGGTTTTGACGGACAGGTCCGCCCCACGATCCATCGTCCCGATGTGATCGCAAGGCGGACCCGTGCCCCGATGTCCATGCCCGGCCTGGTCAGAAGCGGACGCGGAAGCCCGCCGTGCCCTTCAAATTAT
This sequence comes from Sphingopyxis sp., assembly GCA_030145715.1. Taxonomy (GTDB): domain Bacteria; phylum Pseudomonadota; class Alphaproteobacteria; order Sphingomonadales; family Sphingomonadaceae; genus Sphingopyxis. Next base: position 19,853 of record JAIXHQ010000032.1, on the reverse strand, counting down.
AGCCCGCGCCGAAATCGGCCATCGCCGTATCGCCCGACGCCTCGGCATAGAGGGAGAAGCGGTCGTTGCCCCAGCTATAGCTGCCGCCCAGCCCCAATTCGCCCATCAGGCGGTGATCGCGATTGATGATCGGCGTTCCCGCCACATCGGCGACCGCGCCATCCAGCCATTCGTAGCGAAGGTTCATCACGGTATAGAGGCGCGTGCGGCGCATGTCGCCCGCGCCGCCCTTCCAGCTTGTCTGGTGATCGATCGCGACCCCCCAGCGGGTTTTCAGGCTTTCGCCCGCCCCGACCGAAACGGCGGTCGCCGATGCATCGACGAAGCGATCGAATTCGACCCTGGCATAGCCCATCTGGACCTGCGGCGTGATCGACAGGTTCCGGCTGATCGGCGTCTGCTTGCCAAGTTCCAGGCTGAAGGCCTGTCCCTTGCCCTTGTTGCCGCGCGCCAGCGATCCGAGGACGGCCGAATTCAGGTCGCTGTCGTACCAGCTCAGCTTGGCCTGACCGTCGGCATAAAAGCCGCGCGGCCCATACCAGCTCATCGTGGCGCCGACGCCATAGCCCTTGGTGGCGATGGCGCCATTGCCAAAGACCGACGTGACGCTGCTGTTCGCCTTGCCATAATGGGCGGTCAGCCCGCCGACGAGCATCGCGCCGTCGCCGCGCTGCGCGAACACCGTATCAAGGCCAAGCTGCGCCTGCCACTGGTCGCCCCGGCGGTCGGCACCGCTGGTCGAAACGCGCGCCTCTGGACGCTGGCGTTCGGATTCGAACCGGCCCCACAGGCCCGTCCCGGCGATCGGTGACGCGGCTCATGTCCGGCTGCCCACCCGCTGCAACATCGTCGGCAGGCGATTGAGCGACTGCAAGGTGCCGACATAGGCTTCATACACCGGCACACCCGGCTGATAGAGCGGATCCTGCGGATTGCCGCCGGCGATCAGCGCAGAGCGAAGATACCAGTCGCCGTCCTGCGGGGTCGATACGCCATTCTTGTACAGACGATAGCCATAGGCGCCGACGACCACGGCCTGCTGGCCTTCGAACAGATAATCGCCTTCGAGCGTGAAGGTGCCGTTCGACGCCCCCGCGACGTCGACGATCTTGATCCCCTCCACCGTCTGCTCACCGGCGCCGCCGCGGTTGATGACCGTGACCCGCGTCGTGCCCGATGTCGCACCGTTGACGATCAGCCGGTCGGCGGACGAAGCATCGCCGCCAAGCGCGGCCTCGATTTCCAGAACGCCGCCATCGCCGGTATAATTGCCGGAAACGGTCAGCGACCCGATGCCGCTGCCCGGTGCGACGACGCCCGCGTTGACGAGGCTGCCGACGCGGCCCGCGCCTTCGACGCGGCCGGCCGCACCGACGCTGACCGCCCCGCCGAGCGCGCCCTGCACGCCCAGCGTCCCGGCCGCGACCGTCGTGGTCCCGGTAAAGCCGCCGTTATTTCCGGTGATGAGCAAGGTGCCCGCGCCGCTTTTGGTCAGCCCGCTGGTGCCCGAGAATAGGCCAGCATAGCTGAACAGCGTATCGGCCGCCGTCGCGATCGTGCCCCCACCGGCAACGGCGATGCCGCGCGCGCTGGTGACGTTGGCGCTCGTTTCGAGCGTGCCGCCATCAAATGTCACCCCGCCGCTGGCCGCGCCAAGATTGGCGTCGTCCGATATGCGGAGCGTGCCCGCGACGATCTGTGTCCCGCCGCTATAGCTGTTCGTGCCGCCAAGGACGAGCGTGCCCGCGTCGGTCTTGACCAGTTGCGCCGCGCCGGTCAGCGCCGAATTGATCGTCGCGGTAAAGCCCGCGCCCGCCGTGCTCCCGTCGCCGACGCGGACCGTCGCCTGTGCGCCGTCCAGCCGGACCGCATCGCCGGTAACGACATAGCCGTTGGCGGCAAACTGCATCCCGGTGACCGCCACGATGCCCGGTCCGTTGTCGACCGTGACCGTGCCCGACGTGCCGCCGAATATCGCAACGGCGCTGTCGGCATAGGGGGCGCTGAGATTGCCGGTCTCGTCCGTCCAATTATTGTTGCCGCCGCTGCTCTGCCAGACGCCGCTGCCGCCATTGATGACGCCGTCGGCCGCCGGACCGGCCGCGCCGTCCCAGAAGTTCAGCGTCAGGCCGCCCGAATTGACCAGATTGACCTGCCCCGCCACCGACGTCTGAACCGTGCCGTTGGCGCCGGTGGGAAGCGTGCCCAGCGTGACGCCATTGTTCGTCAACGTGCCGCCATAGTTGAACAGGCGATAGATGCCGACGTCAAAGGCGCCCCCCGACGGGACGCCGACATTCAGCACGCCGTCAAGGACAAGGTCGCCGCCGACGTTGACGAGGTCGTTGAGCGCCCCGCCCGCGACCCCGACCTGACCGAATTCGAAATCAAGCTGTGTCCCGGCCGCAAGCGACAGGTCGCCGCCGATGGTCAGGGTGCCCGTTCCGCCAGATCCCGGCGTCAGTGTCGAACCGCCCGCAAAGACGACATCGCCGCCGATCGTGCCGATGCCGCCCAGGGCGGCGCCCGCCGCGACATTGGTGGGGCCGGTCGCCGCCGAATAGTCGCTGTTGACGAACAATGTGCCCGCTTCGACCGTGATCGCGCCGGCAAAGGACCCGCTGCCGTCCAGCGACAGCGTGCCCGCGCCCGCCTTTACCAGGTCGCCCGTGCCGTCGATCAGGCCGGTCAGCGTCAGGGCCGTTCCGGCATCGCTGCGGAATATGCCGTCGCCGATCAGCGTCACGGCCCGCGCCGAAATAATGTCCGACGTGGTGTGAAGCGTTCCGCCGCCAATCGACAAGCCGCCGTTCGCGTCGCCCAGATTGGCGTCGGATTCGATGCGGACCGTGCCGCCGTTGATCCGCGTTCCGCCGCTGTAACTGTTGAGGCCGGTCAGCACCAATGTGCCCGCATCCGTTTTCAGCAGCCGCGCCGTCCCGGCAATATTGGCGTCGATCGTCGCGGTATAGCCCGCGCCCGCGACACTGCCGTCGCCGACCTGAACGATCGCCTCTGTGCCCGTCAATCCCAGCGTTTCGCCGGTGATGACATAGCCGTCGCTTGCGAACTGAATGCCGGACGCCAGGACATCGCCGCCGTCGTTGTCGATCGTGACGACGCCGGACGCACCCGCAAAGACCGCAAAGCTGTTCTGTGCATAATCGGCGTTGATCGTGCCGTTCGCGTCGGACCAGTTGCTCCCGCCATCGGCGATGCCCCACACGCCGTCGCCGCCGTTGAGCACGCCATCATGCTTTGGCCCCGCCACGCCGTCCCAGAAACTGAGCGCCAGCCCCTGCGCGTTGACCAGGTTTATCTGCCCCGCGACCCCGGTCTGAACAGAAACGCCGGAAAAACCGCCCGGGATCAGCCCCAGCGTCAGGCCGTTGTCGACCAGCGTGCCGCCATAGTTGAACAGGCGATAGATGCCGGGCCCAAAGGTGCCGCCGGTCGAGACCGTCACGTCGAGAATGCCATCGAGCGTCAGGTTGCCGCCGACATTGACCAGGTCGTTCAGCGCGCCACCGGCGACATCGGCCTGCCCGAACTGGAAATTCAGGGCCGAAGTGGCGCCGAGCGTCAAGTTGCCGCCGATCGTCAAAGTGCCGACACCGTCGCCCGGCAACAGAGCCGCGCCATTAAGCATGACGACGCCACCGCCGATCGTGCCGGAGCCGGCGAGGCTTGCGCCCGAGGCAACGGTCGTCAGCCCCGTCGCCGCCGACTGGTTGCCATTGACCAGCAACGTCCCGGCGTTGACGAACGTCGCCCCCGTATAGCTGTTGGCCGCGGTCAGCCTTAACGTGCCGAGGCCTTCCTTGGTCAACCCGCCCGCACCGGCGAACTGAGCGGCGATGCCGATGCCGTAAGTGTAGGTATCGATGATGCCGCCGTTCGCGCCCAGATCGATATTGCTCGCGCCAAAATTGGCGAAGAAGTTACTATTGTCGGCGGTCGCCCGCACAATGCCACCATCGAGAGAGAAGTTGACGGTGCCGGCGCCGCCGCTGATCTGACTGGTCCTCAATAGCCCGCGATTACCCGCCGTGCCCCGGATGGCGACGGTTCCGCTCCCCCCCGCGTTTGCGCCGAGGGAAAGGCCGCCAAAGGCATAGACCTCGCCGCCATTTTCGATCGTGAGCGAACCGGTGCCAGAAACGCCGACGCCGGTGCGGAACAAACTGCCCCAATATGAACTGGCCCCGCTGACGAGCACTCGCCCGACGCCTCCGGATAGCTCGCCGATCGCGGTCACATCGCTGACGACCCTGCCGCCGTCGGTGATGTTCAATAGGCCATCGCCACCCGAACCGATGGACAGATTATTATTGCTCCTCCAGATCGAGGCAATGCCATCCGCCCCGACGCCCGATACGTTCACGATGCCCTGACCACCGGCGACAGCCCCGACAGAGCTCGACGACTGGCTGATAAGCTGTCCGCCCGCGGCCACCGACATCGTCCCGCTGCCCGAATTGCCGATGATGAGGCCGCCCAGGCTGGCGAACGACGACGCATTGACATTTGCGCGCTGCCCGGACACGACGACCGTGCCCTGCCCGCCCGCTTCGTCTCCGATAGAGGCTATGCCGGCGACCGTCACGCGGCCGCCGTCAAGGATGTTCAGCGTACCGGCGCCACGGCCGCCGACGCGAAGATCAGCATCATTGATCCATGTCGATGGATAGCCGCCGACACTGGCCCCGGTGACGGTAACGACGCCGCCATCTGCGCTGCCGCCGCCAATGACGCCGCCGCTGCTGACCAGTTCTCCTCCGTTCGCGAGCCGCAGTTCGCCGCCCCGCACTTCCGCCTCACCGGTAAAGTTTCTCGCGCCCGTCAGCACGAGCGTCCCGAGGTCGGATTTGATGACGTTACCCATGCTGTTCAGGTTCGCCGCGATCGTCGCGGTATAGCCCGCACCCCCGACCGTGCCGTCGCCGACGCGAATGATCGCCGCCGGATCGACAAGGAAAATTTCGTCGCCCACGACTCTATAATCATCGCTGGCGAACTGCATCCCCGAAGCCATTGCGGCGCCAAGCGAGGCATCGACCGTCACCGTTCCGCCGATGCCCGAAAAGACCGCGAAGGCAGCGTTCGTGAACGGGGCATTGGCCGACCCGTCGACCTCCGTCCAATTGTCGTTGCCGCCGCTTGCCTGCCACAGCCCGTCGCCGCCGGTGATCGTGCCGTCGTTCCTGCCGCCGTTCACGCCGTCCCAGAAACGCATCGTCAGGCTGGTGACATTGACCAGATTGACCTGGTTCGCGACCGACGTCTGCACAAAATAATTCGGGGCGGCGGTGAGCCCGTTGTTCGTCAGCGTACCGCCATAGTTGATGACGCGGTAAACGCCGGGGTCGAAACTGCCGCCCGGGGAAACCGCGACGTTCAGGGTCCCGTCAAGCGTCAGGTCACCGCCGACGTCGATCAGATCGTTGAACGCGCCGCCGACGACATTCGCCTGCCCGAAATCGCTGTTGATCGTTGCATCGGACAATAGTTCCAGATTGCCGCCGATGGTCAGCCTGCCCGGAATTCCGCCAATGTCACCGGGGTTCAGGTTGCCGCCCTGGATCATGACATCGCCGCCAATCATACCATTGCCGCCGAGTGTGCCGCCATTCGGGTCGCCCTGCCAAGCCTCGTAGATACTGACCGCACCGCCGAGGCTGCCGTCGACGAGCAACGTCCCGCCCGAAACCATTGTCCCGCCGGCATAGTTCAGGCTTGCCCCCGTCAGGCGCGTGATGCCCGCCGCCTGGTTGATCAGGCCCGTTCCCGATAGGACGCCGCCAAACACATAATCGTTATCGAGATGGTTGAAGTTGATGGTCGAGGACGTGCTGCCAAGATGCACCGTCGCCGCATTGAGCACGCCCGCCGCCGCAGGGGCGGACGTTCCGGCGTTACCGATGTTGAGGATGCCCGCCGCCACGCCATCGTCGCCAAGGCGAAGAGTCCCGCCCACATCGACCCGTCCGTCGTTGGCCAGCGTCAGCGTTCCGGTGTATCCACCCGCACCCAATAAAAGGTCGCCCGTCGTCGTGAAGCTGGACCCTGCCCCCATGACGTATAATTCCGCGCTCCGCGGCGAAGCCCCGAAGGTCGCGGTCGCAAAGCGGGCAGCGCCGCCCTGAAGAATGCTGAAAATGCCCGAAGACATTTGCAGCGAGCTATCACTCGTCCAGTTCGAGCCAGCACCCGTGATCGTCACGGGAATGAAGTTGTTGGTGCTGCTAGTGGTTCCGATCACGCTTGCACCGGCCGTGCGCAACGTTCCGCCCGCGCTGATCGTCATGCTGAACGGCGTATTGCTAGTGCTGCTCCCCCGCACGCCGCCCGCCAGATCGATCAGCGAATTTGCCCCATCGACATCGATCCGCACGCTTGTGCCGGGCAAAGCAATAATGTCGATGTCGCCAACAGTGGTCCGAAGCGTACCGCCGTTTATGGCCCGCACTATGGTGGTGCCGCCGCCCGAAACATTGCCGCCAATGGATGCCGTGGAAAACTCCGAGGCGATGCCATCGACACTCAAGACCGAGCGGCCCATCGATGTGGCGCCGCCCGAAGCAACCTTTGCCCCGCCCACGATGCGCAGTTCGCCGCCGACGCCAATGACCCTCGTATCGCCACCATAGCTGCTGTTGCCGGTCAGCGACGTCACGCCCGTACCCACGATATCGAGAAAGCCGGAGCCGGTGATCGACCCGGCATAGATATAGTCGTCCGCACGGCCGAAACGCAGCGTCCCGTTGTTGACCACATCGCCGACGAGAGAGGCCGTCGTGTTGCCAACAACGGCGCCGATGAACAATGTGCCCGCGTCGATCCTGGTGCCGCCGGTGTAATTGTTCGCGCCGACAAGCTGGAGCGTCCCTGCGCCGATCTTGGTCAGCCCGCCGCCGCCCGTCACGCCGTTGGACACGAAGGCGAAAGCCGATGGATCGGCGACGTCGAAAGTGCCGCCCGCGGCCCCCAGATCGAACGCGCGCGCGCTGCTGAACGACGCGCCCGTCATCCGCAGGGTGCCGCCGTCGAGCGTGACCCCGCCGGCCGTGGCGCCCAGCGCACCGTCGGCGCCGACCGAAAGCACACCGCCGTTGACCAGCGTTCCGCCCGTATAGCTGTTGACGCCCGTCAGGACGAGCGTCCCCGCATCGGTCTTGACCAGTTGCGAGGCGCCGGTCATGTCGGCGGCGATCGTGGCGGTAAAGCCTGCCCCGGCCGCCGTGCCGTCACCCACGCGGATCACGGATTCCGGGCCCACCAGCGTCAACTGGTCGCCGTCCACCACATAGCCGTTCGTCGCGAACTGCATCCCCGCCGCAGACACCGCGCCGCCGCTGTTGTCGATCGTGACGGTGCCCGCCGCGCCGGTAAAGATCGCGAAGGTCGCGTCGGCATAGGCGGCGTTGACCGCGCCGTCGGCGCCCGTCCAGTCATTGTCGGTGCCGCCCAGGTGCCAACTGCCGTTGCCGCCGTCGATCACGTCGTTGAACTTGGGTCCGGTCGTGCCGTCCCAGAAACTGAGCGACAGGCCATCGGAATTGATCAGGTTGACCTGACCCGCCACCGACGTCTGGACGGTGACATTGCTGCCCGCCGGCATCGATCCCAGCGTCAGCCCATTGTCCGTCAGCGCGCCGCCATAGTTGAACATGCGGTATATGCCGCCGCCGAAATTGCCGCCGGTCGACACGTCGACGTTCAGCGTCCCGTCGAGCGTCAGATTGCCGCCGACATTGACCAGGTCGTTGAGCGGACCGCCCACGACGCCGGCCTGGCCAAATTCGAAATTCAGCACCGATCCGCTCGCCAGCGACAGGTCGCCGTTGATGTTGAGCGTTCCGGGGCTGTTGCCCGGCGCGAGGATGCCGCCGTCCAGCACGTCGACGCTGCCGCCGATCGTCCCGCTGCCCGCCAGCGTCGCGCCCGATGCCACGGTGACAAGGCCGGTCGCCGCCGACTGGTTGCCGTTGATCCGCAACGTGCCGGCGTTGACATTGGTCGTGCCCGCATAGCTGTTGTTGCCGCCAAGCGTCAGCGTGCCCGCGCCCGATTTGATGAGGGCGCCCACACCCGAAATCGCTCCGTTGAGCGCAAGCACCGTTCCCGTATCGGTCAGGATCGTGCCGTCGCCGGCCAGATTGCCGCCCCGCGCGCTCACGAAGGATGCGGTGGTGCGCAGCGTCCCGCCCGAGAAAATCAGGCCGCCCGCGGCCGCGCCAAGGTTGACGTCAGCCGCCACCTGCAAGGTGCCGCCCAGGATCGACGTGCCGCCGGCATAGCTGTTGATGCCTGCAAGGATCGTCGTGCCGCCGCCGATCTGTTGAACCGCGCCGCTGCCGGAGATCGTTCCGGCAAAATTCAAAAGATCGGACCGATTGAAAACCAGCACCCCGTTGTCGACGACGTCGCCGACGATGCTGCCCGTCGTGCCGCCGTCGCCAAGCTGGAGCGTACCCGCATCGATCGTCGTACCGCCGGTATAGCTATTGGCGCCGGTCAGGACGGTCGTCCCGTTCCCGATCTGCCGTACCGATCCGGTGCCGACGATCTGCCCCGCATAGGCCAGCAGGTCGCCGCGATTGAAACCGAGCGTGCCGAAATTGTTGACGATCGCGCTGGCGATCGATCCCGTCGCGCCGCCGTTACCGATGACCAGGCCGCCGCCATTGATGTTGGTCGCCCCGGTATAGCTGTGGTTGCCCGTCAGCACCCAGGTCCCGCTGTCATTCTTGGCCAGCGTGGTGACGCCCGTTCCGGCATCGCCGATCGACCCCGCCAGCGTGTTGTTGCCGTTGTTCGTGCCGCCCAGCGCGATCGTGCGCGCCTGGTTCATGCCCGCCAGCGTCACCGGGCCGGTATCGGTAAAGACGATCGCGCCCGTGCCCGACGATTCGATGAACGTCACGCCCGCCGACAGGGTGAACAGCCGGTCGGTGACGTCGCCCGCGCCGGTATAACGCAGCGTCGATCCGTTGCCGATCACCAGGTTCGCGGCCGCGGCCGACGATGCGCCGATGCTGCTGGCAAGTCCGCCGTTGGACAATTTGTCGACGCCCAGCACACCGCCGCTGATCGTGGTGACGCCGGTATAGGTGCTGCCGGAATTGGTCAGGATCCAGGTGCCCGCGTCGGTCTTGGTCAGCCCCGTGACGCCGGTGCCATTGTTCGTGATCTGCGCGCCAAGGATATTGTTCGCGGTGTTCGTGCCGCCCAGCGTCAGCGTCTGCGCCGTGTTCGCGCTGCTGAAGGTCAGGGCGCCGGCATTGGTAAAGGCGATCGCGCCCGTGCCCGACGCATCGAGCTTGCTCGTCGCCGAGGCCCCCAGCGTGAATTGACGGTCCGTGCTGCCGCCCGCGCCGACATATTGCAGCGTGCCGCCGCTCAGCACGAGGTTGCCGGCCGCCGAGGACGAAGCCCCGATCGAACTGTTCACGCCGCCATCGCCAAGACAGGCGACCGCAAGGATGCCCTGGTTGATGACGGTGGGGCCGTTATAGCTGCTCGAACAGCCCGAAATCTGCTGGATGCTGGCGCCGTTCTTGACCAGGCCGCCGGTGCCGCTGATCGCGCCGCCGTAATTGGCGGAACTCGCCCCGGCATTGATCGTGAGGGTCGCGCCGTTGAGGAGGATGTTGCCGCCCAGCGCCCCGCCGCCGGCGAGGGCGGCGACGCTGTTGTTATATCCATTGAGGTCGAACAATACGCCGGCGCTGTTGTCGAGCGTGAGCCAGCCGCTGCCCAGCGCCGTCGTCGATCCGGCGCGCAACGTGCCGTTGACGACGCGCGCATTGCCCGTCGAACCATTGACGCCCGACAGCAGCAGCGTCCCCGCGCCCTCCTTTAACAATTGTCCGCCGCCGATGATATTTCCGGAAAATTCCAGCACGGTCGCGGCGTTCGCTATGTTGAAAACGCCGTTACCGGTCAGCGAAAAGCCCCGGTCGGTCGATGCGCTGGCGCCGGTATAGGACAGCGTGCCACCCGCCATGACCAGGTTGGACGACGCCGCCGCCGACGCGCCTATGCCGCTGGCCACCCCGCCGTTGGCGATGCAGTCGATCGCCAGGCTGCCGCTGATCGTGGTGACGCCGGTATAATCATTGTTACATCCGCTCAATATCTGCGTGTAACTTCCCGCCCCCCGCGTAAAGCCGCCGGTGCCGGTAATCCGCCCGGTAAAGTCCGCTGCCCCGCCAGCCGTCGTCAGCGTCCGCGACCCCAGCGTGATCGTGCCCGCGCCGATAACGCCGCCCGCCGACACATTGAACCCGCCAAGGTCCAGCGTCGCTCCGCCATTTATGGTGATATAGCGGCTGCCGGATCCAAAGGCGCGCACCGAACCCGCGCGCAACGTCCCGTTCTGGACGACGGTGTCGCCGGTGTAACTGTTGAGGCCGCTCAGGACGAGGGTGCCGGCCCCCGCCTTGGTAAAGGAACCGGCGCCGGTCGCCAGGCCACTGATGGTCAGCGTGGTTCCGGCCTGTGCGACGTCGATGCCGCCCATGCCGCCCGCCAGCGTAAAGCCGCGATTGATCGCGACCGTCCCGCCGGTATATTGCAGACGCCCGCCGTTGCTCATCACCAGATTGGCGGACGCGCCGGTCGCGGCGCCGATGCCGCTGGCCAGGCCGCCATTCGACAATGTATTGATCGAAAGCGTGCCGACGCTGCTGCCGCCATTGGCGGTGATCGTCGTGACGCCGGTATAATCATTGGCCGCATTCGACAGGATCAGCGTTCCCGATCCGGTCTTGGTCAGCCCGGCGTCGTCGGGGCTGGTCACCAGCCCGGAAAATTCCACGCTCCGCGCGCCATCGACCCGAATCGCGCGTTCGACGCCGCCGTTGACCAGCGTGATTCCGCGATCGGACACCGCATCGGTCGTGCCGGTATAGGCAAGCGTCCCGCTTTCCAGAACCAGGTTCGCCGCATCGGCGCTTGACGCGCCAATGCTGCTGGCGACGCCGCCATTGGCAAGTCGGCTGACCTGAAGCAGGCCGCCGCTCAGCGTCGTTCGGCCGGTATATTCGTTCGCCGCGATCAGTTGAACCGCGCCGACGCCGCTTTTCGAAAAGCCGGTCGCGCCGCCATTGTCGACGATCGTCGACGCGATCGTCATCGTCCCCGTGCCATTATGCTGAACGCCAAATATTCCGCCATTCGCGCCGCCCGTCAGGAAACCGCCGCTGAACCGCTGATTGGTATTGAGCGTGCTGGGCGCCACGATGATGGTGCCGTCGATGCTGAGCGTGTTGGCGGCGCCGATCGTCACCGTCGCCCCCCCCGGAGCGGCCGCGGTGTAGCGCAGACCGCCCAGTTGCACATTTCCGTTCACCGTCCCGAAAAAGGCGGTATTCGGGGCATTGGCGGTGTCGGTGACGATGTCGCCATTGGCCCAGGTGGCGGCGTCGTCCTTTTCCACATAGTCGCTGGCGTCGAATGCCAGGATGCCGCCCGCGACGACCTTTGCATAGTCGGACCCGTTGACCGTCGCCCAGCCGCCCAGCACCCCGTCGGCGTTGCTGGTCCGGATCGCGCCGCCGGTCGGCAGGACGAAATTGACCAGACCGCCCGCCCGGACGATAGCGCCCAGGTTCAGGTTGACGACGCCGCCCGCCCCGCTGATCGCCGACACGGTGCTGCTGCCGGTATTGACGGTCAGGCCGCTGAAATTCTGGTTGTTCGTCTCGCCCGCGGCGCCGCGCACTTCCAGCGTGCCGCCCGACAGGACAAGCGCCGACGACGCCAGGATCATATTGTTGGCGGGGCCGCCAGCGCCCGAAAAGTCGAGGACCAGCTTGCCCCCGGCGGCCGTCGTCGCGCCGCTATAATTTTGCGCGTTGGTCAGCGTCAGCGTACCAACGCCCGTTTTCCTGAGGCCGCCGGTGCCCACCATGCTGCCGCCAAAGAGCTGGGCGGTCTTGGCTTCGATCGTCAGCGTCTGCGCACCCAGCGCCACCGTGCCGCCAGAGCCGGTGAGCGATGCCGCGGTCAGGTCATAGCCGCCCAGGTCGAGCGTACCGCCGCTGACGATCAGGCCGTTTCGGGTCCCGAATGCCGCGGCATTGCCCGCCTTCAACGTTCCGGTGGTCACGGTGACATTGCCGGTGAAGCTGTTGGCGCCGCCCAATATCCATGTGCCGCTGCCGTTTGAAATGATGTTGCCGGTGCCGGACACGGCCCCCGAAAAGCTGTTCTCGCCCGCGAAACTGCCGCCCAGCGTCAGATTGTCGACCGCGCCGCCGGCCACAAAGGCCGCGCCGCCGCTCAGGTCGAGTGCGCCGGTGCCGTCGTTCAAGAGATTGCCGGCGCCGCTGATGCTCCAATCGCGGTTGCTGGCGTTGCCCGTGCCCAGATAGCGCAGCGTCCCGGCGGTCAGGCCGATCGTCGATCCCGCGCCCAGCGAACTGACGGTCCCCGTGTCGGCCAGCACCCGCGCCTCGACCAGACCGCTGATCGTCGCCTGACCGACGAACGTGTTCGCGGTGCCAAGCCTGATGACGTTCGCGGCCCCGCCGTTGAACCCGAACGCGCCGCCGCTCAAAACACCGAGAAGTTCGATATTGGCGGTCTCTGCTGAAAACGAACCGTTCGCCGAAATATCGACGTCGCCCGTGATCGTCAGCGTCCCGCTGCCCTGGTTGCGGATGATCGCGCCATTGCCGTTGATGTCCCAGTTGCGGTTGGAACTGTCGCCATCGCCAAGATAGATGATGCTGTCGCTATACTGGCTCTGCTGGTTAAAGACGATCGTGCCGTCGGCGACGGTGACCGGCGCGCCGAGCGAACTGACCTGGCCAAGATTGCCGATCGAGGTGAAGCTCGTCGAACAGACGCCGTTGCAACCCAGAAAAGTGGTGCGGCCGGTATAGTCGTTGAGATCGTTGCTCATCCTGATGTCGCTGGCGGCAAGCTGAACCGACCCATTGCCGCGCAGACGCGCGGCCCCGACGCCCGTCCCTTCGAGGTTCAGGGTGCCGCCGGCGCCGATCGTGACCGTGCGTGCGCTGTTCGCGCCGCCGATCGACAGGCGGGTCGTGATGCCGTCCGCGGTAAAGATATTGTTGCCCGCCGCACCGAGCGCCGCGTCGGTCGCCGCATATATCCCGCCGCCGTTAATATTGATGTTGCCGGTAAAGCTGTTGACGCCGGTCAGGACCAGTCCGCCCGCGCCAGCCTTGGTCAGCCCGTTGGTCCCCGCGATGATCGAATCGATCTGGCTGTTTCCGCCCTGCGCCGTGTTTGTCGTGATCGTCGAATTGGCGCTGCCCAGCGTGATCGTGCTGCCGCTCAGGACATAGCCAGCGGAACTGAAGGTGATGTTGCCGACCGTCACCGGACCGCCGACCGCCACCGTGCCCGCGGTGCCGGCAAAGATCGCATTGTCAGGATTGCCGTTGACCCACGGCTGCACGAACGGCCCGCTGACGCCGTCATTATTGGGGCTCCAGTTCAGGTTGGACAGATTCCACGTCCCCGATCCGCCCGATCCGATGGCCGTCCCGTTCGCGTCCCAATAGCGATCCTGCGCCTGCGCGTGCGCGGTCATTGGCGCGCAGGCGATGACCACGGCCAGCGAAGCCCCGCAGAGCAGGCGCCGCGAACGGGCCTTTGCATTGCCTTCATGATGGCGGGGCATTTTCTTATCGGTCATGACGCATCCTCGAACGCAAAAAACCCGCCCGGACGGGCGAGCGGAGCAATGGACGAATTGATTATTGAACCTGGGCCGGACGGACGATCCGACGATATGCGGCGACGGCGACATCATGGGCGGACGTGCCGCATCGGAACGCAAGATTTCTGCTCATTGACCGCCCCTCGCTCCGGCGCCGCTGCCCACCCTGTTCAGCAGCACCTTTCTCGATTGCATGACGAACCCTGTGCAGGCCCGCGCAATCCGCCCCAATGCAAAGCCTTCCCCGCCGAAGCGACTGGTCGCCGAAAGCAAAACAAGATCCATCTGTTCGGAGCATCCGAAAGATGACGTCTTTCGCCGCTACAAATCATTGGTTATCAATTAATAAATAAAAGCCATATCAGCGAAATGATGTTACCGTATCGACATGAAAAGCTGATACCGGGTAACATGTTCTTCGGCTGGTTACAGTCGGTTGGCGGCCACGGAACGCTTGCCCCAATAGCGGTTGCATCCATAGACTGTCGGAATGACATCGATCAGTCCGCACACCCCCGTCCCTGACGAAGAACAGACCCTGCGCCGGGCCATCGCGCACCGCCCGGACGACGCCCATGCGCACGCCGCGCTGGCGTCCTTTCTGTGCGGAACCGGCCGTGTGGACGCGGCGCTGGCGCATATCGACCATGAGGTTCGCCGCCACCCGGCCAAACTCTGGCCGTTGTCGATCAAGGCCGGCATATTATCCAGCGAACGTCGCGCGGCAGAGGCGATCGCCGTCCACCGGCTGTTGGTGGCGATGGCGCCGGACGTCCCGCTGATATGGGCGAATTTCGCGAGCGACCTGGCGGCCGTCGGCGAGGTGGACGAAGCCGCCGCCGCCTTTCGCTCCGCAGTCCGCCGCGCGCCCGACCATGGCGCGGCATGGCTGGGGCTTGCCTCCCTGCCCGGCGTGTCGTTCGACGACGCCGATCTGGCCGCGATGGAAAGGGGCGCCGCCCTGTCGCCCGATCCCCATCAGAAAATCCAGCTCCTGCTGGCGCTGGGCCGCGGCTATGGCGCGCACGGGCTGATCGATATGTCGTTCGCGAAATTCAGCGAAGCCAAGGCCCTGCGTGAAACACTCGTCCCCTATGACGCCGACAGGATCGCCGCGCTGGTCGACGCCCATGCCCTATCCGGCGCGTCCCTCTTCGCGGCCGCGCCGCCGGTGCAGGCGCAGGCGAGTGGGCCGATCTTCATCGTCGGGATGCCACGGTCGGGATCGACGCTCGTCGAACAGATAGTTGGCAGCCATCCGGACATCGAGGCGATGGGCGAATTGTTCGCGCTTCAGGATGTCGCCGGGTCGATCGGCGCCCTTGCCGATCCCGACGCCTTTGTCCGCCGCATAGGGACGCTGACGCCAGCCGACGCGGCAGAGCTGGGCGCGCGCTATCTGGAAGGCGCCGGGCGTTACCGCCGCACCGACCGTCCGTTTTTCACCGACAAGATGCCCGCCAACTGGCGCTTCGTCGCGCTGATCCACCGGATCCTGCCGGGGGCGCGGATCGTCGATGTGCGGCGCGAGGCGCTGGCTTGCTGTTTTTCGGCCTATACGACCCATTTCAACCGCCACACCGAATTTCCCAACAGCCTTGCCGATCTGGGCGCCTATTATCGTCATTATGTTCGCATGATGGACATGGCGCGGAATGCGGCGCCCGACCGGATTTTCCCGCTCGACCATGCGCGGCTCCTATCGGATGCGGAGCGCGAAATTCGCGCCCTGCTCCGCTTTCTGCATCTTTCGTTCGCGCCATCCTGCCTCAAGCCAGAGGATAATCGCCGCGCCATTTACACCCCAAGCGCCCAGCAGGTGCGAAGCGCCATTGCCCCGCTAGCGGACCGGTCGCGCGCCTATGCGCCATGGCTGGGGCCGCTGAAAAACGCGCTCGGGCAAGGCACGGACTGACCGCCCCTTCCATTCGCCGGACATTCCGCGCGGCCGGAGGCGCGGCGACGTTCATGCCACCTTGCATGGTTCGCTTATGCGAATATTGTTTCCAGACGGGATTCCTCGAGCCCATGGCCGCCGACCATCCTGTCGGTGACGCCGGGTGCAGCGGGGGCGACATGGCTGGAGATCGATCGTGAAACTCAAGGACGTCTATCCGCTCTATCTCAACAACAAGGCGGTGCAGCCGAACACGGACCTGGAGGTCATAGACAAATTCACCGGGGAGGTCGCCTTTCGCACCGCGCTCGCGACGCCGGAGGTGATCGACGAAGCGATCGCCGGTGCCGTCCGCGCCGCCGGGCCGATGGCGCGGCTGGCGAGTTTCGAGAAACGCGACGTGCTGATGCATTGCGTCACGCGCTTTCAGGAACGTTTCGACGAACTCGCCTATGCGCTGTGCGTCGAGGCGGGCAAGCCGATCGCCGACAGCGAGGGAGAGGTCACGCGCCTGATCGACACGTTCCGCATCGCCGCCGAGGAAGCGACCCGCAATTATGGCGAGGTGCAGCCGCTCGACATTTCGGCGCGCGCCAAGGGATATATGGGGATGTGGAAGCGCGTGCCGATCGGGCCGTGCAGCTTTATCTCTCCGTTCAACTTTCCGCTGAACCTGGCCGCGCATAAAATCGCCCCGGCGATCGCGGTCGGCTGTCCCTTTGTGATGAAGCCCGCGTCGCTGACACCGCTGGGCGCGATCATCATGGGCGAGGTGCTGGCCGAATGCGACATATTGCCCGATGGCGCGTTCAGCATCCTGCCCGCCACCCGCGCGGGCGCCGACCTGTTCACCACCGACGAACGGCTGAAACTTCTGTCCTTTACCGGGTCGCCCGGCGTCGGCTGGGATTTGAAGGCAAAAGCGGGAAAGAAGAAGGTCGTGCTGGAACTTGGCGGCAACGCCGCGGTCGTCGTCGACAAGGACGCCGACCTTGACCATGCGCTCGCCCGCATCATTTTCGGCGGCTATTATCAATCGGGGCAAAGTTGCATCCATGTGCAGCGCGTGATCGTCCATGAGGCGATCTACGACGGCTTTCGCGATGCGCTCACCGCAAAGGTCAAGACGCTGAAATCGGGCAATCCCAAGAATCGCGACACCTTCATCGGCCCCATGATCTCCGCCAAGGAAGCCCAGCGGCTGAAAGGATGGATCGACGATGCGGTGGCGGCGGGCGCGACCCTGCTCGCGGGCGGGGGGTGCGCGGGCAATATGCTGGACGCCGCGCTGCTGGAAAATGTGCCGGACGACAGCGACGTGGCGCGCGAGGAAGCGTTCGGCCCGGTCGTCATCCTGTCGAAATTCACCGACTGGGATGCCGCGCTGGCAGAGGTCAACGACAGCCGGTTCGGCTTGCAGGCGGGCCTGTTCACGCGCGACATCCACAAGGTGCTGGAGGCGTGGGACGATCTTGACGTCGGCGGCATCGTCGTCAACGACGTGTCGAGCTATCGCGTCGACAATATGCCCTATGGCGGGGTCAAGGATAGCGGGCTGGGCCGCGAAGGCGTGCGTTTCGCGATGGAGGACATGAGCGAAATCCGGAATCTGGTGATCCGGCGGACATAGGAGTCAATGGCCCGCGCCGCGGCGAAAAGCCGGGCCTTCGCCACCCACTTCGTCACCAAAGCGCCGCAAAACTTTCTCCAAACTGTCGCGGGTTCGATTCCCGGCCTGTAACAAAACTCCTGTCTAGGCCGATGACAGCTAAGGCTGCCCACGGAGCATGACATGGCATCGATTTCCACTCTGCCGATTCCCGCCCGCTTTCCCGACCCCTTCACGACCGAACCCCATGTGCCCGAACGGCTGATCGGCGAACGCCGCAGCTATCGCACGGTATGGGTCAGCGACATTCACCTGGGCACGCGGGGTTGCAACGCGCCGCTGCTGATCGATTTCTTTGACCATGTCGATTGCGAGACGCTGTATCTTGTCGGCGACATCATTGACGGCTGGCGGCTGAAAAAGCGTCATTTCTGGCCGCCCGAGCATAATGACGTCGTGTGGCGCGTGCTGAAGCGGGCCAAGCGCGGCACCCGCGTCGTCTATGTCCCCGGCAATCATGACGAGATGGTCAAGCCGTTCGACGGTTTCGATTTCGGCGGGGTCGAAATCCGGCGCGAGGCGATCCACGAAACCGCCGATGGCCGCAAATTGCTGGTCGTCCATGGCGACGAATTCGACGCCGTGATGCTGGCGCACCGCTGGCTCGCCTTTGTCGGTGACGCCGCCTACACCGCGCTGATGAAATGCAATGTGGTCGTGAACCGCATTCGCAGCGCGTTCGGCCTGCCCTATTGGTCGCTGTCGATGGTCGCCAAGCACAAGGTCAAGAACGCCGTCCAGTTCATCGGCCGTTACGAGGAAGTCGTCGCCCACGCCGCGCGGTCGCGCGGGGTCGATGGCGTCGTGTGCGGTCACATCCACAGCGCCGAAATGCGCGAGATCGAGGGCACCGAATATTATAACGACGGCGACTGGGTCGAAGGATGCACCGCGCTGGTCGAACATCATGACGGCACGATGGAAATCTTGCACTGGGCCGAAGAGGTTGCCAGCCGCGTCGCACCGACGCCGCTGAGCCTTCCCGCACCGGCCCGGGCCGCATGAGGATCCTGATCGTCAGCGACGCCTGGGAACCGCAGATCAACGGCGTCGTCCGCACCCTCCAGGCGACGGTCGGCCAGCTCCGCGCCGCGGGTCATGACGTCGGCGTCGTGTCGCCCGACCTGTTCCGTTCGCTGCCCTGCCCATCCTATCCCGAAATCCGGCTCGCGCTGGCGGGCTGGCGCGCGGTCGGGCGCCATATCCGCGCCTTTGGCCCGCAGGCGATCCATATTTCGACCGAAGGACCGCTGGGAATGGCGGCGCGGCGCTGGTGCATCCGCAACAAATTCCCCTTTACCACCGCCTATCACACGCGCTTTCCCGAATATGTCGCCGCCCGGTTGCCGCTGTCGCCGCGGTTCGTCTGGCGCTTCATCCGCTGGTTCCACCGCCCGGCGCGGCACATCATGGTCGCGACGCGCAGCCTGGCGCGCGAACTGGCCGAACAGGGGCTGGGCCAGACGATGATGTGGGAACGCGGCGTCGATCACGACCTGTTTCGCCCCGACCGCGAACCGCACCCGGCGTTCGAGGCGCTCGCCCGCCCGATCCAGCTTTATGTCGGCCGCGTCGCGGTCGAAAAGAATATCGGCGCCTTTCTCGATTGCGACACACCCGGAACGAAAGTGATCGTCGGCGAAGGCCCGGCGCTCGCCGAATTGAAGCTGCGCTATCCGGACGCGCTGTTCCTGGGCAAGCTGGGCGGCGAAACGCTGGCCTCTGCCTATGCCGGGGCCGACGTCTTCGTCTTTCCCAGCCGCACCGACACTTTCGGCCTTGTCGTCATCGAGGCGCTGAGTTGCGGGACGCCGGTTGCCGCCTATCCGGTCCCCGGCCCCGCCGACATATTGCGCGACGGCGCGGGCGCGCTGGCCGACGACCTGGCACAGGCGATCGGCACCGCGCTGACGTGCAACCGGGCGGACGCGCAGGCGCTGGGCGCGCGCTATAGCTGGGCAAGCTGCACCGCGCAGTTTGCCAAAGCCCTGACCTTTGTTCCCAGCGACCCCGAAACGCAGAGCCGGGTCGGCGCGGCGACCCTCGCCGCCTAGATCGATTTCACATCAAAAGGTCTTGCGCCATTCCAGTTCGATATAACGGCCCAGCGGGTCGATATAGCCGGGCTGATAATTGAGCGGCACGATGCCGTTCGCGTCGGTGATCCGCCGCTGGGCGTCAAAGATATTGTCGACCGCCAGCCGCAGGCGCGATCCCTTCAGGAACGGCAGCTTGCCCGTCAGCTTCGTCTTTTGGTTGAGGTCGACAAAGAAGCGCAGGTTGAAAGTCGCGAGGTCGCCGAAATTCAGGTCGCCCGCGCTGCCGCCCGTGACCCGGCTGCCGCTGTCATATTTGGCGCTGAGCCGCATACCCATGCCTTTGTAGAACACGCCGCCGTCGAGTTCCAACAGGTTGCGGTTGCTGCCGCCGCCGCTGCCCGTCGCCGACCCGTTCAGCAGGTCGAGTTCGGGCACGCCCGGACGGATCAGCACCGTGTCGGTCAGCTTGATCGTGTGGTAAAGCGACACCTGCCAGCGGCCGCCCTGCGGCCCGCCGAAAGCGCCGCCACCCGGACCATGGCCCGCGCC
>JAIXHQ010000031.1 GCA_030145715.1 Sphingopyxis sp. | reverse complement strand
GCGCACCAATTTCCCGGCGCCCGCCGATTTCATCGGGATCGAGGAAGGGGTTTTCGGCGACGACGGATATGAACGCACGCTCGACGTCGAAGAGGAATTTGCATGGCAAGACGCCTGCAAAGAGGCATTTGCCCCGCTGCGCCAGGCGGGCGAGGCCGCGCGCCGCGCCTTTTTCAACCTGCCCGCCTCCGCGCCCACCGCCCCCGCCGCCAACGACCCGGCGGCAAAGCATGGCGCGGCGGCGGACGACGCGGCGGCTGCCAATGCGGCGGCGGATGCGACTGCGGATGCGGCAACAGGCGGCAAAAGGGCGCGCAAAGCGGCGGGCGGCTGACGCTGGCGCCATCGCCGCGCGGCGCAACGTCGGCCCACCATCGCCCGGCATGGATCCTCCGCCATTGACGTTCTTGAAGGCCGCATCGCCGCTTGCACCACCTTCCGCTTACGTTAAGGTCAGTCTCAACATTGCAACCGGAGAGTGATTCATGGCCCTGCCCCCGATTTTCGATCGCCTACGCCTGCCCGTCATCGGCTCGCCGCTGTTCATCGTGTCGGGACCGGAACTGGTCATCGCCCAGTGCAAGGCGGGCGTGGTGGGCAGTTTCCCCGCGCTGAACGCACGCCCGCAATCGATGCTCGACGAATGGCTGCACCAGATTACCGAGGAGCTGGCGGCGTGGGACCGCGCCAATCCGGACCGCCTGTCGGCCCCCTATGCGGTGAACCAGATCGTCCATAAATCGAACGACCGGCTGCTCGACGACGTCGCGACCTGTGAAAAATGGAAAGTGCCGATCACGATCACCTCGCTCGGCGCGCGGGAGGAACTCAACCAGGCGGTGCATGGCTGGGGCGGCATTTCGATGCACGACGTCATCGACGACCGGTTCGCGCGCAAGGCGATCGAAAAGGGTGCCGACGGCCTGATTCCCGTCGCGGCGGGCGCGGGGGGCCATGCCGGCCGCCAGTCGCCCTTTGCGCTGGTTCAGGAAATCCGCGAATGGTTCGATGGGCCGGTCGCGCTGTCGGGGGCGATCGGGCATGGTCGGTCGATCCTGGCCGCCCAGGCGTGCGGCGCCGACCTCGCCTATATCGGCAGCGCCTTTATCGCGACGGCAGAGGCCAATGCCGATCCGGGGTATAAGAACGGCATTGTCGAGGGGCGCGCCGCCGACATCGTCTATTCGAACCTATTTACCGGCGTTCACGGCAATTATCTTCGCCAGTCGATCGTCGCGGCGGGGATGGACCCCGACAATCTGCCCGAAGGCGATTTGAAGACGATGAATTTCGGTTCGGGCGGCAATACAAAGGCAAAGGCGTGGAAGGACATCTGGGGATCGGGTCAGGGGATCGGCCCGGTCGGCGCGGTGCGGCCGGTCGCCGAATTTGTCGCCGAACTCGAATCGCAATATCTGGCCGCGCGCCGCGATCTGGAGGCAAAGGTCAGGCTGTAATTCCCCCGGCCGCGCCGGACGCCGAACCGAACAGCATGTCGATCGCCGCGTCCAGATAGGGCCGGTCGACGAACAGCCGCATCGGATCGCGGCGGTTCAACCAGAATGCGCCGCCGTGCCGGTCGGTCAGCGCCCGGCGCGCCGTGTCCTGCAACAGGCGCAGGCGCATCACCGCCGTCCGCCGCGCCGTCCGCGGATCGGCGGGGGCATGAAGGGTGAAATGCGCGCGGATCCGTTCGACCCGCGCCGCGACGACGTCGCTATATTCATGGTGCGGCCCGCGATGCAGCGCATGGCCGGACCGCAGCGCCGCGGTTTCGGATGCCGGCAGGATCAGGCCGTTGCCGCCGAAATGCTGAAGCGTGAAATCTTCGGCGCGTAACTGGTCGAACAGGACGGCCATCTGCGGACGCCGCAGCAGGCCGATGGGGATAAGGTGATGACGCTGAAATCCGCTTTGTGGCGCCGGAGCGTCGTGCCAGCCGGACCGCTCCATCAACCGTCGTTGCCGAACTCGACGACGACGATCGACCGCGCCCCCCGGCCGACAGGCTGGGGCAGCATTTCGATCCACTCACCCGGCGCCAGCCCGCGCAGCGTGCGGGGATATGGCACCGGACCATTGAGGATCATGTCGAGGGCCAGCCGCGACAGACGCTTGACCATCTCTGCCACCGTCCAGCCACCGGGGATTCGTGCCACCATCTCCTGTCCGGTAAAAATCGTCAAACCGCGCGTTTCCACGGTGGGACCCTCACCGCTTTCCTGCCGCCTGAACGCCACCAGATGCAGCACCGGCGGCATCCCGCTGCTCAGCATTTCGGCGATGGAGGCACGAAATTGCGCCGCATCGGACCACAGGCGGGCCGGCGACCAGAATATATGGCTGGCATCGAACAGGTCGATCAACAGCACCATCATTTTGAAAAATTCGCGCATTTGGATCGGCAATGCGCCCGCCCCGGCCGCCTTTTCCGGACCTTCCGGAACGAAAAACCAGCATTGCCCGCCCTCCCGCCACTGGCCGGGCAGACTGGCGCCGAGCAGGCTCGTCGATGGATGGTCTGGATCGGCCAGTGCAAGCGCGGCGCCCGCGGCGTGCCCCGCGACGACCGTGGCATCGCCGAATGTCAGACGAAATCGCTGGCCCGCTATCTGCGGGTCGTCATCGACGACCGCGCTTTCGACCGGCTCGGGCCGCAACCCCATGTGGCGAAGCGACGCTTCCAGCGTCTTGCCGGAACCGTTCAATGCCGCCGCCCCCACAATCAACGCAAAGGGTTCCGGCGGCACTGGCAGCATCTGTGTATCGCGTTCGCCGACATCCATGATTTTGCGCGGCCTTTGCTGGGTCGTCCTTGCCATCGCAAGACTGGCCGCAATGTTCAAATGCTTATTCGAACATGACAACAAGTTAACCCGCCATTGCCGATCAGATGGCGACCTGGCTGCCCAGTTCGACGACGCGATTCGTCGGCAGGCGGAAATATTCCATCGCGCTTTCCGAATTGCGCAGCATCCATGCGAACAATTTTTCACGCCAGATGGGCATACCGGGCTTGCTCGCCGCGATCAGCGTCTGCCGGGAAAGAAAAAAGCTGGTTTCCAGCATCTTGAACTCGCCGCCGCAACGCGTCACCCGCTTCAACGCCGCGGGAACGTCGATCGGCTGCATGAACCCATAATGCAGGATCAGCCGGTGGAATCCCTGCCCCAGATCCTCCAGCGCACAGTGATTTTCTTCCCTGACAAAGGGCACGTCGGCGACCTTGATCGTCAGCAGGATGATCCGTTCGTGCAGCACCTTGTTGTGCTTCAGATTATGCAGCAACGCATGGGGCACTCCATCGGCGCTCGACGTCATGAATACCGCCGTTCCCGGCACCCGCGTCGCGCTGTTCGCCGCCGATTTGACGAAGACGGGTATCGGCATGGCGCCTTCGGCCATTTCCTGCTGCATCAGCTTGCGGCCCCGCGACCAGGTGGTCAGCATGGTAAAGATGGTCAGGCCGATCGCCAGCGGCACCCAGCCGCCGTCGGGGACCTTGATCAAATTGGCGCCGAAATAGGCGACATCGACGATGAAAAAGACCGCGAGCACCGGCAGGGCCTTCCACGCCGGCCATTTCCACAGCGTGAAAAGAACGACCGACAACAGACAGGTATCGATGAACATCGCACCGGTAACCGCGATGCCATAGGCCGCCGCAAGATTGCTCGACGACCCGAAAAACAGCACCAGGATGATGACCATGGTCATCAGGAACCAATTGACCACCGGGATATAAATCTGCCCGGCTGCCGATGCGCTGGTATGTTCGACGCGCAAACGCGGGATGAACCCCAGTTGGATCGCCTGCTGCGTCAGCGAGAAAGCGCCCGAAATCACCGCCTGGCTGGCGATGATCGTCGCCAGGATCGCCAGGATGACGACCGGCACCTGCCATGCATCGGGCATCATCTGGAAAAAGGGATCGGCGATCAGGTCGGCGCGCGGCCCTTTCTCCGCCTCCAGAACCATCGCGCCCTGCCCCATGTAATTGAGCATCAGCGCCGGCAGGACGAAGGTCATCCAGCTTATCCCGATCGGCCCGCGCCCGAAATGCCCCATGTCGGCATAAAGAGCCTCTGCCCCCGTCACCGCCAGCACGACCGCGCCCAGCGCAATAAAGGCGGTGAATCCATCGACATAAAAGAAACGCAACGCGTTCAGTGGATTAAGCGTCTCCAGAATGATGCCGGGATGATCGACGATATGGATGACGCCCAGGACCGCCAGCATCACAAAATAGGCCAGCATGATCGGTCCGAACAAGGCTCCGACCTTGGCGGTCCCCCGCGACTGGATGGCAAATATGCCGATCAGGATCGCCAGCGCGATCGGGACAATATAGGGCTCGAACCCCTTGTTGACGTAACTCAGCCCTTCGGTGGCGGACAGCACCGACATCGCCGGGGTAATCATGCTGTCGCCATAGAAAAGCGCGGTCGCGAACACGCCGAGCAGGATGATCGGCCACGTCCATCGCTTTTCGCCCGACGACCGGCTTATCAGCGCCAGCAGGGCAAGGCTGCCGCCCTCGCCCTTATTGTCGGCCTTCATGATCGTCAGCACATATTTGAAGGTGACGACCAGCATCATCGACCAAAAGACGAGGCTCAGAACGCCATAGATATGCAGCCGGTCGGCCTCGATCGGATGATGTCCGGCAAAGGTTTCGCGAAAGGCATAAAGCGGGCTGGTGCCGATGTCGCCGAACACGACGCCGATCGCACCCACGGCAAGCTTCAGCTTGCCGTCGCCTTGATGTCCTTGGCCATTATAGGCCGTTTCGGCGGCGGCAGTCGCAGCGCCCACGGCGCCGCCCGCCGCCTGTTGCGACTCAGCAGTCATTTGCGAGCCTTTAGACGAGGCGGCGTCATTGGAACAGCGTCCAAATCAGGACGCCGGGGCGGCCTCTGGTTCCACCTGCGGGCCAAGCGCCTGCCGCAACTGGGCCAGCCGCATCTCCAGGTCACGCCGCCACGGCGCATCGGCCGGGCTGCGCGCGAGCAACCGGCTCCACACCGCGTCGGCACCTTTCAGGTCGCCGCTCTGCGCCATGGCCAGCCCGGCGAAAAAAGGCGGCGCCGGATGCGATGGGTCGCGTTTCGCGGCTTCGTCAAAGGCCAGGGCGGCGGCAGGCGACATCATGCCGCCGCTGTGCGCCGCCAGCGCATTGCCCAGCGCCACCCACAGGTCCACATTGTCGGGATAGGT
Organism: Sphingopyxis sp.; assembly: GCA_030145715.1. Classification (GTDB taxonomy): domain Bacteria; phylum Pseudomonadota; class Alphaproteobacteria; order Sphingomonadales; family Sphingomonadaceae; genus Sphingopyxis. Next base: position 16,434 of record JAIXHQ010000031.1, on the reverse strand, counting down.
TTCCAGACCTTTTTCCAGTGTCTTGGCAGCGAGTTCGGTCTTGCCGGTGCGGGCAAAGCCGTCCGACATGCCAAGCCATTGTGCCGCGGGACCGAAACGTTCCGACATTCCCTGACGCTGGTCGGCGATCGCCTCTCCGAAACTCTCCGGCTCCTCCGGCGCGGCAACCGGCTTGCCGGGCAGCGACGGATTGGCTTGCATGGCATAGCCGACCAGCCCCAGCATGACCGCCGCGCCAGCCAGCGGCCGCGCCGTCGCCGGCAGCTTGCCAAGCCAGAACAGCGCGGCGATCGTCAGCAGGGCCGCCAGCATGATCCACAACCAGATCATGCTACGCCCTCCTCTTCTGCGTCCCCGCCGCGACGGAAACGACCGAACGCCAACCAGCCGCCCAGACCCAGAAAGAAAAGTGGGCCCAGCCACAACAGCGCCGTGGCGCTGTCGAAAGGAGGATCATAGCTGACCCAATTGCCATAGCGTGCGACAAGCCACGCCTTGATTTCAGCCGGGCTTTCGCCGGCCGCAATCTTGCTGCGCACCTCATGCCGCATGTCACCCGCCAGCGGAGCATCGCTGTCGGCGATCGACTGCCCCTGACAGACAAGGCAGCGCAAACCTTCCATCAGCGCCTTGGCCCGCGCCTCCTGCGCCGGGTCCTTCAACTGCTGATAGGCATAGGGCGCGGGCGGCAACCGGTCCTGCGCCGCCACCGGCAATGCCATCATCGCCGACAGGCACAGGGCGAAACGCAGACTCATTTCATCGCCTCAAGCTTGGCGACGATCTCCGGAACCTGATCGGAAAGGATCACACCTTGGATTTGCTCACGAATAATTCCCTTGCCATCAATCAGGAAGGTTTCGGGCACTCCCGACGATCCCAGGGCGATCTGGACGCTGCTTTGCATATCCGATCCGATCCGGTCGAACGGATTGCCATTTTCGCGTAGAAACGCCGCAACATCCTCCGGCCGGTCGCGGATCGCGATGCCGTCGATCGGGATGCCGGCCTTCTTCAACGCTTCCAGTTGCGGGGCTTCGGCGCGGCAAGGAACGCACCAGCTTGCAAAAACATTCACCAACCGCGGTCGCCCGTCAGCAAGCTGGCTGCTTTTCAGACCGGGAATCCCGGCGGTCGCCGGCGGCAGGTCGAACAGCGGCATCGGCTTGTCGATCCACTGCGACTGGATCAGCGTCTCCGCCGGCGTGACCAGCCGATAGATGAAGGCCCCGAACAGCAATCCCATGATTGCCAGCGGCACGAACAGAACCCAGCGATTTTTCATGGCGCGAAACGCTCCTCAGCCTTTTGGGCGCGGCGGACGCGCCAGATCGTCAGCAACTGTGCACGGCCCAACAGCGACAGCGATGCACCAATCGCGATCAGCGCGCCGCCCAGCCATATCCACCACACCAGCGGCTTCCACCACAGGCGAAGCTGATACCGGTCGGCGCCGCCATCGTCGCCCGGCACCGGTTGCCCCAACACGGCGTAAAGCTGTCCGCCGGGCCGCGTCAGCAACGCCGCCTCGTTCGTTTCGGTCGGCGCCGTTCCCATCAAGCCCGGAAACGTCCGTGCCTCCGGCCGCATCGTAAAGCTGCGTCCCGACGGTATTGTCGCAACCAGCACGCCCTTGATCGCCGTGTAATTCGGCCCCGCGACCGGTTTGACGCCGACGAACTTGACCGAAAAATCGCCCACCTTGACGATGTCGCCGGGCGCCGCGGCGACCAGCCGTTCCTTGATGAAGGCGCTTTCTGCTCCCATGCCGGCCAGACATACCGCCACGCCAAAATGGGCAACCACCATTCCCCATGTCGGAAGCGGCGTGCGGCGAAGATTGCGGCCCCATAGGGGCGCGAGACTCGCAACCGCAACCACCCCGGCGACCGTCATGCCCAACAGCGGCAACAGACCGATCCGTCCGCCGAACAGGATCAGCGCAAACAATATCGCGGCCCCGGCGAATATCGCCATGGGGAGGCGCGACCACAGCTTTTTCCCGTCATCCCTGCGCCAACTGAGGAGCGGTCCCGCAACCATCACCAGGCACAGGATCAGCGCCAGCGGGCCGGCGACGCGATTATAATAGGGCGGCCCGACCGAAATCTTCTCTCCCATTGCCTCCGCCACGATCGGATAGAGGGTGCCGAGCAGGACCAATGCGAGGATCGTGGTCAGGAGCAGATTGTTGATGACCAGCGAGCCTTCACGGCTGAGCAACGCGAATTTCTTGCCCTCCGCGACGCTCCCCGCGCGCAACGCGAACAACGTCAGCGCCCCACCGATATAGATCGCCATCAGGACCAGCAGAAAGGTGCCGCGTTCGGGATCGACCGCAAAGCTGTGAACGCTGGTCAACAGTCCCGACCGGACAATGAACGTCCCGACCATCGACATCGAAAATCCGATCACCGCGAGCATGACCGTCCAGGCGCGCAACGCATTGCGGGTGGCCGTCACCGCGACCGAATGGAGCAGCGCCGCCCCGGCAAGCCATGGCACCAGCGATACATTCTCGACCGGATCCCAGAACCACCAGCCGCCCCAACCCAGTTCGTAATAGGCCCAATAGCTGCCCGCGGTGATGCCCAGCGTCAGGAATATCCAGCTTCCCAACACCCATGGCCGCATGGCACGGGCAAAAGCCGGACCGATCTCGCGCGTAATCAAGGCGCCGACGGCAAAGCTGAACGCAACCGACAGTCCGACATAGCCGACGTAAAGCGTCGGGGGGTGAAAGGCGAGCCCGATGTCCTGAAGCAGCGGGTTGAGGCCCTGCCCATCGGGGGGCGCGACCGGCAGGCGCTTGAACGGGTTGGACGAAAAGAGCAAAAAGGCAAAGAAACCCAGACTTAACGCCGCCTGCGCCGCCAGCGTGGCAACCAGAGTGTCCTCGCGCAGCCGTTTTTCGAAGATCGCGATCAGTCCGCCTGACAGCGACAGGATCATCAGCCACAGCAGCATGGATCCTTCATGGTTGCCCCACGTCCCCGCAACCTTGAAAATCATGGGTTTCAGGCTGTTGCTGTTGCGCGCGACAAGTTCGACCGACATGTCCGATCGCACGAACAGCGCGATCAACAGGCCAAAGGCAATGGTCGTCAAAACGGCCTGAGCGACGCTCGCGGGACGAACAAGCGACGCAAGTTCCCTTGGTCCACCGCGCAGAAATACTGCCCCCGCAACCAGCGAGAGACAGGCGAGTGCCGCCGCGATCCACAGCAGGGCCAGACCCATTTCAGCGATCATGTCGTTGCCGGCGCTTTCATATTCTTGGGCATCTCACCCATTTGCGGGGGCATATACCGCTCATCATGCTTGGCCAGGATTCGGTCGGCGACGAATGTCCCGTCGCCCCGCAACCTGCCGTCGGCGACCATGCCCGATTCCTCGGCGAACAGATCGGGGACGATGCCCTTGAACTCGACAGGGACGGATGCCTTGCCGTCGGTGGCGACGAAATTGATCGTCAGGCCATCGCTCTGCCGCCGGATGCTGTTCGCGGCGACCATGCCGCCCAGCCGCATCGGCTCACCAACGCTGGCCTTGCCGTCCCTGATTTCCACCGGTGTGCGAAAATAGGCAGCCTCGTCGCGCAGCGCGCTGGCCGCCAGCACCCCGGCCCCGGCGACACCGGCCAGCGCGAAAAGGGCCAAAACCAGTCTTTGATGCTTCGCCTTCATTTGCGATCCTTGCGGAGGGCATCGCTTCGCCGCTCGGCTTTCACCATGGCATACCAGCTATGCCACAGAACCGCGCCGGTCAGCACGATCGTCATGCCATAGGCCGCCACGACGAACGCCCATTGCCCGCTTCCTGTAATCACCCCCGCCACCTTCTTCAGATCCCCTCATCGTCGGCAAGTCGGCGAAGCCGTGCCGCGACACGATTGTCGGCGATGATCCGGCGCATCCGCATCAGCACCATCGCGCCGAATAGCAGGGAGAAGCCAAGCAAGGTCAAGCCCAAAGGCCACAACAGCGCGCCGTCGATCGACGAGCCCCGCAACGTGATGCTCGGCCCCTGATGCAGACTGTTCCACCACACCACACTGCGGTTGATGATCGGGATATTGATGGCTCCGACAATCGCATAGATCGCTGCGCCGCGAGACAGTGCCCCGCCTTGCCGCTGCCCCTCGTCACCGTTGGTAAGGGCGATAAAGCCGGCATAAAGGAACAGCAGAACAAGCATCGACGTCATTCGGCCGTCCCATTCCCACCAGGTCCCCCAGGTTGGCCGCCCCCATATCGATCCGGTCGCAAGGCAAAGCGCAGTAAAAAGCATACCCGGCACCGCTATCGCCCGCGCGGCTATGCCCGACAGAGGATGGCGCCAGACCAGTTGCACCAACCCCGCGACGGCCAAGGCCGTCCAGCCGCCCATGCCGAGCCACGCCGCCGGCACATGAACATACAGGATGCGCGCCGTTTCGCCCTGCTTATAGTCGCCGGGCACCTGTGTCAGGCCAGCCCACCCGCCGACCAGCAGCAACAACAGCCCCACCCCCAAAAGCCATGGCGTCAGGGGCTTGGCGATCGCCAGAAAACGGGTCGGATTGGCATAGGCGTGCATCGGCCTGTCGGCCTTAGGCGAGCGAAGGGAGCCGGTCCAGCAATTTGCCCTGCCCGGCTCCGTGTCACCCTGCTCTTTTCGCGCGCCCGCGCGGTCAATTTTCGGGCCGCGTCCAAATCCAGCTACCGGTCGCCACCGCGGCGATGATCGGCGCCATCATCCAGGGCCATGGCGCAAAGATCAGGGCCAGCAAAATGCTGAACGCAAAAGCGAGCGATGCCGCGACCTTGCCCTTGCGGCTGATCGCGCCCTTTTGCCGCCACGCCACGATATGCGGACCGAAAACTGGATGCGTTACCAGCCACATCTCCAGTCGCGGGGACGAGCGCGCAAAACAAAAGGCCGCGAGAATCACGAACGGCACGGTCGGAAGGAGCGGCAAGATCGCGCCGATCGCCCCCAAAGCGAGGGACAACCAGCCCGCAACGAAATAGAAGTGCCGCTTCATCGAAAAGGGCTTAGGCGCGCAGTCGCGGCGCGCCAAGCCCTTCGCATGTCAGCCGCGCCCGATCAGCTTCTGCGCCATGCGGTCCGCGACGACCGACGCGGGCGTTCCGCTCGCCTTGCTGTCGGCCCATATTTCGGCGAGCCGGCCAGGTATCTGGTGAATGCGGCTTTCCACTTCCTCGCGGCTGCCCTGCCCCAGATATTCGAGCGCAACGTTGATGATCCCGCCCGCATTGATGACATAATCGGGGGCATAGACGATCCCGCGATCATGAACGCGCTGGCCATCCGCCGCGGTTGCAAGCTGATTGTTCGCACCGCCCGCGATGATCGGCACGCGAAGCCGCTCGATGCTCGCTTCGGTCAGGATCGCGCCCAGTGCATTGGGGCTTAGCACGTCGGCTTCCACCTCCATGATAGCGGCAGAATCAGCCAGTTCGGCGCCCAGTTCTTCCGCAAGGGCTTTCGCTCGTGCCAGATTCACGTCTGCCAGCGTCAGCTTTGCGCCTTCGGCTGCAAGCCTGCGCGCGACACCGCCGCCCACGCTGCCGACGCCTTGAATGGCGACACGCACGCCCTTTGCGTCATCGGTGCCAAGCCCATGCCGGATCGCCGCCTTGATGCCCAGATAGACGCCCAGCGCGGTGAACGGCCCCGGATCGCCGCCGGCCGCTGCACCGCTCGCGACGGGCAGTCCGCTGACATGCTTCGTCTGCCGGGCGATCTCGACCATATCGGCATCGGTGATTCCGACATCCTCCGCCGTGACATAGGCACCACCAAGCGATTCGACCGCACGGCCAAAGGCCGCAAGCAGGTCGGGGGTTTTCGCGCCATGTTCATCGGCCAGAATGACGCCCTTGCCGCCGCCCATCGGCAGTCCGGCCATCGCATTCTTGTAACTCATGCCGCGCGACAGGCGCAGAGCATCGGTGATCGCTGCCGCGCGCTGCGGATAATGCCAGTAACGCACGCCACCAGCGCCGGGGCCCAGATGCGTCGAATGAACCGCGATGACAGCCGTCAGTCCGCTGGCGCGATCGCGAAACATATGGATATGCTCATGATCGTCGAAATCAGCGAAATCCCAGACTGCGGACATTGGCCCATCCTTGCATAAGAAAATTACGTATATACGTAATAATGCAACCGATGTCCCGAGTCACCCGAAAAGCGTCCGCGCCGGATGATGAAAGAAGGTGGGGCGACCAACGGGGCTCGAACCCGCGACCTCCGGTACCACAAACCGGCGCTCTAACCAACTGAGCTATGGTCGCCACAGAAGCGAAGGGGCGCATGAAAGCGCCCTCGACAGCGCGCGGCGAATAGGCGCGCATCCCCCCGCTCGTCAAGCCCCCGCTCGTCAGGCCCCCGCTCGTCAGGCATTGTTCGCACGGGCTTCCCTGCTAAAAGCGCGGGATGGCGAGTAACGAACATGTCGATATGGCGACCTCTGGCGCCGACACGACCGCGCAGCGGCTCGGCTCGGTGCCCGGTATGCGCCGCGCACCGACGTCAAAGCTACAGCAATTCATGCTTTCGCGCTTTCTCGACGCTGAAACCTGTGCCGCGCTGATCGCGCAGATCGACCGCGACGTGCGGCCTTCGACGATTGCCGACGCCAATGAGGACGCGGCGTTTCGGACCAGCACGACCTGCGACCTCGACCACCGCGACCCCCTGGTCATCGCCGTCAACCGACGATTGCACGACCTTACCGGCATCCCGCTTGAATATGGCGAGCCGATGCAGGGGCAGCGGTATGACGTGGGACAGGAGTTTAAGGCCCACACCGACTATTTCGATCCGCATGGCAGCGACTGGGACACCTATTGCGCGGTTCCGGGGCAGCGTAGCTGGACGCTGATGATCTATCTGAACGAACCCGCCGCCGGCGGGGCGACACGTTTTCTCGCGACGGGCAAAATGCATCAGCCAGAGGTGGGCAAGCTGCTGGCGTGGAACAATGTCCAACCCAGCGGCCTCGCCAACCCCGACACGCTTCACCACGGGATGAAGGTGCGTAAGGGCCGCAAATATATCATCACGAAATGGTTTCGTGAGCGCCCATGGCCATGGGCCGACGGTGAACTGGCATAGGGCGGCGCTTAAAAAGCCACCCGCATCGAGCGAAGTCGAACTGCCTGTCGGCAGCTTGCGCCTTCACGGCACCTCGACCTCGCTCGACGCGATCGGATTCTTTTCTTATCGAACCAGACGATATTGGAAGTTCAGCGTCAGCGTGTTCGATACGCGGCCGGGCTCGACCGGTGTCGCCTTGGCGCTGGCGTCCATCGCGACGCTGCGGACCATCGGCATCGGCGGCTGCGGGCCAAAGCTGCCCCCTTCACCGATCGTCACCAGTTCGACGCCCCGGAATCCGGCAAGCCGCGCATAATCCTGCGCTTTCGCTTCCGCCGCCTTGATCGCCGTGCCGCGCGCGCCGGCCAGTTGCGCTTCGGGATCATTCATACCGAACCAGGGGCCATCGATGTTCGTGCCGCCAGCAGCGACCAGCGCATCGAGCAACGGGCCGATCGCGTCGATCTTGCTCGTCGTGGCGCGCACGCTGTTCGACACCTGATAACCCAGAAAGCGCGGCGGCTGACCGTCGGTGCGGTTGTTGTAGTCATATTGCGGCGACAGGTTGATGCCGCTCGTCTGAATATCCTCGGCCTTGATGCCGCGTGCCTTTGCCGCGGCGATCAGCTTGTCCATCGCGGCCGCATTGGCTCGCATCGCCTCAACCGCGGTGGCTGCGGTCGTCGTTACCCCGGCACCCACCGTCGCCTGATCGGGACGCGAGCGCACTTCTTCGCTGACGGAAAAGCTCAGGATGGGGCCTTGTGCCGTTGCCGTCGCCACCGTCGAACCGCCCTGTTGAGCAATCGCGGGCGCCGCCGCCATCAGCGCCAGTCCGGTTGCCATAACGGCGAACATTTGCTTCGTCATTTCATTCTCCTGTGAACCGGGCTTTCGTCCATTTCGATGTCCGCCCCGTAACGCAGACGGAGCAAACCCGTTCCGGCCTTTGTGCGCTGCGCGCTTGCATGATGCTGAACGTATCAGTAGCGCACCGTTCATCATGGCAGCACCGATCTTATCTTACGAAGGCCTTGGCCTTGTGCAGGGCAGCGGCTGGCTGTTCCAGGATCTCGACATCTATGTCGGCGAACGCGACCGCCTTGCGCTGATCGGCCGCAACGGCGCGGGCAAGACGACGCTGCTCAAGCTGCTTGCCGGTCGGATCGATCCCGACAAGGGCAAGCGCGTGATCGTCCCCGGCACGCACGTCGTCATGCTGGAACAGGAACCCGATTTCCGCCCCTTCGCGACCTTGATGGACTTTGCGGTCGCCGGCACCGATGGCCCCGCCGAACATGAAGTCGCGGCGATCGCCGACCAGCTCGGCATCGACATGACCCGCGTGGCGGCCAGCGCCTCGGGCGGCGAACGTCGGCGCGCGGCCCTCGCCCGCGCGCTCGCGCAGAACCCCGACGTGCTGCTGCTCGACGAACCGACCAACCATCTCGACCTCGCCGCGATCGATTGGCTCGAAAGCTGGCTCGCGCGCTATACCGGCGCCTTCGTGGCGATCAGCCACGACCGCACCTTCCTCACCCGCCTGACACGCCAGACGCTGTGGCTCGACCGCGGCAGCATCCGCCGCAAGGACATCGGCTTCGGCGGTTTCGAGGAGTGGAGCGACGCCGTCGCGGCAGAGGAAGCCCGCGCCGCCCAGCGGCTCGATTCGAAACTGCGGCTAGAGGCGCACTGGCTCGAACGCGGCGTCACCGCGCGCCGCAAGCGCAATCAGGGACGGCTCGAAAAGCTCAGGGAAATGCGCGCGACCCGCGCGGCAATGATCGGCGGTCCCGGCGTCGCGAAGCTCGGCCTTGCCAATGACGACGTCCGCTCGAAATCGGTGATCGTCGCAGAAGGCGTGTCAAAGAGCTTCGGCGACCGCACGATCATCAAAAATCTCGATTTCCGGGTTCAGCGTGGCGACCGCATCGGCATCGTCGGTGCCAACGGCGCGGGAAAATCGACCTTGCTCAAGCTGCTGACCGGCGAAATTCAGCCCGATGAGGGCAGCATCACCCTCGCCCCCACCCTCGACGGCATCATCATCGACCAACAGCGCAGCCTGATGTCGCCGGAAAAGCGGGTGCGCGACATACTCGCCGACGGGGGCGACTGGGTCGAGGTGCGCGGGGTCAAAAAGCATATCCAGGGCTATCTCAAGGAATTTCTCTTCGATCCCGGCGTGGTGGAGGCCAGCGTCGGCGCCTTGTCGGGCGGCGAACGATCGCGCCTCCTCCTCGCGCGCGAATTTGCCCGCGAATCGAACCTTCTGGTGCTCGACGAGCCCACCAACGACCTCGATCTCGAAACGCTCGATCTGTTACAGGAGGTCATCGCCGACTATGCCGGCACCGTACTGCTTGTCAGCCACGATCGCGACTTCCTCGACCGCACCGTCACCGTCACGCTCGGCCTCGACGGATCGGGCAAGATCGACATCGTCGCGGGCGGCTACGCCGATTGGGAAGCGAAGCGCGTCAAGCCGAACACCGCAAAAGCCAAGGCCGCGGGCACCACACCACCGCCAGCACCAACCGCGCGCAAGAAACTCAGCTACAAGGACCAGCGCGACTACGACCTCCTTCCCGCCCGGATCGAAGAGATCGAAGCCGAAACGGCAAAGGCCGAAGCCGAGCTTTCCGACGGCAATCTCTTCACGCGCGACAATGCCCGCTTCACCGCCCTGACCGCCAAACTCGATGCGCTGCGCGCGGAGAAGGCGGCGGCGGAAGATCGCTGGCTGGAACTGGCCGAAGAGGTCGAAGCCCTGGGGTAACGACTAAAGCGAACGATATCCGTTTTTGGGATGGCAAGCGGACGTCCTTTCTCCCCTCCCGCAGGCGGGAGGGGTCGGGGGTGGGCCAGCAGCGGCGCGAATGCCCACCCCGCTGCGACTAGGGCGCAAGCGCCCAAGTCTCGCTGCCCCTCCCGCCTGCGGGAGGGGATTAGGTCGTTCGTTCGAAGGGCCGCAATCGGCGGGTTCCCGCCGATCCTCCCTGTCGCGTAGCGATGGGGAGGGGGACCGCGCCCGAAGGGCGTGGTGGAGGGGCTGCGGCCTTGCGCTGAATGCCCCTCCGTCATCGCTTCGCGCTGCCACCTCCCCATGGCTGCGCCACAGGGAGGATAGATGCCAGCGGCCGATCGAAAACTATCTCCCCAAATGTTTCGCGCAGAGGCGCAGAGAACGCAGAGGCACAGGGCACTCCCCTCTGCGGTCTCTGCGCCTCTGCGCGAAATTTCTATAGGCTGCCGACCGTCGCTTTTCCGTTCGTGTCGAGCGGAGTCGAGACACCCATCGATGCAGCACATTGGCCGAGGGACATCCCGACTTCGCCCGATGCGCACAGTTATGAAAGTCCCTGCCCATCACCCGCTACTCCCTTCCTCACCCCGTCCCATAAAAGCGCGCCAACCGGTCGAGCGCCAATCCCAGCACCAGCTTGCCCGATCGCGCGGGCCATCCCAGTGCCTTCTCCGCCCCGCTGATTCCCTCGCCCGCGCAGATCACCCGCCAGCAAATATCCGCCAACCCCGGCCCCGCAGCATCGAGCGCGGCGTGGAAACGCCGATGCGCGTCGATCCGCGCCAGCGACGCATCAGACGCCCGCGCACCGCCCCGGCTCTTTCCCGGCGGCGCGGCGTCCCAGCGCATCGTCACCCGCGCCGACAGCCCGGCGCGCTCATAATCGCCGCGCAGCCTCTCTCCCGCGCCCAATTGCGCCGCCGTCAGCAACCCACGCGACGCGAGCCAGGCGATCGGGCTTTCGCCGACATTGACCGTCACATGCCGCATGACCTGCGGCCCTGCCTTGCCCGGATCGACGCGGTCGTCGGGATGAAGGCGGGTTTCAAACTGGCGGACGGTCATGCGATTCTCCCTGCGTGTACGCGTCCGGGTTGACAGTGGATTATTTTGTAGGAAAGAAAAAACCGATCTGGTTATTCAGGAACTGCCATCATGATAAACAGCATCCGTTCCGTCCGCCGTGCCAAGGGCCTGACGCTTGAGGAGGTGGGCCAGCGTTGCGACCCGCCCACGACCGCGCAGACGATCGGCCGCCTCGAAACCGGCACACGCACATTGTCACTCGGCTGGATGAACCGCATTGCCAAGGCGCTTGGCGTGGAAGCCGCCGAACTTGTCCAACTGCCACAGGACACACAGCTTACCATTACCGCGCTGCTCGGCGCCGATGGCGCACAGGCGCCGACGCGTGTCGAACAGGCGCTGACCGCGCGGCCAGCCGAAGACATGATCGCGGTGCGTGTTACCTCGTCGATCGGCGATTATCGTGCGGGCGACGAAATCTGGTGCCGCCGTATGACCGGCGACTGGGGCGGCGCGCTCAACCGCGACCTGCTGGTCCCCCGCCCCGCCGGCCGTTTTTTCTTTGCCCGCCTGCTCAATGTCGATGGCGAAAAGCTCCACCTGCTGCCGCTGGGCGCGGGGGCACGGCAGCAGGTGGTCAGCAACCCGCCCTGGGCCGCGGTCGCGACACGCCTGCTCCGCACGCTCTGAATGTCGCCCGCACCCCCTTTACGCGTCCTGTCGATCGCCACGCTCTTTCCCGATGCCGTCAGGCCGAACTTCGGCCTGTTCGTGGAAAAAAGCCTGCGCGCGCTGGCGGCGCAGCCCGGTATCGAACTCACCATCGTCGCGCCCGTGGGTCAGCCGCCCTTTCCCCTGTGGCTCCACCGACGCTATCGGGCGCTGCGCGATCTGCCGCTGAAGGAGGATTGGAACGGGTTGGCCGTCCATCGTCCTCGCTTCACGCTGATCCCCCGCATCGGTGCCCGTCTCACCCCGGCCCAGGTCGCGCGCGCCGTGATGTCGGCGATCGACGGCCGGTCCTTTGATGTCGTCGATGCGCAGTTTTTCTATCCCGATGGCCCTGCCGCGATGCGCGTGGCCTCGCTCCTCGGCCTTCCGTTCTCGGTCAAGGCGCGCGGCGCGGACATCAGTCATTTCGGCCATGACCGCGCCACCGCCGGACAGCTTCTAAACGCGGCGGACCGGGCAAGCGGCCTACTCGCCGTGTCCGAATCGATGCGCCGCGACATGGCGGACATCGGCATCGATCCGGCCAAGATCACCGTCCACTATACCGGCATCGACCGCACCCGTTTTGCGCCTGGCGACCGCGCCTCGGCGCGCGCGACGCTTGGCATGGGCGACCGGCCCGCCATGCTGACCGTCGGCGCCCTGATCCCGCGCAAGGGGCAGCATCTGGTGATAGAGGCGCTTCCCGCACTCCCCGGCCTCGATTATTGGCTCGCGGGCATGGGGGAAAGCGAGGGCGAGTATCGCGCGCTCGCGCGGCGCCTCGGCGTCGAAGATCGCGTTCATTTCCTTGGCGCCATCGCCAACGCCGACCTGCCGCGCCTTTATCGGGCTGCCGACGCCGTGGTCATGCCGTCGGCCAGCGAAGGGCTGGCGAACGCATGGGTCGAGGCGCTTGCCTGCGGAACCCCCATCGTCATCAGCAACGCGGGCGGCGCCAGCGAATTGGTAACGTCGCCCACCGCGGGCCGGATCGTGGATCGCACGCCCGAAGCCATAGCCAGCGCCGTCCGGGCCATTCTGGCCACCCCGCCATCGCCCAAGGACGTCGCGGCGACGCTGGGCGAGCGTTTCGACTGGGACCGCAACGGCCGCGCGTTGGCGGAACATCTCCGCCGCTGCGCCGCCCTCTGACCGTCAGACGACGGCGCCGTCATCCTTGCGCTGCACGCGCTCGCCGCCTTCCATCCCCGCGCTGGTGCGCGGAATGAAGCTGTCGGGTCCGACCTTCAGCCACACGAGCACCGGCGTCGACATCAGCACCGACGAATAGCCGCCGATGAACACGCCGAACAGCATCGCCGCGGTAAAGCCGAAAATCACGTCCGGACCGAACGCCAGCAACATGCCGAGCGCCAGCAGCATCGCGACGGTCGTCATCACCGTACGTGACAGCGTCTCGTTGATGCTGAGATTGAGCAGTGGCACAATCTCCATCTTCCGATATTTTTTCAGGTTTTCGCGGATGCGGTCATAAACGACGATCGTGTCGTTCAGTGAATAGCCGACGATCGTCAGCAGGGCCGCGACGCTGTTCAGGTCGAACTGCATCTGCGTCACCGCAAACAACCCAAAGGTCAGCGACACCTCGTGAAACAGGCGGCCCAGCGCGCCGACACCGAACTGCCATTCAAAGCGAAGCCAGATGTAAATGGAAATGCCGATGATCGCGAGGCCAAGGCTGATCGCGCCCGTGCGGATCAATTCGCCCGACACCTTGCCCGACACGGTTTCGACCGATCCGGTCTTGGCCGTCGGAAACGCCTTTTGGATGCCCGATACCAATTGCTGCCCCGCCCGTTCGGCGGCAGATTTGTCACCTTCGGGAAGCGCGGTGCGGATCGACACGGCCTTGTCCGATCCGAATTGCTGGATCGTCGCTTCGCCCAGGCCAATATTGCCGACCTTTTCGCGGATTTCATCGATCGGCGGCATCGTCTGGGTGAATTCGACGCGGACCGACTGGCCGCCGACGAAATCGACGCCCAGGTTCAAACCCTTGGTCGCGACCAGTGCGATCGACACCGCGACGAGGAAAAAGCTCATGAACGAGGCGAGTTTTCGCCACCGCAGAAAATCGATGTTGGTGTCGTCCGGAACGAGTTTCAGCAAGCGCATCGTTTCGCTCCCTTAAATGTTGATCGACGTCGGACGCGCACGGCGCAGCCAGTGGGCCACGAACATGCGGGTGACGGTGACGGCGGTGAAGACGCTGGTGACGATGCCGATGGTCAGCACCACCGCAAAGCCCTTGATCGGGCCGGACCCGAACCAGAACATCAACGCGGCGGCGATGACATTGGTGACGTTGGCGTCGAAAATCGCGCGGCTGGCCTCTGAGTAACCCAGCTCGACCGCCTGAAAGACCTTTCGCCCGCGCTTCAATTCTTCGCGTATGCGTTCGTTGATGAGTACGTTCGCATCGACCGCGGCGCCGATCGTCAGCACGAACCCGGCGATGCCGGGCAGCGTCAGCGTGGCGTTGAACGCCGCCATGACCGCGATGATAAGGAAGACGTTGAACACCAGCGCGACACAGGCATAGACGCCGAAACGGCCGTAAACGACCAGCATCAGCACCAGCACCGACACGGTCGCGATGATACCGGCGATTGCGCCCTTGCGGATCGAATCCTTGCCCAGTTCGGGGGTTACGGTGCGTTCCTCGACGACTGTCATCTTCACCGGCAGGGCGCCCGACCGCAACGAAATGGCCAGCGCATTTGCGCTCGCGACGCTGAAGCTGCCGGAAATCTGCGCGCTGCCGCCCAGGATCGGTTCGTTGATCGACGGCGCCGACAGCACCTTGCCGTCCAGCACCATCGCAAACCGCTTGCCGACGCTCTGCGCCGTCACCTTGGCGAAGGTGTTCGACCCGCCCGCATCGAACCGGATCGAAACCACCGGCTGGTTATTCTGCTGGTCATAGCTTTGCTTGGCGTCGATCAACTGCTCGCCGCTGATCATCACCTGTCGGCGCAACACTTCGAACGCGGCGCCGCTGCCCTCGCCTTCGGCATAGGGGACGATCTCGCTGCCGACGGGAACGCGGCCCGCCGCCGCTTCCTGCGGATCGGCGTTGGCATCGACCATCCGAAACTCCAGCCGAGCGGTCTTGCCGATCAATTCTTTCAGCGCGCCGGGATCCTGCAGCCCCGGAACCTGCACGACGACGCGGTCCGTGCCCTGACGGATGATGGTCGGCTCGCGCGTGCCAAGCGCGTTGACGCGCTTGTCGATGATGTCGCGCGCGGTGTCCATCGCATTGGCCACGGCCTGCGCCTGTCCCGCCCGCGTCGGCGTCATCACGATCCGGGTCGTGTCGACGACATCGATGCTCCAGTCGCGCTGCCCGGTCAGCCCTGCACCCTGCGTCTCGCTGAACAGCCGCTCGCGCGCATCATCAAGCTGCGCCTGATCCCGAACCAGAAAACTGATCTTGCCGCCCGCGTTCGACAATTCGCCGATGGCGATGTCGTCGGCGGGTCCGCTTTCGCCGCGCATGGCCGTCCGCACGGTTTTTTCCATGTTCGACAACTGCGTCTTGCGAAGGTCGGCAATATCGGCCTCCAGCAGCAAATGGCTGCCGCCGGCCAGATCAAGACCCAGATTGACCTTTGCCTGCAAAAAGGACGGCAGGCTGTTCAGCGTCTTTTCGGGCAGGAAACTGGGGATGGAAAAAACGATACCAAGCATCAGGATGATGCTGATGCCGATGGTTTTCCAGCGCGGGAAATCGAGCATGGTCTAAGATCCGATACAAGAGCGGTGCCGCGAATATGCGGCCACCGCCGCGTCAGTCGTTGGCGGGCTTGCCGCCGGGCTGGAGAACGTCGGCGAGCGTGGCCTTGACGACCTTGATCTTCACGCCCTGCGCAATTTCCACATCGGCATAATCGTCATCGACGCGGGTCACCTTGCCGACGATACCGCCGCCGGTCACGACCTGATCGCGCGGCTTGACCGCTGCGATCTTGGCCCGATGCTCCTTCGCGCGCACCTGTTGCGGACGAATCAGGAAAAACCAGAAAACGGCAAAGATCAGCAGATAGGGGATCAGCATCAGGAAACCGGCCATACCGCCGGCCGATCCGGCCGCCTGGGTCAGAAGCAATTGCGTCGACATGAGTGAAAAGACTTTCTGTGTGCAGCACTGCCTGCCCCCCACGGAACCGGCACGCAAAATATGGCGCGGCGCCTATCACGCGGGGGAGTTGCGCGCAACCGGTCGCTGCGCCCCCTCCCCGTTGGCAAGCGTCGTCGAAATGGGGTGAACGGCGGCGGGGTCAAGGGCCAGGCGTAGGTTATCGCCGCATATCGCCCCCGACGCGCTTCCCCGCTTGCATCCCCCGCCAACCCGCGCTAGGGGCCTCGCCTGCCCAACAGGGCCGGTCGGGACGTAGCGCAGCCTGGTAGCGCATCACACTGGGGGTGTGGGGGTCGGAGGTTCGAATCCTCTCGTCCCGACCAAATTTACCAACAAAAGCAATGGTTTAAACGGACAACTGAAGCCGCCCGTTTGCCGTTTGAGCGGTCGTGTAAGGGTTGTGTAAGAAATGCATTCCGCTCGCCCTACGCGCAACGCGAGCTGAACGTCCGATGTGGGGTGGGAAGCGGGCATAGCCTTCACCCTCTTTCGTCACCCCGGACTTGATCGGGAATGATATACTTGACAAAGCATTCCTAGCCTCGTAGCTAGGATGCATGGACATCACCGCGCCTCGCTTCACCAACGAAACTGCCGCTCGCGAGCATCTGGAAAG
>JAIXHQ010000030.1 GCA_030145715.1 Sphingopyxis sp. | reverse complement strand
GGGCGCTACCGGCCCCGCCGGTCCGGCCGGTGGCGGCGTCGCGCTCGGCGATGCGGGCGCGCTCGCGGTCGGTGGTCTGGTCGGCCCCGGTGGCATCGCCGGCACTGGCCTGCTCGCCAACACTGGCGACCCCAAGAACGTCAATCCGGTGATCGGCGGCGTGCTTGTCCGGACGGGCGGCCTGGTCAATGTCATCGCGGATCGGGGGCTGTTGCTGGCAAGCGCGGTCGATGGCCGCGTACCGGGCTACGCCAACCTGGTCGGCACCGTCGTCGGCGTCGTCAAAAGCACCGGCGTCGCACTTGTCCAGACCGGCAGCGGCCAGCAATATCTGGTCGATGGCCTGACCGCCGCTCCCGGCCAGCTCATCACCGCGACGATCGGCAAGGCAACCGCTCTCGGCAGCCCGAACGCGTCGCCGCTGATCGGCGCGAGCATCCTGTCGCCAGGCCAGCAAAACGGCAGCCTGCTGACCGTCGGAGTCGGATCGGGCGGTCAACTCGTCACGTTGCAACCCGGCACCGGCAACAATCTGCTTGGCGGCGTCACGGGCGGCCTGACAGGTGGCGTGACCGGAGGCCTGACGGGCGGAGTTACGGGCGGCACGGGCAGCAACCCCGTCGCCAGCCCCGTCACGCTGGTCAGCAATGTCGTCACCACCGCAACCGGCGCCCTGTCGCAGGTCGGCGGCGGCGTGACCGGGGCGACACCCGGCGGAGCCGCCGCCGATCCCGTGACGGGCCTTGTCACAGGCGTGACCGGCGCCGTGGGTGGCGTTCTTGGCGGCCTGAAGCCGAAGCGCGGCAACTGAGGTCGCCACACATGCGCTATCTGCGCAACGCCTGTGCCGCGGCGGTGACGGGAGCCCTGCTCCTCCCCGCCGCGGCATCGACCGCCCAGCCCGCCGCGACCCCGCTCGACGGCCGCCCTCCCCTTTCTCCCGACCGAATCCGCGACCCGCTGCCGGACCCAAAGGTCGAGACGCTGCCGCTGGGAAAGGTCGAACTCGGCGCCCGGCCCGACATCATCATCCGCGAAATCCGGTTCGTCGGCGCGGGCGTCCCCGCCAACGTCGCCCGCTCCGCGCAGAATTTTGTCGAGAGGCCAGCCTCCTCCGACACTCTGGCGAAGCTAGCCGCCGCGATGACGCGCGCCTACAGCCGATCGAGCGTCGCGCTGTTCACGCTCGTCATTCCCGAACAGGATCTGTCGGGCGGCGTCGTCACGGTCGCGTCGGCCGAAGGCTATATCGGGTCGGTGACCCTCAGCGGCGAAAGCGAGAGCGGCCCCGCCCCGCTGATCAGCCAAATGGCTTCGACTTTGATCGGGCAACGCCCCCTCCCGCGGGCGCGCTTTGAACGCGTGCTGGGCAATATCGCCGATATTCCAGGCGTGATCGTTACGCCGAAACTGGCGCTGGGCGGAGAACAGGGCGCGGTCGCGCTCGACCTTGGGGTCGATGCCAAAAGGCCGTCCGCCGGACTTGGCTTTACGACCCGGACCAGCCAGTTCGTGAGCGACGGCATTGTCGAAGCCAATGCCCGCGGCACCAGCCTGCTGCGCAGCGGGGACGAAACGCGGCTGATCGGCGCCGCGGCGGTGAATCTCAAATCTTTGCTCTATCTTGCGGCCAGCCATTCGACGCCGATCGGCGTCGGCGGCACACGCGCCGAAATTTCAGGCGCGACGCTGCGGACCCGGCCCACCGGCCTGGCGGTCAACGGCGAAGCATGGAGCGGCGGATTGGGCGTCACCCACCCGGTGATCCGCGCGACGCGCCGCAACCTCACCGCTTCCGCCCGCCTCGATTATCTCAATTCAAAGAATGCGCTGTTCGGATCGACGATCGCCGCCGAACGGACGTGGGCCGCCAGCGGCAGCCTGGCCTTTCGGTTGAACGAGGATCGCACCCTGTTCGGGGCGCGCCTCGGCGTGGCAAAGGGGCTCGATTTCGCGGGCGCGCGCGTCGATCCCGATGTGGGCGAGACCCGCTTTCTTTATACCGATGCCAGCGTCGAGGCGAACCGGGCCATCGGCAAGCTGTTGGTGGCGCGGGCGGCGGCCACTGGGCGCTGGACGCGCGACCGCCTGCCCGCGGCGCAGCGTTTCAGCGTCGGCGGCGCCACGTTCGGCCGCGCGTTCAGCGACGGGCTGGTCAACGGCGACCGCGGCTATGCGGTGTTCGGCGAACTCGCGCTGCGCCCCCTGCGCAGCGGAAAGCTGGCCAAGAGCGAGATTTACGGCTTTGTCGACTATGCCGACGTCACGCTGTTGGCCCGCACGGCGATTCCGCGAACAAAATTCACCCTGGGCAGTTGGGGCGGCGGAGTCCGAATGGCCTATGCCCAGAATGGGACGATCGGGCTGGAACTCGCCGACGCCTGGAATCAGCCGGTCGCCGGCTTCAAGCAGAACCTGCGCGTCGCTCTCAGTTGGAAATTGTCGATACGCCCTTGAAGCCCGTGCCGACGGCCGCGGTGCGCACCGCATCGGCCAGCGGATAAAGCTCACACTCCTCGCGCTCGATCCGCACCGCCAGCATGCCCAGCAGGATTTTCGTTTCCCGGCAGAAATCGGGCCACTCGGCCTCTGCCCGCGCGACCGTCCATCGCTTGTCATAGGCGGCGAAATCCGCCGCAAGATCGCCCATTTCGCGCTCGAATTGACAAGTGAGCCGGACGAGTTCGGGATCGCCGCTCGCCTTCAGGCGCGGATGGAGGATCCAATCCTCGCATTTCAGATGCCGGACCAGCGTGTCGCGCAGCAACCCGCGCGCCGACGCCAGTTCGGTCGGACGCGGCGGCGCCGGCGCCCGGACCATATCGATCACGATCCGCGAAAGCGCGATCAGCGCCGCATGTTCTGTCCGCAGACGCTCCATTTCGCGGCGAAACGACATAGGGGTTCCAGCGATGCGAGCGGTCCCTCGGGATATTGCATAGGACCGCCCTGTGAAGGGAAGGTAAACCGCGATTGCCGCTTGCGCGCGATCGATCTGCAAAGCGTCGGGCCGCATCCGGCCCAAGCCGGTTGTCAAACCGAGGGTCAGGCCATAAAGCTACATAAGAATGTTTCGCAATAACAGTGACCGTCAGCCTATGCAGCGATCGACCATCCGCGCGTGGTTCCTTGTCCACAAATGGACAAGCATCATCTGCACCGCATTCCTGCTGATGCTGTGCATCACCGGGCTCCCTCTGATCTTTCACGATGAGATCGACAGGCTGATCGAAGCGGCGCCCGAATATGGGCTGCCGGGAGTGGGGTCATCCGGCGAGGCGTCGGGGCTGAGGCCATTGGACGAAATGCTCGCCAAGGCGCTGGCTGCGCGGCCCGGCGAGGTTCCCGTCTTCATGGCGTTCGCCAACGACAATCCCTCGATGACGATCACCACCGCGCCGCGTCCCGATTCGCCGACCGGGGACATGACGATCCAGATATGGGACCGGTCGACCGGTCGCGCGGCAGGCGCCGTGGACGACAGCGGCGTGATGCCATTCATCCTGCAACTTCACACCGACATGTTCCTGGGACTGCCGGGCATGTTGTTCCTCGGGCTGATGGGGCTGCTTTTTGTCGTCGCGATCGTTTCGGGCGTCGTCCTTTATACGCCGTTCATGCGAAAGCTCGATTTCGGCACGCTCCGCACCGCGCGCAGCGCCCGGCTCAAATGGCTCGACTATCATAATCTACTCGGCATCGTCGCGATCGCGTGGATGGGCGTCGTCGGCGGGACGGGCGTCATCAATGCGTTGGCCACCCCGATTTTCGCCCAGTGGCAGACCACCGAATTGGCCGACATGGTGCGCGCCTATGACGGCAAGGGCGCGGTCCCGCCCGAAAATTACGGATCGATCGACAGGGCGATGGCGGCGGCGCGAAAGGCCGTCCCCGGCAACAACCCACAATTCATCGCCTTTCCCGGCGGCGATTTCAGCAGCCGTCAGCACGTCGCGATCTTCTTTCAGGGGAATACGCCGCTGACCGAACGGCTGCTCACCCCCGCGCTGGTCGATGCCGCAACGGGCGAATTTACCGCCGCGCGCTCGATGCCCTGGTACGCACAGGCGCTGTTCGTGTCGCAGCCGCTGCATTTTGGCGATTATGGCGGACTGCCGCTGAAAATCCTCTGGGCGGTCCTGACCCTGTTCACGATCGTCGTCCTGGGATCAGGCCTCTATCTCTGGCTTGGCAAGCGCCGGGCCGGAACCGATGCGCTCGTGCGCGAGATCGAGAGCGGTGGCGCTGTCGTTGCGCGCCGTCCGGTGGCGCCCGACGAATGAAAAAGGGGCACAATCTGCGCCGCATATTCGCCGTGCCGCTACTGCTCGCGGCGCTGAGCCTTGCCGGGTTGGTCATCGCCCTCACCGGCGACGGCTGGCGCGACGCCGCCTCATGGGTCGCGCTCGGCCTGCCCGTCGTGGCCGTGGGCTGGGCAATGACGACGCGGCGGCGCTGAACCGAAAAGGGGACGGCGAGAATGTCCCGCGCCCCCCATGCAATCGGACCGACGGACGGCGTCAGAACCGCTTGGTCGCGGTCGCGATGACCTGTCGGCTCTGGCCAAAGAAACAGCCCAAGGGACCGTTGCACCGACCCGCATAACGCTTGTCGAAAATATTGCTGCCGTTGATCGCGAGGCGCCAGCCCGGAATATCATAGTGCAGCGTCGCGTCGAACAGCGTCACCGCCGGCGTGGTATAGAGCACCGCCGGAATCGTCGTTGGTGTGACGCCAGGGCTGCTGCTGAGATAGCGCACGCCCGCACCGCCGCCAAAGCCCGCAAGTGCGCCGGTGTCCTGCGTATAATCGACGAACAGCGACGCCTTGTGACGCGGCGTGGCTTCCAGCCGCGCACCGAGTTCGGGCGCGAACTCGGTGCGCGTGATTTTGGCATCGGTATAGCTGTACGACGCATTGATGCTCAATTTCTGATACAGGCGCGCCACAGCCTCCAGTTCTACGCCCTTCGACACGACTTGGCCGGTCTGGATATCGTTGAACGGGCTGTTCGGATCGGTCAGCAATGGATTATTCTGTTCGATGCGGAACAGCGCCGCGGTCGCGAACAATTTGACGTCGTCGCTCAGGCCGCGCGCGTCATATTTGACGCCCGCCTCCCACTGCTTGCCTTCACTGGGAACGAAGCGGACGCCCGCAGCGGTCGAACCGACGTTGACAAGGAAGGACGTCGAATAGCTGACATAGGGTGCAAGGCCTGCGTCGGTCACATAGGTCGCGCCAGCGCGCCAGGTAAATTTGTCCTGCTTGGTTTCGGTCGGGGTCGCCGGGATATAATTGTCGACCTTGGTCCAGTCATAACGGCCCGACAGGGTCAGGATCAGCCCACCCAGCTTCATCTGATCCTGTGCATAAAGGCCATATTGCTTGAGCCGCACGTCGGTGACCGGGTTGAGCGTCGCCGGTGTGACAATCGGCGCGGTTCCATAGACCGGATTGAACAGGTCGATCGGCGGCGGACCCGGAATGCTGGAATCAAAGAAATCAGGAATGAAGCGAAAGGCGGACGCCTCGCGGTAGTTGCGATAATCAAAGCCGACCAACAGTCGATGTTCGACGGCGCCCGTCGTCAGATTGGCGTCGAAGCGGTTATCGACCGCGAATTGCTGGGTATCGTCGCGGGTCAGGAAGTTGGAGCGTGTGACGGTGCGATTATCCGCCAACAGGCCAGTTGCATAAACTGTCTGCTGATATTCGCTGTAATCGGTCCAGCGCATATTCTGGGTAAAGCGCAACGCCCCCGAAAAGCGATGTGTCAGTTCATAGCCCGCGCCCCATTGTTCGCGGCGATAGAAATTATAGCCGGGCTCGCCCAGGTTGATGCCGCGGCGGACCTTGCCCACCGGGTTGGCGAACAACACGCCGTTCGCGGGCAGAAAACCATTGGTGTCGCCATTGACCCGGTCCCATTGATAATAGCCAAGCGCGGTCAATTTGGTGTCGGGTCCGATGTCGAACGCCACGGCGGGCGCAACATAGGCACGGCGGGCGGTGACATAATCAGTCTGCCCATCACGGTCGCGATAAAGGCCGGTCAACCGGGCACTAACGCCATTGGCCAATTCGCCCGTGATTGTTCCGGCCGCCTGCTTGAAATCGTCGGTGCCATATTTGACCTGCAATTCGCCGCCGGTGCGCGTCGACGGGCGTCGGCTGGTCAGATTATAGATGCCGCCCGGCGGGGTGCTGCCATAAAGTGTGCTGGCCGATCCCTTTAGGATGTCGATCGCATCGAACCCGTAAAGGTCCAGGCCGACATTATCGATCGTGTCGCTGACCGGAGCCTGCAACCCGTCGATATATTGGATCGGCACAAAGCCGCGCACGCGCAAAAAGTCGAAGCGCAGGTCAGGTCCGTAATTTTCGCCCGCGACCCCCGCCGTATAGCGCACGGCCTGTTGCACATCGATGAAGTTCAACAGGTCGATCTGGTCGCGTGAGATGACCGACACCGATTGCGGCGTTTCGATCAACGGCGCCGTCGTCTTGCTCGCGGTGATCGCACCCGACGGGACAAAACGGCGCGCCGTGACGACGATCGCGCCGTCACCCTGTTTCACCGCATCGACCACGCTGTCCTCGGCAACCGCGTCGGCGGCGGCTGCATCCTGAGCCTGGGCCTGAACGGCGGCGGGTAGCATCACCGCCCCCGCTAGCAAAGCGACACGGCAGATGCCGGGGTTCGAAAAACGGCGCATGAAATTTCCCTTATTGTCCATCGGTCGTGCCGTGACAATTATCGAGAATGCGAACGATTTGCAATAATTACATCATCGCTCGCGGTGAAGGCGCGGGGTTATTGCCGTTCCGCCTGAACCACTGTGTCCGACGCGCGCAGCGCCGACAGGATTCGCATCAGATGCTGGACGTCTCGCACCTCGACGACGACGTCATAGGTGTGAAAGCCGCCTTCGCGGTTCGAGAGGCGGAGGTTGGTGATGTTCGCCATATTGGCCGCCAGGATGCCCGACATTTCGGCGAGCGTGCCGGGTTCGTTCAGGATGACGATGCACAGCCGCGCGTTGCCGCCTTCGCTATCTTCCTGCCAACGCAGATCGATCCAATCGGCATCGATTCCGTCGGCAAGCCGCGGACAGTCGATGACGTGCACCTCGATCCCCTCGCCGGGGCGCGACAAACCGACGATGCGGTCGCCCGGAACGGGGTGGCAGCAATCGGCAAGCTGATAGGCAACCCCCGGCGTCAGCCCGGCGATCGACACGGCGGCGCCCTGAACCAGTTTGCCGGGCTTGGTCTTCATTTCCGCCGTAATGCCGGGGACGATCGCTTCCAGCAGCGCATCGTCGGTGATCCGTTGCTTGGCGATCGCGACATAAAGCGCCGTGTCGTCGTCAAGCTTCAGCCGTTCGCGCGCGGCGGCGCGCGCCTTGTCGCCGACCCGGTTGGGCAGGCGCAGGGCGATTTCGTCATACATTTTGCGGCCCAGCGCCGCCAGTTCGACCTTTTCCTTTGACCGGACATGGCGGCGGATCGCGGCGCGCGCCTTTCCCGTCACCGCGAAACCCAGCCAGGCGGGCTGCGGCGTCTGTTTGTCGGACGACAAGATTTCGACCGTATCGCCGTTCGCAAGCTGGGTGCGCAGCGGCACCAGTCGGCCATTGACCTTTGCCCCCACGGTGCGGTCGCCCAGCCCGGTGTGCACGGCATAAGCGAAATCGACCGGCGTGGCGCCTTTGGGCAACTGGTGCAGACTGCCCTTTGGCGTGAAGGCAAAGATGCGGTCCTGATACATCGCGATGCGCGTGTTTTCCAGAAACTCCTCGGGATCATGGGTTTGTTCGAGGATTTCGATCAGGTCGCGAATCCACCCCGCCTGCCCGTCGGGCGCCGACCCGCCCTGCTTATACGCCCAATGCGCTGCAAAGCCGAATTCGGACTGCTGGTGCATCCCCATGCTGCGGATCTGGATTTCGATCCGCATATTCTGTTGATGCATGATTGTGGTGTGGAGCGATTTATACCCGTTGCGTTTCGGGGTCGAAACATAGTCCTTGAACCGTCCGGGGACCATTTTCCATTTGCGGTGGAGCAGTCCCAGCGCGGCGTAGCAGTCCGCGTCGGTCGGCGTGATGATCCGGAACGCGATGATGTCGGTCACCTGTTCGAAACTGACATGTCGTTCCTGCATCTTGCGCCAGATCGAATAGGGATGTTTCTCACGCCCCGAGACGTCCGCCTCGATGCCATTTTTGGCGAGCAGTTCCTTGAACTCGCGGCTGATCGCGGCGACCTTGTCCTTGCCGCCCGCGGTCAGTTTCGACAATCGCCCCGTGATCGTCGCATAAGCCTCTGGCTCAAGCTCGCTGAACGCCAGCAACTGCATTTCGCGCATATATTCATACATGCCGATCCGCTCCGCGAGCGGGGCATAGATGTCCATCGTCTCTTTGGCGATGCGACGCCGCTTTTCGGGGTTCTTGATGAAATGCAGCGTCCGCATGTTGTGCAGCCGGTCGGCAAGTTTGACCAGCAGCACGCGAATATCATCCGACATGGCGAGCAGGAATTTCCGCAGATTTTCGGCGGCACGCTCATTTTCGGTCTGCGCTTCGATCTTCGACAGCTTGGTCACACCATCCACCAGCCGGCCGACGTCGGCGCCGAACAGTCGTTCGATCTCTTCGGGGGTAGTCAGCGTATCTTCCAGCGTGTCGTGCAGCAGCGCGGTGACGATCGTCTCGCTGTCCAGATGCAATTCGGTCAAAATCCCCGCGACTTCGACCGGATGGCTGAAATATGGGTCGCCGGACGCGCGTTTCTGGCTGCCATGCTTTTGCACGGTAAACACATAGGCGCGGTTCAGCAGCGCCTCGTCGACGTCGGGGTCATAGGCGCGCACGCGCTCGACAAGTTCATATTGCCTCAGCATCGCTCCCAATGTCGTTCATGACGCCTATATTGCAATGCGAAATTTCTGTCCCACGCCATCAATACGTTAGCAACTTTGGTAAAGTCGTTTGGAAGCAACGTCCGCCGCGAGTAGGACCATTGCCTGATGAGATCCGAAACTCTCGATTCGACGCCGCCGCCGCGGGTATCGATGGTGATGCCCGTGCATAATGGTGCGCGCTGGCTGGCCGACGCCATCCAGTCCGTGCTGGCGCAGGATTTCACCGATTTCGAATTGATCCTGGTCGATGACGCGTCGCACGATGCGTCGCCCGCGATCATGGCCGACGCGGTGGCCCGCGATGCGCGGGTGTGTCTGGTGAGGCTCGACCAGAATGTCGGGCTGCCCGCTGCGCTGAACCACGGCTTTGCCGCGGCACGGGGCGAATTGCATAGCTGGACGTCCGACGACAATCTGCTCCGCCCGCAAATGCTGACGCGCCTTGTCGCCACGCTGGACGACCGACCGAACGCGGATATTGTCCATGCGGACTTTACGCTAATTGATGATGAAGGCGTCGAACTTGGCCGTTCGCGGGTCGGGCCGATCGAACGGCTGCTCTATGGCAATAATGTCGGCGCCTGCTTTCTTTACCGCGCCGCCGTGACCGATGCACTCGGCGGCTATGACACGGGATTGTTCGGAGTAGAGGATTATGATTTCTGGCTGCGCGCGGCGCGCCGCTTCACCTTTGTCGCGCTGCATGAGGATCTTTATATCTATCGCAAACATGGCGGCAGCCTGACCAGCCAGCGGGCGGAACAGATTCAGGCTTTGACCGCCGAAATCGTGGAACGCGCACTGCCCGATACGCTGGCAGAACGCGACCGCAGCGAAATCCTGCTCGGCCTTGCGCTGCGCAGCCAGCGGCGCTGGCGGCTCGACCTCGTCCGCCGCGCCTTCCGCGCCAGCCCCCTGCATGTCGCGGCGCGATTGCCGGCGCTGGGCCGCTGGTCGCTCGTCGTCGCCCGCAACCGCCTCAAGGCCTGAACCGCCCTCGACGCCGCTAAGAAACGCATCGCCATGTCGCGAGGCGCGGGCGACGCGCGGCCGCCACCATAGGACCCGACCGAATAGTTGCGAAGTGCAACGGAGGGCCTATATTTTTTTGGCGCATATGCCGATTTTACGTTAGGGCTTGGCTCATGGGAAAATTACGTGAAGTCTTGAACGACATGGACGGGGGCAAATGCGCCCTGCCGCTGGCCTTGGAGGCGATGGGCGAACGCTGGTCGTTCATGATCCTGCGGGCGGCCTTTAACGGCGTCCATCATTTCGAGGAATTTCAGCAGGAGCTGAACATCGCGCGCAACATCCTGTCGAACCGGCTGTCGCGGCTGGTCGATCATGGGATCATGGCGCGCGAGGTGATGGCCGAAGACCGCCGCAAGGTCCTTTATCAACTGACGCAAAAGGGGATCGAGCTGCTGCCCGCGATGATCGCACTGCGCCAATGGGGCGAAAAATGGGGCGCGGGCGTCCCCTCTACCCCGGTGCTTGTTGACGCGCGCGACGAACAGCCGATCGGCCCCGTGACATTGACGGCGCACGATGGACGGGTGATTTCGTACAAGGAATTGCTGTGGAAGCATCGCGCCGAACTGCAACCGCTGGGACAGGCGCGGGTACGCGGCGAAAGCCCCATGGCGCCGGTCGCGGCGGAATGATCCGCCGCGCCGGATTCCGGCACCGCTCCGCCAACCCCTGATAATCAAAACGCAACGGAGCCCTATGCCGCTGTTCCGACTGACTTCGCCGGGCCCATTTTTTGACGACAAGGTGCGGGCGTTCTGGAATCTCCAGCTACTGGGCTGGGCCGCATGGCTTGGTCTGCGCGGCGTGTCGGGGCTGGCCAATGGCCAGGCCTTTACCTTTCTGATCCCCCAGACGATTTCGGCCATCACCGGCTTCTCGCTGACCCTGATCCTGTCGGTTTGCTACCGCACGTTGATTAACCGCCGCCCGCTTCTGATGTGGGGGGTCAGCTTTGGCCTCGCCGGTCTCGCCACCGCGCTCTGGGCCTTTATCGACGCCTGGGTGGCGCAGATCCAGAATCCGGCGAGCGAAGCCGGTTTTACCAGCCTGCTGCTCGGCGCCATGTATATCAATGCGACATCGCTCGCGGCATGGTCGGCGCTGTATTTCGCGATCAACTATTTCCTCCAGCTAGAGGAACAGAATGATCGCGTCATCCGGTTGGAGGCGCAGGCAGCATCGGCGCAGCTTGCCATGCTGCGGTACCAGCTCAATCCCCATTTCCTTTTCAACACGCTGAACAGCATTTCGACGCTGGTGTTGTTGAAACAGGCCGAACCCGCCAACGCCATGCTGTCCCGGCTGTCGGCATTTCTGCGCTATACGCTGGCGAATGAACCGACGGCGCAGGTGACGCTGGCGCAGGAAATCGAAACGCTGAAACTTTATCTCGACATCGAAAAGATGCGGTTCGAGGATCGGCTGCGGCCCCATTTCGCGATCGACCCCGCTGTTTCGCGAGCGCGATTGCCTTCGCTTCTACTTCAGCCGCTGATCGAGAACGCGATCAAATATGCCGTCACGCCGCAGGAAGATGGCGCCGACATCACGCTGTCCGCGCAGTTGGCCGGTCAAAATGTCCGGATCACCGTGTCCGACACCGGTGCGGGATTGTCAGCCGACACGACGGACCCCACCACAGGCCTTGCAACGGAATCGACCGGTGTGGGTTTAGCCAATATCAGGGACCGGCTGGCGCAGGCTTTTGGCGACCAGCATCGGTTCGACGTCCTTGTGGGCGCTGAGGGCGGGTTCACGGTGGTAATCGAGTTTCCGTTCCAGCCCGATGGGCAAATGACGATTGGAACCTAAACGACATGACGATCAGAACCATCCTGGTGGATGATGAAAAACTGGCCACGCAAGGCCTACAACTGCGGCTGGAGCCGCATTCGGATGTCGAGATTGTCGACACCGCGCAAAATGGCCGCGAAGCCATACGCAAGATCAAGACACACAAGCCCGACCTTGTTTTCCTCGATATTCAGATGCCCGGATTTGATGGATTTTCTGTCATCCAAGGCCTGATGGAGGTCGAACCGCCGCTGGTCGTGTTCGTCACCGCCTATTCCGACCATGCGATCCGGGCGTTCGAGGCGCAGGCGGTCGATTATCTGGTCAAGCCGGTCGAGCCCGAGCGGCTGGCCGATGCCCTTGACCGCGTTCGCCAGCGCCTGACCGAAAAGCGCGGCGCAGCCGAAGTTGAGCGCCTGAA
Source organism: Sphingopyxis sp. (assembly GCA_030145715.1). Taxonomy (GTDB): domain Bacteria; phylum Pseudomonadota; class Alphaproteobacteria; order Sphingomonadales; family Sphingomonadaceae; genus Sphingopyxis. The sequence goes on along the minus strand of JAIXHQ010000030.1, from coordinate 9,557 downwards.
AACCGTGCTGGCAGAGGTCGCGCCCGACGCCGCCGACGATTATGACGCCGAAGTCACGCCCGACGCCCATGCCGCCGATCGCTATGAAAAGATGATAAACATCAAGGATCGCGGTCAGATTTTCCGGGTCGATGTCGACAGCATCGAACGGATCGACGCGGCGGGCGATTATATGTGCATCTATACCGCCGACAACAGCCTGATCCTGCGCGAAACGATGAAGGATCTGGAAAAGCGGCTCGACCCGCGCAATTTCCAGCGGGTCCATCGTTCGACCATCGTGAACCTGTCGCAGGTAAAACAGGTCAAGCCGCACACCAACGGCGAATGTTTCCTGGTGCTGGGTTCCGGCGCGCAGGTGAAGGTCAGCCGCAGCTATCGCGACGTTGTCGCCCGCTTTGTGCATTAAGGCGCCCGCTGCAACAAGGCTTCGTCATTGCGAGACTAGGGAGCGGCGACCACACACCGTGGGTCGCCGCTTCGATCGCTACGCTCGCAATGACGGGGCGCTTCAAAGCTGGTGCCCCGTACGGTCGCGCTTGGTCGCCAGATATTGCTCATTATATTTGTTGGTCGGCAGCGCGAGGGGGATACGCTCGACGATTTCGACGCCTTCCCTTTCGAGCCGCGCAACCTTTTCGGGGTTGTTGGTCATCAACCGGATGCGGGGGACGTTGAGCAATTCGAGCATCCGTCCGGCCAGCGCGAAATCGCGTGCCTCGACCGGAAAGCCGAGCCGAAGGTTCGCGTCGACGGTGTCATAGCCCTGATCCTGCAGCGCATAGGCGCGCAGCTTGTTGACGAGGCCGATGCCGCGGCCTTCCTGTCGTAGATACAAGAGCACGCCCCATGGCGCGTCGGCCATCGCGTGCAGCGCGGCGTGCAGTTGCGGTCCGCAATCGCATTTGAGGCTGCCGAGCACATCGCCGGTCAGGCATTCGCTGTGCAAGCGCACCACGGGTGGGTTTCCGTCACGCTTGCCGATCACCAGCGCGACATGGTCCGATGCTTCTTCGGGCGAACGGAATGCGACGATTTCGGCGCTCTCGCTCGCCGCGACGGGCAATCGCGCCCGCGCCGCTATGGCCAGCCGTGCCGGGTCGAGCAGCGCCGCGACGTCCCCTGCGCTGCACGATGTTTCCGCATCACCCGCCGCCTTGCGGACGAAAAAGGCGGGGAGCAGCCCGGCGTGGCGCGCCATCGTCATCGCCGCAGCGGCGGCCGCTTCGCCACCCGTGGACGCCGTCTGAAACGGCCCCTTGAGCGGATGGGCCAGGTCGAGTGCCGGGTCGGCGATCGCGATCGCCACGGCCACCGTATCGGCCGCACCGGCAAGCCGCACGGGGCCGGGCGTCGCGGCGATGCGCTGGTTGGTCAGTTTGAGCGTGACCGCGCGCTCGCCGGAAATCAGGACGTCGCGGCTGCCAAATTCGGCCAGCGCCGTATCGCGGGCGCTTTCGACCGCCAGCAGGTCGAGCGTGCCGTCCGGGCCATCGACACGAAATGGCCATCCGCGCCGCAGCGCGTCGACCGCCCGCGCCGCCCGGCGCGCACCCGCGCCGCGTGAAGCATCGTCGGCATCGTCGTTCAAAAGGCAAACTCGGTGATGAGCGGGATATGGTCGGACGGTTTTTCCCAGCTTCGCGCCGGCTGGACGATCCGATGCGACGTCGCCTTGGCCGTCAGGTCGGGCGTCACCCACATATGGTCGAGGCGGCGGCCGCGATTCGACGCCTCCCAATCCTTTGCCCGGTAACTCCACCATGTATAGAGCGGGGTCGGCGCGGCGATGAAATGACGCCCCAGATCGACCCAGTTCGATGCGGCCTGCAACCGGGCCAGCGTATCGACCTCGATCGGCGTATGGCTGACGACGTCGAGCAGCGCCTTGTGGTTCCACACGTCGCTTTCGAGCGGCGCGACGTTGAAGTCGCCGGTCAGGATCGTCGGCGTGTCGGCCAGCGTACCCGCCCATTCGGTCATCCGGCCAAAGAAATCCAGCTTTTGGCCGAATTTGGGGTTGAGGTCGCGATCGGGAATATCGCCGCCCGCCGGGATATAGACATTGTCGAGCCGCACCCCCGATGGCAGCGTCACCCCGACGTGGCGCGCCTCTCCATTCGCCTGCCAGTCATATTTGCGCACGTCGGTCAACGGCACCTTGCTGACGATGGCGACGCCATGGTGCATCCGCTGGCCGTGGGTGACGATATGGTCATAGCCCAGCCGCCGGAACATTTCCGGCGGGAACAGGCCGCATTCGACCTTGGTTTCCTGAAGGCAGAGGATGTCGGGCGCCTCTTCGCGCAGGAATTTTTCGACGATGCCGATGCGGGCGCGAACGCTGTTGATATTCCACGAAGCGATGCTGGTGCGAGTCATGTCGTGGCTCTATCGGCGCAGGCAAGGCCGCGCAACATTGCGGAAACGATGCGCGAGAATATTAAACCCCCGTTCCAGGGGCGGTGGAACGGGGGTTCAAGGTCAGCGTTCGTCACGCTCTTGAAAGAAGGTGCCTGGCAATCCGGTGGGGCAACAGGGGGAAACCCAGAACCGGGGGCCGTTTGGCGCCTTCGAGAGTTGGAATAGCCCGCCTTCCCTGTCGCCAAGCTGAACGAAAATATCTGATTTGCGCACGATCGTGCAGTTCGTCGATGCTGGGCGACGGTTGAACCGAAAATGGCGCCCACATCGTCAGAAAATGGGGCGCCTTCGGTCCGGATGGAAAGGAATAGTGGCGGCGTCAGCCGACGCGACCCCGCCTTTTCGGACGCGGGTCGGTCCATTTGAACGCCGAATCAGCGACCGCGACGTTGAATTTCTGATTCGACAGGTCGATCCGGGTGCGGTTGTTCTGGGAATCGAGCGCGACCCAGCCGCGCAGCCGCAGCCCGGCGGGCGCCGCGCCGTCGCGGACGAACACCATCGTGATCGTGCCATATTCGGGGCGCTTGGGATCCTTGACCTCGACGCTGAGCACCCCGTCGTTGCCGGTCGGCAGAACCCGCGCATATTTCGACAGGTCGCGTTCGGGGTCGAGCAGCGCGCCGAGCGGCGAATTTTTCACCGGCCAACGCTGCACCTGCTTTACCTCATAATCGACCATCGTCAGCGAACTGCCGTCGCCGACGATCAACAGCGGCACACCCTTTTCATATTGAAAACGGATCTTGCCGGGGCGCTTCAGCGTCAATTCGCCGCTGACCCGCTGGCCCTTGCGGTCGGTCTGCACGAAATTCGCCGTCATCGAACTGGTCGATTTCAGATGCGACTGAACCGTTGCGAGCGTGTCCGACGACTGGGCCGCGACGGGCCCGCCCAGCACGAGGCCGGCGACCGCCACCGGCGCCAGCGTCCATGCGCCAAGGCGGATAAGGGGGAGTTTCAGGTTCATCGCGCTTTCAATTCCTGCAAAAAAGTCGGTCCTTATATATCGCGAGCCCGCATTGAACCCGCGCTGAACCCGACGTTGAACGCTGTTCAAGCCGCAAGCCGGGCAAAGGTTCCTATCGCTGTTGCCCATATTGATCGGTCAGCACGTCGCGGCGGCCGACATGATTGGGCGGGCTGACCAGCCCTTCATCCTCCATCCGTTCGATCAGGCGCGCGGCGCTGTTGTAACCGATGCGAAGCTGGCGTTGCAGCCAGCTTGTCGACGCCTTTTGGCTTTCGACGACGATCTGGCACGCCTTTGCATACATGCGGTCTTCGGCGCTGTCGCCGCCCGCGGGCGCGCCCTCCATCGCAAAGCCGCCATCCTCTGGATCCTCGGTGACGCTTTCGACATAGTCGGGGCGCCCCTGTCCCTTCCAATGGTCGGCGACCGCGCGCACTTCGTCGTCCGACACGAAGGGGCCGTGGATACGGGTGATCTGTTTGCCGCCGGGCACATAGAGCATGTCGCCCTTGCCCAGCAATTGTTCGGCGCCCGCTTCGCCCAAAATGGTGCGGCTGTCGATCTTTGACGTGACGTTGAAACTGATGCGGGTCGGCAGGTTCGCCTTGATGACCCCGGTGATGACATCGACCGACGGGCGCTGGGTCGCGAGGATCAGGTGGATGCCCGCCGCGCGCGCCTTTTGCGCCAGCCGCTGGATCAGAAATTCGACTTCCTTGCCCGCGGTCATCATCAGATCGGCAAGTTCGTCGACGATCACCACGATCTGCGGCAGCGGCGCGTAATCCAGCGTTTCTTCTTCATAAACAGGCTGGCCGGTTTCGGGGTCGTAGCCGGTCTGTACCCGCCGCCCGAGCGATTTGCCCTTGGCCAGCGCGCCGCGCACCTTGTCATTATAGCTCGCCAGGTTGCGAACCGACAGCGACGACATCATCCGATAGCGATCCTCCATCTGTTCGACCGCCCATTTCAGCGCGCGGATCGCCTTTTTCGGTTCGGTGACGACGGGCGCCAGCAGATGCGGAATATCGTCATAGACGCTGAGTTCCAGCATCTTGGGATCGATCATGATCATTTTCACCTGATCGGGACCCAGGCGATAGAGAAGCGACAGGATCATCGCGTTGAGCCCGACCGATTTGCCCGATCCGGTCGTCCCCGCGATCAACAGGTGCGGCATGGGGGCAAGGTCGGCGATCACCGCGTCGCCGCTGATATTCTTACCCAGGATGATCGGCAGCGCGCCGGTCTGATCCTGAAACAGCGCGCTGCCGATGATTTCGTGCAGCACCACCGATTCGCGGTGCGCGTTGGGCAATTCGATGCCGATGACGGTGCGGCCCGGAATCGGCGCGATGCGCGCCGACAGCGCCGACATGTTGCGCGCAATATCGTCCGCGAGGTTCGACACGCGGCTGGCCTTTGTGCCCGGCGCGGGTTCGAGTTCATACATGGTGACGACGGGTCCGGGCCGGACCGCCGTGACGACGCCCTTGACCTGAAAATCCTCCAGCACCGATTCGAGCAGGCGCGCGTTGCGTTCCAGCCCCGCCTTGTCGATCTGTCCGGTCGGCCCCGGCGGCGGCGCGGCCAGCAGGTCGATCGACGGGAGCTGATAATTAGCGAACAATTCGGTCTGCGGCTTTGCCTTTGGCTTCGACGGCGCGGTGCGCTGTGCGGGATCGGCGATTTCCGGCGGCGCGCGGTCGCTGGGTTCGGCGATCGCGCGCGGACGCACCGCGCGCTCCACCAGATCGGGCACCCGGGCGTCATCGGCCGCGACACGCACGGGATCGGCAACCCGGCCACCGTCAAAGGCGGGCAGTCTGAGCCGCGCGGTCCAGCCCTTTTCCAGCCGCAAGGCGCGATAGGCGAGCCAGAGCCCGATGCCGACAAGCAGGATGATCGCCGCGATGCGGATCAGCGCCGCCGCCGGATCGCCGATCCGCGTCAGCGGCGGATCGATGACGCCGCCGATGATCAGGGCGATGATCCCGCCCCATCCCGCCGGCAGTTCGGCATTGCTGTCCTGTAGCAAAAGCTGGGCGCCCAGCCCGACGAGCAATATGCCGATAAAGGCATAGATGAGCTGACGCAGCCAATAGGGTTGCGGCACCCCCGTCCACAGCCGCCAGGCCAGGATGCCGAACAGCGGAAGCAGCAGGACGATCGGCGCGCCACCGACGAACAGCCCCATGTCGGCGAAACGCGCGCCCGCGCCGCCCATCAAATTGGTCGGATTGCCGCCCGCCGCCGTGTTGAACGCCGAATCGGTCGCATCATAGGTCGCGAACGCCAGCGTCAGGAACAAGGTGAACAGCCCAAGCAGCGCCGCCGCCGCGATCACCAGCGATCGGGCGATGCTCTGGCGAAAAACCGTGCGCCAGTCGGCCTTTCCGGGTGCGGCCCTGCGGCTTGCCATGCTCTTTTCGGTCCCTGTCAGTTAACCACGGCGATATGCACATGCGGCGGACTCGCCGTCAAGCACGACCCCGGCCGCCACCGGGATGCATCTGATGGGATTTCGCCCGATATGGCTTCAAAGGTCACAAAGGTCACGCCACGCACCCCTTGTCTTGCCCCTCCCCTGCTGCCCCAGCGATGATGACGCAGATCGGGTCGAGGGCGGGGGAGCGAAGCATGGGGCAAGGTTATGGCGCGCCGATAATGTAGGACAGCGAAAAATTTGCGCGAAAGACGCGTGTCGGGAAATCGATGACGCCATGCTTTTCATCTTTCGCAAAAACGCGCTAGGGCGAGCGCATGAGTGAGACTTTGCACAGCGATGTCCTGATTTCGGGTGGCGGCCTTGTCGGCCAGACGCTCGCCCTCGCCCTTGCCCACCATGGCCTGTCGGTTCAGGTCGTCGATCCGGCCGACCCGGTGACGACGATCGCGCCGGGCTTTGACGGCCGCGCCTCTGCGATCGCCAGCGCGGTCTGGCGGATGTTCGACGTTCTGGGCGTCGCGCCGCATCTGGTCGATCATGGCTGTCCGATCCGCGCGATCAACGTCGGCGACGGCGTGCCCGACGGCGGCCGGATCGGCGACCTGGATTTCGTCACCGCCGACGATGCGCCGCCGCTGGGCATGATGGTCGAAAATCGCCAGCTTCGCCTCGCGCTGGCCGCCGCGATCGCGCAGGCGCCGCTGGTCCGGCTGCATATGCCGGTCGACGTCATGGCGCGCGACGTCGATGCCCATGGCATGACGCTGACACTCGCCGACGGATCGAAACTGCGGGCGCCGCTGTTGATCGTGGCAGAGGGGCGCCGTTCGCCCACCCGCGACGCCGCCGGGTTCAGCATCGCCAGTTGGTCCTATCATCATCACGCGATGATCGGCGCGGTCACGCATGAACGGCCGCATGGCAATGTCGCCTATGAAATCTTCTATCCCTCTGGCCCCTTTGCGTTGCTGCCGCTGGTCGACGACGCGCAGGGCCGCCATCGGTCGGCGTTCGTGTGGACCGTCGCGGAAAAGGACGGCCCCGGTTTCGCCAAGCTGGGCGACCGGGGGTTCATCGCCGAACTGCAAAAGCGGGCCGGCGGGGCGCTGGGCGCGATGGAGATGGCCGCGCCGCGCATGACCTATCCGCTCGGCTTTCATCACAGCGCGTCGATCGTCACGGACCGCATCGCGCTGGTCGGCGATGCCGCGCACGGCATCCATCCGATCGCGGGCCAGGGCCTCAACCTGGGGCTGCGCGATGTCGCGGCGCTGACCGAGGTGCTGGTCGATGGGGCGCGGCTTGGCCTCGACCTTGGCGATGCGGCGCTGCTCGCGCGCTATCAGCGGTGGCGCGGGCTCGACAATATGATGGTCAGCCTGGCGACCGACGGCCTGACCCGCCTGTTCGGCATCCCCGGCCGCACCGCCGCCGCGGTTCGCCGCACCGGGCTGGGCGCGGTTCAGCGCATGCCGATGCTCAAACGCTTTTTCATGGACGAGGCGCGCGGCGAAGCGGGCGACCTGCCCCGCCTGCTGGCCGGAGCAGAGATTTAAGGCCGCCGCCATGGGCGTGCCGGGCGGCCCCGCGGCCTCCGCTATTGCAGCGTCGCGCGCCCGTCTTCGCCGTCGAACCGGCCAAAAAATTGCATCAGTTGAACCACCAGTTCGGCGCGGGCATCGATCGGCGTCGCTTCCAGCAATGCCTGTTTCGCGGCGGCGTCGAACGGCGCGACCTGTGCGATGCCGTTGACCAGCGTCGCGTCGTCAAGCTGGCCGACCGAATCCCAGTCGACGACATAGCCCTGCCGCGCGGCGAACCGCTTGGCTTCACGCTCCAGGCGGGCGCGCTCGATGCTCGCCAGCACCGCATCCTCGTCACACTCGGGTTCGATTTCGGCCTCGACCTGCCGGAACGGGGTCGTGACGTCCAGTTCGCGGCGAACCCGAAAGCGCGCCACACCCTCGAGCACCAGGTTAAATCGCCCCTCGTCCAGCGCCTCGACATCGATGATGCGGCCGATGCAGCCGATGTCGTACAGCGCCGGCGGTTCGCGATCCTCTTCACCCGGAAGCTGGCGCGGCTGGATCATCCCGATCTGTCGGTCGCGCGCCAGCACCTCCTGCACCATCGCCGAATAGCGCGGTTCGAAAATGTGCAGCGGCAGGTGCAGACCGGGGAACAGGACGGCACCCGGCAACGGAAAGATCGCAATCCGCTGAATCGTCAAAGGCGCCGCCTGCGCCATCAGCCGAACAGGATCAGCGACAGGCGCCGCCGCTGCGCCGCGACCCACGGATCTTCCAGCCCGACGGCCTCGAACAGCGACAACAGCTTGGCACGCGCCGCATCGTCATTCCATTCGCGGTCGGCGGCAACGATATGGAGCAGATTGTCGGCGGCGGCATCGCGCTGTCCGGCGCCGATCTGCGCGGCGGCCAGGTCGTACCGCGCCCGATGATCGGCCGGGTTCGCGGCAACGGCGGCCTCGAACGCCGTCAGCGCGCCCGCGTCGGGGGCATCGGCGGCCAGCGCCAGCGCGCTTTTCGCCTGTCCGATGGCGGCATCGTCCGCGATTTCGGCGGGCACGCCGTCCAGCGCCGCCTGTGCGCCGTCGGCGTCCCCGGCCAGCAACAGCGCGCGAATCAGCCCGCCATGCGCCGCCGCATTGTCGGGTGCCATCTCGACAATCTGCGCAAAGATGCTCGCGGCGCGCGCGCCGTCGCCTTCGGCCAGAACGGTGTCGCCCATTTCGATCAGCGGCGCGATTTCGACCGCGCGGGCGGTCGCCTCGCTCTCGATCGGGAGCTGGGCGAGCAACTGGTCCAATATCGCCTTCAACTGGCTTTCGGTGCGGGCGTTGGTCAGGTTGGCGACCGGCTGTCCCTGAAAGATCGCATAGACGGTCGGGATCGACTGGACCTGGAACTGGCCCGCGATAAAGCGATTGGCATCGACATCGACCTTGACCAGCACGACGCCCCTGTCCGCATAATCGGCGGCGACCTTTTCCAATATGGGGCCAAGCTGCTTGCACGGCCCGCACCATTCGGCCCAGAAATCGAGGATGACGAGGCTGGTCATCGACGGTTCGACGACGTCGCGGCGGAAAGCTTCGACAGCCTCCTTTTCGGTGGGATTCAGACCGAGAGTGGCCACGCAATGATGCTCCTGTCTTGATGTCCGCCCGCCCCGCGTCGGCGGATCGGGACTCCTTGCGCGCTTATGTGGGATTTGCGCGCGATATGCCAACCCTTCGGTAAAAATCGCAAACAGGGCTTGCCGAGTCAAAAAGCCGGTGCTAATCGCCCGCCTCACCCGCTGGAACCGACCGGTTTCCAGCCGCCAGAGCGGGCGTAGCTCAGGGGTAGAGCACAACCTTGCCAAGGTTGGGGTCGAGGGTTCGAATCCCTTCGCCCGCTCCAGTTTCCTTATTTTTCAATGACTTACATGTCATGCGAGGTTTCGCTAACCTCGCTCCGACTTTCGCGTAACGGCGACGTAATCTCCGCAACCAAGCAAAGCCCCAAAATTGCGGCCTCCTCGATCCATGCGCTGGCATTGACGTAATGACGACGGCAGCTTTGCGCCTCATGTCGGCCGTTCCAACATCGATCTGCCTGTGCCTGAAAGCGGCCATTGGGTTGACGTACGAACCGCGGCCGCTGCGCGCCCCATGTCGGCGGTAGCGGATCGTTAAGCAGCTACCCA
>JAIXHQ010000029.1 GCA_030145715.1 Sphingopyxis sp. | reverse complement strand
TGGTCGGGGAGACAGGATTCGAACCTGCGACATCTTGCTCCCAAAGCAAGCGCGCTACCGGGCTGCGCCACTCCCCGACGCATGGGCGCCTTAGACAGGCTGGGGCGCCAAGTCTATCCCGCAGATGTCGCAATCAGCCGCGCATAGAAATCGATCATGCGTTTAAAGCTGTCGATCGTCATATGTTCGTTGGTGCCGTGGATCATCGCCGTTTCCTTCAACGTGAAATGCATCGGCATGAAACGGTACACATCCGCCGAAATCGCCTCCATGCTGCGGCTGTCTGTCGCGGCGACGACCAGATAGGGCGCCACGACCGCATCGGGCGCGTCGGCGCGCGCGGCGGCGACGACATATTTCCATCCCTGCGAACTGCTGGACGAGACGCGCGACGGCTCGTTCGGCGGCTTGACCCAACTGAGTTCGACGGGCGCGTCGCCGACCGCCGCCTTTGCGCGGGACATGATGTCCGCCGACCTGTTCCATGGCGCGATACGATAATTGATCAGCGCGCTCGCCGACTGCGGCAGGACATTTTCCTTGGGGCTGCCTTGCAGCATGGTCGGCGCGATCGTGGTGTGAAAGGCGGCCGCCGATGATGGCGACGCCGATAGCTGGCCCTTCAGCACCGGACCCAGCAACCATTGATTGGCGACCGCCATCTTGGTCACGCCGCCCTTGTGCGCGGCGAGGGCCTCGACCATCGTCGCACCGGGGCCGCGCATTTCGATCGGGAACGGATTTTCAGTGATCGCCAGCACCGCGCGTGCCAACGTCGTCACGCCGGTTTCGGCGGGTGGCATCGAACTGTGCCCGCCCGGCGCATTGGCCGTCACCTTCAATGTCGCATAGCCCTTTTCGGCCACGCCGATCAGGATGGCGGGCCCGTCGATGATCGGCGTGTCGCGCAATACGACGCTGCCCTCGTCCAGCGTGAACAGCGCTTTCACGCCATCGGCCTTCAATCTCGCCGCTGCGGCGACGGCACCCGATCCGCCGGCTTCCTCGTCATGACCCGCCACCAGATAGACGGCGCGACGGGGCACAAAGCCTTTGTTCGCCAGGGCTTCAAGCGCCTCGAACAGGCCGACGAGCGAGCCCTTGTCATCGACGGTGCCCCGGCCCCACACCGAATTTTCAGCGATCGTTCCGGCAAAGGGCGGATATTTCCAGTCTCCCTCGGTCCCGTCGCTCACCGGCACGACGTCCTGGTGGGCCATCAGGATGATCGGCGCCAGCGATGCATCGCTTCCTGGCCAGCGATAGATGAGCGTGCGGTTCGGCAGGATGGTGCGGGTCATCGCGCGATGCACGCCGGGATAGGCCGCCGCCAGCCAGCCATGCAGCCGGTCCCATTCGGCGATGTCGTTCTCAGCAGGGTCCTGATGCGATATGGTCCTGATCTGCGCCGCCGCGCTCAGGTTTGAGACCGCGGCGTCCAGATTATAGGTAGGAACCGCCGCCATCCGTATGTCGCGCCCGTCGGCTATTTTTTCGCCGGGTTCGAATGTCGCCGTACGCACCGCGACGACGCCCGCCGCAACTGCAATGACGACAAGGCCGCCCAACAGGATCGTCCGCCGCTTCCCCATTTCCCCTCTCCTTCATATCGGCGCGCAATGGACCGCCATCAGTTTCATTTTGCAAGGCAATTCGAAGCAGCAACCATCATCGGCGATTAAGCGCGAGTTCATGGCGCGCCGTGAAGGATCACGCCAGCCGATAGGGAGACTGCCATGCGATCGACGATCATTGCCGCACTTCTGTTGATGCCCGCCGCCGCCCAGGCGCAGTTCATGCCGATCATGCCGCCAACCCCGCCTGCCGGCGATCCCATGCCCGGCATATCGGACATGGGCACCCAGCCGGGCGGTTCGACATATCGCTATGATATTCGCGAGGCCCGCGACCGTATCTCGCGCGGGCGCCACAATGGCGAATTGTCCAAAAGCGAAGCGCGGGGGCTGAAGCGCGAGGCGGGTCAGATCGCTGCGCTGGCCGAACGCTATGGCCGCGACGGCCTTTCGGATTCCGAACGGCGCGAGCTTGATATGCGGACACAGGTTCTGAAGGATCTGACAGCGGCGCAGCGCCTGTTCAACACGCCGTAAGGTCAGCACGGCCCGCAAAGAAATGGTGGGCCCGGCAGGACTCGAACCCGCAACCTAGCCGTTATGAGCGGCCAGCTCTAACCATTGAGCTACAGGCCCCCTTTGGGGATGTGCGGGCGATAGCGGAGCGTGCGCCGCATTGGCAAGCGCCAACGATCATCTGGCGATATTCCGCCGCCCCATTTCCAATATTTCTTCAACGGTCGTCGGCTCTATGCCCCGGCGGGCAAGATGGTTCAGCACCGTGTCCCACCAGCGATAGAACAGCGCCAGGTCCGCATCGCTGCGCACATAGGGCGTGTTTCCCGGTTGCAGCGAAGGCGAATGAAAGGAGAAGGTCAGCACGGGAAGGCGCGCTTCGACCGCAATGTCGATCGCATCACATGCCTTCTCTGCCGGAATACCTTCGGGCGTCAGGGCGATCCGTTCGACAAGCCCGAGCCGCGCCAGCGCCGCATGGCTGTTCGACGATGTGCGATGATAGAGCCAGCGCCCCGCGCTGCCGAACAGTCCAGCAAAAACTGTCGTGACCGGCACTTCGAGAACTGCTCCATGGCGGGTCCGGACCCACCATGGCTTGAGCGGCGCGTCGCGGTAATTGGGTCCATGACCCGCGCGATAATCGAAACCCGCGCGGACCGACGTGTCGCAACGAAAGCCGAGTTCGGCGAGCATCGTCGCGGTTTCGGGACCAAGGCCATAGCGTCCGGCGCGATAAGCTGTCGGCGCGACGGCGAACCGGTCGCGAATGGCATCCCGCAGCGCGGTCATCTTGGCGCGTTGCAGATCGATCGGCAGATTGCCGGTATAGCTGTTCCGCGCGCCGACCTCTTCGTCGTGCGGCGGCGTGACCCAGGGATGCAACTGCGCGCCGATCTCACAGCGTCCGGCCTGCCGCGCGGCGCCCAATATCTCGACCGCGCGGTCGTCCGTGACGATCGGCCAGTCGACCAGATAGATGGGGCGAACCGCGGCGCCATCGAAATAGCTTTGGCAGTCGGCGAGCGCCGGCACCGATGCCAGGCGATAGCCGGTCCGTGTGAAAGGTGCGGTCCAGTCGAAATCTTCTTCGGTGTCGATCGTCACCCAGAAACGCGGCATTTCGTCCGCGCCCAGTTCGATCAGATTCGATGTCGCCGGATATGCCAAGAAATTGCCCGTCGGCTGCACCATTCTCCCCCTTGCCCCGATGGGTCCGGCCCGCGCTAGTCGCCTTGCTGGACCCCCAGTTCGACCTCGGCTTTCGAGTTGGCGGACGGGAGATGCAAGGTCAAGGCGTTATGCCCGATGTCGAGCCGTCCGCCCGTCGCGCGCGCCAGACTGTCGACCAGGCGGAGCGAGAAGCCGAGGCTGAGAATCGCGGCGCCCGGCGCCTCGCCTTCGGGGCTAAAGCCCGGATCGAGCAGGTCTGCGGCGGTCGCGAAACGAATGGTCGCGGGTCGGACGATCCGCACCTGCAACATGTCGTCATGCTGCGATTCCATGATCAACTGTCCAACCAACATCGCGCCGGGGTCCGACACATCGACCAGCGCGGTCAGCAGGCGACCGACCATCCGGCGCGCATTCGCGTCACTGGCCGATCCAAGAAACGGTCCCCCCACCCGCGAAATGCTGAGTTCGACCCGCTGTTCCCTGAGCAGGGGGGCCAGATCGCCTTCGACCTGCGTCACCACCGCACCCAAATCGACGACATCGTCCGTGGCGGCGTCAGCGGGCGCGGTGTTACTGCGCGCCGCGGTCTCCAGATCGTCGATGATCGACTGCACCGACGCGGCATCGGTGACGATGGTTTCGGCCATCTCGCGATAGCCATGGCTGACAGGACCGAACATCTGCCCCGAAATAATCTGAGCGAACCCCGAAATGGCGTTCAACGGGCTGCGCAGTTCGTGGATCAACTGCCGAATCGAATCGCCCGAATCCTCTGGCGCGGTCCGTCCATAGGGCGTCTCGCTTTGATATGGCCGCCGTGCGCTGGCCCGGTAACCGCGAAATTGCCCCGTCGCCGGATCGAACCAGGGGAGCGCGGAGAAGCGCCACTCGCCTGCGTCCGCGGGCGTCCCTTCCAGGTGCATCCGGGCGTTGATGATCTCCGCACGCTGACGAAAGGCACCCGCGGCGACGCCATCGGTTCCCGGCTCGCCGCCAAAGGCCGCCTCCGCGATCGACAGCCCGATCACAGCGCCGCGTGTCACGCCCTCGACCCAGTGGATCACCCCATCGGGCCCGGTTTCAAACAGGAAAGCGGCGCGCGCGGTTCGTTCGGCGTTCGGCTGTCCGCGCGTCGATTGATATTTATCGATCCGGCGGACGAGTTCGCTGATCTGGCTCGGAGGGTTGTCGAGCGATCGTTCGGACAGGTTGTCGGCAGCGGCAATCGGCGCAGATTCCTCCACCGCCACGACGGCATCGGGTTGCGGCAGGGCGACCGACGCGCTTCCAAGGCTTGCCAATGCGCGATAGACGCCTTCCGGCAAGTCCGAACGCCCGGCAAGCACTGACCTCGCCATGGAATTCGTCGCGGGAAGCGTGGCCAGCCAGTCGGCTTCGGACAAACGCACATTCTGAAGCATGATCGCCGACACCGCCGGCACGTCATTGGCGTATAGCGCGACAAGCGGCGCAAAACGGCCATGGCGCGCGATCGCGCGGGCACAGTCGCGGCGCACCGCTTCCGGCACTCGCGGTCGCAACAGCGCGAGCCCATGAAGGCTACGGCGAATATCGTCATCGCCCAGTTGATTGCCGCGCTGAGCCAGAATATCGGAAAGCTGTCGCCACGCAGCAATACTGGCGCGGTGGTCCGCAGGCGCCTGGCGCAAAATCGTCGCGATCATCGAATCAGCAGTCACGCGAAATCGGCCCCACACCCTCGGTCATTGGTTAGCATATTCTTACCGGCTAGCGTGAATCCTCTCGTCGTGAAAGTGCCTTAACCCTTCACGTCGCATTGTGGGACAATTGCAATCGCCTGAAATAATATTATGGTCACGCCAGTTCTAGAAAGCGGATGTTTCAACGATGGCAAGCCAGAAATTCGATCAGATCGATTTGCAGATATTGAGTGAACTGCAAAAAAATGGCCGAATGACGAATGTCGAATTGGCACAGATGGTCGGATTGACCGCTCCGCCATGCCTGCGCAGGGTGCGGGCGCTGGAGGAATCAGGCGTTATCCGGTCTTATCACGCCGATCTTGACGCCGCAAAACTGGGATATGGCATCACCGTCTTTGCCATGGTCAGCCTGCGCAGCCAGGCCGAATCCGATCTCAAAGCGTTCGAGGATTATGTCGGCGACCTGCCCGAGGTACGCGAATGCTATATGCTGAACGGCGAAATCGACTTCCTACTAAAGGTCGTCGCGCGCGATTTGCAGAGTTTTCAGTCGTTCCTGACCGCGCATCTGACTTCGGCGCCCAATGTGACCAGCGTCAAGACCTCGCTGACAATTCGTAACGCGAAACAACAGGCGGGCGTTCCTGTGGAGCCCTGACCGGCGCGCCCCGGCATGGGATAAAAAAGGCGCCGCTCCGGTTGGAACAGCGCCCCTTTTTATGAAGCTTAGCCGCCGGTAGCCGGGGCGGCAGCAGGTGTCGCCGGTGCCGCTGCCGCTGCCGCTGCAGCCGTGGGCGCGGCCCCCGCCTTGGCCCGAATCGACCAAAGCTGTGCCAGCCGCTGGCGGTTGCCCTGCACCTTGGCAAAGCTGGCCACCGCGGCATCGCCCTGTCCGGCCAGTGCCTGGGCGACGCCCAGCCGATACTGAACAAGCGCATCGGACGGAGCAGCCTTCAGCGCCGCCTCGTACAGCGGGATCGCCTTTGCCACGTCGCCGTTGCCGACAAGCGCATCGGCCGTCGAGCGCGCGACCTTAGGGTTGGCGAGCGTCGCCGGTTTCGCGGCGTCTGCCGACACCGCAGCGGCGTCGGACGCGGCGCGCGGCCCCTGCGATTCAAGAATGCCATTGAAATGCGTATCGGTCTTGGGGATCACACCGCTGTTCTGCCCCTGCTTGATGACCGCGACCACTTCGCCGGGATAGCCCGCCTCGATCGCCAGCGCGGCATATTCCAGATATTCCGGGCGCTGCGTCATCGCATTGGCGGCGCGCATCAGGCGCAGCACGTCCAGGTTCATATCCTTGTCGCCCTGTGCCTGCTGCAACAGGATATAGAGCGTGTTGCGCCATGTCGCGGGCGTCGGATAATCCTGAACGCGCATCGTCAGCACGTCCAGCATCTCATTCGTGCGGTTCGCCTTTTGAAACGCCTGTGCCGGACGCACATAAAGCTCTTCGGACGGCTTCGCTCCGGCGGCCCGGGCGGCGTCGATGCCCGCCTTGGCGATTTCCCACCCCTTGTCGATCTGGCCGCCGTTCAAATAGCTGTCCATCAACATCGGTGCGAGGCCCGATTCGGTCGAACCGGCGGCTTTTGCAGCTTCGAGCCGCTGGATCGCCTTGGGATAATCCTTGGCGCCATAGGCAAAATTGCCCGAATAGAAATTATAGACGGCAATATTCTCGGCCGGGGTTTTTCCGGTTTCCAACATTGCGTCCAGGCCCTGGGCTTGCAAGGTCGGATTCTTGCTCAAAATACCAACCTGAAGCTGATAAAAGTTCAACAGATATTTGTCGTCCGGCGTGGTCGCGCTCGATTGCGCCTCGGCCAGTGCCGCTTGCAGCGCCGCGACATCCTTGGCCTTTGCGGCGGCCTCCAACTTCTTGGCAGCGGGCGTGAAGCCCTTGCTGACGGAAATCCCGCCACCCTTTGCGGCTTCCTCCTTCTTAGGCTTTTCCTTTTTCTGGGCGGCAGCCGGCGTTGCGGTCGTCATCAGCGCGCAGCCCAGCACTGCGGCCATCGCCGTTGCGGGCATCGAGCGGAAACGGGTGAACATCAAAATCTCTCCTCTGAATCGGCGGCTTGGCCTGCACATAGCAACGCACAAAGGGGGTAAGGCCGCGCGTCGTTAACGCGGCTAAACCCGTCGCGTTGCCATGGCAAGACAGCCCGTATCGATATTTCATTGGAAGTCGGCGGCTGAACGGAAATTGAACCCGGACTGCCGATCAGGCGACGTCGTCGATTGCGCTGTTGATCCGGCGCAGAACGGCGGGATCACCGGGCGCGCCCGCCATCGCATCTTCGGCCAGCCGAATCAGCGGGATGATGCCGAAAGTGGCGGCCAGCCCTTTCAGGCGCAGCGCGGCAACCTCCCAATTGGCGTCACAGCGTGCCCGTCGCATCAGGTCGGCCAGGTCGCGCGCGCTTCCGGTAAAGGCCACGCGCAAATCCTTCGCCATCGCCGCGTCGTCACCGATCGCGGCGCTGAGATAGGAGTCGAGAGGGCCGCTATCGAAAGACATTCCACAGCCTTGCCCTAGTCGCGGTTAAGTTTCCGTTTCATGGCGGGCATTTGCTGCTAAGATGACCGGATGACGGGGGACAAGAAGATCGTTGGATTGTGGCGGGATTCCGCTGCGAACCAGGAAGCAGACGGCGCGGCGGAGGTGGATGCCGCGGTGCGCGCACCCGCGCCCGCGCCTGCAGCAGAGGCGCCGAACGAACCCAACTGGCTCGACACGTCATCGTTGAACGACGCCGGAGACAATGATTGGGCGGCGCCCGCCCCATCCGCTTGGCGCGGTCGCATGGCCCCTGCCCTGCTGGTCCTTTTGTCTATCGGCTGGACCGGGTTCGCGCTGGCGATCGCGACGGCGGGCCTATCGCGCAGTCCGGCGCTGGCGGATTGGCCCGCGCTGATCGCGACGATCGCCATGCCGCTGACGCTGATCGCCGTTTTATGGATGGCGATGCTGCGATCCAGCCGGTCCGAACAGGCCCGCTTTGCCCGGATCGCCGCTGCGCTTCGCCAGGAAAATGTCGCGCTCGGGCAATCGATGCATTCGCTTGGCCTGCATCTTGCCGACGCGCAGCGGCAATTGGGCGAGCAAGCCAGGATCGTGCAGCAATTGGGCACCGACACCGTGTTGCGCCTGAACGAGAGCAGCGACAAACTCGCCAGCAATGCGTCGGTGATCGCCAACGCCCATGACCAGCTTGCCCGGTCGGGCGACGTCGCTTTGCAGCGGATGGACGGACTTCTCGCGGGCTTGCCGCGCATCGACGATGTGGCGCAGCGGCTGGCAGTCAATTTTCGCGAGGCGGGGCTCGTCGCGCATCAACAGGGCGCGAATCTTGAGGCGCGGCTGGCCGCTCTCGGCGAAGAGGCGGTCAAGGCGGCGCAGAGCGGCGAATCCTCTACCGCCAGGATGCTGGAGGCGATCGTCGCGTTGCAGGGACAGGCAAAGGAAACCGAAACCGATCTGCTCACAGCGTCCGCGCAGGTCACCAGCGCGCACGACGCAGCACTTGCCCAAATGACCGATGTTGCCGCCAGCGCACGGAGCGATATGACCGCGACGGTCGCGGCGGTGACGCACCAGATGGACCAAAGCTGGCGAAAGTTCCGCGAAGGCGTCGATGCGGCCGCGGCCCAGATGGACAGCAAGCTCGCCGCCGCCCGCGCTGTCGGCGATGCGATGGGGGCACAGCTTTCCGACCATGCCGACGCCAGCGACGCGCTGGCATCGCGGATCAACGCGCACGTGAGCGGAGTCGCGCAACAGCTAGAGATTCTGGACGTCAGCGTCAGCGCCAGCACCGGCGTCATCGGCCGGGCGATCGAAGATACAAAGGCGCAACTGGGCGCCTTCATGGAGGAAGTGCAGAGCGGAAACGGCGCGGCGCATCAGCTTATCGCCCATTCCGAATCGCTGCTGCTCGCACTCGACGCGGTGACGCGCGAGCTCGACGAAACGATACCGCACGCCCTCGACCGCATCGTTTCGCATGGCAAGGCCACGCAGACCTCGCTGTCTCAGCTCCGCCCCCTGCTCGACGCGTCCGAACTTGTCGCACAATCGACAGCATCGCATGTCAACGCGGTTCAGGCGACGCTCAAGTCGAACGAGGACCAGATGGCGGATCATGCGGCCAGCCAGCAGCAATTGGTCGATCGCATCAACCAGTCGCTTGCGGATGCGGAGGCCGTCCTCGCGAAGCTGCGCAACGGCGCCGACGAGTTTGCCGAACAGGGCGGCGCCCGCATGATCGCCACGCTGGACGAGGTCCGCGCGACCGCCGATTCGGCGGCGAATGAAGCGCGTTTGACGCTCGAAAAGCTTGTGTCGGGCGCGCGCGATACGATGCAGGCGACCGCCGCCAATGCCCTCGATGCTGCGTTCAAGACAGAGATCATGGCGCAACTCGCCGCGATCGAAGACGCTTCGGCCCGCGCCGTCGCGGCCGCCAACAGCGCAGCCGACCGGCTGATGCGCCAGTTGATCACGATCATGGACACCAGCGCCAGCGTCGAACAACGCGTCAGCGAGGCCGAACAGGCGATTGCCGCGTCGGGCCGCGATTCGCTCGCGAAACAGGTCGGAGTGCTGACCGAGGCGCTGAAATCGACCGCGATCGACGTCACCAAGGTCCTGTCGAGCGAAGTCAGCGATACCGCCTGGGACGCCTATTTGAAAGGCGATCGCGGTGTGTTCGCGCGGCGCGCGGTCAAGCTGATCGAAAATGGAGAGGCCCGCGAAATCCTGCGCCTCTATCAGGCCGACGACGCATTCCATGCGTCGGTGAACCAGTTCATCCACGATTTTGAAGCGATGCTGCGCCTGTTGATCGGCGCGCGCGACGGGTCGGCCATCAGCGTCACCTTGCTATCGTCCGACATCGGCAAGCTCTACGTCGCGCTGGCACAGGCGATCGATCGGCTGCGAAATTAATCGAAGCAGATCGCGCGCCGACGCGGCCGTTTTCGGGCTAGATCAGCCGTGCGGGCGGATCAGATATTTCTCGCCCGTGCGCTTGGCGTTATAGGCCTGTGCCGTGTCGATGTTGAGCGCATCGGTCAGCGATATTTCGTGGCTGTAACGGCTTTTGAACGTCGTCGTGAGTTCATCGACGACACGCTGGCGCATCCGTCCGACGACCGCCATCCCGGCCTTTGCCATGAAGGGGGTCAGCAGGAAGCCGCCAAGGCCCCAGGTCAGCCCAAAGCTGCGGTTGAGGACGGTGGGGCCCAGATCGAGGGCACCATAGATATAGACCTGTTTATAGGTGTCGGAGCCATAGCGGCTGTAACTGGTCATGCGCTTGACCGCCGCGACCTCCATCGCCGCCAGCATCTGTCCCGCCAGCTTGCCTCCGCCGATCGCATCGAAACCCAGCGTCGCGCCGGTCGCGACGACCGCGTCGGCCAGCCGATCCTGAAAATCGTCTGCGCTGCTGTTGACGATATGCGTCGCGCCAATGGCTTTCAGGATTTCGACCTGCGCGTCGCTGCGCACGATATTGACCAGCGGGATGCCGTCCTTGGCACATATCTTGACCAGCATCTGCCCCAGGTTCGATGCCGCGGCCGTGTGAACGATGGCACTGTGACCTTCCATCCGCATCGTCTCGGTAAAGGCGAGCGAGGTCAGCGGGTTGACGAAGCAGGAGGCGCCATCGACCGGATCGGTCCCGTCGGGCAGCGGCATGACCATCTGGACCGGCAGGCAGCGATATTCGGCATACATGTCACCACCCAGCAGCGCGACGGTCTGACCGATCAATGCCTGCGCCTCCGCATTGCTTCCTGCCGCGACGACAACGCCGCACCCCTCGTTGCCGATCAAAAGCGCATCGCCAAGGCGGCCGCCCATTGCGCGCATGCCGGGCGGCGGGACATCGGCGGTTATCGCGGGCAGGCCATCGCGGGTTTCCGCGCGCGCCGTCGACATGTCGGCGCCGCCGAACAGCAGGCCCAGGTCCGATGGATTGATCGGCGTGGCCAGTACCTTCACCAGCACTTCGTGCGGCTTGGGTTTGGGCATTGGCCGACGTTCGAGATAGACCTCCAACTGCCTTTCGGGCTTTACGAGCGTCACCATGACGAGGTTGGTTTCAGGCAGGTCGGTCATCGCGCGGCTCCCATTGTTCGGTTGTTCGATGCAACCGAGTTAGGGGGCACGCGCCGCGCTGGCAATGGCTGGCCCGTCAGGCGGGCGAATATTCCGCCGCAAGCCGCAAAACCCGATCGGCCAGTTCTTTCCGGCAGATCAGCAGGTCGGGCAGATAGGGATTGGCGCGATTGTAAACGAGGGGTGACCCGTCGACGCGGCTGACGTGCAATCCTGCGGCCGCCGCGACCGCCGCGGGCGCGCAATTGTCCCATTCATATTGGCCGCCGGTGTGGAGATAGATGTCCGCCTCGCCGCGCACCACCGCCATCGCCTTCGCACCCGCCGATCCCATGGCGAGCAGGTCCGCGCCAATCTTCTCCGCGACGAACAGCGCCTCGGCGGCGGGCCGGGTGCGGCTGACCAGCATCTGAAGCGGGCTGTTGGCGGGGCCGAGCGGTTTTGGCGAGCCCGACGTCAACGTCAGGCGCAGGCCCGGCAGCGCGACCGCGCCGACGGTCGGCACTCCATCGACCGCGAGCGCGACATGCACCGCCCAATCGCTGCGCCCCTCGCCATATTCGCGGGTGCCGTCGAGCGGATCGACGATCCAGGCCCGGCGGCTGTGACAGCGCGCCACATTGTCCTTTTCCTCTTCGGACAGAATCGCGTCTTCGGGCCGCGCCGCGCGCAATTCGTGCATCAGCATCGCGTTGGCGCGCGCGTCGCCCGCCTGGCCGAGCGCCTTTTCGGCAAATTCACCCGACGCCTGAAGGTCAAGCAGTATGGCCCCCGCGGCGGTCGCGAGCCGTTCGGCGAGTTGTTCGTCGCTTTCGTCCACGCCCAACACCCTATCCCAGCAAGCGGTCGATAATCAGGTCAGCGGCCGCATCGGGCGTCATCGCGGTCGTATCGATATGAATTTCGGGATGTTCGGGTGCCTCATAGGGGCTGTCGATCCCGGTGAAATTCTTGAGCTGACCGCTACGCGCCTTTTTATAAAGCCCCTTTACGTCGCGCCTTTCGGCCTCGGCCAGCGGCGTATCGATAAAGATTTCGATGAATTCGCCTTCGGGCAGCATCGATCGCACCATCTCTCGCTCTGCTCTGAACGGCGAGATGAAGGCGGTGATGACGATCAGCCCGGCATCGCTCATCAACCGGGCGACTTCGCCGACGCGGCGGATATTCTCGATCCGGTCCGCCTCGGTAAAGCCGAGATCGCGGTTAAGGCCGTGGCGCACATTATCGCCGTCGAGCAGGAAGCTGTGGCGGTTCATCCGGTGCAGCTTTTTTTCGACGAGGTTGGCGATCGTCGATTTTCCTGAGCCCGAGAGGCCGGTGAACCACAGGAGCGCCGGGCGCTGATTCTTGAGGCTCGCGCGCATGTCGCGATCGATGTCGGTCGCCTGCCAATGGACATTCTGCGCGCGGCGCAGGCTGAAGTGCAGCATTCCCGCCGCGACGGTCGCATTGGTAAGCTTGTCGATCAGGATGAAGCCGCCAAGCGTCGGGTTGTCGCCATAGGCTTCGAACGTGATCGGCTTGTCGGTCGACAGTTCGACAACGCCGATGCCGTTCAGGTCGAGCGTCTTGGCCGCCAGATGATCGAGCGTGTTGACGTTGATTTCATATTTCGGAGCCTGAACGGTCGCCGAGACGCTTTGCGTTGCGAGCTTCAGCCAATAGGCGCGCCCCGGAATCATTGCCTCGTCGGCCATCCATACCAATGTCGCCTCGAACTGGTCGGCGGTCTCCGGCGGCGCGTCGGCGGCGGCGATCACGTCGCCGCGCGAACAATCCACCTCATCCGCCAGGGTCAGCGTCACCGACTGGCCCGCGACGCCCTCGTCCAGATCGCCGTCCAATGTGACGATGCGTTCGACGGTCGTCGTCTTGCCGCTGGGCAGGATGCGGATGGCATCGCCCGGCGCCACCTTGCCACTCGCGATCTGGCCCGAAAAACCCCGGAAATCCAGGTTGGGGCGGTTGACCCACTGCACAGGCAGGCGAAACGGCTTGCCCTCGTCGGCGGCGCTGCCGATTTCGACATTTTCCAGATGCTCGATCAGCGCGGGGCCGTTGAACCAGGGGGTGTTGTCCGACAGCGCCGTGATATTGTCGCCCTTGAATCCCGAAATGGGGATGGCGGTAAAACTGGTGATGCCGATCTCGCTCGCGAACGCCCGATAGGCCAGCGAGATGCGGTCGAAAACCGCCTTGTCATAGCCGACAAGGTCCATCTTGTTCACCGCCAGCACGATATGTTTGATGCCGATCAGATGCGCGAGGAAGCTGTGGCGGCGCGTCTGGGTCAGCACGCCCTTGCGCGCGTCGATCAGGATGACGGCAAGGTCGGCGGTCGACGCCCCCGTAACCATGTTGCGCGTATATTGTTCGTGCCCCGGTGTGTCCGCGACGATGAACTTGCGCTTTTCGGTCGTGAAAAAGCGATAAGCGACGTCGATCGTGATCCCCTGCTCGCGCTCGGCCGCGAGGCCGTCGACCAGCAACGCAAAGTCAATGTCCTGCCCCTGGGTGCCGACGCGTTTGCTGTCGGCCTCCAGCGCGGCGAGTTGATCCTCAAAGATCATCTTGCTGTCGTAGAGCAGCCGCCCGATCAGCGTCGATTTGCCGTCATCGACCGAACCGCAGGTGATGAAGCGGAGCAGCGATTTCTTTTCATGCCCCGCAAGATAGGCGTCGATGTCCTCGGCGATCAGCGCGTCGGTGACGTAAACAGGATCGGTCATTTAGAAATACCCCTCCTGCTTCTTTTTTTCCATGCTGGCATCGCCGCCGTCCTTGTCGATGATGCGACCCTGCCGTTCGCTGGTGGTCGTCAGCAGCATTTCCTGAATCACCTCGGACAGGGTTTTCGCTTCGCTCTCGACCGCGCCGGTCAGCGGATAGCAGCCAAGGGTACGGAAACGCACCGAACGGTCCACCGGCACCTCTCCCGGCAACAGGGGAAAGCGGTCGTCATCGACCATCAGCAACAGGCCGTCGCGCTCCACCGTCGGGCGGGGCGCGGCGAAATAGAGCGGCACGATCGGGATATTTTCGCGCGCGATATATTGCCAGATGTCGAGCTCGGTCCAGTTCGAGATCGGAAAGACGCGGATGCTCTCGCCCTTCGCTTTCCTAGCGTTGTAGAGATTCCACAGTTCGGGGCGCTGCTTTTTCGGGTCCCAGCCATGGGTTGCGGTGCGGAAAGAAAAGATGCGTTCCTTGGCGCGGCTCTTTTCCTCGTCGCGGCGCGCACCGCCGAAGGCGACGTCGAAACCGTGGAGGTCGAGCGCCTGTTTCAGCCCTTCGGTTTTCCACATGTCGGTGTGCAGCGGGCCATGGTCGAACGGGTTGATCCCCCGCGCCTTTGCTTCGGGGTTCTGATAGACGAGCAATTCCATCCCGCTTTCGCGCGCCATGCGGTCACGCAGTTCGTACATCGCCTGGAATTTCCATGTCGTGTCGACATGCAGCAACGGGAACGGCGGCGGCGAAGGATAGAATGCCTTGCGCGCCAGATGCAGCATCACGGCGCTGTCCTTGCCCACGCTATAGAGCATCACGGGTTTGGCCGCGTCAGCCATCACTTCGCGCATGATATGAATGCTCTCGGCCTCCAGCCGGTCGAGATGGGTCAGCGTATCGGTCATGCTCCGCCCTTGCCTCCCGCTTTGGCGGGGCGCAAACTGTATGGCCTTTCGGGGGGGCAAGCCAGACTTGTGGGGCGCGGCGTCATGCGACGGCGATGACTTTCATTTGCCGCCACTCGGCGGCGATGGCGCCGATCGCTTTGAGCGCATGGGCAAGCCGCGGCGCGATTTCGGGCAAAGCGTGCCACGCCGGATCGGCGATCAGGCCGAGTTCGCGGCGAAAATCATATCCTGTGACCTTTAGCGGCACGATGCCGTCGATCGCCATCGACACGGGCGCGGTGGTGATGCCGATCCCGGCAGCGACCATGCGCAGGCAACGCTCGTCAATTTCGCTGCGCAGCGCGAACCGCGGACGAACGCCATGGCGCGTGAAAAAGCGGCTTGTCGCATCCAGAAATTCGCATGTGCGCCGGGCAATCATCGTTTCGGCGGCCAGGTCTTCCGGCCCAACCTCGATCCGTCCGGCGAGCGGATGGTCGGACGCCACGAACATCGCCAGCGGTTCTTCGTACAGCGGCGTTACATGATCGCCGCGCTCGCCATCGCGCAGCGGAACGAGCGCCATGTTGATGCGGCCGCTGCCCAGCGCCGCGCGCAGTTCGGAATCGCTGCTTTCGACCAGTTCGATCGCAAAGCCCGGGCGCAGCGCCGCCGCAATCGCCTGTAACAATTCGGCCGGGGCTGAGCGGATGGCGCCGAGTTTCAGTTCGCTCGCCGTGCGGTCGCTGTCGCGGCCAAAATTGTCGGCTGCCCGAAAGCCGCGTTCGAGGTCGCGCGCGATCGGCAGGAACCGCCCGCCCGCTTCGGTCAGTCGGATCTGACGGCGGTTTCGGATGAACAGCGGTGCGCCGACCAGCTTTTCCAGTTCGGCGATTCCCGTCGACAAGGCCGGTTGCGTGACACGAATGCGCAAGGCCGCCTGGGTGAAGCTGCCGGCATCGACGACCGCGAGGAAGTGGCGGATATGGGTGCGCTTTATCATAAATTTTGCTTATGCTAAACCTGTAATGATTTCAATTTCCCTATGATGAAATTTTGATGCACTATCGTCGTTCCTCCCGCCCCTGATCGATAGGTAGATGATGCGCGCCACCCCCGATTTCGATTTCGCGCTTGGCGAAACCGCCGACATGATCCGCGACACGACCGCCCGCTTTGCCGACGAACAGATCGCGCCGCTGGCCGCCCGCGCCGATGCGGAGGACTGGTTCCCGCGCGACGAATTGTGGACACGGATGGGCGACATCGGTCTGCACGGGATTACCGTCGAGGAAGAGTTTGGCGGGCTGGGGCTGGGTTATCTGGAGCATGTCATCGCGGTCGAGGAAGTGAGCCGCGCGAGCGGCGCGATCGGCCTGTCCTATGGCGCGCATTCGAACCTGTGCGTCAACCAGATCCGCCGGTGGGGCAATGCCGCGCAAAAGGCGAAATATCTGCCCAAGCTGATTTCGGGCGAGCATGTCGGCAGCCTAGCGATGTCCGAGGCCGGGGCGGGCAGCGATGTCGTGTCGATGAAGCTGAAAGCCGAGCGCAAGGGCAGCGGATATGTCCTTAACGGCACCAAATTCTGGATCACCAATGCGACCTGCGCCGACACGCTGGTCGTCTATGCCAAGACAAGTCCCGAGGCGGGGTCGCGCGGAATCACGGCCTTCCTGATCGAAAAGGACATGCCGGGTTTCAGCATCGGGCAAAAGATCGACAAGGTCGGGATGCGCGGTTCGCCGACCGCCGAATTGGTGTTCACCGACTGCGAAGTGTCCGAGGACCAGGTGATGGGGCCGGAAAATGGCGGCGTCGGCGTCCTGATGTCGGGGCTGGATTATGAGCGCGTCGTGCTCGCCGGGCTTCAGCTTGGCATCATGCAGGCGTGCCTCGACACGGTCATCCCTTACGTCCGCGAGCGCAGGCAATTCGGCAAGCCGATCGGATCGTTCCAATTGATGCAGGCGAAGGTCGCGGACATGTATGTCGCGCTGCAATCGGCCAGATCCTATGTCTATAACGTCGCGAAGGCATGTGATGCGGGGCAGACGACGCGCTTTGACGCCGCGGGCTGCATCCTGCTCGCCAGCGAGAGCGCGGTGAAGGTCGCGGGCGAAGCGATCCAGGCGCTGGGCGGCGCGGGCTATACCAAGGACTGGCCGGTCGAACGCTATTGGCGCGACGCCAAGCTGCTCGACATCGGCGCGGGGACGAACGAGATACGCCGGATGCTGATCGGCCGCGAACTGATTGGCGCAGGGGCGTGATCGGGCGTACGACAGCGTCCGACTGTCTGGCGCCATCGGGCGCGCGATGAACCAGAGCTTGCTCGACGCGCTGCAATATTATGGCGCCGCCGCCGCGACGATCGCGGCGCTGATCGTCTCGCTCAATCTGGGCGAGCGGCGGACCGGCTGGGCATTCGTGATCTTTGTGACGAGCAGCATCGCGCTGATCGCATGGGGATTTCTTCAGCCCGACAGCGCGGGCATAGGGTGGCAGAATGTCGCCCTGCTGTGCATCAACCTGATCGGGGTCTATAGCCATCTGATCCGGAAAAAGCCCGCTGCAAAAGAAAAGGGCGGATCATGACACTGACGAGCATGGGACCCATCCGGCACCGATTTTCAGGAGATGATTTACCGTGAGCGCACCGGTTCTTGGCACCAGCATCAACATCGACAGCGACGAATATCGCGCGCGCAGCGACCATAATCGCGCGCTGACCGACGCGCTGCGCGCGCGGGTCGCCGAAGCGGCGCTGGGCGGCAATGAAAAATCGCGCGAACGGCATGTGAGCCGCGGAAAATTGCTGCCGCGCGAGCGGGTCGAGCGGCTGCTGGACCCCGGCTCGCCATTCCTCGAAATCGGGCAGCTCGCCGCGAACGACCTGTATGATGGCGAAGTGCCCGGCGCGGGATTGATCTGTGGGATCGGGCGTGTGTCGGGGCGCCAGTGCATGATCGTCTGCAACGATGCGACGGTGAAGGGCGGCACCTATTATCCGATGACGGTGAAAAAGCATCTGCGGGCGCAGGAGATTGCCGAGGCGAACCGCCTGCCCTGCATCTATCTTGTCGACAGCGGTGGCGCCAACCTGCCGCATCAGGACGAGGTGTTTCCCGACCGCGACCATTTCGGCCGCATCTTTTTCAATCAGGCGAATATGTCGGCAAAGCGCATCCCGCAGATCGCCTGTGTGATGGGCAGTTGCACCGCGGGCGGTGCCTATGTCCCCGCGATGTCGGACGAAACCGTCATCGTCCGCAACCAGGGCACAATCTTCCTCGCCGGCCCGCCGCTGGTCAAGGCCGCGACGGGCGAGGAAATCAGCGCCGAAGATCTGGGCGGCGGCGACCTGCACGCCAAGAAATCGGGCGTCGTCGATCATCTGGCCGAAAATGACGAACATGCGCTCACCATCGTCCGCGACATCGTCAGCCATCTTGGCACCGACAAGGGTTTCGAGGTTCCGACGAAGGCCCCGCGACCGCCCAAATATGCCGCCGAGGAAATCTATGGCGTCGTCCCCGACGACGTCCGCGCGCCCTATGATGTGCACGAGGCGATCGCGCGCATCGTTGACGGCAGCGAGTTTCACGAGTTCAAGGCGAATTACGGCGCGACGCTGGTCTGCGGTTTTGCGCATATCTGGGGCATCCCGGTCGCGATCCTTGCCAACAACGGCGTGCTGTTCAGCGAAAGCGCGGTCAAGGGCGCGCATTTCATCGAACTGGCGCAGCAGCGGCGCATCCCCCTGCTCTTTCTGCAAAATATCAGCGGCTTCATGGTCGGCGGTAAATATGAGGCCGAGGGGATCGCCAAGCATGGCGCCAAGCTGGTGACGGCGGTTGCGACGGCAACGGTTCCAAAGATCACCGTGCTGATCGGCGGCAGCTTTGGCGCGGGAAACTATGGCATGTGCGGCCGCGCCTATTCACCGCGCTTCCTGTTCACCTGGCCCAATGCGCGGATCAGCGTAATGGGCGGCGAACAGGCGGCGAGCGTTCTGGCGACCGTCCACCGTGACGCGGAGAGATGGACAGAGAAAGAAGCCGAGGCGTTCAAGGCCCCAATCCGCCAGAAATATGAGGATGAGGGCAATCCCTATCACGCGACGGCGCGGATGTGGGATGATGGCATCATCGACCCAGCACAAACGCGCGACGTGCTCGGGCTCGCCTTTGCCGCAACGCTGAACGCCCCGGTCGAAGACCGCGGGTTCGGCGTGTTCAGGATGTGATGACCATGATCCAATCCCTACTCATCGCCAATCGCGGCGAGATTGCCTGCCGCATCATCCGCACCGCGCGCGAGATGGGTATTCGCACGGTCGCGGTCTATTCGGATGCCGACGCCAAGGCACTGCACGTGCGCGAAGCGGACGAGGCGGTGCATATCGGGCCGTCGCCGGCACGAGCCAGCTATCTGGTCGGTGAGCAGATCATTGCCGCCGCAAAGGCGACGGGGGCGGAGGCGATCCATCCCGGCTATGGCTTCCTCTCCGAGAATGCAGAGTTCGCGCAGGCGGTCGCCGATGCAGGGCTGGTATGGGTCGGCCCGAAGCCTTCGTCGATCACCGCGATGGGCCTCAAGGATGCGGCCAAGACGCTGATGGCCGATGCGGGCGTGCCGGTGACGCCGGGTTATATGGGCGAAAATCAGGACCCCGCCTGCCTTGCCGAACAGGCCGCCGAGATCGGTTATCCCGTGCTTATCAAGGCGGTCGCGGGCGGCGGCGGTAAGGGGATGCGCAAGGTGGATGCCGCGGCGGACTTCGCCGACGCGCTCGCCTCATGCCAGCGCGAGGCGGCGGCGTCGTTCGGCAACGACCATGTGCTGATCGAAAAATATATCCTGACCCCGCGCCATATCGAGGTGCAGGTGTTTGGCGACACCCATGGCAATGTCGTTCATCTGTTCGAACGCGACTGCTCGCTGCAACGGCGGCATCAGAAGGTGATCGAGGAAGCCCCCGCCCCTGGCATGGACGAAGCGACGCGCGCCGATCTGTGCGCAGCCGCGGTGCGCGCGGCGAAAGCGGTCGACTATGTCGGCGCCGGAACGATCGAGTTTATCGCCGATGCCAGCGAAGGTCTGCGCGCCGATCGCATATGGTTCATGGAAATGAACACGCGGTTGCAGGTCGAGCATCCCGTGACGGAGGAGATCACCGGCGTCGATCTGGTCGAATGGCAATTGCGCGTGGCGTCGGGCGAGCCGTTGCCGATGACGCAGGACGAACTCGCCATCAACGGCTGGGCGATGGAAGCGCGGCTTTATGCCGAGGATCCGGCCAAGGGGTTTCTGCCGAGCATCGGGACACTCGAACTGTTCCAGCTTCCCGACCATATGGGCCGTGTCGATACCGGCGTTTATGAGGGGGCGGAGGTATCGCCCTTTTACGACCCGATGATCGCGAAGGTCATCGCCTGGGGGGAGGATCGCGACGAAGCGCGCGAATTGCTGTCGGAAATGCTGGAGGACAGCGCGATCTGGCCGGTGAGGAGTAATGCGGCCTTCCTCATCAACGCGCTCGATCATCCCGATTTCGTCGCGGGGACCGTCGATACCGGGCTGATCGGCCGTGATGGCGACGCGATGACCGCCGAACCGGTGCCGACCCCGCAGGCGCTGACTAAAGCGGCGATGGCGATAACGCCGTGTTCGTTGCAGGCGGGCTTTCGCCTCAACGCCGCCGATGTGCGCAGCGCGCCCTTCCTGCTCGACGGCAAGCGGGTCGAGGTCGAATTGCGCGGTCCCGGCGCGGATGAGCCGGCGCCCGCGATGCTCGTCGCCGAAGCCGGATCGGTGTGGCAATTGATGCCATGGCGCGCAGAGGGCGGCGTGGGCGGAGCCGCCGGCGACGGCGCGATCCTGTCGCCGATGCCCGGCAAAGTCATCGCGGTGGAAGTCGTGGCGGGCGACAGGGTCCTGAAGGGACAGAAATTGCTCACGCTGGAAGCGATGAAGATGGAGCATAGCCTGACCGCGCCATTCGACGGTGTGGTTGCCGAACTGAATGCCGAGGCAGGCGCGCAGGTACAGGTTGAGGCGCTGCTGGCGCGGATCGAGAAGGAAGAGGGCTGATGGCGGGCAAATATTTCGACGAATGGGCGATCGGCGATACGCTGACCCACGACATCCGCCGCACTGTGACCGAGACCGACAATCTGATGTTCACGGTGATGACGCACAACCCGCAGCCGCTGCACCTTGACGTCGAGGCGGCGAAGGCGTCCGAGTTCGGCCAGATACTGGTCAACGGCACCTTCACCTTCAGCCTGATGATAGGTCTTTCGGTCGGTGACACCACTTTGGGCACGCTCGTCGCCAACCTTGGTTATGACAAGCTGGTGATGCCGAAGCCGGTGTTCATCGGCGACACGCTGCGCGTGGAAAGCGAGGTCGTCGGCCTGAAGGAATCGAAATCGCGGCCCAATGCGGGCATCGTCACCTTCCTTCATCGGGCAATCAATCAGCGCGATGAACTTGTGTGCCAGTGCGAGCGTTCTACGCTGGTCAAACGGAAAACGGACTAATGCGACTCAGATCCCTTCTCTTCGTGCCCGGCGATCGGCCCGAACGCTTTGCCAAGGCCGCCGCATCGGGCGCCGATGCGATCATCCTCGATCTGGAGGATTCGGTGTCGCCCGCTAATAAGGACATGGCGCGCCATGCGATCGCCGATTATCTGGCGGGAATACGCGAGGTCGTGACTCTGGTGCGCGTCAATCCGCTCGACGGCCATCTGACCGCCGCCGATGTCGCGGCGATCATCGGCGCAAGGCCTGACGCGATCATGCTGCCCAAGGCCGAGGGCGCGCCGAGCATATTGCAACTCGACACGGTGATGCGCAGCGAGACCGAACGCGGAGCCTCGCTGCCGCCGATCCTGCCGATCGCCACCGAGACGCCGGCTGCGATCTTTACCCTTGGCAGTTATCGCGAGGTGAAGGATCGCCTGCTTGGGCTGACCTGGGGTGCCGAAGATCTCCCCGCGGCGATCGGGGCGACGACCAGCCGCGAACCCGATGGCAGCTATACCGCGCCCTATGACGTCGCGCGCGCGATGACGCTGTTCGCGGCGCATGGCGCGGGCGTGGCCGCGATCGACACCGTGTTTCCCGCGATCAAGGATGAGTCGGGCCTTGCCGCCTATGCGGCGCGCGCGCGGCGCGACGGCTTTACGGGAATGATGGCGATCCACCCGTCGCAGGTCGATCCGATCAACGCCGCCTTCACTCCGTCCGCCGACGAGGCGGCGCAGGCGCAGACGATCGTCGACGCATTCGCCGCCAATCCGGACGCGGGTGTGCTTCAGATCGACGGCAAGATGGTCGATGCCCCGCATCTGAAACAGGCGCGGCACATATTATCGCTGGCGGATTAGGTTTCGTGGACAAAGCTTGACCTGAGACTCCTGCGCTGATTCAAGGCTGTCTTTTGGGAGGCCGCTTTGGGTGATCGGATTGGAGTGTCGGACGAGGAATGGTCACTGATCGGACCATTGCTG
>JAIXHQ010000028.1 GCA_030145715.1 Sphingopyxis sp. | reverse complement strand
CAAGACTTTCGTCGACGCATTGCCAAGGCGCCCGGTAGCGGAGATCTTGCGCGACTTCGCGGCGCTGCCCGCGGGCGACGACGCGCTGCGCCACTTCATCGCCGCCAATTTCGATCTGCCCCCCGTCGCCGAGGGCGCGGCACCTGCGGTTCTGCCGCTTCGTGATCATATTCGTTCGCTGTGGAAAAATCTGGCCCGGGCGCCCGAACGGGCCGCGACCGGATCGGCCCTGCCGGTTCAGCATCGCCATGTGGTGCCCGGCGGCCGCTTCCGCGAAATCTATTATTGGGACAGCTTCTTTACGATGCTTGGCCTGGTCCGTGACGGCGAACTGGAACTGGCCAATGGGATCGTCGACGCGCTGACCGATCTGATCGAGGCGCATGGCCATATCCCGAACGGGACGCGCACCTATTATCTCGGTCGATCGCAGCCGCCGCTGTTCCACATGATGGTCGAACTGCTGGGCGATAACCGGCCCAGCGTTGCGGCGCGGCGGCTGTCGGCGATGAAGCGCGAACATGCATGGTGGATGGAGGGCGCCGAAAGTCTGGCGCCCGGAAATCGCCACGCCCGCGCGGTCAGACTGGCCGACGGCCATCTGCTCAACCGTTATTGGGATCCGCGCGATACGCCGCGCGATGAAAGCTGGCGCGAAGATGTCGCAACCGCGTCCGAAAGCGGGCGTCCCGCGGGTGAAGTCTATCGCGATCTGCGCGCCGGGGCCGAAAGCGGCTGGGATTTTTCATCGCGCTGGCTGGACGGTGACAGGCTGTCGTCGATCCGCACGACGGCCATCGCACCGGTCGATCTCAACGCTTTCCTGTTTGGACTGGAAAGGGCGATCGCTTCGGGCGGCGACGCGGACGCCGGTCGCTATGCCCAAATGGCCAAGGCGCGAGGCGAAGCGATGAACCGCCATCTCTGGAACGCCCGGGACGGCTATTTCGCCGACTATGACATCGACAAGGGCGCGATCCGAACCACGCTCACCGCGGCGGCGCTGGCACCGCTGCTGGTTGGTGCGGCGACGCAGGCGCAAGCCGATGCAACGGCAAAGGCCGTCGAACATGGCCTGCTCGCCGCCGGCGGATTGAACACGACGCGCACGCCAAGCGGCCAGCAATGGGACCGGCCGAATGGTTGGGCGCCGCTGCAATGGATCGCGGTCGCCGGCCTGCAACGCTATCGCCACGACGATCTGGCGCGCGAGATCGCGAGGCGCTGGGTAGACACGGTCGGCACGAACTTCGCCCGCACTGGACTGTTGTTCGAAAAATATGATGTCGAGGCGGCCGACGTCGGCGGCGGAGGCGAATATCAGACGCAGACCGGGTTCGGCTGGACAAACGGCGTGACCGCAGATTTTATTGACAATTATGGCCTGGTGCCGCCGACGGCGTGATCCAGGGTCGCGAAAGGAGAGACGATGCTGCCCGGTTTGATGCAGGATTCGCCCCTGCAGATCAGCGCAATCCTGACCCACGCCGCCCGCGCACATGGCAAGCGCGAGATCGTGTCGAAGCTGGCCGGCGAGCCTCTGTGGCGCTACGACTGGTCACGGTGCGAACAACGGTCGCGCCAGGCGGCACAGATGCTCGGCACTTTGGGCATCGCAAGCGGCGACCGTGTCTCATCATTGGCATGGAACACGCACCGACATCTCGAACTCTTTTACGCCGTCCCCGGCATCGGCGCGATACTCCACACCGCCAACCCGCGGCTCAGCGATGAGCAGATCGCCTTCACGATCAACCATGCGGGCAGCCGCATCCTCTTCTTCGACGCCAATCTTGCCGAGCTTGTCGACCGCCTGAAGCCGCTGCTTCCGGCGATCGAACATTATATACTGCTGGCCGCACCTTATGAGCAGTTGATCGCGATCGAAGATGGAAGTTTCGACTGGCCGCGCTTCGATGAAAATGCCGCGGCCTTTCTCTGCTATACCTCGGGCACCACCGGCGATCCGAAAGGCGTTCTCTACAGCCATCGCTCGATCGTCCTCCATGGCATGGCCGCGGGACTCAGCAGCGCGTTTGGCTTCACCGCCTTTGATACGATCATGCCTTGCTCCTCCATGTATCATGCGACGGCATGGGGTCTGCCCTTCACCGCCGCGATCAACGGCTGCAAGCTGGTCCTGCCGTGCGACAGGATGGACGGCGCCAGCCTTTCCGAACTGATTCTGGGCGAAGGCGTGACCTTCTCTGGCGGTGTGCCAACGGTCTGGACAATGTATCTCGCCCATCTCGAAGCCAGTGGCCAGGGCGTCGGCGACCTGAAGCGCCTCGTCATCGGCGGGTCAGCGGTTCCCCGCGCGATGGCCGAAACCTTTCGGGAGAAATATGGTGTCACCGTTCTCCAGATCTGGGGGATGACCGAGACCAATCCGCTGGGCGTCATCGCGACCCCGACCCCATTGCTGATGGCCGAAGGCGAGGATTTCGCGACAGAGACGATCCTGACGCGCCAGGGCCGGATGCAATTCGGCATCGAGCTGCGCATCGTCGATGACGAAGATGCGCCGCTGGCATGGGACGGACAACAGGCGGGCAAGCTGCAAGTCCGCGGACCTTGGGTCGTCGATCGCTACTACCCCGACTTGCCCGCTGCCGACACCGACGGCTGGTTCGACACTGGAGACATCGGCACCATCGACCACTTCGGCTTTCTGCGCCTCACCGATCGGGCCAAGGATGTCATCAAATCCGGCGGCGAATGGATCAGTTCGATCGACCTTGAAAATGCGGCGGTCGGCTGCCCTGGTGTTCGCATAGCGGCGGTAATCGGCGTTCATCACCCGAAATGGGAAGAACGCCCGCTGCTCGTGATCGAAGCGCATGAGGGCGAAGCACCTTGCGCCGACCACATCCGCGCCCATCTGGAAAGCCGCGTTGTGCGCTGGTGGATGCCCGATGACATCGTGTTCGACACCGTGCCGCTCACCGCGACGGGCAAGATCGACAAGAAGGCGCTACGCGACCGGTATCGCGATCATCTTGCCGACGGATGACGGATCATGTGCCGGATCGCGAAGGCCGACATTCTCTCGTTATTTCTCTCCGGCGACTTCGAGCCGGTTCTTGAAAAAGCGCGCCATCAGTTCGTTCGCCTGACCGCTTTCGGGAATATCCATATAGGCCCAGAACGCATGCGGCAGCCCGTCGAACACGACAAGGCGGGCATCCACCCCCTTGTCGGTCAAGGCCCGCGCAAAGATCGACGTCGAGCTTAGCAGGAAGTCGCGTGTGCTGGTCACCAGCAGCGTCGGCGGAAAGCGCGACACGTCGCCGTGGATCGGCGACAGGATCGGGTCGGTCAGCGGTGTCTTCCCGGCATAGACACTGACCCAGTCGAACCCCGGCCCCTGTGTCCAATATTCCGAATCGCCTTTTACGCTGGCGTCGGCATTGCCGGAAAAATAGCCAAGCGCCGCGGGCATCGGCTTGCCCATGCTGGTCAGTTTCGCCACCAACTGTCCCGACAGCCCCGCCCCGGCCGATGTACCATACACGCCGATCCGGGTCGCCCCCCGGTCCTTTTCGATCGCCTGATAGACCGCCAGCGCATCGTCGAGCGCCGCCGGATAGGGATGCTCTGGTGTCAGGCGGTACAGGACCGACACCACCGGAATCCCGCTGCGCGCCGCGATCGGGATCGACTCGGTCAGCGATCCTGAATCGACAGCGAAGCCGCCGCCGTGCAGGTTGATCAGGACCGGCCCCTTACCAAGCGACGTCACCCCTTGGGGATAGAAGATGCGGACCGGCACGCCGGCAATTGTCGATGCCTCGATGCGTATCCCGTAACGTTTCTCGAGCTGTTCCCCAAGCCTTGCCTGGATCATGTCGGCGAATTTGCGAATATCCTCGATCGGCGGCAGCGGGTCCGGCATTTTCTGCGTAGCAAGCAGGGCGGTGGCCGCCCGCCCTTCGGGACTCACCGTTTCGGGGACCGGCCAGTCCTGCATATTCTGCACCTTCGGCTTTTCTTGCGCGCATACCGGCGACGTCGTGGCAAGCATGGCAGCGTAAAGGAACGTCGTGTAGCGTATCATTCTTTGACTCCCGATACAGACGGTGCGTCGATTGGCTGGCGGTTTTCCGATCCCGTCCGGCGCGGCCAGGCGCACAGCGCGCCAAACAGCGCCAGCATTGCCATCGCAAGATAGGCGACCGAAAGGCCATAGGACCACAAAAGCCCCGACCCGGCCGTCGCGACGGCGAGCACGGCGCCGAGCAGAACGGCGTTCATCCCTTGTGCCGTCGCGCTCAAATGCATCGGCACACGCTGTGCGATCACAAGCATGATTCCAAGGATCGTTCCGGTCGCGGTAATGCCATTGAGTAACTGCCCCACAACCAGCACCGGCAGGCTGGGACTGGTCGCCATGATCCCCCAACGCGCGGCACCCGCGATCGCGCCCGCGACGATAAGCAGCCGCGGATCGCGATGACCCAGCAGCTTCGCACCGAACCAAAAGGCGCCAATCTCTGCCGCGACCGCCAGCGCCTGCAGCAAGCCGATCATGGTCGTGGAAATCCCCTGTGCCTCCCACTGGATCGCGCCAAAACTGGTCAGCACGCCGTGGCTGCCCATCACCAGCGACGCAGCGATCATGGCGAGGATCAGTCCGCGATCGCCGATCAGGTCACGCCAGCGGCCGCCTGCGACCGTGTCGGTGGCCGTCAGCGTGCGATCGGACGGCAACAGGAACGCGACCATCGCCGGCGCGAGGAGTAAAGCCGCGATCATCAACGGCAGCATCTTGATTCCCGCGACCCCGATCGCCCACCCCGCCGCGGCGTTCGAGAGGACGACGGCGATCGATCCCCAGACACGCAGCCGTCCAAAATCGAGCGAACGGCTGCGCACGGCCATCACCGCATAAGCATCAGTCAACACCGGAATCTGGTCCCAGACGATCGCGAAGCAGATTACGATAGCAATCCGCCCTGCATGCTCCGGCTCGCCAAGCAGCAGAAGGACGGTCGCCGCCGACGCCAGCGACGTATAGGCGATCGCGTTGCGCACCCAGCCGCGTCGTCCGACGAAGGCTGAAAAGGGCGCGACGGTCAACAATCGCAGGATGAGCGGGATCGCAAGAAGAATGCCGATCTCTTCGGGCGACGCTCCGGTGGATTTCAGCCAAAGCGGCAGAAACGCAAAAAAGCCATAGTGGATATAGAGGCCAAGATAGAGAGCCGACACGCCGAAGCTAAGCCTGCGGCCATCTCCATCTCGGCCCCCGACCACAGAATATCCTCTTGCCGCCGCCGATTTTTCGCGCGTGATGCCCATAGACGCCTCCCTAGCATTCCGCGCTTAATGAGGATTGTTATCGATGTCATCAGTTTTTGGCGGAACCGAGAACGGGCCGAAGAAGCGATCGGGTTTGACAGTTCCGCCTCGCCGAACCGATGAGAGCGACGCCGCGGCTAGGTGTTTGATTCCATGATTTGATGGTGCGATCCATTCTTTAGAATGGAAGGAAACCATTTCGGCCAGACCTGAATTATCGGTGACCTTCCGTGGCGTTCAAGCCGCAATGACCAATCCGCCGGCCGCCGATGCACCCGCAGGCGCCCCATTATTCATGCGTGCCCGCTTTCGATTATCCGTTCGATTAAGGGTTATTGCGCCGCGGCGAATGTGTGCTCAGGCCGTTCAGAAAGGCGACCAGTTCGGCATTCACCCGGTCGGCCGCCTCATGCTGGACCCAGTGGCCG
Source organism: Sphingopyxis sp. (assembly GCA_030145715.1). Classification (GTDB taxonomy): domain Bacteria; phylum Pseudomonadota; class Alphaproteobacteria; order Sphingomonadales; family Sphingomonadaceae; genus Sphingopyxis. The sequence goes on along the minus strand of JAIXHQ010000028.1, from coordinate 17,678 downwards.
GTGTTTTCGAGCCGCACAACCTTTGTCAGTCCGGGCCAGACGGGCTGCATCTGGTCGAGCCGCGCCGGGGTCGGGTGGAATGTGGCGTTGAGGCCATCGCGCGCGCCGTACAGATAGAGCGAGGGTTGCCGAATGGTCTGGCCTTTGAGGCCGGGCGTCAGGTCGAATGTCGGCTGCGCGGCGTGATAATAGTTCAGGCCGCCGCGGAAACCCGTGCGTTGGAAGGTTGCGATGGCTTGGCGGACATAGGCCTCATCCGCCCAACCGGGAACCGTCACGGGCGACGCGCGCAGCATGTGGCGGGCCGGGTCGTCGACGCTCCACCCCAAATCCGGCGCGGGGCTGGCCGACAGCCAGTAATAGATGCTGGGGATCGTTTGAGCCGCCGGTGCGAAGCGCGCCTCCGCATCCGGTTTCATCATGTCGAAGACATAATAGCGATCGCCGAGGCCGGCCTTGCGGAGTTGATCGAAGCCGCTCATTTCGCCGCGCGGGGCAAAGGGGATGCTGAGGCTGACGAGCGAATGAAACCGGTCGGGCCGCATCACGGCCGCGCGCTGGGCGCTGTCTGCACCCCAGTCATGGCCCACGATCGTGGCAGAGGATATGGCCAGCGCGTCGAGCACGCCAACAAGATCGCCGGCGATGAGCAGGCCGTTATACAGGGCAATCTCGCGCGGCGCATAGCTGTCGCCATAGCCGCGCATGTCGAGCGCGATCGCGTGATAACCGGCCTCTGCCACCGCGCGCATCTGGCTTCGCCAGGTTTCGGCCAGATCGGGAAAGCCGTGGCAGAAAAGGACGGCGGGACCGCTGCCCTGTTCGATCACGCGAAAGGAGGCGCCGTTGATCGTCAGTTGGCGCGTCCGAACCGGAAAAGACCCGGTCGCCGATGCCGGAGCGGCATAGATCCGCGGCGCGAGCGTCGCAGTGCCGAGCGTCGCCGACAGCGCCAATAGGCTGCGCCGTGTCATCGGATCGCGGAGCGATGGCGTTTCGATCGGTGTTCCCGCGCCGCTGTTGGCAGGGCTGGCGTCATTCATTCGCGTCATCGTCGGCTCTCCTGTCAGGCGGTCGGACCGTCATGGCGGGGAATGAAATTTCCCCCGGCGACGTGATCGGACGTCCCATGGCCCGATTGATAGCCTGTCGCCGGAATGTCGGCAGTGGGCCGGGATGGAACGGATCGTTCGACCCAGACCACCTTCCGAACGGCAGCCACTGCGGTAACGTTCGTCTCGCCACGCCGCGATCGAGCCAGCAAGGCTTAAAGGAGCCTCTATTGTCGTCATCATCGGACAGTGCAGACCCATCCGCCTGGCCGGCGGTCCTCGCGATGACCCTGGGCATATTCGCCATGGTCGGCGCCGAGTTTCTGCCGGTCAGCCTTTTGACCCCCATTTCGCAAGGGCTGGAGGTTTCTGAAGGGATGGCGGGCCAGATGGTGACGGTGACGGCGATGACGGGACTGCCCGCCAGCCTGCTGATTTCGGTCGTCAGCGGCCGCATCGACCGCCGATGGGTGCTGGCCGCGCTGACCGCTCTGATGGTCCTGTCCAACCTGATCGTCGCCACCGCGCCTTCGCTGTTCATCGTGCTGATCGCGCGGGGTTTGCTGGGCCTGTCGTTGGGCGGTTTCTGGGCGCTGGCGGCCGCGACGGTGGTGCGTCTTGTTGCCAAGAAGGACGTCCCCAAGGCCCTGTCGATCCTGTATTTCGGCGTGTCCGGGGCGACGGTTTTCGCGGCGCCGTTCGGCAGCCTGTTCGGCGAAATCCTGGGCTGGCGCGGCGTGTTCCTGGCCGCCGCGGGGCTTGGCGCCGTCGCGCTTTTCATCCAGATTATGACCCTGCCGTCGATGCCCGCGGCGGTATCGGTCCGTTTGGGCGCCGCTCTCGCTATCGCCCGCCGCCCGGGGGTGGCGCTGGGGCTGATCGCCATCCTCCTCGTCTTTGCCGGTCATTTCGCCTTTTTCACCTATCTGCGTCCGTTTCTGGAGACGGTCACGATGGTCGGCCCGAACGGCGTAACGGCGATATTGCTGCTGTTTGGCATCGGCACCTTTGCGGGCAATTCGGCGAGCAGCCTGCTCATCAGGCGGTCGCTGCGCGGCACGCTGGCCATCACGCCGCTGGCCTTGTCGATGGCCGCGATCTGGCTGGCCGTCCTGGGCGGGCCGGTGTTGAGCGATGCGATCGTGGCGACGCTTTGGGGATTCTTGTTCGGCATCGTTCCCGTGTCCTGGTCGACGTGGCTGACAAGGGTTCTACCCGACGAGACCGAAAGCGGCGGCGGGCTGGTCATCGCGACGACCAGCCTTGCCATCACGATTGGCGCGGCGGGGGGCGGCCTGATCTTTGACAATCTGGGCGTGCGCGCCGCGATAGTGACCGCCGCCATCCTGCTCTTCCTGGCGGCTGTCGTGGCCGTCCGCGCCCCATCCGGTGCGCGTGGTGAGGCCCGCGACCAATCGCTGGTGCGGCTGTGACGGCCGGGCATCTTCGGAACATCGGTGGCCGGACCTGCGCCGCGCGGTTGCCGATCACGGCCGCCCTGATTGGCGCTGCCGCCGTGCCTTTCGCCTGTCAGGCGCAGGTCGGCATCGATGTCAACCGCGCGCCGACGTTGACGATCGAACGCTATTCCGAAGACTGGTCGCGCCTGGCCGACCCCGCCAAGCGAACCGGACGCTGGACCGAGCAGTTCAAATATATACCGCTGGACGAGGAGGGCGCCGTCTATCTGACCACGGGTGCAGAGGTGCGGTCGCGATACGAGGGGTATCAGAATCCCAATTGGGGCGCGTCGCGCGACGAGGGCTATGCCTGGAATCGCTTCATGCCCTATGCCGACCTCCATCTGGGCAAGGTCCGGGTCTTTGCGCAGCCGATCATATCGTCGATGTCCGGCGCCAGCCATCGTCCCCGCACGCCGGTCGACACGACCGGCGCGGACATGTTGCAGGCTTTTGTCGAGGTCGAGGCGGATGTCGCCAACGGGACGTCGCTGCGCGTCTCCGCCGGTCGCAAGCTTGTGACGCTGGGCGCGGGGCGGTTCATCAATCCGCGCTATGGCCCGGGCGTTCCGCAGGCGTTCGACGGGGTCGAAGCGACCATGGCCGGGGCGACCCGCCAGGTTACTGCCGTCTATCTGCGTCCCGTCGATCCCTTGCCGGACGATTTCGACGATCGCCGGTCCCGGCAAAAGGCAGCCTGGGGCCTCCATGCGACCCAGTGGCTGAACAGCAGGCGGTCGCGGGGTATCGATGTCTATTATCTTGGCCTGCGCGATCGCCGGGCGGTCTTCGATCAGGGCGTTGGCCGGCAGGTCGTCCACAGCCTTGGAGCCCGCATATTCAGCGACAGCGGCTCCTGGTACTGGAATGTCGAGGGCGCATTCCAGAAAGGGACGTTCGCCGGTCGCGCGAATTCGGCGTGGGGAGCGGCTGGTGAGATCGGCCATCGCTTTACTGATCGGGCGCTGAAACCCGAAGTCAGCGTGACAGCCGATGTCCTGTCGGGCGACCGCGACCCGGACGATCCCCGGCTCGGGACATTCAATCCGATGTTTCCCAACGGCAAATATCTGGGCGCGCTGACACCGGTCGGGCCGCGTAACCTGATCCGGGTTCGCCCGTCGGTTGTCATCCGTCCAGGCGCGGGGGTGCAGGTGTCGATGACGGGCGCCGCCCTTTGGCGATACAGCAAGGGCGACGGCGTCTATGCCATGCCGGGCTTTGTCCTGCGCAGCGGACGTGACAGCGAAGCGCGCTTTATAGGCACGCAGGTCGAACTGGCCGCCGCGTGGCAGGCGACGCCCGAATTGAACCTGTCGGTATCGGCCAGCCTGTTCGATCCGGGGCGCTTTATCCGCGAGACGGGGCCGGGGCGCGTGATCCGCATGATGGGCGCCATGGCCAATTTCCGATTCTGATCGCCCGTTACCCCAAACCCATTGTTCATGACATGACGAGGAAATTCATATGGAAATCGGCATCGACAGCTTCGCCGCCATCCTGCCCGATCCGGCCACCGGTCGGCCCCCTTCGGCAACCGATCGCATGGCGGACCTGATCGCGGAGGTCGAGGTCGCGGACCGGGTGGGGCTGGATGTGTTCGGTATCGGCGAGCATCATCGCGCCGAATTTATCGATTCCGCGCCCGCGATCATTCTGGCCGCGGCGGCGGCGCGGACCGAACGGATCAGGCTGACCAGCGCGGTGACCGTGCTGAGTGCCGCCGATCCGGTCCGGGTGTTTCAGGAGTTCGCGACGCTCGACCTGATAGCGAAGGGCCGCGCGGAGCTGGTCGTCGGCCGGGGTTCGTTTGGCGAGGCCTTTCCCCTGTTCGGTCTGGACACGCGGGCCTATGACGATCTTTTCGCGGAAAAGCTGGACCTGTTCCTGCAACTCCGCGACCAGACCAATATGAACTGGACAGGCCGTTTCCGTCCGCCGCTGACCGGACAGGGCGTGTATCCGCGCCCCCACCAGGCGCGGCTGCCGGTGTGGCTGGGCGTCGGGGGGACGCCGCAATCCTTCGTGCGCGCCGGGACGCTGGGCCTGCCGCTCATGGTGGCGATCATCGGCGGCACCTATGATCGCTTCCGTCCGCTCGTGGATATCTATCGTCAGGCGGGCGCGCAGGCAGGGCATGATCCATCGGACCTGAAGGTCGGCGTCCACGCCATCGGGTTCGTCGGCGACACCGCCGAAGCCGCCCGCGATGCGTTTTTCCCCGGCTGGATGCACCTGATGTCCACCGTGGGCCGCGAACGCGGCTGGTCGCCGCCGACGCGCGGGCAGTTCGACGACATGGCCGGGGACGAAGGGGCGTTCCTGATCGGCGATCCCGCAGCGGTCGCGGCCAAGATGCTGCGCGCCGACGAGGCGCTCGGCGGCCTATCGCGCATCACCTTTCAGATGAGCACCGCGTCGCTCGACACCGGCGCGATGCGACGATCGATCGAGCTGCTGGGGGACGAAGTCGCGCCGATCGTCCGCGCGGCGCGGCCCATGGCGTGATGGCGCGGTTTATGGAACGACCATGATCCTGGGTACTTCCTCGCTCAGATAATCGAGGAAGGCGCGGACCGACGGCAACATGCCCTGACGATAGGGCATGACAGCCGTCATCATCGCCTTGCCCAGCGTCCAGTCGAGCAGGATCGGGCGCAGCAGGCCATCGCGCACCGCGTCCTTGCAGACATAGGGCGGGAGCGCGACGACCCCCAGGCCCTGGATCGCCGCTTTTTGAAGCGTCCACACATCCTCGCTCACCAGCCGCGGATTCAGCGCCACGACGAAATCATCCTGTTCCTGCCGGACGTGCCGCAGGCGCCATGTTCCGGGAGCAGTTTCGCGCGTCATGCACAGCGCGGCGTGCCCCTCCAACTGGAGCGGGCCGGTCGGCTCGCCATGGGCCGCCAGATAATCGGTTCCCGCGAAAAACGTGATGTTTGACGTCGCCAGCGTGCGTTGCACCAGTTCGGAATCGGGCAAGGGGTCGGAATGGCCGCGAAGGGCGACGTCAAAATTTTCCTTGATGATGTCGACGAACTTATCGGTCGAGTGGGCGACGATGCTGACCTTGGGATGTTTGGCCAAAAAACTGGCGATGATGTCCGCCATCGCGAAATGCATCGTCGCGCTGGCAGCGGTGCAGCGCACGACGCCGGACGGTTCGGCCAGCCGTTGCCGAACCACCGTCTGCGCCATGTCCGCCTCGCGCAGCACGCCCACCGAGTGGCGATAGAAGTCACGGCCAGCCTCGGTCATGCCGACATGGCGCGACGACCGGGTGAGCAGGCGGACCTCCAGCCCGGCCTCCAGCTTTGTCATGCGATGGCTGAGGGTCGATTTGGGAACGCCCAGGGAGCGGCTGGCCGCGGTGAAGCCGCCGCTATCGACGATGCTCACGAAAAAGAGAAAATCGTTCAGGTCCATCATATCGCCGGTTGTTCTTTCCTGTGCATTCGCCCCCGTTGAACGAAGCGTTCCATCCGGGCGGCTTGCTGGCCGTCAGGGCGCGCTTCAGTATCCGTGTCGCCGCGCATCGGCACTCGCGGCCGCCATCACAAGCCCCTGACATGAAGCGGTTCGGGCGTCTCGCCAACTTAACCGAACGAGGATCGCATGATTAAAAGGATGATGATCGCATTTCTAGCCATTTCCTGCGCCCCCGGCGCGCTGGCGCAAACCGCGCCGGACGCCGTTGGTGCGGATTTGATTGTGTTCAACGCAAAGATATTCACCGGCAATCGCGCCCAGCCCGATGCCGCCGCGCTGGCGGTCAAGGATGGCCGCATCTATTCGGTCGGCACCGACGCCGAAATCCTGGGTTTGAAGGATGCCGGAACGCGGATGATCGACGCCGGCAATCGCCGCCTGATCCCCGGCCTGATCGACGCGCACACCCATGTGCTCAACGAAAGCGGGTATAATTACAACGTCCGGTGGGACGGTGTGCCCACGCTGCGCCGCGCGCTCGCCATGCTGAGCGAACAGGCGAAGCGCACGCCAAAGGGTCAGTGGGTCAAGGCGATCGGCGGCTGGTCGCCCTATCAATTCGAAGAGAAACGCTTTCCCACGATGGACGAACTGCGCAAGGCCGTCCCCGACCACGCGCTGATCGTCCAATATGCGTATAACCGCGCCTTTTTGAACGAGCAGGCGATGACCGAGTTGGGCGTTGGCACGGACCGGTTTCCCGCCTTGCCCGGCACCGTGTTCGAAAAGGACAAGCAGGGCAAATACACCGGCCTGGTCGAAGGCTATACCTTCACCTTCATCGCCATGGAAACGATGGTGCCGCAGCTTTCCTTTGACGAACAGGTCAGTTCGCTGGTCCATACCGTCGATGGGCTCAACCGCTTTGGCATCACGTCGGTCGTCGATGCCGGCAACCGGGGCTATCCCAAACATCAGTCGACCGTGGACGTCCTCGCGCGCGACAACCGGCTGAATATAAGGATGCCCTTTGTCGATATGCAGTTTGGTGACGGCACGCCGATGAACATGGTCGATGCCCAGATCAACGCGATCACGAAGACCGCGCCGATCAGCCCCGGCCGCAACCTCCATCCCTCGCTGGCGCACGGCCACACCTATCGCGGCGCGGGCGAAGTGCTGCAGCTCGAAATGCATGATCATGAGAATTTCGACCGCCCCGCTGTCATCATCGAACCCGCCGCAATGCGCAGCCATGTCGAACAGAATGTGACCAAGCTGGTCCAGCGGCGCATCCCGTTCCGTATGCACATCAGCTATAACGAGAATATCACGCCGTTCCTCGACGCGCTGGAGGCGATGAACGAAAAGACGCCGCTGGATGGCCTGCGGTGGAGCCTGGAACATGCCGAGACGATCAGTCCGGAGAATATCGCGAGAATCCGCAAGCTGGGCGGCGGCATCGCGCTCGATCCCAAAATGGCGCTGCACGGCGACGGTTTCATCAAGACGCATGGCCGCGAAAAGGCGCTGCAGACGCCGCGGCTGCGTCAACTCGTCGACAGCGGCATCCCGCTGGCGATGAGCACCGATGCCTTTCGCGCCGCCACCTTCAACCCATGGGTCGGCATCAGTTGGATGGTGTCGGGCAAATCGGTTTCGGGCACCGAGGTTCTTGCCAAGGAAAACCGCCTAACGCGCGCCGAGGCGCTGAAGCTGATGACGCGGGGCGCCGCATGGTTCATGCAGGCCGAATCCGAACTGGGCATGATCGCTGCGGGCAATCTGGCCGATTTCACCTTGCTGGACCGGGATTATTTCGCGGTGCCCGAAGAGCAGATCAAATCGACCACGTCGGTGCTGACCGTGTTGGATGGCCGCGTCGTGTTCGGGGCGCAGGACTATGCCAATCTGACGCCCAAATTGCCCGAAGTCCTTCCGGCCTGGTCGCCGATCAAATATTATGGCGGCTATTACGGCGCCAAATAAGCCACGCAGGGGTGACGGCCTTTCACCGGGCCGTCACCGGCACCCTAATTTTTCAAGAAGATAGATGGTCTTCCCGGTAAAATCCCAGACCGTCTTATACTGATTGAGAAAGGTATAGCCGAACGCGATGACGCTTGGCGTCGTCGTGCCGATCGGGGTTGCGGCCGGAAAAGGGGAGGACAGGACCCCCACGGGCATGGTGTAAGTGCCTGCACCCTCGATCACGACGTCCTTGAGGATGACGGATTCCCCTTCCGGCTGGGCCGGCTTCAGCGTCCCATCGGATGTCATCTGTTCCCGCAGGGCCGCGTCGATCCAGATGTAACCGTCGTTCCCGGTGTCGAACAGGCCGTCGATGCTCTGTGATCCGATCCGTACCTTGACCAACGGGATATTGGGCAGCTTGGGCGTCTCGTAACGAATGACGCCACGCACGGTTTCGCCAGCAAGGAATTTCGGCATCTGGCCCTTGGCCGGGCTTTCGTCGCGATAGAAGGTCGCGATATTTTTCTGATAGTCCAGTTTCAGCGCATAGCCGCGCCAGAAGTTGAACCCCAGCCATCCGGCGAAGTCGGGCGTTATGCCTTCCAGCATCTGCTCTTCCTGACTTTCGACCGTCGTGACATCGCGAAAGGAAAGGCCGCCGACCTCTACCGCATCGATCTTGTCGTGGAGCAGGGTGGAGAAACGCTGGCCGCTTCCGAACAAGCCCTGGCCGGCTGGCTTGCCGCCGGTTAGCGGGATGCGATTGCTGTTCAGCGAGAGCGCCGCCCGCGCGCCCGTGTCGAGCATCAGCTTGCCGCGGACCCCGTTGATCGTGGCCTCCACGAACGGGATGCCCTGCACCACGACGAACGGAAACGACACCTCGTCCCCGGACAGGCGAAAGTTCGGCGCGATATGATCGGCGGGCGTGCGCGGAGCAGAGGCGGCGCTCTGCTGAGGCTCGCGATCCGTCACGCTGTCCGTGGCGCCGACCGGGCTGGCGACTATGGCACAGGCTGCTGCGACGGCGTAAATGCTTCTCATTGCTATCATCCTATGGGCATAGCGGCGCCGACTTGATCGTCGCGCATCCGCCGCGATCGCCGCCAGAAAATCGAGGCCGCGCTCTCCATATTACCCGACCGTAAAATGCGCACCGCTGGCCAGCTTTTCGCTGTTGCTAAGCCATTTTGCGGGCAAGAAAGTCGCGGATATATGCGGCGATTTCCTGGTGATGCGTTTCCAGCGCAAAGTGGCCAGCGTCGAGCAGATGCACCTCTGCGTCGGGCAGGTCGCGCTTGTAGGCCTCCGCACCGGCCGGAATGAATGCCGGATCATGCTTCCCCCACACGGCGAGGAGCGGCGGTTGATGCGCGCGGAAATAGGCCTGAAAGTCAGGGTAGAGCGCGACATTCGTGCGATAGTCCTGAATGAGATCGAGCTGGATCTCTTCCGCGCCCGGTCGGGCCATATAGGCGATGTCGAGTTCATAGCCGTCAGGCGGCAGCAGCGCCGGATCGGCCCCCGTGCCATATTGCCAGTTGCGAATCGTGTCGGGCGCGAGCGAGGGTCGGCAGGCTTCCCGGTTTGCCTCGCTCGGGTCGCGCCAATAGGCCTGCCAGGATCCCCATTCGTCGCTGAAGCCGTCGAGATAGGCGTTGCCGTTCTGCGAGATGATTGCGGCGACCCGCTCGGGATGCTTCATCGCCAGCCGTAATCCTGTCGGCGCGCCATAGTCGAAGATATACAGCGCATAGCGGGTCAGTCCGATGGCATCGACAAAGCCCACGATGGTGTCGGCGAGCGCGTCGAAGCTATAGGGGAACTGGCCGCGTGGCGGTGCCTTGGTCTGGCCGAACCCCGGCAAGTCGGGAGCGATCACGCGGTAGCGGTCGGCCAGTTGCGGGATCAGATTGCGGAACATGTGGCTGCTGGTCGGAAAGCCGTGCAGCAGCAGCAGGACCGGCGCATCGACGGGGCCGGCTTCGCGGTAGAAGACCTCGACCGCGCCGACCTTTTGCTTGCGGTAGTGAATGGTGGACATAGGTCGTTCCTTCTCTGTGGGCGATCGGGGCAACGGGGCGCCGATGGAGATCTGCGATCGTTCAGCCTTTGGGTGGTATGCGGGTGATGACCTTGATCTCGAAATCAAAGCCGTTGGTCTGGCGGCGGATCGTCCGGCAGGGGAATGAATTCGGCGTCGTCGGCATCGGGCAGCTTCATTCGCCCCGCTTTCCAGTCGGCAGCAGCGTCGGCCAGCCGGTCCTTGGACGAGGATACGAAGTTCCAGTAGAGGAAGCGTTCGCCGACCGGTTCGCCGCCAAGGACCATCACGATCGATGGCTCCACCGCCCGGAAACGCGATGCCGACGCGCCGAACACCAGCATCTTGCCGGCGCCAAAGCGCGCGCCGTCCAGCTCGACCGCGCCAGCCGCGACATAGAGCGCGCGTTCGCTGTGCCCACCCGGAATTTCCGCGATCGCACCGGGCGCCATGTCGAGGTGGGCATAGAACATGGGGGAATGGGCCGGGGCGCCCGCGGTCAGGCCATAGGCGCTCCCGGCGATCAGATGCCCGGTCATGCCAGGCTCCTTCCATCGCGGGAGGTCGCTGCCTGAATGATGCGAAAAGGCGGGATCCGTCTCCTCCATCCCGTCCGGCAGCGCCACCCAGGCCTGGATGCCGTGGACACGGTCGCCATGCGCGCGCGCATGTTCGAACCGCTCGCTGTGGGTGATACCCCTGCCCGCCGTCATCCAATTGACCGCCTGCGGCCGAACCGGCTGTTCATTGCCCAGGCTGTCGCGGTGCATGATCTCTCCGGTGAAGAGATAGCTTACGGTCGATAGCCCGATGTGCGGGTGCGGCCGGACGTCGAAACTGCGGTCGATGCCGGGCGCCAGATCGATCGGCCCCATATGGTCGAAGAAGATGAACGGCCCGACCATCCGCCGCTTGGCAAAGGGCAGCACGCGGCCGACTTCGAACCCGCCGCCAAGGTCGCGGCGGCGCTGCTCGATGATCATTTCGATCATGCGACTTCTCCCGAATCTTCCAGGCCGTCGACAATGTCGGAATATTCCGGATGGCGCGCATAGAATGCGGTCATGAACGGACAGCGCAGGATCGCCTTGCGGCCGGTTGCGCGAATCTCGTCGAACACGCCGCGGGCGAGCCGTGACGCAATTCCCTGCCCCGAATATCGATCCGGAACGATCGTGTGGGTCAGGACGATCCGATCGCCTTTCAGGCGATAATAGGCAGCGGCAATGTCCTGGCTGCCGTCGATCGCCAATTCGAAGCGCCCCTCGGCTGGATTGTCCTCAATCTCGGTCATCCCCAATTACTCCTCAACGAACGCCAGAAGGTCGGCGTTGATAAGGTCGGGGTGGGTGGCGAACAGGCCGTGCGAAAGCCCCGGATAGGTCTTGAGCGTCCCGTTCGGCAGCAGCTTGATCGCCTCACGCGCCGCTGCGTCGATCGGCACCACCTGATCGTCCTCGCCGTGCATCAGCAGCACGGGCAGCGAAACGGCCTTCAGATCATCGGTGAAATCGGTCTCTGAAAAGGCCGTGATGCAGTCGTAATGCGCTTTCGCACCACCCATCATCCCCTGTCGCCACCAGTTGCGGATCAGGCCCTCGCTGACCTCTGCCCCGTCGCGGTTGAAACCGTAAAAGGGACCGCCCGGAATATCGAGGAAGAATTGCGCGCGGTTGTTGCTCAGTGCCTGACGGAATCCGTCGAACACGGACATCGGCAGGCCGCCCGGATAGCGATCGGTCGCCAGCATGATCGGCGGCACCGCGCCGATCAGCACAGCCTTGGACACGCGGCCGGGCTCGGCGCGGGCGACGTAGCGGATCACTTCGCCCCCGCCAGTCGAATGGCCGACATGGACGGCATTCCGAAGGTCGAGCGCGCGGACCAGGTCGGCGACGTCAGCGGCATAAGTGTCCATCTCGTTGCCGCTATCGGTCTGATCCGACCGACCATGGCCGCGCCGGTCATGCGCAATGACCCGGTAACCCTTCGATAGGAAGAAGAGCATCTGATTGTCCCAGTCGTCGGAACTAAGCGGCCAGCCGTGATGGAACAGGACAGGCTGGGCATCCTTCGGTCCCCAGTCCTTATAGAAGATGCGGGTTCCGTCGCTTACGGTAATCATCGTCATGGAAACGCTCCTTTTCGCTTGCACGAGGCACAGGACATGGACGTCGCCGTCGACGTCGCCTTTCAACGTGCCGGCGTTCTATTCCTCCGACTTCACTGACGGCAATAGATAGACCCAAGGCCGGTCTTCGACAGTGTGGAACTATCGAACGGTGCGTTCAAATATATACCCCTCGCTTGCACAAGAAGCGTGAAACGCACCGCTAAACACTGGGGGTCCGAACACCTTCGAGGCGTGGCAAGGTTGCTCGCGATCCTGACCATGATGCTTGACAATGTATTTGGGTCAGGATCGGTCAGCAGCTACGGACGCATCGCAACGGCGTCCTCAAAACCGCCGCACCGCGGCGCTCAGCTCTATCCGCTTAAACACAGTGGCTGGGCAAGCGCGTATCGGTGAGCTTCGCGAGGGGACATTCAAAAACTACTTGTGATGGCGAGTTCGAATTTGCTTCGCCGAAAGGAATAGAGCGGAATGGAGCTATCGTTCCGCATATAGGTATAGACCAGCTTTGGGGTCAGCCCGAAGAAGTCGAGTCGACGATTAAGCAACGATAACTGCCCGGAAAACTGCGTATCTCGCCGCGTGATGCCAAAGGCGGCAAGCGGTTCGTCATAGGCGATGCGGGTGACACTGGGCATCACGCCGACCGTAAATCCGCCCTTGAGGTCCGTGACATACTGAATGCCCGCCAGGCTCGACCGGTTTGCATAGCCGCCAATTTTCGCGTCCTGGCGGCCGAACTGCACCGTTCCGCGGATGAAGCTGGCCGGCGTCGGCGCATAAAATGCGCTCAGGGCGACCGAACCAGCCATACCGCTTTGCAGCGGATTGCGAACATAGTCGGTGTAATTGACGTTGAGCGTGCCCGTGACCCCGAGCCGCGCGTCGATGAAATATGTGGCATCGAAACCGCCGCCAAGCTGGTCGGTGTAGGGGCGCTCACCATACCATCGGCGCGCTGCCGACCCTCGCAAATTAAGTTCCCAGCTTTTGAGATTGATGCGAGGTCCGGCGTAGAGCAGCAAGGTCGTGTCGTTAAATTCAGAATGCCCATATTGGGCGCGGTGAACGACTCCGCCGACTAGAAGCTTGGTTTTTGGCGCGATGCGTGGTGCCCATTCGGCCTGAATGTCTCCAACAACCCCGATGCCGCTGGTTGCGCGCGCATTTTGGGAGAGTTGAAATGGCAAGCCATAGAGCGTGATGGCATCCGTGGCCGGCCCCGCGTTGAGATTCGAGTCCGATGAAACCGACAGCAACAGGTTGACGGAAAATGTCTTTCGCTGGCGGATCGCACCCAGATAGCGGTCGATATTCTGAGCCACAGAAAGGGGGATCTTGCCCGCGCGAGCGTAGCGAAACTGCCGTTCGGCACTGACATAGTCGCCGGCCTCGAAAAATGTGCGGCCCAATTCGAGCCGCACGCGCTCGGCCTTGGGCTCATCGACAAGAATGCGCCGGAATCGGCGTATTGCACGGTCATAATTCCTGTCCTGGCGATCGAGCAGCGCCAGCAGGAATTGCACCTGACGATCCTGCGGAACGTCCTGCTCCAATTTTTCAAGGATCTGGCGGGCTTCGTCGAAACGCCCCGCCGCGATCAGCCGCTCGGCAGCACCGCGATCTCGCAGCGGATCCTGTGCGGCCGTCGTGACTGAACCCATACCCGAATCGTCGCTGGTAACGACGATTGCGGGCGGCGAAGCAATATCGGCGGGAAGCACCCGAGTTTAGCCGTCTGTCGTTGCGCGCGGGTCAGGCTATTGCTTGGCCCCGAACGATCCCAGCAGGGTTGTGCCATTCGCACCGCCCTGCAGGTTGAAGACGCCTGCTACCTCTTGCGCATTGGGGCCATAGAATGCCCCGTTCACCGTTCCTGTCGCGCCCGTGGTATCAAAGGCGTTGCCCGCCGGCCCTGTTGTGGTTGTCACGCCAGCGAACCCGGTGCCCGCAATAGTCGCCGTGATGCCGATATTGTTGACAGCGCCCAAGGCGGCATCGCTGCCGATGTCATAAGCGGTGATGCTGCTGACGCCACCGGTCACGGCCCCGCTTGCGAAATTCGCCGTCAGTGTCGACGTTCCGTAGAAGCGAGCGGCCTCACCACCTTGGGCGACAAAGCCGGTGGCGCCGCCCGTATAGGTTGCCGTTCCGGTCGAGGGCAGAACGGTGGTCTGATAAGCTTCGCTCTGGCTGCCGCCGAAAGTACCCACGTAAGCGGGTGCGCAGCTTGCGCTGTTGCTGCAAGGCGCAAGGGTCCAGGTGCCGAACGATGTGTAGGCAAGACCGGCCGCCTCAGCGAAATCGGTGAAATACCCGCCGCCGGAAGCCGTCACGGCCGTATCGGTCCCCGCCGGAAGGATTTGAAGCGGACGCTCCGTCACCGCTCGCGCCGTGATGGTTTCAGGCGTCGGATTATTGTTACCGCCGCCAACGGCCACCACGAATTTGGTTGGGTTCGTGCTGGTGATGAAAGCCGTCGTGGCGCTGAAACCCGACGGCGTTGAGTTATCGGTCGACGTGATGGTGCCCTTGGCACCGCTAAGGTCCGTATTGAGCGTTGCGGTTAGGCCGCCCGGCACGGCACTGATCGCCGCGATTTCGCGAAATTGCGTGATGAGTTGCGTCCCGGCTTTTGCGCCGAACGCACCGGTCAGATGCGTGTTGTTCGTGCCGCCATCCAGATAGAATACGCCCGCGGTTTCAATGGCCGATGGGCCATAAAAGCCGCCGGTCACCTGACCCGAGGCACCTGCAATGTCAAACGCGGTGCCCGCCCGCCCGATCGCTTTCGCTGTCCCGGAATAGCGTGCGCCACTGATGGTTGCGGTCAGCCCAATGTCATTGATCGTACCCAATTGGGTATCGGTTTCGGTATCGAACGCCAGAATGGATGCGATCTGGCCGTCGATCGTTCCCGACGTGAAGTCGGCGGTCAGTCCGACATTGCCCTTGAAGCGCGCCGCGTCATTGGATTGCTCGACTATTCCCGTCGCCAGGCCCCCATATGTCGCGGACCCCGCTGTAGGCATGGCGCTCGTCAGCGAGCCGCCCGGAATCGCGCCGGCGACCATGACCACATAGGCTGGAGCGCAACTGTCACCCAGATCGGCGCACGGATAGATGATCCAGTCGCCGAAACTGGCGTATTGAAGGTTGAGGCTCGTGACCTTCGCAAAGCCGGTGAATTGTGCGCTACCATTTGATGCCGCGATGGCGGGATCGTCGCTGCCGCTGATCGAGGCTGCGGCTTGCGTCACTCCATTCAAGCCCAACATGGTCACGTTCGTGTTCGGTATCCTTGATCCGCCGGTCTGGACGACGATCGTATTTCCAGTTCCGGTGGAGAAAGTCGCGCTTCCGGTGAAACCTGCCGGACTGTTATCCGGCGTAGTGGAGGCCGCCACCACGCCAAACGATGTTGCCGGCGCGAGCGACAGGCCGCCAGTGGTGCTCACCGTGGATGTATGGGACAAATATTCCGTGGTCAGCACCGTAGGCGTAGGCGTAGGTGTAGGCGTAGGTGTAGGTGTAGGTGTAGGTGTAGGTGTAGGTGTAGGTGTAGGTGTAGGTGTAGGTGTAGGTGTAGGTGTAGGTGTAGGTGTCGGCGTCGGCGTCGGCGTCGGTGTAGGCGTCGGCGTCGGCGTCGGCGTCGGCGTCGGTGTCGGTGTGGGTGTGGGTGTGGGTGTAGGCGTAGGTGTCGGTGCGGATGTAGGCGGTGGTGTCGGGGTCGGGGTCGGCGTCGCGGTTGAGCCTTTGCCGCCACCGGCAGCCACCGCGACAAGACCGCCGATTGCGGCGCCGCCAAGCGTGATCCCTATGACTTTCCCGCTACCGGCGCGTCCTGCCTTCTTCCCTTTTTTCGGCTCGGGCTTTTGCTCGTGGGTTTGGTCCTGCGTCTGATCCTGCGAAAGTGCTGGCGCCGCGACCATTGTTGAGAGAGCCGAGGCGACAAGAACCCTGCCGGCAAATTTACGCACAGACGCCATGATAACCCCCCGTTTAACTTTGCAAATAATGCCTCCTAATTCTGATGAATCCTGTCCGCATGCCCCGATTGGGGTAAGGCCCCTGATAATCGGACATCGAATGGAAGCTGGGTTGTTGCGTTTCGGGAAAGGCCGTTTATTCCCGGTCAGGCGTGATCGCATGGCGTTATGGGCATAACAAAGGCGATACCCTGACCAGGGGCGTGTGGGGAGTGAAAGCGTTTGGACAACAAGATATTGGAGCTGAGCGAACGTTTCATCTTGGCTGCAATTGACGGGAATGAGTGGATACCCGCATTGCGCACCATGGCGGAGATGACGGGGAGTTCCCACGGGCAACTCATCGGCTTTGTTCCGGGGGCAGTCCCGTTCAACTGGATGAGCGATGCGGACGAAAGCCTGGTCTCTCGCTTTGTCGAGCAAGAGCGCGGCGACCCCAATATCAATGTCCGCCTGCGTGCGTCACTGAATGACGGCACCCTGGTTATTCGCAGCGAGGCCGATTATCGCGCGGTCGGCTCTGGTTCCGGTTTCGATTTTTATCGCGAATTATGCGATGCCTTTGACGTTCCGCATGGGTGCCAAACCAAATTGCTGGAAGGCCGCGATCACTTCATCGGCCTATCGCTTAATCGCACACGCAAAGACGGCGAGACCGATGCCGATACCCGGGCACTATTTGCCGCGATCGCTCCCCATGTCCGTAACGCCGTCAAGATGCAGATCGCACTCGAAAATCGCGGCGTCGCTCTCTTAAGCGGCGCTCTCGACTGCGTGGGACTGCCAATTTTCATCTGCGATGGCGCCGGTGCCGTAAAGGGCATGACGACCGAAGCCGAGTCCCTCCTCTCCGACGGGATTTTCCGCGTGATCGACGGGAAAATCGGCCTTGTTCATCCGCATGACAACGCCGCGCTGCTGCGGGGATTTGCCCGATGCCGCCGCGATCGGCGCGATTTTGAAACGCTGATGTTCAAAGGCGACGGCCGACGGATGCCGGTCATAGTCGATCTCTGCCAGATCCCTCCCCAGCGGTGGGGTCTGACTTTAGGATCGCAGTTTTTGATCATTGTGCGCTCCGGTCGCCGCTGGCACGATTCCGCGCGGACTATTTTGGGCATCACATTCGGCCTTTCGGCGGCGGAGATTGACGTCGCGTTGGCGCTCGCACGCGGCGAAACACGTGACGAAATCGCCGCTGCCCGCGATACCAGCGTTCAGACGGTCAAGAGCCAGCTCAAATCCATTTTCGCAAAAGTCGGCATCAGCCGCGAGGTCGAACTGACCGCCATGTTCGCGGACATGCTCCGGTTATAGCCGTACGCCGCACCCTCGCCGCGTTCGCCTGTTTCCACTTAACAGCGAAGCGGTATGGTGTTTTGAGTCTAGGGTCAGGACTCATTGATCAGAGCCAGAAGATGACGGTGGCAGCGAGGGCGACGGCGGAGAAGAAGGCCTTCGGGCACCGATCGTAGCGTGTCGCGACCCGTCGCCAGTCTTTGAGGCGACCGAACATGATCTCGATGCGGTTGCGGCGTTTGTAGCGGCGCTTGTCATATTTGACGATCTTGTTCCGTATTTTTCGGCCCGGGA
>JAIXHQ010000027.1 GCA_030145715.1 Sphingopyxis sp. | reverse complement strand
CGTCCCGAATAATAGCGGCAATACCATTGGAACCATCCGCGCGGATCGTCGGGATATATCCATCCCTTTTGAACCCAGACGTGCAACGGAACGCTGGCGCGCACCCCGAAATAATTCAGGTCGCAGTCGGCTTTTCCTCTCGCCAGCTTTGCCTTTTCGAACCAGCTTTCCGGAAATTCGCCGGTGCAGTCGGTCATATATTTCCCGCAGAAAACGCCAAGTTCCAGCATCTCCGCCGGGGTCAGTTCGGGGGAAAAGTCGGGGTCGAACGCCTGTCCCATCGGGGCCGATCGCGTGTAGCGATAATCGCGCTGCATCCGGTCATTCACGACCACATCGACGTTATCGGTCATTCGCGAAACCCGGCGGAAAGCCGAAATCTGATCACAAGGGGGCAACCGGTCCAGGTCGAACCACGCGGCGCTGCCGCGCGGTCCGCCATGTCACTTGATCTTGCCGCGGTTCGCATAAAGCAGCGCCGCCAACACCGCCGCCGAACCGATGCCGATGCCGGCCGCGGCGGCCGTTTTCCACCCCGGACGTTTGCCCTTTGCCGTTTCCCTGTCGGCAGCCTCGGCCGCGTCGGCCGCTTCCTTTTGCTGCTGACGCTCGCGCGCGGCGCGCAAAACTTCGTTTTCTTCCTGCTCGTCGTCTTGCGGCGGGGTCGGTACCTGGTCGGTCATCGTCTCTCTCTTATGTCCTTTTCGTCAGGCGAGCGCCTGTTCGACAGGCACATAATCGGTTCCGACCGCTTCCGCTACGGCTTCGAACGTCACCTTACCATTCCAAACGTTCAAACCCTGCGCAAGATGCACGTCGCGCTTCAATGCCTCTTTCCAGCCAAGGTCGGCGATGCGCAGGGCATGCGGCAGCGTGACATTGTTCAGCGCATAGGTGCTGGTGCGCGCGACCGCGCCGGGCATGTTGGCGACCGCATAATGGACGATGCCGTCGATGACATAGGTCGGGTCGGCATGGGTCGTCGCGTGGCTCGTTTCAAAGCATCCGCCCTGATCGATCGCGACATCGACCAGCACCGATCCGGGGCGCATCGTGCCCAGCATCGCGCGGGTGACGAGCTTGGGTGCCTCGGCACCGGGGATCAGCACCGCACCGATCACCAGATCGGCCTCCGCGACACATTCGGCCAGATTGGCGCTGTTGGAAAAGCGCGTCTTGGCCCGCGCTTCGAAGAAGGTGCCGACACGTTCGAGGACATCGGGGTCGCGGTCGAGAATGGTGACATCGGCGCCCAGGCCAGCCGCCATCTGCGCCGCGTTGAAACCGACGACGCCGCCGCCGATCACGCACACCTTGCCGGGGGCCACGCCGGGGACGCCGCCCAAAAGCACACCGCGCCCGCCATGCGCCTTTTCCAGCGCGGTCGCGCCGGCCTGAATCGACATGCGGCCCGCGACCTGGCTCATCGGCTTGAGCAGCGGCAGACCGCCGTGCGGGCTGGTGACGGTTTCATAGGCGATGCACACCGCGCCCGATTTCATCAGGTCGCGCGTCTGGTCGGGATCGGGCGCGAGGTGGAGATAGGTATAGAGGATCTGGTCGGGGCGCAGCATCGCACGCTCGACCGGCTGCGGTTCCTTGACCTTGACCACCATGTCGCAGGTCGCAAAGATTTCTTCGGCGGTTTCGACGATTTCGGCTCCGGCCTCGACATAGAAGCGGTCGTGCGCCCCGATGCCTTCACCCGCGCCCGTCTGAACCAGCACCCGGTGACCGTGGACGTGCAGTTCGCGGGCGCTTTCGGGCGTCAGTCCGACACGATATTCGTGGTTTTTGATTTCCTTGGGGGTGCCGATAATCATGCTTCAATCTCCATTGCGTCAACGACGGTCGCGGCCGCTTGCGTCACCTTGGCTCCATGCTGGCATGATAGCAGCTCAGCAGCGCGAGGTGCTTGCATATTCATGCCCGCCACGCGATAATGACGCATGATTTTTGCGCCGATCATCCAAAACACGCACAATGATTGATCGAATCGACGTTAAGTTGCTCAACTTGCTGCAACGCGGCGGCCCGCGACCGGCGGCCGAATTGGGCGAGGCCGTCGGATTGTCGCCGTCCGCCTGCCACCGGCGCATCCGCGCGATGGAGGCGGCGGGGATCATCACGGGCTATACCGCGCGTCTGAACCCGGAAAGCATCGGCCTTGGCCTCGACGTGTTCGTCGACATCAGCCTGACCTCGCAAAGCGAGGAGGCGCTGACGGCGTTCGAAAGCGCGGTGAAGAGTTTCGACGAAATATTGGAATGCCAGCTCTTGTCGGGAGCCGCCGATTACCGGCTGCGCGTCGCGGCGCGCAACGTCGCCGATTTCGACCGGCTGCACCGGCATTGCCTGTCGCGCCTGCCCGGCGTGGCGGCGATGCACAGCGCCTTTACGCTGCGCACGATCAAGGCGTTCGAAGGCTATCCCATACCCAAGGCCGATAGCGGCCACTGAGGCGCAAAACGTCCCCTGCTGGTTAAGAAGACCTTTACCAGTTTACCGCATATCCCCTTCACCAATTTAGCGGACGCAGCAGGCGGCAGACCCGCGCGTCCATATGGCATCGATCAGGGAGCAGGATCATGGTGAAGGATAATCCGATTCACAGGCAACAGGTCGATCCGGTGCCAATGGCCGATCGCTTTCCCTATTATGATCTCGACGGGCGCCTCGCCGCCGACGCCGCAGAGATTCACACCATCATCGCCGGGCGCGAGGCGACGATCGCCGTGGCCTATTGGCAGGCCTTCAACGCGCTGCCCGACATCGAGCGCCGCGTCGAGGGCGAATTGCTCGAATCCTATATCAGCGGCAGCACGCGCCACACCTTTACCAAATATGCCGACGCCGCCGGACAGAATGTCGCGACGTTCGCGTGCCAGAACGCCCACATGGCGCGGCGTGTGAAATTGCCGCTTGCATCGGTCATGTCGTGCATCGCCGACAGCCAGCGGCTGACGATCGAATATATCGTCGAGGCATGTATTGGCGATGCCGAACGCCTGACCCGGCTGACCAGCGCGGTGAACCGGCTGGCGCTGCTCGAATTCGACATCATGCAACGCTATGCCAACACGCTGGACCACGCGGTCTTTTCAAGCGAGCGACAGGCGCTCGCGGGCGATTTCGACCGCTCGATCGCTTCGCTGGTTCATGACACCGACGGGGTGCGCGACCAGCTCGCCCGACAGGCCGCATCGGCCGATCAGGCAGCCAAGGGCATGATCGCCAAGACGAGCGAAGTCGCCGCCGCGTCCGAACAGTCGGCGATGGCGATGCGCGAAGCCGCGTCGACCGCCGCTGGCCTGATCCGCGCGATCGAGGATGCGCGCAGCGAGGTCGAAGCATCGGCCAGCGTCGCCACCCGCGCATCCGAACAGGCGGGCGCGGCCGTCGCGATGTCTGAGGCGCTGTCACATCACGCCGAATCGATCGAATCGATCCTGGGCCTGATCCGCGAGATCGCGGGCCAGACCAACCTGCTCGCGCTGAACGCCACGATCGAGGCGGCGCGCGCGGGCGAATCCGGGCGCGGCTTTGCGGTCGTCGCACAGGAAGTCAAAAGCCTTGCCAACGAAACCGCGCGCGCGACCGACGACATCGCGGGCAAGATCGCGGCCATCCAACAGGCGACACGCGGATCGGTAAACGCCAACCAGTCGATCCAGCAGACCATCGTCGAAGTGCAGCAGTCGGCACAGCGTATCCGCGATGCCATGGACGCACAGGCGCAGACCGTCACCTCGATCACCGCCGCGGTCGACGAGACCGCGCTGGCCGCCGACAGCATGTCGTCGACCATCGCCAGCATCCGCAACGATTCGGGGATGGTCGCGGGCGAAATCAGCATATTGAGCGAGGAGTTCGCCAAAATGGGCGGCCGCCTGCAACAATTGGAAAAAGCCGCGAGCGATTTCAGCCGCCGGGTGGCGTAAGCTTGGCATTCGGCCATCCCCTGTCCTAAGGGCGGGGGATGACGACCCATATCCTGATTACCGGCGCAAGCCGCGGTATCGGCGCCGCCATTGCCGATGCCCTGACCACCGACGCCACGCGGACCGTCGCGCTGTCGAGCGCCGACGGCGACCTGGCCGACCCCGCGACGCCAGATCGGCTGTGGCAGGCCAGTCTCGACCGGCTGGACGGCCGCATCGACGTGCTGGTCAACAATGCCGGAATTTTCGAGGATAATCCGATCGGCGCCGACGATGCCGAATGGCTCGCGAACTGGAACCGCACGATACAGGTCAATTTGACCGCGAGCGCGCAATTGTGCCGCCGAGCGGTCCTGCACTGGCAGGATCGAGGGGGCGAAGGGCGTATCGTCAATATCGCCAGCCGCGCCGCCTATCGCGGCGACAGCCCCGCGCACTGGCATTATGCGGCGTCGAAATCGGGCATGGTCGCGATGACCAAAACGATCGCGCGCGCCTATGCACGCGACAATATCCTCGCCTTTGCCATCTGCCCCGGCTTTACGATGACCGGCATGGCCGACGATTATCTGGCCAGCCGCGGCGGCGACAAATTGCTGGCCGACATCCCGCTGGGCCGCGTCGCCATGCCCGCAGAGGTGGGCGAAATGGCGCGCTGGTGCGCGCTCGACGCGCCGGCATCGATGACCGGCGCGGTGCTGGACGTCAACGGCGCAAGCTATGTCCGCTAGATTTGCCCTTGCCGCCCTGCTGGCGCTCGCCGGCTGCGCGCCGCAGGAGGGGCCCGCCGCCGCTGCACCCGCGCCGGATCGCACCGCGCTCACCGCCGCCTGCGAAGGCCGCGAGGGCTGGAGCGACCCCGCTCCGCCCGCCAGAATCCATGGCAACACTTATTATGTCGGCACCTGCGGCATCACCGCTCTGCTGATCGTGGCGCCCGACGGGCTGGTGCTCATCGACGGCGCGACAGAGAAGGCGGCACCGGGCATCCTCGCCAATATCCGCGCGCTGGGTTTCGACCCCGCCAACGTCCGCCACCTGCTCGCCAGCCATGAACATCTGGACCATGTCGGCGGGCTCAAGGCGCTGCAGGACGCGACCGGCGCGTCGGTGCTGGCACGAAAGGAAGCGGTCGCGACGCTGACCAGCGGCGCGGCGGAGGCCGTCGATCCACAGCATGGCGCGATCCCGCCCTTTCGCGGCGTAAAGGTCGCGCGCGCGTTCAGCGACGGTGATACCCTGCCGATCCGCGACATCGGCCTGACCATCCATGCGACGCCCGGACACACGCCGGGCAGCACGAGCTGGACCTGGCGGTCGTGCGAGGCCGGCGACTGCCGCACCATCGCCTATATCGACAGCCTGTCGGCGGTGTCTGCCGACAATTACCGCTTTAGCGACCATCCCGACTATGTCGCGATGATGCGCGCGACCTTTGCCAAGGTGCCCACGCTGCCCTGCGACCTGCTGATTACCCCGCATCCGGGCGCCAGTGGGCTGTTCGAACGGCTTGCCGGCGACGCGCCGCTGGTCGATGCGGCCGGCTGCAAAACCTATGCGGCGGGCGCGGCGAAACGCCTCGACGACCGGCTGGCAAAGGAAGCCGCCACGCGATGAGCTGGATCGTCTCCCTCCCCTGCACCCGCGCCGAGGCCGAGGCGCTGTCGGGCGAAATCCCCGAACTGGACGGGCTCGCCCAACCCCCCGTTGTCGTCACGCGCGAGATCGACGAGGATGCCGACCTGTGGCAGCTCGACGCCTATATGGACGACCGGCCGACGCCGCGCCTGTTGAAAATGCTGCGCGACCTGATCCCAAGCGCGGCGGCGAAGGAGCCGTTGGTCGCGGAATTGCCCGAGGAAGACTGGCTGACGTTGAGCCAGCAGGGGCTGGAACCCGTGCGGGCCGGGCGCTTTTTCGTCCACACCAGCAGCCATGCCGACCGGGTGCCAAGCGGCCTGACATCCTTTCTGATCGAC
Source organism: Sphingopyxis sp. (assembly GCA_030145715.1). Lineage (GTDB taxonomy): Bacteria > Pseudomonadota > Alphaproteobacteria > Sphingomonadales > Sphingomonadaceae > Sphingopyxis. Next base: position 20,049 of record JAIXHQ010000027.1, on the reverse strand, counting down.
GCGAGCCAGGCGTTCGGCACCGGCGGCCACGACACGACCGCAGGCTGTCTTGCCATGCTCGACCGGCTGGCGCGGCAGGGCGTTAGCCCGCGCAATATCGCCGACATCGGCACCGGCACGGGGCTGCTCGCCTTTGCCGCCATGTCGCTCTGGCCCCGCGCGCGGACGATCGCGTCGGACATCGACCCCGCAAGCATTTTCGTGACGCGCGACAATGCGGCGATCAACCATGTCCCGCTGGGTCGCGGTGGCGGGCGGCTGGCGCTTGCGGTCGCGCCGGGGACCGACCACCCCGCGATCCGCCACCGCGCGCCCTATGACCTCGTCATCGCCAACATCCTCGCGGGGCCGCTGATCACACTGGCGCCCGACATCGCCGCCGCGACGGCGTCCGGCGGCCATGCCATCCTCGCCGGGCTGATCGCGCGCCAGATGGATCCCGTGCTCGCCGCCTATCGCGCGCAGGGTTTCCGCCTTGTCGCGCGCGGCGGCAGCGCCGAATGGCCGTGCCTGTTGCTGGTCAAGCGCCGCCGTTACGGCTGGCGCCGCAAGGAACGCGCCTTCCACCGCGCCAGTCCCTCGGATGCCAGTTTCGGAAGCTGGTAAGTTAGACTCTGGAAATATCGCCGCGATTTGCTAATCTTATGCAAGTCTTCGGGAGAAATTGGCCATGAGCCTTTTTGCCGCCCTCGCTTTGCTTGCCGCCGCGCCCGGTGCCGGTGACGATCCCGATGCGATCATCGTTACGGGGGCTCCAATCACTCGCAAAGAGGCGAAGAAGCGTGCGGCCGAATATGTACGGCGCGCAGGGGTCGCGCAACTCAAACCGCTTGCGCGATGGGTTGATCCGGTGTGCCCCCGCACGGTCGGCGTCGATGGAACGGTCGCGGCCATCGTCAACGCCCGCGTTCGCACCGTCGCCGCGACGGCGGGCGCGCCGGTCGCTCCCGCGGAATGCCGGACCAATATCGTCGTCGCCTTCAGCTCGGACGGCCGAAGCCTCGCGCGCGCGGTGCACCGCAAGGCGCCCGCCCAGTTCGCCGAGCTGGCGCCGGTGGCGCGCGATCGCGTTCTCGACGGCACGGGCGCGATCCGCTGGTGGTACACGACGCGCGACGAAAGCCGCGACGGGATGCCGATCAGTGACTATTATGTGAAGCCTTACAACAGCAGCATGGTCAGCACGCAGGTCGTGCGCGCGTTGCAGTCGGCCACCATCGTGATCGACGTCGAACAGGCCGACGGCACACCGCTCGATGCCGTCGCCGCCTATGCCGCGATGGTCGCGCTCGCCGAGTTCCGGAGCAATCCTCCCCGGCCAAAGGGTTCGATCCTGGCGCTGTTCGATGGCGAGACGGAGCGCCGCGCGCTTTCGAGCCACGATGCGGCGTTGCTGCGCGGGATTTATACGGTGCCGCCCGACCGCCAAGCCTATCAGCAGCGGCGCCAGCTGGTTACCACCATCCGCAAAAGCGGCGAGTGAGCGTCAGCCGCTTTTCGCGAGCGCATAATCCTGGGTGCCGCGGGTGACGATCGCATCGCCGGGCAACAGGTCGGCGATCGCGATCGGCGGCAGCGCGTCATTGGCCGCATAAAGCGGCGCGAAATCGGTGTTCACCGTTGTCCCGAGCAATTGGTCCAGGCTGTCGACGACGAAATAATTCTGCTGGAAATCATCGATCCGGTAATCCGTGCGCATCACCCGCGCCAGGTCAAAGCCGATGCGGTTCGGACTGTCCGAATCGAGCGCGAAGACGCTTTCGGCAAAGGAAGAGACGATCCCAGCGCCATAGATGCGCAGCCCGTCCGCCTCGCGGATCAGGCCGAATTCGACCGTGTACCAGTAAAGCCGGGCAAGCTGTTTCAGCGCGTCGAATTGAAGGCTGCGCAGACCGCCCTTGCCATAGGCGACCATATAATCGGCGAACACCGGGTCCGCGAGCATCGGCACATGCCCGAAGACGTCATGAAAGACATCTGGTTCCTGAAGATAGTCGAGCTGATCCGGCGTGCGGATGAAATTGCCGGCGGGAAAGCGCCGGTTCGCCAGATGGTCGAAAAACACGTCGTCTGGCACCAGTCCGGGCACGGCAACGACCCGCCACCCCGTCGCATCGATCAACCGCGCGTTGAGTTCGCGATAGTCGGGAATCCCCGGCTTTTCCAGGCGCAGGACATCGATGCCGCGCATGAAGGCATCGGCCGCGCGGCCCGGCAACATGTCCGACTGGCGCGCGAAGAGGCGGTCCCACATCGCATGTTCATCGGCGGTGAAGGCATCCCAATTTTGCGGAATCGTCCAGTCGGCCCCCACGCCGGGAGGCGGCGTGTCATGGACGTGGGTAAACGGGCTTTCCATGGCGACGCTTCTATCATGAAAATGGTTTCAAGTGAAACTTTATCCGTCAATATCGACCGGCGACATCGCAAGCGCGTCGACACCGGCCCTGCCAAAACTATCAGCGCACCGGCCGCCTTGCCACGACGCCAAGCCAGCGCGCCACATGCGGCAGGCGCGGCAGGACCAGACGCTCGACGATCCACAGCAGGATCAGCGACGCCGCGAGCAGGGGCAGCAGCACGGCAAGCAACAGGATGATCGCCGCGATACCGCGCAGCTTGGCCGGGTCGCGCGACGGCGGCGGTGCCCCGATCGCATCGTCCGGTTTCCGGCGACGCCACATCAGGAATCCCGAAATGGCGAGCGTAAACAGCGCCAGCGCGGTCAGGGTGCCGATCACCTGATTCGCCAACCCGAAAAGCTGTCCCTCATGCCATGCGATGCCATAACCGACGACACGGTCGATGGCATGTTTTTCGGCAAAGCCGCTGCGCGACACTTCGAGGCTGGTTGCCGGATCATAGCTGACCTTGCGAACCTGCGGCCGGTTCTGGGTCAGCGTCGTCAGCGTCCAGACATTGCCGTTGGGCGGGCCGAACGCATTGGGCGCGCCCGGCGGCTGGATGATCGCGGGCGCCGGCATATGTTCGGTGCGCGCCCGCATCACGATATAGTCGAGCCGCGCCCGCGGCGGCGGACCGGAGGGCACGGTCGCGGCCATCGCGCGGCCATCGTGGATGGCGTGCGAATCCGCGCCGCCCTTCCACTCCTGAACCCCCGAAACCCATCCCATTTCGGCGCGGATGGCCCGAAAGCCGCTGGCCCACACGTCGGTCCATGGCAAAGCGGTGAACAGCAGGACGAGCGCCAGTCCCGACACCCAAAAGCCGGTGACAGCGTGAAGATCGCGCAGCATCGCGCGCCCACCCAGCGACAGGCGCGGCCACACGACCCCGGCGGCACCGCGCCCGCGCGGCCACCAGAGATACAGGCCGGTCAGGATCATCACGATGGCCCAGCTCGCCGCAAGTTCGACGAGCAGGCGCCCGGTGCGACCGATCAGCAACGTGCCATGGATGCGCGACAGCCAGGCCGAAATGCGCGAATCGGGATCGGCCGATCCGATCACCCGCCCCTGCGGCGACACCGCGACATCGCGCATACCGCCCTTTGCCAGCCCCAGATGGACCACCGCCGCATCGCCGGATGCTTCGGGGATGCGATAATATTGAAAGGCGGCGCCGGGATAGGCGGCGAGCGCGGCGGCGACCTGTGCGTCCGCATCGACCGCCCCCGCCGTCGGCAGGCCGCGCCATGCGCGCTCCTCCCACCGGTCGATCTGCGGCTTGAACAGATAGGCCGCGCCCGTCACCGACAGGATCAGGATGAAAGGGATGACGAACAGCCCGGCATAGAAATGCCAGCGCCAGATCGTGCGATAGAGCGGAATCCGGTTGATGTCGGTCATCCCCTTCCCTCCCCCCTTTTTAGAATCGCGCGCGAAGGCCGGCGGAAACCGCGCGGCGTTCGACCGGATAATAGATCGCCGATGCCGGCATGACGGTGATCGCCGCGCTGATGTCGCCGATCGCCTTTTTCCCGGTGATGTTGCGGACATCGACAAAGGCGTCGATGCCGCGCGCCACCTTCACGCCCCCCGTGACGCCGACCAGCGCATAGCCGGGCGTTCGCACAAGATTGTTGTAATCGGCGAACGGCCCGTCGGGCACCCATTCGACATTGGGCGCGATATGCAGCGCGTCGGTCCCGATCCGCGCTTCGGCGCGATAGACATGGGTGGGCACCACCGGCAGGCGATTGTCGCGATAGGCCGCGTCACCGCGAAAGCGAAAATTGCTCCACGTATAGACCTGTCGCAGCCGCAGCCAGTCGGCGACATCGACCTGCAACGCCGCCTCGACGCCTTCGTGGCGCGTGCGGTCGGCGTTGAACGTGGACGCGGGAATTGTCGGCCCGACGTTGAACTGAAGCATCTCTCCCCTGATGTCGCTGCGATAATAGGTCAGGTCCCAGGACAGCGGCCCCGAACGCCCGCGCGTCCCGACCTCTGCCGTCCAGGCGCGCTGTGCGTCGAGCGGAACAAAGCTTCCGATCTGCGCCAGTTCGTTGAATCCCGGAAATTCGGCCGATCGGCTGACGTTGGCATAGAATTGAACCCCGCGAACAGGTTCGAACAAGAGGCCGACCTTTGGCGAAAAGGCGTTGAAATCGGCGCGGTCGATCGTGCCATTCTGCGCCGGGTTGGCGGCACTGACATTGATCGCCTGCGTCCGCCTGCCATCGGCGTAAATGCCGCCCGCGATCAGCGAAAGCGTGTCGGTCGGCTTGACGCGAACCTCGCCATACAGGGTCGCGGCCCGCGCGTCCTGATCGGCGTTGAAGCGCACCGCGCCCCGCTTGCCCGCCAGATTGACGAACCGTTTTGACCGGATATTGCCGACGCGCAATTCACCGCCGACCGTCGCCTCGATAATGTCGCCCGCATAATCGACGCGGAAATAGCCGCCGCGATCGGCGCCCTCCTGGTCGATCACTTCGAAAATCGGGTGGTACAGCGACTTGACGTTGAGAAACGCGCCGACGTCGAGCGTCAGGTCGCCCCAGTCGAACCGGGTGCGATTCTGAAGCCGCAGCGAATCGATGTCGCGGGCATTATCGCCCGCAACCGCGCTGGCATTGGCCATGCGCGGGGTCGAAAGCGCCTGCGTCCACGTTAGCGCGCCGGGCATCTTTTGATTGATATTGTTGACGCTGGCGTAAAAACGGCTTGTCACCACATCGCTGATTTTCAACCCGACATTGCCCTGAAAGCGCAGGCTGCGGCGTTTCGCATGGTCGCGATCGCCGTTCGACGTATCGGCGCTCAACGCCCCCCACGCATCGACACGGTCGTCCGCCACGCCCGCGGAGACCAGCCCGCGATAGCTGTCAAAGCTGCCCCCATCGGCCCGCATGTAAAGCCCCCGCGCGGTACGCCCGTTCGGCGTCACGCCGTTGATCGCACCGCCCAGCGTCCCCGACCCGAAACGCAGCGCGTTCGATCCGCGATAAACCTCCAGATGGTCGAAAAAAATCGGTTCCAGTTCCTGAAAATCGCCATTGTCGTCGGCAAGGTTGATCGGCACGCCGTCCTGTAACAGCGTCAGGCCGCGCATGTGAAAGCCGCGCGACAGCCCCGATCCGCGGATCGATATGCGTATTTCCTGCCCATAGCGCGGTTGAAGATAGACGCCGGGGGAAAAGGCCAGCGTGTCGCGCAGGCTGACGACGGATTTGTCGGCATAATCCTTGTAAGACACGATGTCGGTGCCCCCGGCCGTGCGGTTGGCGCGGCTGTCGGCGGCGTTGGTCGCGGTGGGCGCGGTCACGATGATGGTCGAATCGGCCTCGTTGGCACGGGCCGATGTCGAGGCAAGGCAGAGGGCGAGCGCGAACAGGTGCGCCGCCCCGCAAATACGGGTGTTCATGGATTTTCCTTCACTGAATACAGTCGAAAGCCGCGCCGCACGGCAAGGTGCGGGCAGCGGGTCGGTCTGGATCAGGCGAAGGCGGGGGGCCCGGTACTGGGGGGCAGCGGAGAGGCGATGCCCGGCGCAAAGCCGAGCGAACGGGTCGCGACGGCGACCGGCTCCGCGACGATCGGCGGCGCGGCCAGCAACGGCACATCGGGAACGATCGGCGCATGGGCCATCGCGCCCCATGGGCAATGCTGCTGCGACTGGCTGGCGTCGTGACTGCCGACCTTTTGGATCGGGATCGTCATCGTGCCGCCGGGATTGGTGGGGTCCGAACAGATCCGCACGGTGATCGTGCCGCCGCTCTGGCTGTCGATCATCCAGCCCGGCGCCACCAGCATCCGCGCCGCGAGCGCGAGCAGCACCGGCAGCAAGAGGAGAATGCCGGGACGGCGAAAGGCGGCGAGCAGGCTCACGGAGCGGCTCCTATGCCCGCCTTCCACCGCTGGCAAGCGGCTAATCCGCTTGGGCGCGATGGCGCGGCGAAAGATTATCCCGCCGCCGCGACGATCACCGCCCATTCGGCCTCGTCGATCACGCGAATGCCAAGCGCGCTCGCCTGTTTCAGCTTCGATCCCGCGCCCGGTCCGGCGACCACCAGGTCGGTCTTGGCGCTGACGCTGCCCGCGGCCTTGGCGCCCAATGCCTCGGCCTGCGCCTTCGCCTCGTCACGGCTCATCGTCTCCAGCTTGCCCGTGAACACGACCGTCATGCCCGACACCTCGCTCTGGCGCGTCTCGACGACATAGGTCGGGGGCGACACTTCGCGCAAAAGATCGTTCCACAGGTCGCGGTTGTGCGGTTCGTGAAAGAAATCCGCCAGCGATTCGCCGACCGCGATGCCGATGCCGTCCGACCGAACCTCCAATATCGCTTTGAACGCTTCGACCCGGCGCGCCATATATTTGCCGTCGGATTCGCCTTCGCCGCGCGGGTTGGCGTCCAGATAGGCGCGTATCTCCGCCGCCTTTTCGGGCAGTCGGGCGATGTCGCCCAGCCCCTTGAGCAAATCGCGCGCGGTCACGGTGCCGATATGGCGGATGCCCAGCCCGAACAGCAGCCGCGCGGCGTCGGGCGACCGCTTTGCCTCGATCGCGGCAAAAAGATTGTCGACCGACTTCTCTTTCCACCCCTCGCGCCCCAGCAATTCGGCCCTGTGATTTTTCAGGCGAAAAATGTCCGCCGGTCCCTTGTCGAGCCAGCCGAGGTCGAGAAATTCCTGAATGCTCTTTTCGCCCAGCCCTTCGATGTCCAGCGCGCCGCGGCTGACGAAATGGCGCAGCCGTTCGAATTTCTGGGCGTTGCAGATAAGGCCGCCGGTGCAGCGCACATCGACCTCGCCCTCTTCCGCCACCGCTTCGCTGTCGCAGACGGGGCATCGGTCGGGAAAGGCAAAGGGCGCGCGATCCTCATCGCGGGTCAGATTGTCGACCACCTGCGGAATGACGTCGCCGGCCCGCTGGATGACGACGCGGTCGCCAGGACGAACGCCCAGCCGGCCGATCTCGTCCCGGTTGTGGAGCGTCACATTGGACACGACGACGCCGCCGACGGTAACGGGGGTCAGGCGGCCGACCGGGGTCAGCTTGCCGGTGCGGCCGACCTGGATGTCGATGGCCTCCAGCGTCGTCTGCGCGCGTTCGGCGGGGAATTTATGCGCGATCGCCCAGCGCGGGGCCTTGGCCACGAACCCCAACCGTTGCTGCCAGTCGATCCGGTCGACCTTATAGACGACGCCGTCGATGTCATAATCCATCTCCGCGCGGCGGCGCTCGATTTCGGTATAATGGGCCAGGATATCGACGACGCCATCGCAACGTTTCAGCCATGGCGAGACGGGGACGCCCCACGCCTCGATTGCCTTCATCGCCTCATATTGGGTTGCGGCGGGAAGGGCGCTGACCTCCCCCCACCCATGCGCCAGAAAGCGCAGCGGGCGCGACGCGGTGACGCTCGCGTCCTTCTGGCGCAGCGATCCCGCCGCGGCGTTGCGGGGGTTGGCGAACTGGCGGACGGTGGCGGGGTCGAACGGCTGGCCGCGCTGCGCGGCGAGTGCCGCCCCCTCCTCGATCAGGCGCGCATTCAACGCGACGAAATCGGCCTTTGCCATATAGACTTCGCCGCGAACCTCGAAAATGTCGGGCACCGTGCCCGTCAGTTCCTGCGGGATGTCGGCGATGTGCCGGACATTCGCGGTCACATCCTCACCGACGCTGCCGTCGCCGCGCGTCGCGGCCTGGACAAGCTGGCCCCGCTCATACCGCAGCGAACAGGACAGGCCGTCGATCTTGTCCTCGGCGGTCATCGCGATCGCGGCGTCGGCGGGCAGATTCAGGAAACGCCGCACCCGCGCCGCGAACTCCTCCACATCGTCCGCCGCGAACGCATTGTCGAGGCTCATCATGCGCTGCGCATGGGCGACCTTGGCCAGCGGCGATCCTTCGACGGCGGCGCCGACCTGGTTGTTCGGGCTGTCGGCGCGGATCAGCGCGGGGAATGCGGCCTCGATTTCATTGTTGCGGCGGACGAGCGCGTCATACTCTGGATCGGAAATCTCCGGCGAATCCTCCGCATGATAGCGCGCGTTATGATAGGCGATTTTTTTGGCGAGCCGCATCAGCTCGTTGGCGGCCTCGGCCTGCGACAGGGATTCGATTTCGGTCATGCCCCGGTCTTTGCCACCGGCTGACACGCGGCGCGAGCGGCAAATCCCATGATTTGTCCCGCCGCACGTTCCGCGCATCGACAGCCGGGCGCCGAACCGATGCGCCGCGCCTACGCCGCCTCCAGCAACCGTTCGGCCTGGGCCCTTGCTTCCGCCGTCACTTCGGCGCCCGACAGCATCCGGGCGATTTCCTCGCGGCGATCCGCTTCGTCGAGTTGGTGGACGCTGGTGCGCGTGACGGTCCCTTCGCTCGATTTGGCGATCATGAAATGCACCGCGCCTTTCGCGGCGACCTGTGGGCTATGCGTGACCGCCAGCAATTGCTTGCCCCCGCCCGCCAGCCGGGCGAGCCGCTCGCCGATCGCGCTCGCCACCGCGCCGCCGACACCGCGGTCAATCTCGTCAAAGATGATCGTGTCGGCCCCGCCCTCTTCGGCCAGCGCGACCTTCAGGGCGAGGATGAAGCGCGAAAGTTCGCCGCCCGACGCGATCTTGCCCAGCGGCGCAAAGGGCGCGCCGGGGTTGGTGGAGATCAGAAATTCGACGCGGTCGATCCCCTCCGCGCCCCAGCGTTCGGCAGGCAGCCGTTCGACCAGCGTCCGAAAGCGCGCGGCATCGAGTTTGAGCGGCGCAAGCTCGTCCGCCACCGCCGCGTCGAGCCGCGCCGCACCCTTCATGCGCTGGCCGGACAGCGCCGTCGCGGCATGGGTATAGGCGGCGGCCGTCTCGGCCACCGTCGCCTCCAGCTTCTGAAGCCCCGCGCTGCCGCCCTCGATCGCGTCGAGCCGCGCGGCCAGCGTACCGCTGAGTTCCGCGAGTTCGTCCGGCTGGACACCATGTTTGCGCGCCATCGCCCGCAATTCGAACAACCGCGTCTCGGTCGCCTCCAGCCGGTCGGGGTCATATTCCATCGCCCGCGCGGCGTCGTGCAGCTTCGCCTCGGCCTCGTCCGCCTCGATGATCGCGCGGTCGAGCCCCGCCAGCGCCTCGGCCAGCAAGGGATGATCGCCCGCCAGCCGGTCGAGCCGCCGCGCCGCGCCGCGCAGCAGCGCCGGGCCGCTCTCGCTGCCCTCAAACGCTTCCATGATCGCGCCCAGGTCGCCCGCCAGCCGTTCGCCCTTTTGCATCGCCGCGCGCGCTTCGGACAGGGCGGCATCCTCGCCCGGCTGGGCACCAAGCGCCCGCAGTTCGGCGACGCAATGTTCCAGCCATTCGCGGTCCCGCTCCGCCTCCGCGATGGCGGCGCGCGCGGCGGCCAGCTTTTCCTCGGCGGCGCGCCATGCCGCATGGGCCGTCGCCACCGCCCCGATATTGGCGCGCGCATAGGTGTCGAGCAGGATGCGGTGGCCGGCGGGCGCCAGCAGTCCGCGATCGTCGTGCTGGCCGTGGATTTCGACCAGATGGGTGCCAACCTCGCGCAGCAGGGCCGCGGAGCATGGCTGGTCGTTCAGGAAGGCGCGGCTGCCGCCATCCGCCTTCAACATGCGGCGGATCAGGAGCGGCTCCCCCGCCTCGATCGCGATTTCATTCGCGGCCAGCAGCGCGGCGAGCGGGGTTCCCGCCGCCGGTGCGGCAAAGCTGGCGGTCACCTGTGCCTTGTCGCTGCCCTGCCGGACCAGCGCGCTGTCGGCGCGCGCGCCCAGCGCAAGGCCCAGCGCGTCGAGCAGAATCGATTTGCCCGCCCCCGTCTCGCCGGTCAGCACGCCCAGCCCGGCCCCGAAATCGAGGTCCAGCCGTTCGATCAGAACGATGTTGGCGATGGAAAGCGCCGTCAGCATGTCCCGCCCTTACCGCAGAACAAAGGCAGAATCTATGCGGACCGTATCAGACGCTCGGCGCGTTCTTCTGCATCAGCTTATAGGCGCGCTCATACCATTCGTTGCCGGGATAATTGGCCCCCAGCACCGCCGCCGATTTTTTCGCTTCGGCCGGAATGCCAAGCGCCAGATAGCTTTCGGTCAGGCGATAGAGCGCCTCGGGCGCGTGGCTTGTCGTCTGATATTTGTCGACGACCTCGCGAAAACGGATCGACGCCGCCAGCCAGTTGGAGCTGCGCTGATAGAAACGGCCGATTTCCATTTCCTTGCCCGCCAGATGGTCCTGCACCAGATCGACTTTCAGGCGCGCGTCCGCGGCATAGCGGCTGTCGGGGTAACGGCGAATCACCTCGCTCAGCGCATTTTGCGCCTGCTGCGTGATTTTCTGGTCGCGCGTCACGTCGCTGATCTGCTCATAATAGCTGAGGCCGATCAGATAATAGGCATAGGGCGCGTCCTTATTGCCCGGATGGATCGACAGGAACCGCTGCGCGGCTTCGATCGCCGGGGTATATTCGCGGTCCATATAATAGCTGAACGAGCTCATGAGCTGCGCGCGGCGCGCCCATGGCGAATAGGGGTGCTGACGCTCCACCTCGTCAAACAGCGCGGCGGCCAGGCCATATTGCTGGCGATCGAGCCGATCCTGCGCCGCGCGGTACAGCGTGTTGACGTCGCGGGCGACGTAGCGCGTGTCCTTCTTCACATTGCCGCCCCCGGCACAGGCCGCCAGCATGGGGGTAATCGCAAGTGCGGCGACAAGCAGGCGCAGGCGCGCGCGCGAGGGAATGGGATGAGTCATGCGCGCGGTATAGCCACAGCGCGCATGAACGCAAAATAAATGATGGGGGTCGCCCCCGGCGTCACGGCGCTTTGACCACGCACCCCTTTGGCGCATCCGCCGGGGCCGGTACGCGGCGCGCCGTCTTGATCGTCACCTGCGGCTCCAGCATCTGCCCCACCATCACGCCCTCTCCCGCCGTGGGAGAGATTGGCGCGTTGAATATCGCATTGGCGATGTCCGCCCCCGCGACGATTTCGCCAAAGACCGCAAAGCCCGCGCCGTCGCCGCCGGGCGCGTCGCTGTCGAAACCCTTGATGTCCGACAGCAACAGGAAAAAGTCGGTCGTCGCGTCGCCGGGGTTGAGCCGCGCCATCGACAGCGCGCCCTTGCAGTTGGTGAGGCCCGTGGCCTTGGTCGGTTCATGCGCGATCGGCGGAAAATTCCGGCGCGCGTCGCCGCGATTGCCCGCCTGAATCAATTGGTTGGCCGGTCCCCAGCTTTTCGTCGAGCGATAGAATTTGAATCCATCCATCCGCTTGGCATCGACATAGCGCAGGAAATTCGCGCTCGTAATCGGCGCGCGCCTGGTTTCGATCCGCACGATGATGGTGCCAAGATCGGTGGCGAGCGCGACATAGGGCCGCATATCGGCTTCGATCACCGGGCTGGCCGGGGCCACGACCGGCGGGATCGGCGGCGGCAACTGGGTTGCCTGGGGGGGAGCGGCGGCGGGTTGGGCGGCGAGCATCAGCGCGACAAGGTTGGTCAACATGGCGCCGATCCTAAACCCAATGGCGCCGACGATGCGAGCATTTTTCAACGACCGGCCGGGGCCGGGAAACAAAAAAGGGGCCGCTTTCGCGACCCCTTTCTTTTCCATGCGCCAAGGCGTCAGTCCTTCAGGAAATCGGGCACATGGCCCTGATCTTCCGGACCTTCGCTGCGTTCGCGGCGGGGGCCACGGTCGCCGCCATCGCGGCGCGGGCCGCGGTCACGACCGCCGCCACGCGGACCGCGATCGCCGCGATCGCCGCGGTCGCCGCCGTCACGGCCACGATCGCCTCTGGGACCACGGTCACCGCGCGGTTCGCGCGGCGGGCGCGTGTCTTCCAGTTCGGCGCCGGTTTCCTGATCGACGACGCGCATCGACAGGCGAACCTTGCCGCGCTGGTCGATCTCCAGCACCTTGACCTTGACTTCCTGGCCTTCGCTCAGGACGTCGGCGACCTTTTCGACGCGCTCATTGGCGATTTCGCTGACATGGACCAGACCGTCCTTGCCGCCCATGAAATTCACGAACGCGCCGAAATCGACGAGGTTGACGACCTTGCCGTCATAGATTTTGCCGACTTCGGCTTCTTCGACGATGCCGCTGATCCACTTGCGGGCCGCCTCGATCTGGTCGAGGTCGCTCGACGAAATCTTGATCAGGCCTTCGTCGTCGATGTCGACCTTGGCGCCGGTGGTCGCGACGATTTCGCGGATCACCTTGCCGCCGGTGCCGATGACGTCGCGGATCTTCGCCTTGTCGATCTGCATCGTTTCGATACGCGGCGCGTGGGCCGACAGCTCGGTGCGGGCTTCGCCCAGCGCCTTGGCCATTTCGCCCAGGATGTGCGCGCGGCCTTCCTTTGCCTGGTTCAGCGCGGCTTCAAAGATTTCGCGCGTGATGCCCGCGATCTTGATGTCCATCTGCATCGTGGTGATGCCTTCGGACGTGCCCGCGACCTTGAAATCCATGTCGCCCAGATGATCTTCGTCACCCAGGATGTCCGACAGGATCGCATAATCCTTGCCTTCCAGGATCAGGCCCATCGCGATGCCCGAAACGGGGCGCTTGATCGGCACGCCGGCGTCCATCATCGCGAGCGAACCGCCGCAGACCGACGCCATCGACGACGAACCGTTCGATTCGGTAATGTCGCTGGTCAGGCGGATCGTATAGGGGAATTCATCCTTCGTCGGCAGCACGGGGTGCAGCGCGCGCCACGCCAGCTTGCCATGGCCGACTTCGCGGCGGCCCGGCGCGCCAAAGCGGCCGACTTCACCGACCGAATAGGGCGGGAAATTATAGTGCAGCATGAAATTCTGATACGACAGGCCGTTCAGGCCGTCGATCATCTGCTCCGCATCCTTGGTGCCAAGGGTGCAGGTTGCGATCGTCTGCGTTTCACCGCGGGTGAACAGCGCCGAACCATGGGCGCGCGGCAGGAAGTGCGTTTCGGCGACGATCGGACGAATCTGCGTCGTCGTGCGGCCATCGATGCGCTTGCCGTCCTTCAGGATGGCGCCGCGAACGATTTCGGCTTCCAGCTTCTTGGTCAGCTTGATGCCCGCCATGACCTCCTGCGGGCTGAGGCCGTCGGCGGCAAAGCTTTCCTTCGCCTTCGCGCGCGCCTCGTTAAGCGCGTTCGAACGGGCCGACTTGTCGGTCAGCTTATAGGCGGCGGTGATGTCCTTGCCGATCAGCTTCTTGATCTTGTCCTTCAGGCCGGCATTGTCGTCCGACGCGGCCATGTCCCACGGATCCTTGGCGGCCTGTTCGGCCAGCTTGATGATCGCCTTGACGACTTCCTTACAGGCGTCGTGCGCGAACAGGACGGCGCCCAGCATGACCTCTTCCGACAGCTCATTGGCTTCGGATTCGACCATCATCACGGCATCGTGCGTCGCGGCGACGACCAGGTCGAGGTCGCCTTCGGCAACCTGTGCATCGGTCGGGTTCAGGATATATTCGCCATCGATGTAACCGACGCGCGCCGCGCCGATCGGGCCCATGAAGGGAACGCCCGAAATGGTGAGCGCGGCCGACGCCGCGACCATCGCCAGGATGTCGGGTTCGTTATGGCCGTCATAGCTCAGAACCTGAGCGATGGCATTGATCTCGTTATAGAAACCTTCGGGGAACAGCGGGCGGATCGGACGGTCGATCAGGCGGCTGACCAAAGTTTCCTTTTCGGTCGCGCCGCGTTCGCGCTTAAAGAAACCGCCCGGAATGCGACCGGCGGCCGAATATTTTTCCTGATAATGGACGGTCAGCGGAAAGAAATCCTGTCCATCCTTCACCGACTTGGCGGCGGTCACGGCGCACAGGACGACCGTTTCGCCCAGCGTCGCCATCACGGCACCGTCGGCCTGGCGGGCAACCTTGCCCGTTTCGAGCGTCAGCGTTTCGCCGCCCCACTCGATCGATACTTTTTTCACGTCAAACATGTGATTTCCTTTGCCCGCCAGACCCTATGCCGGGCGGGGCCTCTGATTCCGGGCAGTCCGGCCCGGGGCGGTGTAGGGCGTCTGTCTGCCCCGATGGCGGTTCCGCCGGATGCGGAAACGGCCCTGTGATCCGGCACGATTGCGCGGGACCAATATGACAGCGGCCCCGGAAATCCGGGGCCGCCAGAAATTCTTATTTGCGGAGACCCAGCTTCGCGATCAGAGCCTGATAGCGACCCTCGTCCTTCTTCTTCAGATAGTCGAGGAGGCTGCGGCGCTTGTTGACCATCATCAAAAGGCCGCGGCGGCTGTGGTTGTCCTTGTGATTCGCCTTGAAGTGATCGGTCAGGTTGTTGATGCGGTCGGTCAGGATCGCGACCTGGACTTCCGGCGAACCGGTATCGCCCTTTTCACGGGCATTGTCCTTGATGACTTCGGCTTTGCGCTCGGCGGTAATCGACATATATATTTTTCCTCGAACATCCTTGTTTACAGATTGAAGCCCCGGACGACTTTCAGCGTTCCCGCCAAAACCTCGATCAGGGCAACGGGACGCATATCGTCGTCCCTTCCCCAATAGAGCCCGTCATCGGTGCATCCCCCGGTCCAGACACGACCCTGACGGATCGCCCCTGCCGCTTCCGGGGAAAGGTTCAGAGCCGGGATGTCGACCAGCCCTGCCTCCAGCGGCAGAAATATTTCTGATTGGGCGGCCCCTTGGCCGAATGCGTTTAATTTGTCCAGCGAAATCGCCTGTTCCAGCGCGAATGGCCCCGCTCTGGTGCGGCGCAGCATCGTGACATGACCCACCGTGCCGACCGCGCGCGCAATGTCGCGCGCCAGGCTGCGGATATAGGTGCCTTTCGACACATGCGCGGTCAGGGTCGCGCTGTCGAGCGGCCCCGTCGGCGCTGCGTGCACGTCGAGCGCGTGGACCGTCACCGCCCGCGCCTTCATCTCGACCGCTTCGCCCTTGCGCGCGCGGTCATAGGCGCGCTGGCCGTCGATCTTGATCGCCGAATAGGCGGGCGGGATTTGCTCGATCGGTCCGGTAAACTGCGGCAGCACGGCCTCTATATCGCCGCGCGTGGGCCGCTCCTCGCTCGTCGCAACCACCTCGCCTTCGGCATCAAGCCCCGCCGTTTCGGTCCCAAACGCGATGGTGAAATCGTAAATCTTGCTCGCGTCGAGCATCCGCCCGCAAAGCTTCGTCGCTTCGCCCAGCGCGATCGGCAGCACGCCGGATGCCAGCGGGTCGAGCGTGCCGCCGTGCCCGACCTTCACCTTGCCCAGCCCCGCCTCGCGACACACGCGCTTGACCGCGCCGACCGCCTGGGTCGATCCCAGGCCGATCGGTTTGTCCAATATGATCCACCCGTTCATCCGGCGCCGCGTCCCGCCCACTCGTCGGCCAGCAGCGACCAGAGCCCGGTATCGCGAACATGGCCGGTCCAGGTGATACGCTCGGCCCGCAGCACGCCTTCCTTGGTGCAACCAAGCTTCGCGACCGCCGCCTGCGACCTTCCGTTGCGCTCGTCGATGCGAAATTCGATACGCCGGATGCCGACCGCAAAGCCATGGTCGATCATCAGCCTCTTGACCCGCCCGTTAAGCCCCGTGCCCCGCACATCGGGGTGGATATAGCTGTTGCCGATCTCCACCGTCTGCGCCGACACATCGGCCCGCAGATAGGCCGTCATACCCACCAGCCGCTCCCCATCGACCACAGCATAAGCCATCCGACCCCCACCCCCCAACAACCCCCCAAAGGCGGCATCGAAATGATCGGGATCGAAGCTTGAAGAATAGATCGGCCAGATGTCGGCGTCGGCGGCGCAAGCGGCACGCAAGGCTTCGCGATGCACCTCGTCCAGCCTGACGAGCCGAAGCCTGTCGTCGGCAAGGTCGATATAAAGGCGATCAAGCATCGATCGTCGCCCCGGCGGCTTCGCGCCGTTTCGCCATGAAGTGGCGCCGACACATCGCGACATAGCGGTCGTTACCGCCGATTTCGGTCTGCGCCCCCGCTATCACCGCGCGGCCGCCTTCATCGACGCGCAGGTTCATCGTCGCCTTGCGCCCGCATTCGCACACCGCCTTGAGTTCGACGAGCGCGTCGGCCATCCCCAGCAGCGCCGCGGATCCGGGAAATAATTCGGCCGAAAAATCGGTGCGCAGGCCATAGCAAAGGATGGGAATGCCGCTTTCGTCGGCGAGCCGGGCAAGATCGAGGACTTGGCCTCGGGTCAGAAATTGCGCCTCGTCGACAAGGACACAGGCCAGTGGGCGTTCGGCATGTTCGGCATTGACCGCAGCCCAAAGATTGCTGTCGGGGTCGAATTTATGCGCGTCGGCCATCAGCCCGATCCGGCTCGTCACCTGACCGGCGCCATAGCGATTGTCGAGCGCGGCGGTCCACAGCATCGTTTCCATGCCGCGTTCGCGGTAATTGAAATCCGCCTGCAACAGCGTCGTCGATTTGCCGGCGTTCATGCTGGCATAATAGAAATAGAGCTTGGCCATCAGCGGCTGCTAGCCGCTCGTCATGGGACAGGCAATGCGCCTCCGCGCGCGTCGCCTGACCCGCCGATCGCCGCCGTCATGCTGCGCAGCATAAGTCGCAACAAAAAGTTGGATAAGCTGGTCGAGCCTTGAACTCGGTTCAGGCGCCTTCGCCCTCACCGCTCGTCAAATCCCGCGCCACCTTTGGGTCGCGCAGCAATTTTTCGATATGGCTCGCCTCGTCAAAGCTTTCGTCCGCGAGGAATTTCAGCTTTGCGGCATATTTCATCCGCACCTTCGACGCGACGGTCTTTTGCAGATAGGCGGTGTTGGTACGCAGCGCCTTGAGCACCGCCTCCTCATTTTTGCCGAGCAGGGATTTCACGAACACCGTCGCGTGGCGCAGGTCGGGGGACATGCGGACTTCGGTGATGCTGACCGGATGCGTCGCGAGCACATCGTCGTGGACGTCGCCGCGTGCGATGATCTCGCTCAATATATGGCGCACCTGTTCGCCGACGCGCAGCACGCGAACCGACGGGCCTTTGTCCTTGTCCTGCTTCATATCGTTTTCGCTTCTTCGTCCAGTTTCGCGACGATCCGCGCAAGCGAGCGCATGTTGCGCGCCGTCCCCTTGTGCCCAAGCCGCCGTTCGATCATCCGCACATGCAATTTGCTGTCGCCCGCGCCGTCGCCGAAATCGATATAGAGCGCCCGGTCGCCGAGCGCGAGACGCTCGTTCGGTCGAACTCGGTGATCGGTCGCCAGCGACTCGAACTGTTCCGCCGTCGGCTGCCCGTCGAGAAACATCGTGTGGACGATCCCGTCGTCATTCGTGCCCGCAAAGGGATTGTCCGCTATTCCGACGGCGGCCAGTTCGTCGCGGCTGCGCACAAGGGCCGCGCTCGTCATGTCGAAGCGGTCCGCGACCATCATCGACAATTTCTCCTCCAGCCCGCGTGTCGGTCGCGCATCATGGTCGAACAGCACATTGCCGCTCGCCACCACGGTTTCGACGTTACTGAAACCCTCCGCTTCGAACGCCGAACGCAGGTCGGCCATCGTCAGCCGGTTGCCGCCGACGTTGATGCTGCCGAACAGGGCGACGTAGCGCGCCATGGTGCCGCCCTTCCCTCTATGCGGAACGGACGCCCGTCAGAGCGTCCGATCGCGCATTTCGACTTCGAAGACTTCGAGGTTGTCGCCCGCCTTGATGTCGTTCGTATCCGACAGCACGACACCGCATTCCAGACCGGCGCGCACTTCGGCGACATCGTCCTTGAAACGGCGGAGCGATGCGATGGTCGTCGCCGACACGATGACGTCGGCGCGGGTGAGGCGTGCGTGCAGCCCCTTGCGGATGACGCCTTCGAGCACGAGCAGACCCGCGGCCTTGTCGCGCTTGCCGGCCGGGAACACATCCTTGACCTCGGCGCGGCCGACGACGGTTTCGATGCGTTCCGGACCCAGTTCGCCCGCCATCTCTTTCCGGACCTCGTCGGTCAGGTGATAGATGACGTCGTGATACATGAAGCGCACTTTTTCGCGCTTCGCGATCTCGCGGGCCTTGGCGTTCGGACGGACGTTGAAACCGATGATCGGCGCGCCCGTCGCCGCCGCCAGCGTCACATCGCCTTCGGTGATCGCACCGGCGCCCGACTGGAGCACGCGGACCTTGATCTCGTCGGTCGAAATCTTGTTCAGCGCATTGACGATCGCCTCGACGCTGCCCTGGACGTCGCCCTTGATGACCACGGGGAACTGGATGACATTGGCCTTGTCGGCCAGCGCCTCGAACATCCCCTCCAGGCTGACCGGCGCCTGGACGGTGCGCTTGCGCGTCGCCTGTTCCTGACGATAGGCAGCGACTTCGCGGGCGCGCGCTTCATTCTCGACGACGGTCAGCGTATCGCCCGCCATCGGCACGCCGCCCAGCCCCAGCACCTCGACCGGCATCGAAGGCCCGGCAGCCTTTACCTGCTTGCCCTGATCGTCGATCAGCGCGCGCACGCGGCCGCTTTCGGCGCCGCAGACGAAGATGTCGCCGACCTTCAACGTGCCGCGACGTACGAGAATCGTGGCCACCGGACCGCGACCCTTGTCGAGCTTTGCCTCGACCACCGTGCCTTCGGCGGCACGGTCGGGGTTTGCCTTCAGCTCCATGATTTCGGCCTGTACCGCGATCGCTTCGAGCAGCTTGTCGAGGCCGGTCTTTTTCAGCGCAGAGACTTCGACATTCTGTACGTCGCCGCCCATTTCTTCGACCACCAGCTCATGTTCGAGCAGGCGTTCGCGAATGCGCTGCGGATTGGCGCCTTCCTTGTCGACCTTGTTGATCGCGACGATGATCGGCACGCCGGCCGCCTTCGCATGTTTGATCGCCTCGATCGACTGGGGCTTCAGCCCGTCGTCGGCCGCAACCACCAGAATGACGATGTCGGTGACGTTCGCACCGCGCTGACGCATTTCGGTGAAGGCTTCATGGCCCGGCGTATCGAGGAAGGTGACGAGCGAGCCGTCGGGGGTCTTTACCTGATAGGCACCGATATGCTGCGTGATGCCGCCGGCTTCGCCCGCGACGACATTGGCGCCGCGCAGCGCGTCGAGCAGCGACGTCTTGCCGTGATCGACATGGCCCATGATCGTGACGACCGGCGCGCGCGGTTTCAGATGCGCGGCATCGTCGACATCCTCGTCATGACGAATGTCGATGTCGCCTTCGCTGACACGTTTGATCTCGTGCCCAAATTCGGCGACGAGGAGTTCGGCGGTATCCTGATCGATCGTGTCGGTGCCGGCGGACGGGCTGCCCATCCGGAACAACGCCTTGATCAGGTCGTTGGTCTTTTCGGCCATGCGGTTCGCGAGTTCCTGCACCGTGATGCTTTCGGGCACGACGACTTCGCGAACCTGCTTCTCACGCGGACCCGACGAAGAGGTGTGCGAACGCCTTTCCTTTTCGCGCGCCCGTTTCAGGGCCGCGAGGCTGCGCGCACGGGCGCCTTCATCTTCGTTGAGCGCGCGCGTGACGGTCAGCTTGCCCGATTGGCGACGATTGTCGGCACCGCGGGTCGCCTTTGGTTCAGGGCGCTTCGGTTCGGGGCGCTTGGGCGCCTCGACCGGCGTAAAGCGGCGCGGCGCCGGGGCGGCGCTGGTCGCCGGGCGCGCGGCGGGCGTCGGCGGGGCTTCGC
>JAIXHQ010000026.1 GCA_030145715.1 Sphingopyxis sp. | reverse complement strand
TCGGTAAACTCAAACAACAGCGCCGCATCGCGACCCGCTACGACAAAACCGTCCTATCCTTCGAGAGCTTCCTAAACCTCGCCGCTGCAAGGCTGTGGTTGAAATCTTTTGTCAACACGACCTAGGGGAACGCGCAGTTCATCAGCCGGTGCGTTGCCGTTGGGAATGGCACTTTGTCCCGACGCCACGGGCGTCCAAGCACCCATCGTAAGTAGGCCAAGAACGACAGCGCCCAACTTCTCTTTCTGATTCATAAAATCCCTCCAGCACCAATTCGACCGAAATAGCGTCAAAAGGTTAACAGCGGGCTCCTTACTCCGTGGACCGATAATCACCTTTCCCGCGACGTGGGCGCGTGGACCCGTATCTCGACATCCTTGGCAAACGCATTCGAGCCCGCAGAAGCGAGCTTGGAATGTCACAGGAAGGGCTTGCCCATGAGGCAGGGCTGGATCGCAGCTATGTCGGCCGGATCGAGCGCGGCGAACATAATTTGACGTTCGTCGCGTTGGTGAAGCTGTGTCGAGCGATGAAGTGTGATATAGCAGCGGTGACGGCGGGGTTGCCGCCTTTTCGCTAAGCAAAATTCCTACAAATCTTGACTTTCATCCCCGCTTACGTTATCATCACATTCAATTCAGGACCGAAGATATGGGAACTCCCTGTCTCGGCTAAACGGAGGTTCTGTCTACGCGCCGTTCGCGCACCAAGATGAAACTCAAATTTTTGAGCATCCGGGTGCTATCATGTTGGATGGGAAGGCTGGAGAACGCCAGAATCATTTTGTTTCTGTGAGGTAATCCGGCACACTGCCGCAGTGCAAGGGCATCAAAGCGATAGACAAACAAATTTGGGGCGGAGAGAGCGTAGCTTTCTCCGCCCCTTTCAATAATACATGTCATTCGCAAACATGTTGAGGTGCGTATCCCGCTTCTCGGGGCGAATCACATCGTGGCAATTCGCAAACTCGCCATTGAGTGAGGTGCGGTCGCCCTCAGTCTCAGACACGTTATAATGACGAGCAGCATCGATTTTTCTGCCGAAACGAAACTTGGCACAAAGCACGCAATGAGACGTGTGGTCCGCGCCTGTTTCCACCGCCGCATGTCGTTCATGGCCGTAGGAGAAGAAACGCTTACGATCATCTACTGCGTATAGCGTCTTGCGATTTGATTGCCTCCGAGGACGGACTCTCTTTCTTAATCTTGAAAGATGACTTTCGATTGTGTCGGCAAGACCGTCCACAAAAACATCTCCCGCCACAGACCCCGCTATCTCGCGCAACTCGTCGGCGTGAAAATTTCGCAGAGGTAGCGTTAATAATTCGGCATCCCTGCCTTTATCAAATTTTGCCGCGACCTGCCCTAAAATCCTGAGGGACGAAGTGGTGAGGCTTTGGAAAAAATTCTGAAAATTTCTATTCTGCGGCAGCATATCGAATGGCACGACAAAGCAAGCGGTTCGATAGTTAGCGACAAGGGCTTCCCAACGACGATCCACAAGCGTGATGCAAAAATCGGCTCCCTCCGACCTCTCAGATACGAAGCGTGCAAGGTCAAATGCACAAGGTTCGCCTTCCGGTAAATAGACGTTCGTGACTACTCCGACACCGTGCCGACCCCAATAGCCCCGCGAGAGGGCATCCTTATGAACCACCGAAGCCTTCTTTTCGCCGAAATATCTTTGAAGATCGGGTTCAGGCGTTACCAAGCCGAGCCAGATTCTCATTTTTTCGTAAGAAGCCGAACTAGCACTTTGGTCGGAATCACCACTTCATCGAGAGTGGAATCCGGAAGGCGGGCGAGCGCTCGCAAGAATGAAATTACTACTTGCTCCCGATCAGTTGGCGCGCGGGTCTTGCTGGCGACTGCCGAGGAGGGATCATCCTGCTCATCTTCGAACGAAAATACCTGATCTGACGGAATCAGTCCAATTTTGGCGCGCTGGAGAGGATGTTCGACAACTTTGAATCCGCTGGATTCTGGAATGCGCTTGACGAAGGATTTTAAGCGCTCATCAGATAGGATCGTCCGATAATCCACGCCCTGCCTAGCTAGCTCCGTGGAAACTAAGCTCAACGGATAAGGCTTCTCGTCGGTATCCCAGCGTTCCTGCGCCCTTTGTCGGAGAAACTCTATCAGCCCTTCTTCGTTCACAACCTACCCCCGCTGTTTCATAACTACTTCGAGGCGCATACCCCACAACTAAGGAGCCGCCAAGGGCGCGGTGCCTTGTCGCAAAAGCTCCTACGTGGGTGTGCTTGGTGCGTTTGCTGGAATAGACCGCAGCCGGTGTCATGATTTCCCGACATCTGACGACGATTCGGCCGCGCCTGCAAACCGGTTCGGGCTTTTCCGCCATGATCGGGGCGTTTCCGTGCGCGTCCGGATTTCAACCGACTGCAAGAAAAATGCCCCGTCCGATCGGGACGGGGCATAAGTGAGTTTGTTCCTTCGCAGGAAGGGGAGAGATCGCTTTCGCAAGGGACTACGTCGGCGACCGCTGCCCCTAGAGGCGCGAGATATGACGTGGGCATGACGGTTGGCGAATTTATCGATCAGAAAGAAATGCCGCACCAGATTCCCTCTCTGCCTCAGCTTCGGTGCCCCTATTCGCCGGGGCGGTTGCCGGTCGGGTGCGGCGCCGCGAGTGTCACGCCGATGTCATGGCCGAGGGGCAAGGCCCGCAATGCATCCTCACTTGGAGAATTTTTCACATCTTCCCCGCGTGTTCCGGATTGCCCCATCCCACGCCCGAAAGGAGATGTTCATTTCGAACATGGATATTCGTCGGGTGTCTCATTATTGACGGATTCACATGGTCATGGCCGACGAAATCGAATTGAAGCTTGAACTGTCGCCCGCGGGCGCCGAGCAATTGCTCGCCGCGGATATGCTGGCAAAGGCGCCCAAGGTCGCCAAACAGCTATCGACCTATTTCGATACGGATGATCGCGCGCTGGCAGAGGCGGGATTTTCGCTTCGTATCCGCCGCACGGGTCGGACGCGCATCCAGACGATCAAGGCCAATGGCGCGAGTACCGCCGGCCTGTTCATGCGAACCGAATGGGAGCGGCCGGTGGATGGCGACACGCCGCTGCTCGATCACACCAGCCCGTTACTGACCGTCCTTGGCAATGCCGCCAATGATGCGGCGCCCATTTTCGAGGTGCGGATCGAACGGCGCAAATGGGTGCTGGACGAAGAAGGCACGTCGATCGAGGTCGTGCTCGATCGCGGCGAGGTCGTGATCGGCGACCAACGCGAAGCCGTTTGCGAAATCGAGCTGGAGTTGAAGATCGGCAATCCGGCGGACCTGTTCGGCCTGGCGCGCAGAATTGCCGAGGTCGCCCCGGTCCGTCTGGGTGTGCTGGCCAAATCCGACCGCGGCTATGCGCTGACCGAGGCGCCGCGAAACTGCTTTCGGGCGGCCCCGATCGCCCTGAGCGCGGACATCGACGCCGCCGGTGCGTTCAAACGCATCGTCCAGGCCTGCATCCGCCAATATCGCCTGAACGAAGATGGGCTGGTCGCCCGCCGAGACCCGCTCGCGCTGCATCAGGCGCGCGTGGCGATACGGCGGATGCGATCGGCCTTTTCCATTTTCAAGCCGATGATTGGCGACGACGGCGCGGCGCTCCGCGACGAATTACGCTGGCTGGCGTCACAATTGGGCGACGTTCGCGACCTGGACGTCCTGGTCGACGCGGCCCCCGCCGGCCTGCTTCGCGACCAGATAGGCGCCGCGCGGGCCGCCGCTTATGACGATCTTTTGGCCACTCTGGATACGAAGCGGGCACGGACGATCATGATCGATGTCGCCGACTGGCTGGCACAGGGGCGATGGACCGGCGGCGAGGATCGCAAGGTCGATGGCAACCAGCCGGCCCGCGCCTTTGCGGCCAGCGCCCTTGCGCGTTTGCGTCGGCGGATCAAACGGCAGGGCGAGTCGCTTGCCGGCGTGTCGGACGAGATGCGGCACGAAGTTCGAAAGGATGCGAAAAAGCTGCGCTATGCCAGCGAGTTTTTCGCCTCGCTGTTCGGACGCAAACGCGAACAGCGGCGATACAGGCATTTCGTCGATGCCCTCGAAACATTGCAGGACCGGCTGGGCGCGCTGAACGATCTGGCCGTCTCTCCGGCGGTCCTGACCAGATTGGGGCTGAACGACGATCCCGAAGCCGCCGCGCTCCTGAATGGGTCCAGCAAGCGCAAGATGCTGGAGCGGGCCGAGGATGCCTATGAGCAATTGTTCGACACCAAACGCTTTTGGTGAGCCGATGCGCGATGCCGACGCCGAAAGGCGATAGTCCGGCGGCCCGAACCATCGGCACATGCGGCGCGCCCTATCGCCTGATCGCAGGTCGCGAAAAAGGGGAGGCCATTATCCCCCGTCCGCCGCCCTTGGCAGCCGCGACGGGGGATGAGGTTTGCCGTGCACAAAAGAACATTAAGGGAACAAAATATGTTCGTCAACCCGCTTATGCGATCTTGCGGCCGCTGTTCGCCAGGTTGACGTAAACGTCAGTCGCGATCATTGCAGCCAGATGATGAAAGGAAATTTATGGCGGAAGCACTGACGTTCGACCTCTCTGGCCGCGTGGCATTGGTGACGGGGGCTTCATCCGGCCTAGGCGCGGGCTTTGCAAAATTGCTTGCGTCGGCTGGCGCGAAAGTGGTCCTTACCGCCCGCCGCGCAGACAAGCTGGCCGAACAGGTTGCGGCGATCGAGGCGGACGGCGGGCAGGCGATTGGCGTGACCATGGACGTGACCGACGCGGCATCGACCGCGGCGGCCTATGATGCGGCAGAGGCAGCGTTCGGCACCGTCGATACGATCGTTGCCAACGCCGGGGTCGCGACCGAGAAGATGGCAATGGGGTTGTCGGTGGAGGAAGTCGATTTCCTCCTCGCAGCGAATATTCGCGGGGTTTTTCTGACTGCGACAGAAGGCGCTCGGCGTCTCGACAAGGCGGGAAGCCGCGAAAGGCAGCATGGCCGGATCGTCCTGATCGGTTCGATCACCGCTGAAAAGATTTTTCCAGCGACCTCTGTCTATGGCGCGACAAAGGCGGCCGTGCGTCACCTCGGCAAGGCGCTGGCGCGCGAATGGGCGCGACGCGGGATCAGTGTCAATGTGATCCAGCCCGGCTATTTCGCATCCGAAATGACTGCCGAACTGTTCGAAAGCGATGTCGGCGCGGCGATGATCAAAAGTTTTCCGCGCCAGCGGATGCGGCCCGCCAGTGACCTCGACATGCCGTTGCTGATGCTTTGCTCGGACGCCGCGCTCGGCATCACGGGCAGCGTCATAACCGTCGACGACGGGCAAATGCTGTGACCACATATTGATCGAACGCAGCGGAGACGTGAAGGCCCCGGCGCTGAACCGGCCAGAGCGCCCAACGCATGGCCTGAGGGGCACCGCGTGATCTTGTCCGCGACAGAGGATTATCGCGGCCGATAGGGAAAAAGCCACCATATCCTTCCCATTGACTTGGCAATATATTGGCATAGTAAGTGTCAAATCCCGAGGGGGTGGGAGTGATGGCAGTGCGCAGGAGGGCCACTAAATGCTGGGTCGCTTAGGCGGGTCCCGGCGCGCTGCCATCATCGCGACCGCCGCGCTGTTCGCGGCCCCATATGGTCAGGCGCAACAGCAGGCGGTGCCGCCGCGTCATCCGAATATCGTGATCCTGCTGGCGGACGACTGGGGCTTTTCCGATGTCGGCGCCTTTGGTTCGGAAATCGCGACGCCGAATATCGATGCGCTGGCCTATGCGGGAATGCGCTTTTCCAATTTCCACGTCGCGGGGTCCTGTTCGCCGACGCGGGCGATGCTTCAGACCGGGGTGATGAACCATCGCAACGGGCTGGGCAATATGCCCGAGACGATTCCCGACGAACATCGCGGTCGGCCCGGTTACGACACGGTGATGAACCTGCGCGTGGTGACGATCGCGCAGCTTTTGAAGGCGGCGGGATACCGGACCTATCTGACGGGTAAATGGCACCTGGGCAGCGATGCGAGGCGTCTGCCCCATGCGCGCGGGTACGACCGTGCCTATAGCCTTGCCGATGCCGGCGCCGACAATTTCGAACAACGCCCGATCGAGGGGATGTATGACACGGCGGCGTGGACCGAGAATGGCAAGCCTGCCACGCTGCCCGGCAATTTCTATTCGTCGAATTTCGTGGTCCAGCGGATGATCGATTATATCGAGGCGGACCGCAAAAGCGGCAAACCCTTCCTCGCCTCGATCAATTTCCTGGCCAATCACATCCCCGTACAGGCGCCCGACAGCGACATCGCGCGCTATTCCGCCATGTACCGCGACGGCTGGACCGCATTGCGCGCGGCGCGGGCAAAGCGCGCGGCGGCGCTTGGCGTCGTCCCGGCCGGGGTGCCGGTCGTCACGATGCCGACCACGCCCGACTGGACGAAACTGGATGGCGAAGAACGCGCCGCCGCGATCCGCGTCATGCAGGCCTATGGCGGCATGGCGACCGCGATGGACCGGGAGATTGGGCGTCTGGTTGCGCATCTCAAGGCCAGCGGTGACTATGACAATACGATCTTTGTCTTTCTGTCGGACAATGGTTCCGAACCGACCAACCCTTTCCAAACCCTGCGCAATCGCCTGTTCCTGGGGATGCAATATGATCTGGCGACGGCGAATATCGGTCGTCGCGGCAGCTTTTCGGCGATCGGGCCGGGTTGGGCGAGCGCCGCGGCGTCGCCGCTCTCCGGCTATAAATTCACCGCGTCCGAAGGGGGGCTGCGCGTTCCGCTCATCATCAGTTGGCCCGGCAGTCCCAAGGTCCGCGCCGGGACGGTAAATCGCGGGCTTGCGCATGTCACCGACATCCTGCCGACGCTGACCGACCTTGCGGGGGTGCCGGGGCACGGCGGAACATGGCAGGGCCGGACGGTCGAACCCGTGACCGGGCGCAGCCTTGTCCCCATGCTGTCGGGCGCGGAAGGCAGCGTCCATGGCGATGCGCCGCTGGGATATGAACTGTCGGGCAATGCCGCGCTGTTTCGCGGCGATTATAAACTGGTGCGCAACCTTGCGCCGACCGGCGACGGCCGATGGCGGCTGTATGATTTAAAGGCCGACCCCGGCGAGACGCGCGATCTGTCGGCGGTGGAGCCGGAACGCTTTGCGGTGATGACGGCGGATTACCGCGCCTATGCCGCCGCGAACGGCGTGCTGGACATGCCCGCCGGATATACCGCCGACGAACAGATCAACCGCTATGCCTTTGAACGGCAGGGCAAGCCGCGCCTGATCCGCCTTGGCCTGGGGGTCGGCGGGATCGTGCTGCTATTGTCCGGTCTTGTCTGGACGTGGCGCCGTCGTCGGCGCCGGGCGCGCGGTATCAATCAGGCGAAAGCCGATATGGTCCGTCCCTAGGCCGCGTTCCTGAAATTGCCGGGCGGCGGGGCGGTAGCGCGCGCAATAATTGGCGGCGC
The DNA here is from genome assembly GCA_030145715.1 of Sphingopyxis sp. Taxonomy (GTDB): domain Bacteria; phylum Pseudomonadota; class Alphaproteobacteria; order Sphingomonadales; family Sphingomonadaceae; genus Sphingopyxis. The sequence goes on along the minus strand of JAIXHQ010000026.1, from coordinate 33,864 downwards.
ACAGGAAACTGCCGCCCTTGATGACGTTGGTTTCGGCGCCCGCCTTGCTCGTCGTCCATTCCCACACATTGCCGATCAGGTCGTGGACGCCATGGTCGTCCGCGGGGAAACAGGCGACCGGCGCGCGGCCGGTAAAGCCGTCGGTTCCAAGGTCGCGGACGGGAAAACTGCCCTGATAATAATTGGCGCGCGGTTTGCCGTCCCGGCCGACGGGCACATTGCGGTCGGCGCCGCCGGTCGCGGCGGCAAGTTCCCATTGCGCCTCGCTGGGCAGCGCCTTGCCCTGCCATTCGGCATAGGCGAGCGCGTCGGCATAGCCGACCTGAACCACCGGGTCGCGGTCCCGCCCTTCGATATTGGTCGCGGGTCCGGCGGGGTGGCGCCAATCGGCCCCCACGACCCAGCGCCACCAGTCCGGATTGCCGTCGGTCGGCGCGGTGAACACCGCCGAACCGGGAACCAGCATTTCGGGCGGCGCGCCGGGCAGCTTGGGCGGATCCTGTTCGGCGATCGTCCTGTACCCGGTCGCCTTTACGAAGGCGGCAAATTCGGCGTTCGTCACCTCGTGCGTCGCGATCCAGAAACCCGCGACGTCGACGGTGCGCTCCGGCCCTTCCTCGGGCAGCGCCGCGCCCGCGCCGATCGTGAAATTCGCGCCGGGAATCCAGACATAATCCTGCGCCGGCATGGCCGGACATTCGGGCGCCGTGGCTTTGGCGGGCGGTGGGTCGCCGGGATCGCCGCACGATGTCAGCACGCCGACCATGGCGAGCGACAGCAGGGCGGCGGCCCCGCGCATCAGCTTGGCGCGACGAATGACGCCATCACCGCTTCGACCATTTGCGTCATCACGGCTCCGGCGTCTTCGGCCGACAGGCTCTGGTCATGGCGCAGCGTACGCCATGTGTGAAACGACAGCGCCGCGCACAGCGCCTCGACCCTGATCCGTTCGCCCCGGACGGCGCCGGGCAGCAGGCGTAGGATCAGTTCGCGTTCGAGCATGACCACGCGGCTATATTGCCCCATCAGGAACGGCGACTGGTAACGTTTGATGTTGGCGGCAAGGCGGAACGGCAGCGTGGTTTCGAATATCTGAATACGCCGACGGACCAGTTCCCGAATGTTGGCGCGCCAGTCCTGATCGGGATAGGGCGCCGCGATGACCGGCGTGACGCGATCGGTGATCGTGCTCGTGATTTCGGCATAAAGCGAGTCCATGTCGTCGAAATGGCGAAACACGGTGCGAAGCCCGATGCCGGCTTCGTCGGCGACGCGCGCGGCGCTGGGCGACAGGTCCCCGGCGACGATCAGGTCCATCATGGCTTCGACGATCCGCCTGTGGCTCGACCGGCCGCGTTCACGGCGCCCGTCGACCCGTGGGCGGTCCATTGTCGGTGCGGCAGATTTGCTCAATTTCGTCGTCATCGCGCTTCCGCTGGCCCAGCTTCGCGCCGGGGTCAAACAATCTTGCATATCCTTCGATATAATGACACATATAGTGTCAATAGTTTTCGGGCAAGCCGATCCGATCGGGGAGGGGATGAACATGCGCAGGCGGTGGATCGCGCTCGGCCTGTTCCTGTTGGCGGGCATCGGCGGCTATTGGGCGTTCGAGGCGAATAAATATCGTCTTCCCGGTATCGTTCAGGACTGGCGGGACCCGGTGCAGCCCAACCATGCCGTCGCCTGGCAACAGGGCCCGGCGCGGGCGCCGGACGGCGTGCGGCCGCCCAATATCATCCTGATCGTCGCCGACGACCTGGGCATCAACGACATCAGCCTGAACGGCGGCGGGGTTGCGGGCGGGATCGTCAAGACGCCGAACATCGACGCGCTCGCGCGGCAGGGGATGACATTCCGCACCGCCTATGCCGCCAATGCGACCTGTTCCCCCTCGCGCGCCGCGATGATGACGGGACGCTATCCCACCCGTTTCGGGTTCGAATATACCGCCGTGCCGGTGCAGTTCGCCGAAAGCGTTTCGCATGGTGAGGGGGTGGGACCGCTCAAGGCGATCTTTCACAAGAATCTCGTCACACCCGACATCCCCGACTATCCCGACATGGGGGTTCCGGCACAGGAGGTGACGATCGCAGAGGCGGTGAAGGCCGCGGGCTATCGCACGCTGCACATCGGCAAATGGCATCTGGGCGAGGCACCGGCGCTGCAACCGCAGGCACAGGGTTTCGACGAAAGCCTGGCCGTGCTGGGCGGCGCGGCGATGTTCCTGCCAGAGGATGATCCCGATGCGGTGAATGCAAAGCTGCCGTGGGACCGCATCGACCGTTTCCTCTGGGCCAATTTGCGCCATGCCGTGACCTTTAACGGCAGCAAGCGCTTTCATCCCAAAGGCCACATGACCGACTATTTCGCCGCAGAGGCGATGCGGGCGATCGAGGCGAACCGCAACCGGCCGTTCTTCCTGTATCTGGCGTTCAACGCCCCGCATACGCCGCTTCAGGCGACGAGGGCCGATTATGCGAAATGGCCGCAGATCAAGGATCACAAGACGCGCGTCTATGGCGCGATGATCGCGCAGCTCGACCGGCGGATCGGCGACGTGATGGCAAAGCTTCGGCAATTGGGGATCGACGACAATACGCTGGTCATCTTCACCAGCGACAATGGCGGTGCCTGGTACGCGGGGATCGACAATCTGAACGCGCCCTATCGCGGATGGAAAGCGACCTTTTTCGAAGGCGGCATCCGCACCCCGTTTTTCATGCGCTGGCCGGGGCGTATCGTGCCGGGGTCGACCCGCGCGGACATGACCGGCCATATCGACCTGTTCTCCACCATCGCGGCGGCGGCGGGGGCAAAGATACCGGCAGACCGGATCATCGACAGCGAGGATATATTGGCCGGCCCGGCAAAGCGACCGGCGCTGTTCTGGCGGTCGGGCGATTATCGCGCGGTGCGCGCCGGGGACTGGAAATTGCAGGTCACGAAGCGCCCGGAAAAGGCCCGCCTCTATAATCTCGCCGCCGATCCGACCGAACAATATGATCTGGCGGCGACCGATCCGCAGCGCGTCGCACAGCTTCGCGCGCTGATCGAGGCGCAGAACCGGGGCATGGCCAAGCCGATCTGGCCGGGGTTGATCGAGGCGCCGGTGCGGATCGACGTGCCCCAGAATGCGCCGTGGCAGGACGGGCAGGATTATATCTATTGGACGAACTGAGTTGGGGTGACGAGGTCCTGATGGCCCCGCCGCCGTCTTCCCTTTGTGGAGCGGTCGTCATTTCACGACGCGCCCACAATCATATCCCTGTCCGGAATGGGTGAGGGCCATAGCGCCAGAGGCGTCGCACCCGCGTCAATATGTTCATTCATAAATTAATGAACATATTGACGCGGGTGCGACGCCGTTGCAGGATGACCGTGATAGCGGTTGGATCGCGGATATTGATCCGACGCATCGATCGGACAATGACCATGGACGGTCGGCGCGATGTGCGCGGATCAGATCCGGCAACGGGAGAGTGATGATGAGGCATAAGCTGTTCGCATTGCTGTTGGGCACGTCGTTGGCGGTGCCGGCCGCGGCGCAGACGCCGGTTCACACCGAGGTTCGCACCGAGGTTCGCACCGACGCCGGGACGGTCGCCGGAACGGCCGATGCGCGGGTCATTTCCTTCAAGGGCATTCCCTATGCCGCGCCGCCCGTGGGGCCGCTACGCTGGAAACCGCCCGAACCGGCCGTCGCCTGGAAGGGCGTGCGCGATGCCAAGGCCTATGGCAACGCCTGTCCGCAACCCGTCCGGACCGAAGCCTGGGCGCAGGTCGGTGCGCAGAGCGAGGATTGCCTGTTCCTCAATATATGGCGGCCGAAAAAGTCGGGAAAATATCCGGTCATGGTCTTCATCCATGGCGGCTCCTTCGTTTTCGGCGCGGCGGGTGTCCCGCTGTACGAGGGATCGGCACTGGCGGCGCGCGGCGCGGTTGTCGTTACGATGAACTATCGCCTCGGGCGGCTCGGCTATTTCGCGCATCCGGCTTTGACGCGCGAAAATCCCGACGGAAAACTTGGCAATTACGGGGTGATGGACCAGGTCGCGGCGCTGGAATGGGTGAAGCGCAATATCGCCAGCTTTGGCGGGGATCCGGACAATGTCATGCTGTTCGGCGAATCCGCCGGGGCGGGGACGGTCCAGATATTGATGGGTTCGCCCGCATCGGCGGGGCTGTTCCACAAGGCGGCGTCGCAATCGGGTTCGGGCAGCACCGTGCTGGCGCCGATCCGCGGCGGCGCAGTCAATGCCGAGATGATAGGCCAGAAATTCACCGACGAGCTTGGCCTGAAAAGCCCGACCGCCCAGCAGCTTCGCGAAATTCCGGTCGCGGAAATCATCAAGGCGCGCTCCTTTCCCTTCATCGACGGCAAGGTCGTGACGATGAGCCCCGGAGAATCCTTTTATAAGAACAAACAGATGCGGATTCCGCTCATCATCGGTTCGAACTCGAATGAATCGAGCCTTGGCGGCATGACGGAAGCCACGGCAAAAATAATGCTGGGGAGTGCATTTCCCGAACTCCAGGCCGGTTATGTGGCGCTGACCGGCAAGGCGCCGGCGGCGGCGGCGGTCGATCTGGCGGAGGGGCTGGGCTTTGTCCTGCCGTCCATCGCGGTCGCCGATCTTCATGCGGCGACGGGGAATAAGGCCTATGTCTATTACTTTGACCAGGTTCCGGTCGATCAGCGCGCGACCGCTGCGGGAACCGACCATGGCGGCGAACTGGAATATCTGTTCGGGAACAAGGCGGCCGAGCATCGCTGGGACGCCGAGGACAAGAAGGTGTCGAAACTGATGGGCGATTATTGGGTGCGCTTTGCCGCGACGGGCGATCCCAATGGCAAGGGTGCCGTGCGGTGGCCCGCCGTGACGGCTCCGCCGACCGATTATCTGGTCATCGATGCCAAACCCCATGCGGCGCGCCTGGCGCCGGTCGAGGAAAAGGCAAAGGCGGCTTCGATGGCGGCAGCGATCAAGGCCTGGTCGTCCCCGCCCGCACGCTGAACGGATGTGGCGGCAGATATGGGTCCGCGGCGATCATGACGTCGCCGTCGGATCGGGCCGCCATGACCGGCCCGTGACCGGATGAACCGGATCGATTGACCATATTTCGTCCAATCCGGTGCGAACCGAATCCAGCAATTGAAAGATCATCGGCTTGCCGACATCGGGCGGGAAAGGGACGCTCGCGACCGTCGATGCTTCGCAAACCACACAGGATTTCCGCAGAAATCCAGCATATTCCATCGCTTAATCGGCAGCCGAATAATATTCATTCATATATGAATGACTGTTGACAGCGGGGGAATTTGCGCACAAATCTTTGCACGAGAACGCCGCAGAGCGTTTGTCATTGGGAGAAGATAGATGAGGAAGCTGTTGCTTTCCGTGTCGGCCGTTGCCCTGCTGGGCCCCGTGTCGGCTTTTGCTCAGACGGCGACGGCGCCTGTCGATGAGGTTGCCGCCGACGCGGCGAATGATGAAATTGTCGTGACCGCCGAACGCCGCAATGTCAGCCTGCAACGCAGCAGCGTCGCCGCAACCGTGCTGACGGCCGAAGATCTGGTGCGAAAGGGCGTCAACAGCGTCGAGACGTTGCAATTTGCCTCACCCTCGCTGACCGTCAATACGACGGGGCAGGGCAATGCCTTCAACATTCGCGGGATCGGCAAGACCGAACAGACCAGCGCGATCGGCGTTGGCGTCATCACCTATCGCGACGGCGTCGCGACCCTGCCCGGCTATTTCCAGAGCGAGCCTTATTACGACATCGCCAGCGTCGAGGTGCTGCGCGGTCCGCAGGGCACCTTCGCGGGCGGCAATGCGACCGGCGGCGCGGTCTTCATCACCCAACAGAACCCGACCTTCGACCGTGTCGGAGGATATGCGCTCGCGCAATATGGCAATTTCGACCATATGAAGCTGCAGGGCGCGCTCAATATTCCGGGCAGCGACACGCTCGCGATCCGCTTTGCCGGCAATATGGAACGGCGCGATACATTCTATGACGTGTCGGGTCCGTGGACGGGCAATCCCGGCAACCGCCGCGACTATAGCGCGCGGGTCAGCGTCGCGTGGGAACCGACGCCCGAACTGCGTATCCTGGTCAAGGGCGATTACAACAATATCGAATATGGCGGCTTGCCCGCCAGCCGGGCGACCGAAACCGGCGACCCGTTGAAGGTTGCCAACAATGGCTATCTTAGCGGTCGTGACGAATTCGGCCGGATCGTGCTGAACGCGCAGTATAAATTCGCCAGCGGCCTGACGTTGCGGTCGATCAGCGGCTTTCAGCGCGGCACGACGCAGATTTCCTATGACGCCGACGGCACCACCACGATCGTTCCGGCGCTGTCGTTTCGCGACAATATCAGCGAGGAAATCTGGAGCCAGGAATTCAACATCATTTCGCCTGACACCGGGCCCTTTACCTGGCTTCTGGGCGGCTATTATCAGCACGACAAGATATTCATCCCGGAAAATGGCGGCTATTATTCGGACGCAACGCCGAATACGCCGACCGCGCTCGACATCGAAATCGTCGGCACCAATCCCAAGACCGCACTCGCGGCTTTTGGTCAGGTCGGTTATGAACTGGCCGACGGGTTGCAGATCACCGTCGGCGGGCGCTGGTCGCGCTCGACTTCGGCCAATGATGCCGAAGCGCGCGCCTATTTCACCGGCATCCCCGCGCCCATATTGAGGCTCCCGCAGGTCGACCGGACCGTCAACAAAAAGGTCAATGGCAAGATCGCGCTGAACTGGACGGTCAATCCGAACCATTTCCTTTATGCCTTTGTCGCCACCGGCAGCAAGGCAGGTGGTCTGAATGGCCCGAATATCCTGGGCCGGACGCCGCTGGCATTCGATGCAGAGGACGTCACCGATTTCGAGGCGGGGTGGAAGGGGACGTTCTTCGACGGGCGTCTGCGGACGCAGTTTGGCGGCTATTATAATATTTACGAGAATTTTCAGGTCAGCATCGTCGATCCGGTTTCGCCGAGCATCTCGTCGATCTTCAACGTTCCCGGCAAGACCAAGCTCTATGGCGTCGAATTTTCCGCGCAGGGCAGTTTTGACCGCCTTTCGCTCGACGTCGCGGGGTCGGTTTCCAATTCAAAGCTCGGCACTTTCTTTGCGGCCGATCCCCGGCTGGGCGGGGCTGCCACGGTCTGCAATCCCGTAAGCGGTCCGGCGACCGCCCGCTGCCTCAACCTGACGGGGAACGAGCAGGCCTATGCCCCCAAGCTGACGCTGAGCGCCGGTGCGCAATATGCCATTCCGCTCGGCGACAAGGCCACGCTGACCCCGCGCGTCGATTTCGCGCATATCGCGGCAAGCTGGGGCAGCCTGTTCCAGAACCGGCTGTTTGGCGACCGGCTGGAGGCGCGCAACATCCTGAATGCGCAATTGACCTTCGCGACCGGCGACTGGTCGATCGCCGCTTATGGCAGCAACCTGACCGACCAGCATTATGTCGCGGCGATCAACGGTGCCCGCCGGCTCGCGGGGGCGCCGCGCCAATATGGCCTTCGCGTCAGTCGCAAATTCTGATCCTCCCTCGCGGGCATGGCCAGTCCCGCCATGCCCGCCTCCTTTTTTTCAGGGAAATATCGCGCAATGTCGGCAACTTCGTCCTCGTCAACTCCTCCAGCGGCGCGACAGGTCGATCGATATAGCTGGTTCGTCCTGGCGGCCTTGTGCTTCGTCTATGTCCTCAATTTTCTCGACAGGCAGCTTCTGTCGATTCTCGCCGCGCCGATTCAGGATGAACTTGGTATCTCGGACGGGGAACTGGGCCTGCTTGGCGGGCTCTATTTCGCGATGTTCTATTGCATCCTTGGCATTCCCGTCGCATGGCTGGCCGACCGGACGAACCGCGTACGCGTGCTGTCCGTCGCCTGCGCGCTGTGGAGCGCCGCGACGATCGCCTGCGGCATGTCGACGACCTATGTCCAGCTTGCCGCCGCGCGCATGGGGGTGGGGATCGGCGAAGCGGGCGGCGTGCCGCCATCCTATTCGATCATCTCCGACTATTTTCCGCCCGAACGGCGCGGCCTCGCGCTTGGACTGTTCAATCTTGGTCCGCCGCTGGGGCAGGCGCTTGGCGTCGCGTTCGGGGCAAAGATCGCCGCGGCTTATGACTGGCGCCTCGCTTTTCTGTTGCTTGGGGCCGCCGGGCTGGTCGCCGCCGCGGGTGTCTGGGTCTTCATTCGCGAACCCCGGCGCGGCGCGACTGACATCGCAAAAGCCACTGACATCGCAAGAGCCATGGCCGCCCCCACCCCCCCCATCACCTTCTCCACGACGATGAAGATGTTCTTCTCGCGCTCCGACCTGACGCTTGTCTCGCTCGCAGCCGGGGCGACCCAGTTTGTCACCTATGCGACGCTCGGCTTTACGACCCTGTTCCTGATGCGGGAAAAGGGGATGACGCTCGACGAAATCGCGGTCTGGTATGCGCTGGTCCTGGGAGTTGGAGTCAGCGCCGGCATTTACCTGTCCGGTCGTCTTGTCGACCGCTATGCCGCGCGGCACCCCGAAGCTTATGGCCTGATCCCCGCCGTCTCGCTTTTGCTTGCGGTGCCATTCTTCATCGGTTTCGTTCACACCCCCGCGTGGCCGATTGCGATGATCTTTCTGCTGGGGCCCACTTTCCTCAACTATTTCTATCTGACCCCCGCGGTGACGCTGGTGCAGAATGCGGTGCCCGCGCGCCAGCGCACATTGGCCGGAGCGGTTCTGCTGCTGATCATGAACCTGATCGGCCTGGGCCTTGGTCCGACCTGGCTTGGCGGCATGAGCGAGTGGTTGAAACCGGAGCATCCGGACAATTCGCTCCAGCTCGCTTTCTATAGCCTCGTGCCATTTTATTTCGTGGCGATCGCGCTGCACCTGTCGCTCGCGCGCGTGCTGAAACGCAACCATCGAAAGGCTGCGCTTGAAGGGGTGTAAGGCCGCCGCGCCGCTTTCCGCCGCGTCCGCTTCGTTGCGGACGCACCGACCGACCACAAGATGAAGAGAAATGCCCCGTGATTTCCGGTAATCCTCAACCCTATGCGCTGACTCTCGACAAATTCATCAGCCATGCAGCGAAATGGCACGGCCGACGCCAGGTGGTCACCGGAGCGGCCCCGGCGCGCACCGATTATGCGTCGCTGTGCGAGCGCAGCAACCGGCTGTCGGGCGCATTCGCCGCGCTCGGACTGCGCGAAGGCGACCATCTTGCGACGTTGGCCTGGAATACGCAGGCGCATATGGAATGCTGGTACGGCGCGATGGGCGTGGGCGTGGTGTGCCACACGCTCAATCCGCGGCTGACCGCCGATCATCTGGCAAGGATGATGCACCGCGCGGGCAACCGGGTGCTTGCGGTCAGCAGCGGACTTGCTCCGCTCGTTCAGGACCTGGTCGCTCAATGCCCGGCGATCGAGCATGTGGTGCTGATGGACGACGGGCCCGCAGGCGATGTCGTGCCGGTCGTCACCGGGGCGCGGCTGTGGCACCTCGCCGATCTGCTCGCCGAGCATGGCGTGGCGGTGGGATGGGGCGCATTCGACGAAAACGCGCCAGCGGGGCTGTGCTTTACCTCTGGCACCACCGGCGATCCGAAGGGCGTCACCTATACCCACCGGTCGAACTATCTTCATACGACGCACCTGCTGCAGGCCGACGTCATGGGCCTCACCTGCGAGGATTCGGTGCTCGTCGCCGTGCCGATGTTTCACGCCAACGGCTGGGGCTTTCCCTTTGCCGCGCCGGCGGTGGGGGCAAAGCTGGTGCTTCCGGGCCGCGATCAGGACGGCGCCAGTCTTGCGAAACTGATCGCCGATGAGGGGGTTACGGTGGCAGCGGGCGTCGCGACTGTATGGCTTGGGCTGGTCGATCATCTTGACGCCGTCGGCGGAGAATTGCCGTCGCTCAAGCGGCTCCTGCTCGGTGGTTCGGCGGTGCCGCAGGCGCTGATGGACCGGCTCGAACAGCGGCTGGGCGTCATCGTGCAAACCAGTTGGGGGATGACCGAATTGTCGCCGCTGGGCGCGATGACACCGGCCACGGCCAAAACCCGCGTTGCGTCCCGGTCAGGCCGCCCGCCAATGGGCGTCGATCTGTTGCTGATGGATGAGCGCGACGTGCCGCTGTCCGACCAGCGCAGCGGCGAGGGGCGGCTGTGGGTCAGGGGCGGAAGCGTCGTCGAACGTTATTTCGGCCAAGGCGAAAAGGCGACGGGGCCAGACGGCTGGTTCGATACGGGGGACCTTGCGACGATTGACAAAGACGGAAATCTGTCGATCACCGGCCGCGCCAAGGATTTGATAAAATCGGGCGGGGAATGGATCAATCCTGCGGAAATCGAGGCGATCGTGGGCAGCTTGCCAGAGGTCGCCCTGGTTGCCGTCGTCGGACGGGCGCACGAAAAATGGGGCGAGCGGCCGGTGCTGATCGTCGAACCGCGCACGGGGATGGAGATCAGCGACGAGAGCTTGCTGGGCGCATTGCGCGGGCGTGTGGCGAACTGGTGGCTGCCCGACGCGATCATCCGGCTTGCCGCGATGCCGCTGGCCTTGACGGGCAAGATCGACAAAATGCGCTTGCGAGCCGACCATGGCTGACCCAATGACGGCCTGGCCAAGGGCGTTGGCGACGCCGGGCGAAAGGGACGAAATGACCAAGGCGGTGAAGCAGACGACACGGAGGCGGCCGACAAAGGCCGACCAGCGCGCGGCGACGATGGAACAAATCTATGACGCCGCCGAAGAACTTTTTTCGAAACGCGGTCTTTACGGGGTCACGCTGAAGGAAGTCGCGGCTCAGGTTGGCGTCCATCAGTCGCTTCTCCATTATTATTTCAAGGACAAGAAGGAGTTGTTCGACGCGGTGATCGCGCGGCGCGCGCCGGTCACGATCGAACGGCGGATGGAGGCACTGGACGCCTATGAGCGGACCGTTGGTGGCAAGCCGACGGTCGAAGGCGCGTTGCATGCCTATCTCGACACCGATCTTCAAACGCACGGCGAGGGCGGGGTAGGCTGGCGCCACTACGGGCAACTCGGCGCACAGATGAGCAACACCGCCGAATGGGGCGCCGAGTTGATGGACACGCATTTCGACGCGGTCGTGCTGCGTCTGATCGCCCTTCTGAAAAAGGCGATGCCCGATTGCCCCGAGGAAGATATTTTCTGGGGCTATCATTTCGTGTCGGCGAGTCTGATGCTCACGCTTGGCCGTACCGGCCGTATCGACAAGCTGTCCGGCGGGCTTTGCCGGTCGGACGATTTCGAAGCGGTTCGCGAACGAATGGCCCGCTTTATGGCCGCCGGTTTCATCGCGACCTGCGAGGCGCGCCGCGCGGTGCGTGAGGGCGGCAATTGAAAATGCCGGCCGCGCCAACGCCCAACCGGCTGCGCGGCAAGACGGGAGGGATCCGTCGGCGCTGGAAAATTCTGATCGCCGTCATCGCGATATTGGCGCTGTTATCGCAATGTTCGATCACCAAAAGCCTGATCGAAGCGACGCGCGAGCCGTCGACGCCCTTTGCACAAACGCAGGCGCCACCTGCGCCGGACTATGCCAAAAGAGCGGCGTGGTTCGCCTTGCCAGGCACGAATGGACTTGAACGGTCGGCGCCGCCCGGCTTCACGTCGATCGACGAGCAAACGGCGCCTGCCGACGTCTTTTTCATTCACCCGACCATGTATCTGAAGAATGATGTGTGGAATGCCCCCTATGACGTCGATGGGGCCTATAATGCGCCGGTGCTGCTGGCCCAATTGTCGGCGTTTAACGGATGCTGCCGGCTCTATGCGCCGCATTATCGGCAAGCGTCGCTTGCGGGGCTCCGCGATGGAGATGCCGTGGCTTTTGCCTATGCCGACGTGGCGCGGGCCTTTCGCTATTATATCGCGCGTTATAATCGCGGTCGGCCGTTCATCATCGCATCGCACAGCCAGGGAACCGGACATGCCGTAAGGTTGCTGCAGGAAGCGATCGTCGGCACACCGCTTCAGGACCGCTTGGTCGCGGCATATACCATTGGGGCTTATACGCCCGCCAGCTTGGCGTCGATCGGCCTGCCGACGTGCGACGATGCACGGCAGACGGGTTGCGTCTTGTCATGGAACGCCAGCCAGAGCGGGCGCACCGCAGTATCGATGTTGACGAAGGACGTCGATTTCTGGTGGCAGGGCAGGCGTATCAAGAGCACGGCCCCGGCGATCTGCGTCAACCCGTTGACATGGACACGGAACGGCGTGGCGAATCCCGCGTCGAATAAAGGCAGTCTGCCGTTTCCGGAGCCACCCTATCCGCGCCGGGCGGCCACGCTGGCTTCCCTGGAAACGGGACTGACGGGGGCGCGGTGCAGCGACATGCTCCTCAACGTCGATGTCGCCTGGGACTCGTCGTTTCGCGATACGCTAAGCTGGCTGTACGGCAGCTATCACCGGAACGACTATGGACTATTTTATGCGAATATCCGCGCCAACGCGATCGATCGTGTTGCAAGCTGGAGGGTGCGTCATCCGGATTAGGCAAAAGCACCAAGGCATTTTTGGGTTTCCTTTCAGGAACCGCAAAGGCAGATGATGGCGCGAAGCAGTTGAGTTTGCGGCAATGCCGAACGGCGCGCGACCGGGCACGAGGCGGAACCTGAAACATGCGACGGGAGTGGACAGAATGAAGCATTGGTTGACGGCAGCGACGCTTCCCGCGCTTCTTTTCGCTTCCATCGCGATGGCGTCGGCGAAAGCTCCGCCGCTATTCGTCGACGTCCGCAGCACGACGGCCGTGGCTGCCGAAAAGCTGGAGGGCGCCGCCAAGGATGACGCCGTTCGGCTGTCGAAAATTCCGTCGGCGTTGTGGCTGGCCTATGGTTCGCCGGAGGTCGTGGAGGCCAAGGCTCGCGACCTTGTCGATCGCGCGTCTGCCGAAAGCCAGCTCCCTGTTCTTGTGGCGTATAATATCCCCTATCGCGATTGCGCCCTCTATTCGGCGGGCGGTGCCGCCGATGGCGCGGCCTATCTTGACTGGATTCGGGGAATCGCGCGCGGAATAGGCGATCGCTCGGCCATCGTCATTCTCGAGCCCGACGGACTGGGCGTTATTCCCTGGCACCGGACGCTGGGCGGCGATGTCGAGGGCTGCCGACCGGCGGGCCAGGATGAAAGCGCGGCTGCACGGCGGTATGAGGAATTGCGCGGGGCGGTAGCGATCCTCTCCGCGCTGCCCAAGGTCAGCATCTATCTGGACGGCACGGGCAGCAGTTGGTTGGCACCGGGAGAGATCGCCAGCCGCCTAGTCAAGGCGGACGTCGCCAAAGTGTCCGGCTTTTTCCTTAACGTATCCAATTTCGAGAGCGATGACCGCGTCATTCCCTATGCCCGGTGGGTGAGCGATTGTATCGCGCTGGTCACGCGCGGGCTCGATCCGCGCGCATGTCCGAGCCAGTACAGCCCGGCGACCTTTGACGATCAGGCGACCTGGCACGCGACCGATGCGGCCTATGATCGGCTGTTCGCGCAAAGGCGGCTAAAGCGTGATCCCGCGCGCCAAAAACATGCGGTGATCGACACGAGCCGCAATGGACAGGGGTCGTGGAAGCCGCAAGCCGGCAAATATCGCGATGCCGAGGTCTGGTGCAATCCCCCCGGCCGGGGGCTGGGGCGACTACCCTCGCTGGACAGCGGAAATCCCTATGTCGATGCCCTTCTGTGGATCAAGGTGCCGGGTGAATCCGACGGCGAATGTCACCGCGGGACGGCTGGACCAGCCGATCCCGAGCGCGGCGTGAAGGCGCCGCCGGCCGGGCAATGGTTCGCAGCCCAAGCCCGCGAACTGATCGAACGCGCCGATCCACCGCTGCCGGCCCCATAAGCCCCGCCTACGGCGCGCCGGGCGCCGCGGTCGATGCACGGATAAGCAATTCATGCGCATGATCGCGCCGAAGCGGCGCCGTGCCATCGCTCTTTCCATCGAGCGCCGCGATCAGGCGATCCGCGGCGTCCCAGGCCATTTGCCGCACGGGCTGGTTCACGGTCGTAAGCTGTGGCCAGGCGGTTCGCGAAACCTCTGAATTGTCGAACCCGGCCACCGAAAGGTCGTGGGGAACCGCAAGGCCCAGATCGCGCGCCGCCGCGATGGCGGCAACCGCCATATCGTCATTCTGCGCGAGTATCGCCGTGGGGCGCGGCGAACGGATCAAAAGCGTTCGTGCCACGCGGTAGCCGACGTCATAGGTGAAGTCGCCGGTAACGATCAGGCTCTCGTCGATCGGGACCTGTAATTCACTGAATGCGCGCCGATAACCCTCCATGCGGCCCATGCTGGCGGCATGGGACGGATCGCCGAGGACGATGCCGATGAGCCGATGTCCCATTGACAGGAGATGGGCGGCGACCGCCTGTCCCGCCGCCGTTTCGTCCATCGTGACGACGATGCCCCGATCGAGTTCGCTGTGCGGGGTGATACGGGCATAGGGCAGTTTCTGCCGTTCGAGCATGTTGAGCAGCGCCGGTTGGTCGCACGCCGGGGGGGCGAGCAGGATGCCATCGAGCCCGGCGCGCAGCAGGAGCCGTCCCAATTCTTCGGGTCGGCTGGCGACATGGCTGAAGGGAAGGACGACGAGACGGTAACGCCCATCCTCAAGGCGGCCGAGTGCGCCGTTTTGCAGTTCGACCACGTAACTTGGGCTCGGGCGTTCATAGGTGAGCCCGATGAGAAAGGATCGGCGCGCGATCAGGCTCTGCGCGGCAATATTGGGATGATAATCGAGCTCCTCAGCCGCCGCCTTGACTTTCTGCCGCACGGCCTCGCTGACGTGGGGGGCGTCGTTGAGCGCGCGCGAAACGGTCTTGGGCGTCACGCCGGCGACGCGCGCGATGTCGACGATCGTGGTCCGCTTGGAAATTAGCCCCTCCCGTCAATAGTCGGCCGATCAAACACAGCCAGATACCGCTCAATTCTCGTGTCTTAGCCGCTCACTTGACTTGTGTCGATGCATGACAGTAAACGTTGACCGAGAATCGGTAAACGTTGACATAAAGTGGGGAGAGGTCATGAACTTTACGCGCGTTGCCATCGTGGCGCTTGGGTTCACGTCGCTTGCGGCTCTCGCTTCTGCTCATTCGATCGCGATCGCGGCCACCCAGGCGGCTGCCGGTTCGGTTTCCGGGGCCGAGGCAAATCCCGCCAACTGGCCCGCGCGCAATGCGACAGTGGCAACCGATCCGGAGGTTGAGCGGCGTATCGACGATCTGATCGCGGCGATGTCACTTGAGCAGAAGGTCGGCCAGATCATCCAGGCGGACATCGCCAGCGTCACCCCCGACGATGTCTATCGCTACCATCTGGGATCGGTGCTTAATGGCGGTAATTCCGATCCGGGTGGCCGCTATAATGCACCGGCAAAGGATTGGTTGGCCGCCGCCGACGCCTTTTATGCGGCTTCGATGAAGCCCAACGGCAATCTGCCGCGGATCCCGGTGATCTGGGGCAGCGATGCTGTTCACGGACATAATAATGTCGTCGGGGCGACGCTGTTTCCGCACAACATCGGCCTCGGCGCCGCGCGCAACCCCGATCTCATCCGTCGCATCGGTGAGGCGACCGCCATCGAGATGCGGGTGACCGGGCTGGACTGGACATTCGCCCCCACGCTTGCGGTCGTGCGCGATGATCGCTGGGGTCGCACTTACGAGGGGTTCGGTGAAACGCCCGAGATTGCGACAAGCTATGCCGCGCCGCTGATCGAGGGGCTTCAGGGCAGGATTGGGGATGAGGACTGGCTCCGCGGTCCGCACATCATCGCCACGGCCAAGCATTTCCTGGGTGATGGCGGCACGCTGGGCGGCAAGGATCAGGGCGATGTACAGATGGGCGAAGCGTCGCTGCGCGATCTTTTCAGCCCGCCCTATATCCCCGCGCTCGACGCCGGCGTCCAGTCGGTGATGGTCAGCTTTTCAAGCTGGAACGGCGTCAAAATGCATGGCAGCCGGTCGCTGTTGACCGACGTGATGAAGAAACGCTGGAATTTCGACGGGTTCCTCGTCGGCGACTGGAATGGTCACGGCCAGGTCGCGGGCTGCACGGCGACCGATTGTGCCCAGTCGGCCGTCGCCGGACTCGACATGTATATGGCGCCCGATAGCTGGAAGGAACTTTACCGCACCACGCTCGCACATGCCAAGGACGGGGCATTGCCTCTCGCGCGGCTTGATGACGCGGTGCGTCGGATTCTGCGGGTCAAAATCCGCGCCAAATTGTTCGATGCCGGCAAGCCGTCGTCGCGGCCCTATGGTGGGCGCTTCGAATTGCTGGGCGGCAAGGACCATCGGGCGCTGGCGCGCGAGGCGGTCCGCGAATCGCTGGTCCTTCTCAAAAACTCCGGCGGGCTGTTGCCGTTGAAGCCCGGCGCTACCGTTTTGGTTGCGGGCGACGGTGCGGACAACCTAACCAAGCAGACTGGCGGCTGGACGCTGAGTTGGCAGGGAACGGGAACCAAGCGGAGCGATTTCCCGAACGCGCAATCGATATGGGAAGGCATCGACGCCGAGGTCAAGGCCGCGGGCGGATCGGCAGTCCTGTCGGCAGACGGGCGCTATGCCAAAAAGCCCGATGTGGCGATCGTCATATTCGGCGAGGACCCTTATGCGGAGTTTCAGGGCGACCGGCCCGACGTCGGTTACGACGATGCCAAAAATCTGGCGCTGCTGCGCTCGCTCAAGGCTTCGGGCGTTCCGACCGTATCGGTATTTCTTTCCGGGCGGGCGATGTGGGTCAACCCGTTCCTTAATGCGTCGGATGCTTTCGTCGCGGCGTGGCTGCCGGGTTCCGAGGGTGGCGGCGTCGCCGATGTGCTTTTCGGAAAGGCCGATTTTCGCGGCAAGCTGCCGTATAGTTGGCCGAAGTCGAGCGACCAGACCGCGGTAAATGTTGGCGACGCAAATTATGATCCGCTTTTCCCCTATGGCTTTGGGCTGACCTTTGCCGACAAGGGTGATCTCGCCGCCTTGCCTGAAAGCCGGGCCAGCGTCGCGGTCGCCGATCCCGGCGTCATTTTCGCCGCCGGGAAACCGGGAAGTGGACGGCGTTTGTTGCTGGGCGCCCCCGGTGCGCTTTCCACCAACCCCGGTCCCCAACTTATCGAGGCGCGGGCCGCTGATCGGGTTGCGCAGGAGGATTCGGTTCGCCTTCGCTGGACCGGCGCGGGGTCGGCCGTCGCCGCGATCGTTCAGGATGCGCCCGCAGACCTGTCGCGACAGTCGAATGGCGATCTGGCGCTTGAACTTGAGCTGAAGGTTGACGCGCCGCCATCGTCAGACGTGAGTCTGCTGATGAGCTGTGGTGCGCAATGTGTCGGCGGTTTTCCCCTGCGCGCGATGCTGGCCGAAGCGGCAAAGACGGCAAAGTGGACGCGGATCGCGATACCGCTGCGCTGCTTTGAAAAGGCGGGCGTCAATATGACGCGCGTCGAAACCCCGCTCAGCATCGCCACGTCGGGAACGCTCGATCTGGTCCTTTCGTCGGCACGCATCGTTTCACCGTCGGGGCCGACCCTTCAATGCAAATAAGAGTGATTTAAGGGAGAATGACATGAATAGGGGTAAAATGACGCGAGCCGCACTGTTGGTGCTGCTGTCGACCGCCGCGACGCTGCCTGCCTATGCACAGGATGCCGCGCAAAGCAGCGGGGCGAGCGATGACAGTGACGAGATCATCGTCACCGCGAACCGTCGCGAGGAAAATTCGCAGGATGTGTCCGGCGTTGTGCAGGCGCTTGGCGCCGAACAGCTACGCCAGGACGGCATCGTCGAGCTTCGCCAGTTGCAGGTCGCGATCCCCGGCCTCAGCATCGCCAACCAGGAAGGCAATGTCGAAATTTTCATCCGTGGCGTCGGTTCGGCCAATAACACCGAACTTGGCGATCCGGGTGCCGCGCCGCATCTGAACGGCACTTATATTCCGCGTCCGCGCGGGCTGGGGCTCATGTTCTATGACCTCGACCGCGTCGAGGTGAACAAGGGGCCGCAGGGCACACTTTATGGGCGCAATGCGCTCGCCGGCACGCTCAACATCATTACCGCCAAGCCGCGGCTGGGCGAGTTCAGCGGCTATGCGCAGGCCGAAATCGCCAACCGCTCGTCCTATGGTGCCGAGGGGGCAATCAATATCCCCATTGGCGATAATTTGGCGGTGCGCGCGGCGGGCTATTACATCAACCGCGACTATGGCTTCAAAAATGTGTCGACGGGAGCGCCGGCATCGGGATTGAAGCCGGCGGGTCTCGAAGAAAATTACGCTGGTCGCCTGTCGCTCCTCTGGCAGCCGAGCGACCGGCTCAGCATCTCGATCGTCGGCGACTATGGCAAGGAAACGGGAACCGGCTATCCGGGTGCCAATATTTTCAGCGCGGTCGTGGGCAGCGGCCTGCGGCCCGACAAGCTCAACCTGAAGAACGTCATTTATCGCGGCCTTCAGGGTGACATGCAGAATGAACTCTGGGGGATTCAGGGCAAGATCAACTATGATTTCGGCGGCGTCGGCGCCGAATTGTCGGGCAGCTATCGCTCGGTCGATTTCTATCAGGTCAATGCTGCCAGCGATGGCATCGATTTTCCCGGCCGCGACCTTTCCGCGGTCCAATATGACAATTTTTCGGGAAATTTCTGGCAGACCAGGTCGAAAAGCCAAGTCTATGAGGCCCGCCTGTTCGCGGACGATGAACAAAGCCTGCGCTGGAACCTTGGCGCCTTTTATTTCAAGGAAGATCAGGCAGTCGGCTACCTGTCGCTCGCCGACAGAGGCTATTGCTGTTTTTCGGGAACCGAGTTCACGATGCCCAATGTCGACGGCGAAAGCTATGCCTTCTACGCCGACGGCACGTATGACGTAGCTGACCGTCTGCGCGTTCTTGCCGGCATCCGCTATACGAGCGAGAAAAAGTCGCGTTATGGGATCGGCGGCAATTGGGCGCTGACGCTGGGTGGCGAGAACTACGACTGCTGTTTCGCGACCCGCGTCGGCACCGAGGGTTTCAGACCCGCGCTGCTTGACCGTCCCAACTTCGATGTCAGCAACATCACCACGCCGCAGGGTATGGCACAGTTCCTGATCGAAGGCGTCAAGACGCCGGGCCTTCGCGATACGTTGATTACACAGATCGCCGCTATCGCGAACGGCACCAATCCGAACGGCACCTGCATTGATCGGCCGGACATCGACAACGGCTTTGTTAACTGTCCAGTACTCAACCCGTCGAATACCAACGGCGGCTTCAGCTATGCGAACCTGACCATTCCCGGTCAGCAGAGCGGCAGCGCGAAATTCAATTTCGTCGATTGGCGCCTTGGCATTGAATATGACCTGAGCGACGATAATATGCTCTATGCGAAGGTTTCGACTGGGCACAAGTCGGGTGGCTTTAACGACAGTTTCAACGGCTCGCAGATCCCTGAGGCTTTCCGCCCCGAAAAGCTGCTGGTCTATGAAATCGGCAGCCGCAACAGCTTTGACCTGTTCGGACGACGCGCGGTTTTCAACGTTACCGGTTTCTATTATGATTATTCGAGCCAGGTTTTTCAGGACCTGACCTGTATCAATCGCGACACCACCCAGACGCCGCCGGTATGCAACGGCTATTCGCTGGTCAATCGCAACATTGGCGCATCGCGTATCTACGGCGCGGAGGCGGAGATGCGGATCAAGCTGCCGGGTAATTTCGGGCTCGACATCAATGCGGCGTATCTCGACACCCAGATCACGCAGGGTATCGTGGCGGACGCGCGTGCCCAGGACAATAGCAATGGGGGCAATTCGCCATTCATCAGCCTGGTTGGCAATCGCCTTCCGCTTGCTTCGAAGATGAACATGAGCGCGCGGTTGTCGCAATGGTTCGATGTCGGCCCCGGCCGTCTCGACTGGCAGGCATTGCTCAACTATCGCTCGTCCTACTACCTCAGCCAGTTCAACGAGGACGACATCGTCTTCCTCGATGGAACCCGCCAGAACGCGTTGGCCGCGGGTTTCCCGGATCTGCAGAAGGGCTATTCGACGCTCAATCTCGGGATCGGCTACACGATCAACAATTTCCGTCTGGAAGCGTGGGCGAGCAATTTCCTCAACGAGGAAATCTCGCAAAAGGCGCTGGTCGGCTCGTCACTGAATATTCGGTTTTTGAATGATGCTCGTAGCTATGGCTTACGCGCTCGCATAAATTTCTAGGGACGGGATGATTTAGTTTTTAGGGACGGGATGATTTCGGACAGCCGCCCGGGTGCGGGCGGCTGTTCATCCGGCGTTTAGAAGATGCCCAGGAATTTCTTGCGCTGCTTTTCACTGCCTTCGGTGGTTTGTTTGCCATCTTCGGACTTGGCAGTCGTCCCGCGGCCGACATCGTCGCGGGGCTTGCCCTTGGTGGTGCGCTGGGCCTTGGCGGTCGCGCCCGCCAGGACCGGACCGCATTGGGCGGCCTTTGCATCGCCCGGATCGATGAACGGGATGATCGCGGCGACGGGGCTCGCTAGAAGGCCGAGGCCCAGGCCGGAACCGGCGCGGCCGACCAGTTCGTTGCTGATCGGGTCGATCGTCGGCGCCGCGAAATAGCCGCCGACCCCGACAGGCGACTGGCCCGAAAAGAGGCTGAAGGTCTTGCCATCGGCGCGCACCGCCATATCGATCGCCTCGCTGCGAAACGAGAAGCCGCCGCGCCCCAGCATCACATTTTTCTGCGTATCGATCAGGATCGGGTCCGCCGCCGCGACGCCGCCACGCACGGTAAAGGCGATCAGGCCGCAGTTGATCTGAACCGGATTTTTCAATTTGTCCTGAAACATCTTTTGAACGAACGTCCCGATGTCGAGTTCGGCAAGCTGGATGTTGCGGGTCCAGAAGGTGCCCTGCGGCATGATGAACGCGATGCGACCGTCAGACGTCGCGAGCGACTGGCGCACACTGTCGCCAAAGCCGACCATGCGTATGCGGCCGCTGACCGTCCCCGTCGTCCCCGATTTCTCGGTCCCGAAACGCGCGAGCAGGGTGCCGAGATGGGTCGGCGACAGGCGAATGTCATATTCGGTACGGACGCGCGCCGGCCGGGCGTCGATCGAAATATCGCTTTTCACCGTGCCGCCCGCGACGACGAAATTGAACGGCTTCAATTCCATCAACCCATTGCTGAGTGCGAGGGTGAGATCGACGTTGCTGATCGGAAAGCTTTCCGCCCGCACCTTGGTGACGCGATACCGTACGTCGGCGTCGAACCGCTTGAGTGCTTCGACACGCAGCGGCGCATCGGGCAGCACGCGCGGGCGCCCGCTGACCGTCTGGATCGTGCCGCCGGTGCCCATCTTGTCGAGCCGCTGTGGGTCATAGCCGACGAACGGGCCGGCATCGATGATGTTGAGCGAGCGCGTGGCAAGATCGGCCTTGAGGTAGATGCGGCCCTTGGGCTGGCCGACCGAAAGCGACCCGGAGAGGTCGCTGTCGCCAAACAGGCCCTTCAACCCCGTGAGTTTCCATGTCTGGTCTTCGTAGGTCAGCGCCGAGGTCAGGCGATAGGCGCGGGTGTCGGGAACGGCGACGCCAAGGAAGTCGAAAACGCGCGACAGATTGCCGCCGCGTGCCCGCAGCTTCAAATCGGCGCCTTCCAATCGCGTCGGCCCCGGCAACGTGCCCGATATGTCGAGCGTGTTGCCGAGGCCCCGGGCATGGAGGGTCAGCGCATTCCTGCCGCCCGCGATCGTCTCGTTCGGTGACGTCAGGCCCCCTGAAAGGGTGAAGGGTTGCGCGCGCATCGTTCCGCGGCCCGAAAAGCGGATCGCGTCATCGATCCGCGTATCGGTCGCCTTGACCGTGTCGATTTCGATGTCCGCGAACAACCGTAACAACGGATCGCGATAGGTGAGGCTGCTCCCCGTCAGCGCGGCGCGGCGAATTTCCGGTATGTTCAGCGGCTGGGGCGGCCGGTTCGGATCGCCGAAGGTCCAACTGTTACGCTTGTTGCCGGCGTCCCATTCGAGCGCGACCCTCGCGCCGTCGAGGTTGACGAAGCGCAGGATGCGGCTGCCGAAAATGAGCGGCAGGGTGGACAGCCGCGTATCGACCGTTTTCGCCTGGAAAAACTGTTTTTCCCGCGCCCAGTCGGGGTTCGCGATCCGGATGTCTTCCGCATAGAATTTGACGTTGAACGGCGCGAAATATAGCTGGAAATCGCCGCCGACATCGACCTGACGTTCCAATTGGGCGGTCGCGATGCGTTCGAAGGGGCCTTTCAGAAACCGGCCCTTGGTGATGAACAGGATCAGCCAGATGGCGAACAGCAGCAGCAACAGGATCGCTATCGTGCGGACCGCTATTCGCAGCGGCCGGGGCCGCTTTTCAAGCCAGGCCGGTGTCCATGCGCGCCGTGCCCAATGCGCCGGGCGGGCGGCCCAACCGGAACCCGTCGAACTGGCGGTCGAGGCCGTCTGACCATCGCGTATGTCCATATGCCCCAAATTCCCGGGACACTATATCGTTCCGTTGCGGCAAGCCGCGAGACAGGGGCGGCGCGCGTAAACTGTCGGAAATCGCGCGCCCGGAATCCCCCGCGTGGGGGAATGGTCTATCGGTCAAAAGCCATGATCGCGGCCAAGGCCGGGTTTATAATTGCTTCGACAGTTTCTTGATGTCGATGTTCAAAATCTGGTCATTTTCCGAATAATCGATGGGGCAGTCGATCAGATGCACGCCCGGCGTGTCGCGCGTGTGCGCGAGCAGTTCCTTGAGATGCGCGGCGCTGGTCGCGCGGTGCCCCTGCGCGCCATAGGCCTCCGCATATTTGACGAAATCGGGATTGCCATAGGTCAGGCCCCAATCCTGAAAGCCCATATTGGCCTGTTTCCAGCGGATCATGCCATAGCTGTTGTCGTTGAGGATCAGCACGGTGAGGTTGAGACCAAGGCGGACCGCGGTTTCCATTTCCTGACTGTTCATCATGAACCCGCCGTCGCCGCAGATCGCCATGACCTTGCGCTTTGGATAGAGCATCGCCGACATCATCGCGGACGGCAGGCCCGCACCCATGGTGGCGAGCGCATTGTCGAGCAGCACGGTGTTCGGTTTATAGGCGGTATAACCGCGCGCGAACCAAATCTTGTATATGCCATTGTCGAGACAGATGATCCCGTCGTCGGGCATCGCGTCGCGCACCGATTGGACCAGATGCGGCGGAAAGACCGGAAAACGCGCGTCCCTGGCAAGCGGCGCGGTATGATCGACCTCTGCCTGGCGATAGGCGAGCAGATGGTCGAATTTCCACCCGCCGTTGGGAACGATGTCTTCCTTCATCTGCCACACCGCATTGGCAATATCGCCGATCACCTCGATGTCGGGGAAATAGACGGGATCGACCTCTGCGGTCTTGGTCGACACATGGATGACCGTCGGGCCGCCCTGTTTCATGAAAAAGGGCGGTTTTTCGATCACGTCATGGCCCAGATTGACGATGCAATCCGACGCCTCGACCGCGCGATGGACGAAATCGCCCGCCGACAGCGCCGCGCAGCCGAGGAATTTCGGGTGGCGTTCGTCGATCACGCCCTTGCCAAGCTGGGTGGTGAGAAAGGGGATGCCGGTCTTTTCGATGAATTGCAGCAACATGCGGCTGGTCATCGTGCGGTTCGCGCCCGCGCCGATCACGAGGACGGGCGACGTCGCCTCCTCCAGCGCCTTCACCGCCTCGCGGATCGATTTGACGTCGGCGGTCGGGCGGCGGCTGTGGCTGCGCTTCAGCGGCAGGCTGTCGGTCTGTTCGTCGGCAATATCCTCGGGCAATTCGATATGCACCGCGCCGGGCTTTTCCTCTTCGGCCAGCCGGAACGCTTCGCGCACCCGGCTGGGAATATTGTCCGAGGATGCCATCTGGTGCGTATATTTGGTGATCGGCCCCATCATCGCCACGACGTCGAGGATCTGGAAGCGGCCCTGTTTTGATTTCTTGATCGGCTTTTGCCCGGTAATCATCATCATCGGCATTCCGCCAAGCTGGGCATAAGCGGCGGCGGTGACGAAGTTCGTGGCGCCGGGGCCAAGCGTCGCGAGGCACACGCCGGTCTTTCCCGTATGCCGGCCATAGGTCGCGGCCATGAACCCCGCGCCCTGTTCGTGGCGGGTCAGGATCAGCTTGATCTTCGTCGATCGCGACAGGCTGTCGAGGAAATCCAGATTTTCCTCGCCCGGGACGCCGAAAATATATTCGACGCCTTCTTCTTCCAGGCAATCGATGAACAGATCCGATGCTTTTTTCATGCTATGGTCGCCCCCTCAGCCGCGCACCCCAATGGTACGGTCGAAAGTCATGCCGGCGACCCCTCGGCATGTCGTCGTTGCAGCGGCGCTCGTCATAGGCCGCGAGTCCGTGCTGCATCGAAAGGGTTTGTAACGAGGGGCAGGGGGGTTGTCACGTTGCGCGGTGGGGCGCCGCCGCCTAATCGATGTCGAACAGTCCCGCGAGTTGTTCGACCATCGTTCCGCCCAGTTGTTCGGCGTCCATGATCGTCACGGCGCGGCTGTAGTAGCGCGTCACGTCATGGCCGATGCCGATCGCGCACAGTTCGACGGGCGAGCGGTTTTCGATCCAGTCGATCACCTGACGCAGATGCTGGTCCAGATAGGCGCCGTGATTCACCGACAGCGTGCTGTCGTCGACCGGGGCGCCGTCCGAAATCACCATCAGGATGCGGCGTTCCTCTGGGCGGCCGATGATGCGCTGGTGCGCCCACATCAGCGCCTCACCGTCGATATTTTCCTTTAGCAGCCCTTCGCGCATCATCAGGCCAAGCGATTTGCGCGCGCGGCGATAGGGTTCGTCGGCGGGCTTGTAGATGATGTGGCGCAGGTCGTTCAGGCGGCCGGGATGGGCGGGGCGGCCCGCCGCAAGCCAGTCCTCGCGGCTTTGCCCGCCCTTCCACGTCCGCGTCGTAAAGCCCAGAATCTCTGTCTTTACGCCGCAGCGTTCGAGCGTGCGCGCGAGGATGTCGGCGCTGATCGCCGCGATGCTGATCGGCCGTCCGCGCATCGACCCCGAATTGTCGATCAGCAGGGTGACGACGGTATCGCGAAAATCGGTGTCGCGTTCGACCTTGTACGACAGCGACTGGCCGGGCGAGACGATGACGCGGGCGAGGCGGGCGGCGTCGAGTTGCCCTTCCTCCTGGTCGAAATCCCACGCGCGGTTCTGTTGCGCCATCAACCGGCGTTGCAGCCGGTTGGCGAGTTTGGTCACCGCGCCCTGCAGATGTTGCATCTGGGTGTCCAGATAGGCGCGCAGCCGCGTCAGTTCGTCGGCATCGCACAGGTCGGTGGCGAGGACGGTCTCGTCATGTTTTTCGGTGAAGCGCAGATAGTTGAAATCGGGGATGTCGCTCGGCAGGCGGTTGGGCCGCACGGGCAGCATACCCTCGTCGCCTTCGCCGCCCATTTCAGGCTCGCCGTCGGCCTCCATCTCCTCCGCATTGGGGTCGCTGTCGCCGTCGTCGGCCTGATCGCCGGCCATTTCGGCGCGGGCGTCGACCTGGCTTTCGCCGCTGCCGCCGTCTTCGCTTTCCTGTTCCTCCTGGCTCTCTTCCGCTTCGGATTCATCCTCTTCGCCGCCGTCTTCGGCGCCTTCCTCAAGCGGTTCGTCGCTATAGATCAGGTCGAGGTGGCGCAGCGCGACCTTCGCGGTTTCGGCAAAGGCCGCCTGATCGTCGAGCAGCATCGACAGCGCCGTCAGGTCGCCGCCGGCCTCCTTCGTGATCCACTCGCGCACCAGCGACAGGCCGGTTTCGGTGCCCTGCGGCGCGCGTTCGCCGGTCAGCGCCTCGCGCAGCATCAACTCCAGCGCGCTCGACACCGGCACATCGTTGCGGCTTTGCGCGCGGCTGATCGGATCGCTGCGCATCCGCATCGCGAGGCTGGCCGACAGGTTGCGGCGCATCCCGTCCATGTGGCGCGCGCCCAGCGCCTCGATCCGCGCGCGTTCCATCGCGTCGAACGCGGCGGCGGCAAGCGGTTCGGCGGGGCGCGCGGATGCGTGCAGTTTCTCGCTGTGATGCTTCATGCGCAGCGTATAGCCATCGGCGAAACCGCGGGCTTCGGCGACCTGATCGGCGGGCAGGGTGCGCGACGGCGTCGGCACCTTGATCGCCTTGCCGATCTGCGCCGGGGCGTCGGCGGTAAAGCCGACCTCGACCTCCGCATCGCGCGTCACCGCCCGCGCGACGCTGGACAGCGCAGCCTTGAAATCGTCGAGGGAAGAGGAAGCGGCCATTGCGAGTCGGCTCTAAACAGCTTTCGGTCGAGAAGAAAGATAGCGCGGACGGATTGCAGCGGTCGCTTGACGCCGTCCAAAGGGGCGCGCATCGGCGGCTTATGACCTCCCCCGTTATATCTCCCATGAAAAAGCCCTGGATCGTCATCCTGTGCGCGGCGTTCATCGTCACGCTGGCGATGGGCGTGCGTCAGTCGTTCGGCCTGTTCCTGCCGCAGATGAGCGTCGACATCGGCATCAGTCGATCTGACTTTGGCCTTGCGATGGCGCTGCAGAATCTGCTCTTCGGGCTCGTCCAGCCTTTTGTCGGCGCGCTGGCTGACAAGCATGGCGCCGGGCGCGTCGTCCTTGCAGGAGCATTGCTCTATGCGCTTGGGCTCATCGGGGCGGCGCTTGCGACCGACGCGATCGGATTGCACGTCAGTTTCGGGTTGATGATCGGCATGGCGCAGTCGGCGACCACCTTCGTTGTTGTGCTGGGCGCGGTGGGGCGCGTGGTCAGCCCCGAACAGCGCAGCAGCGCGTTCGGTATGGTGACCGCCGGTGGCTCGCTTGGCCAGTTTCTGGTTGTACCGCTTACGTCGATGCTGCTCGGCGATCTGGGCTATCATCAGACCTTGTGGATCATGGCGGCGCTCGTCGGCCTGTGCGGATTGCTTGCGATCGGCGTGGCCGGCCGGACCGATGCGCCCGCAACGGTTGCCGCCGAAGACCAGACCGCGCGCGAATCCCTGCGCGAAGCCATGGCGCACCGCGGCTATTGGCTGTTGAACGCCGGCTTTTTCGTCTGTGGGTTCCACATCGCGTTCATCGCGACGCATTTGCCCGCCTACCTGGATGACAAGGGGCTGGGGATCGCCATCGGGGCGCAGGTGCTTGCGCTGGTCGGCCTGTTCAATATCCTTGGTTCCTATATGTTCGGCCGCGCGGGCGATTTCCTGCGCCAGAAATATCTGCTGTCGGGGCTTTATGTCGCGCGCTCGGCGGTGATCGCGATTTTCCTGTTTCTGCCGCTGAGCCAGGCGACGGCGCTGGCCTTTGCAGGTGCGATGGGCTTTCTATGGCTGGGCACCGTACCGCTTACCAGCGGCATCGTCGGGCGCGTCTTTGGCATTCGCCACCTATCAATGCTCTATGGCATCGTTTTCCTGAGCCATCAGGTCGGCAGCTTTTTCGGCGCCTATACCGCCGGGCGGATATTTGACGCGACGGGGAGTTATGACGTTGCGTGGGGGCTATCGATCGCGCTGGGGCTGTTCGCGGGGCTGGTCCACCTGCCGATCGCCGATGCGCCGGTCAAACGGATAGCGGCTGCATGAAGCCCGCGCGGCAGGACTGGGCGGCGCTGGCGTTGTTCCTGGTCGTCGCGATCGGCGGTCTGTGGCTGTGGACGGGCGAGGGGCCCGTCGTTTGGCTTGCCAATTTCGCCATCATGTGCGGGTTCTGATGCGTCACATCGGCTCGTCGATTTCGGGGGTGCGATGGCAGATGGCGTCGTCGCCATCCTTGGGCACGGCGGGGTCGGGTTGCAGCCGGAAGACATGGGCCCAGGGGGTCGGGACGCGCTCTGGCCGGGTGCGCCGGTTCGCTACGACGTCGATGAAATCGCGGCACACGACGGCGCTGCGCAGGAAATTGCTGTGCCCCGCCGAACCGCGCGATACGTCGGTCGTGTCGATCACGGTCAGGCCCGGGCGCGCCGCGGAATAGCAGCGTTCGGGCAGCCCTTTTGCCCTAAGGTCGGCGGCCTCGAACGGGTCGAAGCAATAGGGCGACCCCAATCGGGGATAGCCGTGGAGCGCGCGCGAGGCCGCGAGCGCCTTGTCCGCGCGCGAGACATAGACGGTGATCCGCCGATTGCTCGCGACGCGCCGCGCCGACAGCACCTCTTCCTCGATGTCGCGTTCGAACGTTTCGCGGTCGATGTCGGGCGACGCGAGGATGATGTTCGAGATATTGCTGCTGTCGGCATTGCTCGACGTGCGATCGACGTAGGAAATCGCCGGGATGACCAGCCGCGCGCCAAGCGAGTGCGAGACGACGACGATTTCCTTGACCCAGCTTTGTTCGGCGAGCGATTTCAGGAAGTCGCGAAAATTGCGCTCGTCATGATACATGTTCGTTTCATCGACGACATAGCTGAGCAGCTTGCCCTGCGACGGCCAGCTATATTCGATCACCGGCCCGTCAAAGCCCGTCATGCGCGCGATCTGTGCCGCGTCCTTTGACGTGGTCGAAAAATTCTCGCGATAGCCGTGGACAAAAAGCAGGACGCGCCCCTGCTTGCGGTCGGTTTCGGCACGCAGCGCGCGCCACCAGTCGGCGGACGTCTGAAAAGCGATCGGGGCGACGAGTTTCTTTTTCTTGGCGACAACGACCGTGCGCGGGGCGTTGAACCGGCCATAGCGCATCTGGTCGCCGCGATGACGGAGCAACTCGATTTCGGGGGCGCGGCAGTCGGGCAGGCGGCTGGTCGCAAAGAAATAGGGCAGCGCGTCGCCATCGACCGCAGCGCCCGGCTGTGCCGTGCAACGCGCGTCAGCGATATAGTCGGCATGGCGGATCTTGCCATAATCGACCGCCGCGATGCTGCATCCCGACAAGGGGGCGGCGATCAGCAGGGCGAGCAGGCCGTTCCGCATGGCTGTCTTCATCGTAGGGACATCGGCTCGCCTATTTGGCGACCACGCTTTCGGGCAGGTCTTCGCCGAACACGCGCTGATAATATTCAGCCACGATCATCCGCTCCGCCTCGTCGCATTTGTTGAGGAAGCTGAGGCGGAAGGCGAAGCCGAGATTGTTGAAGATCGCGGTATTTTGTGCCCAACTGATGACCGTGCGCGGCGACATCACGGTCGAGATGTCGCCGTTGATGAAACCCTGCCGCGTCAGATCGGCGACCTTGACCATGTTCGCCACCGTCGTGCCGTCGGTGTCCGGCACCTTGGCGAGGATGATCGCGCTTTCGGTCGCGGCGGGCAGATAGTTCAGCGTGACGACGATGTTCCAGCGGTCCATCTGACCCTGGTTGATCTGTTGCGTCCCGTGATACAGGCCGCTGGTATCGCCAAGGCCGACCGTGTTCGCGGTCGAGAAAAGCCGGAAATGCGGGTTCGGGCGGATCACGCGATTCTGGTCGAGCAGCGTCAGCTTGCCTTCGGTTTCCAGCACGCGCTGGATCACGAACATCACGTCGGGACGGCCCGCGTCATATTCGTCAAAGACGAGCGCGGTCGGCGTCTGAAGCGCCCAGGGGAGAAGCCCTTCGCGAAATTCGGTGACCTGCTGGCCGTCGCGCAGCACGATCGCGTCGCGGCCGACCAGGTCGATACGGCTGATATGCGCGTCGAGATTGACGCGGATACAGGGCCATTTCAGCCGCGCCGCGACCTGTTCGATGTGCGTCGATTTGCCGGTGCCGTGATAGCCCTGCACCATGACGCGGCGGTTGTATTTGAAGCCCGCGAGGATCGCGAGCGTCGTGTCGCCGTCGAACACATAGGCGGGATCGAGGTCGGGCACGCGCTCGTCGGCCTCGCTGAATGCCGGGACCTGCATGTCGATATTCACCCCGAACATCTCACGCGCATCGACCTCTACATCGGGGGCCGACAAAAGCGTCGAGCCGTGGTGGTCGGGAAGGCTGTTGGGAATATCGGTCATGTCGGTTGTCCAGCGGTATCGTCAGGGGAGAGTCGCCGCACGGCGGCGCTTCGCCGTGGCGGTATCTTCATGGGTTGCGGCTTGCAACGCCTTTTCAGAGGAGGCCGAGCGCCTTCATCACCGCGGACTGATCATAATAGGGGCGTTCGCAGCGGATCCTGTCGCTGCCGGGGACAAATTCGAAACTGGCGGCCATGCGGATGCGAAACGCCTTACCGGTCGGCGGAATCGTGCGCGGGCCGATCTTCAGCGGGCCGGTGTGCGTGCCGGTCAGCCAGAATTCGACCAGCACCGTATCGGTCGCTGCATCGGCCGCGATCGCGATGACCTCGTTCGCCTGATCGGGGAAGGGTTCGCGCGACGCGGCGAAATAGGATCGGACCGCGCTTTCGCCGTCAAAGATGGTGCCCGGTCCCATCAGTTCGTAGCGCGGATGGTCGAACGTCGCGATCACGCCGTCCCAGTCATGCGTGATTTCCAGCGCCATATGGCGGCGCACCACGTCGATCCGGGCTTCGTCGAGATTGCTCATCGCGCGTCTCTCCTCAGGCAAAGGCCTTGGTCTTGCGGAGCAACTGATAGGCGGCGACCACTTCGCCAAGGCGCGACTCGAAACTGCGGTCGCCTCCGTTGCGGTCGGGATGATAGCGCCGGACAAGCTCGCTGTAACGCCGTCTGAGCGCGGCGCGGTCCGCGTCGGCGGGCAGGGCGAGCAACTGCATCGCGGCATGTTCCTCCCGCGAGAGGCCCGGATTGGCCGCCTGACGCCGCGCTTCGTCCATCCGCTGGCGGAACCGCGCGCCCAGCGCGTCGATCGGATCGCGAAAGTCGGCCCAGCGCGGCGGGAGATCGGCGCTGCCCGCCGGACGAAAGCTGCGGCTCTCCGTCTCCCAGCCCGCCGTCGGCGACTGGGCCTCCATGATCTGGTCGGCGGTCATGCCTTCGAAGAAATTATACCCCGCGTTGAATTCGCGGACATGGTCGAGGCAGAGCCAGCGATATTGCGGCGGGCCGTCGGGCGAGCGCGTCCACGCCATCGGCGCGCGAAATTCGCCCGGCTCGCGGCATCCGGGCGCGGCGCAGGCTTCCTCGCGCGGGACGCGGCCATGAAAACGGGACGGGCGTGCGGAAGGGGGCACAGGGGACTTTCAACAGGTGGTGAAGCTCTTATAATTTGGCGACAAGGCGCCTATGGTCAACCCCATGAGCAGCAAAGGCCCCGCACAGCAAGAGATGGAAAGCCTGCTCAGCGCAGCCTTTCCCGACGCAATTTTCGCCGTCAGCAACGACAGCGCCCGCCATCACGGCCATGTCGGCGACGACGGCAGCGGCGAATCGCATTTCAGCCTGACCATCGAATGGGCGGGCTTCGCGGGCATGAACCGTGTCGCCCGCCAGCGCGCGGTGAACAAGGCGCTGGGCGACATGCCGGGCCAGCGCGTCCATGCGCTCGCGATCAAAGCGACGGCGCCGGGGGAGTAGCCGTGGAGATCATCACCCCGTCGACCCACGACCTCGGCGCGTTCGCTGTGCGGCGGACATTGCCGAACAAGGCGCGCACGATGGTCGGCCCCTTCATCTTCGTCGACCAGTTCGGTCCGGCGCATTTTGACATCGGCCGGGGCATGGACGTGCGCCCGCACCCGCACATCAATCTTGCCACCGTCACCTATCTGTTCGACGGCGCGATCGATCATCGCGACAGCCTGGGCACTTATGCGACGATCCGCCCCGGCGCCTGCAACCTGATGACCGCGGGGCATGGCATCGTTCATTCGGAGCGGACCCCGGCGACCGAGCGGGCGACCGGGTCCGGCATTTCGGGAATGCAGACATGGCTTGCCCTGCCCGACGGGCGGGAAGAGATCGCCCCGGCGTTCGAGCATGTCGCGAAGGACGACCTGCCGCTGATCGAGGATGGCGGCGTGTCGGCGCGCATCATCATGGGCAGCCTGTGGGGCGCGACGTCGCCGATCACCCAACATGCCGCGACCATCTATGCCGACATATTGATGAACGCCGGGTCGAGCATCCCGATCGAGGCGGAGGCCGACGAGCGCGCGATACTGGTCGCGCTGGGCGATGCCAGCCTTGATGGCGAGGCGCTCGACCGCCACAGCCTTTATATATTGAAACCGGGCGAGGCGATGACGCTGCGCGCCGACAGCGATGCGCGCGTGATGCTGCTGGGCGGGGAGGCGTTCGCGACGCCGCGCCATGTGTGGTGGAATTTCGTCAGTTCGTCGCGCGACCGCATCAACCAGGCGAAGCATGACTGGAAAGACGGGAAATTCCCGCTGATTCCGGGCGACAGCGCCGAGTTTATTCCCATTCCCGAGGTGCCGAAAACCGTCAGCTATCCCTGATGATGCCGGTGCCGGCGGCAGCGGGGGTGCGCGGTCGGCAGGGGGGCGATCTGATCGCTTGCCAGCCGCCACGATCCCCGCCAGATTGGTTTTGAAAAGAAACCAAAGGAGCGGATGGATGATCGGCGATTTCGAACAGCGGCGCGTGAAACTTTCGACCGGGGTCGAACTGGACGTCGTCGATATGGGGCCGCGCGACGCGCCGGTGCTGATGTTTCTGCACGGCTTTCCCGAATCGCACCGCACATGGCGCCACCAACTGCCACATTTCGCCGACCGCTTTCGCTGCATCGCGCCCGACCAGCGCGGCTATCGCGGATCGTCGAAGCCGCAGGACGCCGAATTCTATACCCCCGACAAGCTGATCGCCGACATCTTCGCGCTCGCCGATGCGCTGGGCGTCGATAAATTCACGATCGTCGGACATGATTGGGGCGGGGCGATCGCGTGGGGCGTCGCGCTGGGCGGCCAGCCGGGCGGTCTGCATCCCGCCTGGGCGGGACGGGTGACGCGCGCGGTGATCGCCAACGCGCCCCATCCCGGCATCTTTCAACGCCTGTTGGCGGTCAATCCGGACCAGCGCGCGGCCAGCCAATATATCCGCACCTTTCGCGATCCGGCGAGCGACGCGATCATCGCGGAACAGGGGATCGCCGGCATCCTTGCGGTCGCTTTCGCCGACCGGGTGCCCAGCGGCGGGTTGCAACCCGCCGACGAAATCGGCCGCCTGCTCAAGGATTGGGAGGACCGCGACAGCGGCCGCGCGATGATAAACTGGTATCGCGGATCGCCGATCAACGTACCCGCGATGGACGAACCCTATGCCGAACCGCCCGCCGCGCCCTTTCCGAAACTCACCGTCCCGACGCTGGTGATCTGGGCGCTCGACGATGCGGCGCTGCCGCCGTGCAATCTCGACGGGATAGAGGATCTTGTCCCCGGCGTGACGATCGTCAAGGTGCCGGACTGCGGCCATTTCGTGCCGTGGGAGGCGCCCGATGCGGTCAACCGGGCGATGGACGAATTTTTCGCCGCGACCTGAAGCCATGTCGCGGATCGCGCGGGGGGCGGCGTTAGTTTTCGCGGCTGAGCAGGCAGCCGCCGGCACCCGCGTAGCGCGCGCTGCGCGATGCAAGGAGCGGGACGCTGCCGGTCACGGTCTTCGTCGCCGGGTCTTCGCTTAGCGAGACCATCTCCATGCCCGGTTCGAAATCGCCCTGACAGCTTTCAAGGCTGCGGCCCTGGACATAGCGGCAGGAGCAGCCGACGCGCGCGGCATAGGCCGAACCCAGCTCCGCCTGCGCCTTGAACGAGGGGAATTTCCAGATGGCGAAGGCCGCGAGCAGCACCGCCGATATGAGCAGCCAGGGCAGGCAGCCGCCCCGGCGAGGCGGGGTTCTGCGGTCCGGCATGGGCGGCGGCGCGGGGGCGGGCGGGGGCGCGGCCGCCGCCGGCGGCGTCTCTGCCGTTGAAGGATCGGTCGGGTTGATGCTATTCACTGGTGCCATGATCCAGAAAAAACGGCTGCTGGCAAGTG
>JAIXHQ010000025.1 GCA_030145715.1 Sphingopyxis sp. | reverse complement strand
CTGTTGGCGCCCATCGCGAGCGCCGCTATGGCCGTGCATCTGCTCCATCTGCGGGCCAAGAAAGATGATCGGGAGCATCAATGACCCACAGCCGCCGCCTGGCCGCCATGACCGGCCTCTCGCTCCTGCTCGGCGGCTGCGCCGGATCCGCGATTCCGCGCGCGACGCCGCCATCGACCGTCAAGCCAGCGACGGCGATCACGCCGCCGCGCCCGACCCAGAACAACCGGCTGATCGGCCATGGTGCAAACGCCGCGCTCGGCCTGTTCGGCAAGCCACGTCTTGACGTCACCGAGGGAACGGGCCGCAAGCTGCAATTTACGGGCGCGGCCTGTACCATCGACATCTATTATTATGCGCCGAAACCGGGCGCCGATCCGCTCGCCACTCATGTCGATGCGCGAACCCCCGACGGGCGTGATGCGAATGTGCCAAGCTGTATCGAGGCGCTGCGCAGATAAGGCGATTTCGCGTCAGATGGAAAATCTCACGACAGGAAAATCATCAAGAACAATGATGAGATAGGCATCATGACGTCAGTTGCGCGATCGCCCATGATGCGGCGTCCGCGACCATCGGCGTTTCGTCCGCCACCAGCCTTTCCAGAATCGGAAGAAAGCCCAGATCGCCGCTGTTCCCCGCCGCGATCGCGGCGTTGCGCACCATGCGGCCCCGGCCGATCCGCTTGATCGGCGAACCCGCGAACACCTGGCGAAATCCGGCGTCGTCCAGCGCGAGCAGATCGGCGATCGACGGCGCGACCATTTCGGCGCGCGGCAGAAAGGCGCGGTGGGTATGCGCCGTTTCGGCAAATTTGTTCCACGGACAGACCGCCAGGCAATCGTCGCATCCATAGATGCGATTGCCGATGCCGCGCCGCAGGTCGAGCGGGATCGGCCCGTCATGCTCGATCGTCAGATAAGAAATGCAGCGCCGTGCATCGAGCCGATAGGGCGCGGGAAAGGCCGCCGTCGGACAGGCTTGCTGACAGGCCGAACAACTGCCGCACCGGTCGCGCGCGGGGGTGGAGGGTGCCAGCGCAAGCGTCGTATAAATGGCGCCCAGAAACAGCCAACTGCCATGATCGCGGCTGACCAGATTGGTATGCTTGCCCTGCCATCCCAGCCCAGCGGCGGCAGAAAGCGGCTTTTCCATCACCGGCGCGGTGTCGACAAACACCTTCACCTCGGCCCCTTCGGCTTCGGCAACCAGCCAGCGCGCGACGGCCTTCAGCGCCTTTTTCACGACGTCATGATAGTCGCCGCCCTGCGCATAGACAGAAATCCGGCCGCGATCGGGATGATCGGCCAGTGCCAGCGGGTCGTGCGCGGGGGCATAGCTCATGCCCAGGGCGATCACCGACCTGACGTCGGGCCACAGCCCCTTGGGCGACCCGCGCTGCGCCGCGCGGCTTTCCATCCAGATCATCCCGCCGTGGCGCCCCTCCGCCAGCCACTGGTTCAATCGTTCGGCGGTCAGCGGCGCCGCCCCCGCGTCGGCGATGCCGAACGCGACAAAGCCATGCGCGCGCGCAACGGCTTCCAGCCGGTCTTCGATCGGGGGCAAGGCTTCGGCAACCATTGGCGCTCTATACGGCAACCGCCAGTCCGTGCCATAGATCGCATGGCGGCAGATCGGGGATTGTGATTTGAACGATTTCAGCGTCGAGGTGCATGGCCTCACCAAATATTTCGGCGATTACAAGGCAGTCGATCATGTCAGCCTGGCCGTGCCGACGGGCAGCATCTATGGTGTGCTTGGCCCCAATGGCGCGGGAAAGACCACCAGCCTGCGCATGACGCTGGGCATCATCGACCCCGATGCGGGGACAAGCCGCCTGCTCGGCGGTCACAAGCCCGCATCGGTGCGCCACCGCATCGGCTATCTTCCGGAAGAACGCGGTCTGTATCCCGGAATGAAAGCGCGCGAGGCGATCGCCTTCATGGGCGCGCTGCGCGGGCTGGACTGGTCGGAGGGGCGCCGCCGCGCCGCGACCTTCATGACCGAACTCGGGCTAGAGCGCGTGATCGACGAAAAAATCCGCAAGATGTCAAAGGGCATGGCGCAGATGATCCAGTTGATCGGATCGATCGTCCATGCCCCCGACCTGATCGTCCTCGACGAACCCTTTTCGGGGCTGGACCCCGTCAATCAGGAACGGCTGGAAATGCTGGTCCGCCGCGAACGCGACCGCGGCGCGACGATCCTGTTTTCCACCCATGTCATGGCCCATGCGGAACGGCTTTGCGACCGGTTGGCGATTATCGCCCGTTCGCAGCGACGGTTTGAAGGGAAAGTCGACGACGCGCGCGCGCTGCTGCCGATGCAGGTGCGTTATATCCCGCGCGACGACAGCGACGCCGCGTCAATTGCCGCGATCCTACCCGGGGGCGCGACGCTGCGCGGCGATGCGTGGCATTTTGCGATCGGCGACGGCGATGTCGAACCGCTGCTCGCACGGATCACAGCAAGCCGCCATGGCGTCGCGGGCCTGTCGATCGCCCGTCCGGCGTTGCACGACGCCTTTGTCCATATCGTGCGCCAGGTCGATGCCGGGTTCGATGCCGATCCCGCCACCGACGCAATCGAGGAGGCGGCGACCGCATGATTCCCTTTATCAAGAATATGCTGGTCATCGCGCGGCGCGACTTTCTGGCGATCGTCGCGACCCCCACCTTTCTTTTGTTCCTGCTCGCGCCCCTGTTCATGGTGGGCATGGGGCTGGCCGGGGGCATGGGCGCCTCGAAATTGGCCGACAGCGCGCGCGGCGCGGGGCGGATCGTCGCGGTCGCCGATGCCGCGGATGTCGAAGCCCTGCGCGCCGCCGATACGCGGCTTCGCGCCGGAATCGCGCGCGAGATTCCCGTTCTTGACGTGCGGATCGCGGGTCCGGCAAACGCCGATACGCTCGCCATCGCGACCGAAAAGGGCAGCGACACCTACGCCGTCCTCAGCGGCCCGCTCGCTGCACCGCGGATCGTCGAGCGGGAACCGGACAGCAGCGCGGGCCGCTATCTCGCCATGCTCGCCGACGACGTCGTGCGGGCTCGTGCCGCCGGACCCCTGCCCGCGCCCGCGCCACGTTTCGAAAGCCTGTCGAGCGGCGGCACCAGCATCGCGATCCGGCAGTCGCTGGGCTTTGGCGCGGTCTTTGTCATTTTCCTGCTGACCCTGTTGCTCGCCGGCCAGACGGTGAGTTCGCTGGCAGAGGAAAAGGGCAATAAGGTGATCGAGATCCTCGCCGCCGCCGTTCCGCTCGAAAGCGTGTTCCTTGGAAAATTGCTCGGTTTCCTGGGGGTTACCATTCTGTTCATCGCCTTCTGGGTCGTCATGGCGATCGCGGGGGGCTTCGTCGCGGTGACGCAGATGGATCCGGCCGCGCTCTCCACGGCGGGCCAGGCCGGTGAGGCCGCGACCGCGCTGGCCGCGATGCCCGCGACGGGCTGGCCATTCTTCCTCGGCATCGGCTTCGTCTATTTCATCCTTTCCTTTTTGCTCCTCGGCGCGGTGTTTCTGGGCGTCGGGGCACAGGCGGGAACGGTGCGCGAAATCCAGATGCTCAGCCTTCCCATCACCATCTTTCAGGTCGGAATGTTCAGCCTGTCGTCCGCCGCCGCGAGCGCGCCCGACAGCGGCCTCGCCCGGTTCGCCCAAATCTTTCCCTTCTCCTCGCCATTGGCGATGGCGGCGCGCGCGGCGACCGACGATGCCCGGTCGGTGCATCTGCTCGCGCTCGGCTGGCAGGCGATCTGGGTCGCGCTCGTGATCTTTGTGTCGGTGCGGCTGTTTCGCGCGGGCGTGCTCAGCGGCGGCGGCGGATGGAAATTCTGGCGCCGCACGGCTTCCACGGCGACACTCGCCGCAGCAACGGAACAGACGACCGACGACCGTCGTTGACAAAGCTGTTAGCAGTGGCATCCTGCAACCGATTTCGCCGACGGCGGCAAGCGTCGCGGTGAGTCCTTTGCGAAGGAGGGATGCCCGATGGCGACCGCAGCCAAACCCCAGACCGAATCCTGTGCCCATGACATGAGCCCTGCCGCCCTCTATTCGGAGGACCGCTGGCAGGCCCCCTTTGCCGAACTCCGCAGGATGGGGGGCATCGTCAAATGCGACCATAGCGTCCACGGCCCCTATTGGAATATCGCGAGCCATCAGGCGATCCAGCATGTCGAGGCGCTGCCCGACATCTACAGTTCTTCATGGGAATATGGCGGAATCACCATTCTGGACCGCGATGAGGATGAGGATTTCCGTTTGCCGATGTTCATCGCGATGGACAGGCCGCAACATACGGACCAGCGCCGCACCGTCGCCCCCGCCTTCACCCCCGCGGAAATGACGCGCCTGTCCGACGACATCCGCAATCGCACCGGCGAAGTCCTCGACGCCCTGCCATGGGGCGAAACATTCGACTGGGTCGATCGCGTGTCGACGGAACTGACGACGCAGATGCTCGCGATCCTGTTCGATTTTCCGTGGAAGGACCGGCGCAAGCTGTCCGAATGGTCCGACTGGATGGGTGACGTCGAACTGGCCCAGAAACCCGAACTCAAGGAACAGCGCCGCGCGGTGCTGGAAGAAGCGTTCGTCTATTTTCAAAAGTTGTGGGTGGAAAAGGCGAACCAGCCGCCGACGCCCGATCTGCTGTCGATGATGCTGCACAGCGAAGCGATGAGCCATATGGATAAATATGAGTTTATCGGGAATCTGGTGCTGCTGATCGTCGGCGGCAACGACACGACGCGCAACACAATGTCGGGCCTAGCCTATGGCCTCGACCTATTCCCGGATCAGCGCGCCAAGCTGGAATCCGATCCCGCGCTGATCCCCAATGCGGTGAGCGAGATCATCCGCTGGCAGACGCCGCTCGCGCATATGCGCCGCACCGCGTTGGAAGACGCCGAACTGTTCGGGCACAAAATCGCCAAGGGCGACAAGCTGATCCTGTGGTATCTGTCGGCGAACCGTGACGAAAGCGTCTTCAGCGATCCCGACGCGATCGATCTGGCCCGCGAAAATGCCCGGCGCCATCTGTCGTTCGGCTATGGCGTCCACCGCTGCGTCGGTGCCCGCCTTGCCGAACTGCAACTGCGCATCCTGCTCGAAGAAATGGCGGCGCGGCGGATGCGCGTGCGGGTCGTCGGCGAAGCCGAGCGAGTCCACGCCTGTTTCGTCCACGGTTTCCGGTCGATACCGGTGCAGATCGAGAAATATTGACGCAGCGGGGCGTCTTTACCGGGCGGGGGGCTTGACCCGCCATACCGACAATCCGCCCTGGCTGTCGATCGACATCGGCTCCAGCCACGATGGGGCTTTTCCAGCGTAGAGCCGGGCGGCAAGACCGTCGTCGCGCGCACCCCGATAAGCGGTCAGGTCGTTGGCGGTACGGCAAAAGACGATCAGCGTCGCCCGTTGTTTGCGGACCAGCGCCTCCGCCTGCCGGGGATCGCCGATAAAGGCACGGATCGTGTCCGCCATCGCCTCCCTGTTCCGATGGTGCGGCGTCGCCACCACGCTGTGGCGCGTCCAGAATAGCATCGGCGCGCCAAGGTCGATCGGGGTCAGGATCGTCGTCGCCGGCACACGGCGCAGCGCGGCGATCGCTGCAGGGTCAAGGCAGTC
Source organism: Sphingopyxis sp. (assembly GCA_030145715.1). GTDB lineage: Bacteria > Pseudomonadota > Alphaproteobacteria > Sphingomonadales > Sphingomonadaceae > Sphingopyxis. The sequence goes on along the minus strand of JAIXHQ010000025.1, from coordinate 40,364 downwards.
TTCCCTATAGCGATTGGCACCGTCGGCGAGGTCCGCTGCGCCGCCATTCTCCCGCGCCTCAGGAAAAGCCGTCTCGAAGGCCGCCGCGACAGCGCCGCCACCAAGTAACGGCAGCGTCAGCGCCGCCAGCATGGACGCAAGGATTCGCGGCACCGTCGAAGCGATTTCTCGCGCCCGCATCCAGGCGCGAAGGCCCAGCCACGCACAGCCGGGCAGCGCGAAAAGATGCGCGGTCGACGCGGTGCGAAGGACGAATAAGGACAGCAGCATCGCCCCGATCAACGCGGCGATAATCGTTGCCCAGTTCCGCCGGTCGGCCGCGACCGTACAGCTCCGCCACGCGAGTAGCGACCCGGCAAGTCCGACAAGCGACGGCACGAGAACATGGATCGCATCCGCCGGTTTCGACACCCACAAAGGCTGGCCTTCCAGGACGCGCTGATACCAATATTTCACGACGATCGGATCGAGCGAGGCAAAGGGGCCGTTCGCGCATTGCGGTTCCACCCACAGCAGCGCCGCCGCGGCCCCCAGCCCCGCGCCGGCAAGCAGCATCAAACGGACCCACAACGCGCCCGAATTGATCAGCGCGGCGGCAGCGACCCCGGCCGTCGCGGCCACAAATGCCGCCATATAGGGCGCCGACAGTGAATCGCACCACGTCCCCATCAACCCGGCCGGGCCACGGGTCAGAAACTGGAACAGCATCGCTCCGGCGGCCAGGGCGCCCATATAGCCGCACAGTCGCGCCCGATCTTCGCCGCGTCCGTGCCAGGCCCAGCGCAGCGCGGCGATCCCAGCGAACAGCGCCGCCATCGGCAGGCCTTCGATCGAGACGGCGAGCAACGCAGCCGCGCAAAGGCCGGCTGTCGCGCCCGAACGCCAGCTCGCGGGACGCAGCGCCTGTCCCATCACCAGCATCGCGAGCAATATCTGCCAGCCGTGATGATCGACGCGAAGCGGCCGGAACTGCGCGACGATGAAGGGCGACATGATCAGGAACAGCGGCGCCACCCACGCGATGCGCCGGTCGGAATGATCGCGATAACCAAGGACGCAGGCGACGCTGAGCATCGCGCCCAGCACCGATGGCCAGATCGCCATCACCGCGCGTTCGGCGATCGGCTGCCCCACCAGTGGTTTCAATATCAGGATGCCGGCGGCAAGCGGCGCATCGACGATCCGCGACCAGTGCATCATGACGCCGCCGCCTGCGGGATTGACGCGATACTGGTTCAGGTCCCACCATCCCTGACCGGCCAAAAGATCGCGAACCTGCGCCATGCGCATCGCATCGTCGGTATCGGACAGGTCGAGCATGGCAATCGCGTCCCATTGAACAGCGATCGCCATCAGGCTCATCACCGTCCACAGGATGAGGGCGATGCGGATCGGGGTGAGCCAGGGCGCAAGGCCAATCCCGTCCTGCGATGGAGAGGCCGGAACGGAACGTGGCGTCCCCTCCCCGGACAGGACGGGGGCATCGGTCACGCGGATACCGGGCGGAACACGATATGGCGGCGGAGCAAATAGGTCGTCTGGAAACTCACGACGATCGCCGCCAGCTTCGCGAGCCGGGGGTCAAGGCCAAGCGCGGTTGCCGTGCCGACGATGGCGGTCGTGACGGCAAGGCCGACCAACGCCGATCCGACGAACAGCAGTTTCTGGCGATGCCGTTCGCCCGTGCCGCGCACCGCGGCGCCATCGGCAAAAACCAATCGGCTCGACACCATCCAGTGGACGAGAATCCCGGCGCAATAGCCGATTGCGGATGCCGCCATTGGCGATAATCCGGCGTCGAGCAGCAACAGGAACAGCCCTGCGTCGCTGCCTAGCGCCAGCGCAGAGGCAAGCAGATAGTTCAGCCAGCGTATCTCGCCGCGCCGGATCGAACCGATCAATCTGATCGCGGGATGCATGGCAAGGGCGCCTTCGGCCAAGACTTCAGGCGGCCTTCGACACGCGCGAGGGAACATCACGAACCGACGCCAGCGCCGCCCGTTCGCCCTCTGTGCCGCTTTCATGATATTCGGCATCCTCGTTGACGCCCCAAATATCATAGATATTCTCGCCTGCGACGATGTTCCGCACCGTCAGCATGGCCGTCATCATCGCATGATCCTGGTTGTTGTAACGGTGCATTCCATTGCGCCCGACCATGTGCAGCGTCGGATAGCGCGCCTCCAACTCGCCGCGCATCACGTTGACATGTTCGGCATAATCATCGTCATAAACCGGATAGGCTTTTTCCTGCCGCACGACCGTCCCGCCGACGACATCCTCGGGATCGCAAAGCCCCAATATCTCCATTTCCCTGGTGGCCAGTGCGATCAGTCGATCGTCGCTCGACGTCCAGAGACCGTCGCCTTCGAAACAGAAATATTCGAGACCGACGCACGCCAGTTCAGGATCGGGCACCATTTCGGGCGACCAGCTACGGAAATTCTGCACGCGGCCGACCCGCACCTTGCTGTCATGAATATATATCCAATTGTCGGGAAACAGATCGTCCGAACGAATCTTGAGCGCGACGGTCAGAAAGTCCCGATATTTCAGCTTCGGCGCCGCGCTCGTCGCGCAGGCGGGCAGCGGATGGATGCGCGCCGCCAGTTCGCGCATCGGCGCCGAACTGATGATATGCGCCGCGTCGATCACGATGTCGCCGTCGGGGCCGTTGGCGGTCATCCGCCAGCGGCCGGTTTTCTGATCCTGCGTCAATTGCTTGAAACCATGGCCCATCAGCACATGGTTGCCGCCCGCGACCACCTTGTCGCGCGCCGCTTCCCACATCATGCCGGGACCGAGCCGCGGATAGCGAAATGTTTCGAGGAGCGTCTTGGTCGCCATGCCGTCATTCGGCGCCTTGTTCAGACCCAGGCTGCGCTTCAGCCCGTCGATCACCGCGGCGCCGAGCGACAGGCCCTTGATGCGCTGTGCCGCCCAGTCGGCCGACATTTCGTCGCAGGGCATACCCCACACCTTCTCGGTGTAAGTCTTGAAAAAGATCGAATAAAGCTTTCGTCCGAACTGGTTGATCGTCCAGTCCTCAAAACTGCGGACATTCCTGTTCGGGATCAGCTTCGCCTGCGCATAGCTGACCATGCACAGCGTCGAACGCACGATGCCGAGGTTCCACAGCGCCTCAAACGCGCGCAGTGGATAGGAATAGAATTTGCCTTCATAATAGATGCGGCTCATTCGCGGACGCTGGATGAAATCGTCGGGCAGAATCTCGTTCCACAGATCGACGACTTCCTGGCTTTTCGAAAAAAATCGATGGCCACCGATGTCGAAACGAAAACCGTCATGTTCGACCGTGCGGCTGATCCCGCCCACATAGACGGGATCCTTTTCGATCACCGTCACGCTATAACCCTGCTGTGTGAGCAGATAGGCGGCGGTCAGCCCCGCCGGCCCCGCGCCGATGATCGCGACATCGGCACTGGTCGGCCGGCTTTTCGACACTTGGGTGTCAGACATGGATGTTTCCCCACAGGCAAGTCTTGCGTCCTGCCGCTGTGGCGCAAACAGCCCTAAAGACTGGTTAATGCGGCAGTAGGAATTTCGATTCGCCGTCGCTTTGCCGCCGCGCATCGCCTTGTCGTCCAAATCGGACAGGCCGCGCCGAAAAATGGTCGAGCCGACTTGCCAACCGATGATTCGTACGGAGCAGTTCAGGCAGGCGCCAGTTACCGCTTTTTAATCTGAGTTCGGGGGATCCAGATGGAAGGAAGACGATGGTCCTGTTCAACAAGCTGGCCTTGACGGCCCTGATCGGCGCTAGCGCCCTAACCGCCATGCCCGTGGAGGCAGAGGCGCGCGAACGTCATCACCGCGAATCGCGATACAGTCACGGCGACAATGATCGTTGGAACCGCGACTATCGCCGCGATGACCGTGGCGGCCATTATCGTGACCGTCGGTACAGCGGCAATTATCATTGCCGTCGCGGCAGCGGGACGACCGGCATGATTATCGGCGGCGCCGCCGGCGCATTGCTGGGCCGCGAGGTCGATCGTTATGGCGATCGGACGCCGGGCACGATCATCGGCGCTGCTGGCGGTGCGCTGATCGGCCGCGAAATCGGTCGCGGTGGCCGCTGCTAAATCCAGGCTCGATGCTGAAAGGCGTGGCGATCTAGCGCGGGTGCTGTCGCGCTAGTTCGCCCGTTCCGGTGCCGGTATCATTCGGGTTGCTCGCGGCCAGATCCCGGCGAAGCGGCATCAGCATGCCTAACCGAACCCGAGGCATCGCCTTTCCGGGCGCAGCGTCCCTCGCAAACGCCGCAAGCGCAGCGAATCGGGTATGCCTTTCGCGTCCGACGAATGCCGTGCGTCGAAACTTTGCGGAGCACCTCACCCGCCGAAGCGACGGCATCGACCGACGGCGCCGCCCACGCCTGATATGGCCGCAGGGCGTGCGGCAGGCTGGCCAGATCGAACCTGGCCTGCGGACGGATGGCAGCCGCACGCCCAGCCAATGGTTCAGGCTGTCGAGATCGTCGCACCAGCCCGCCGACGTGTCGCGGATCGTCGGCGCGGTCGATCGTCAGGCTGCGCTGCTCGTCAAACACCCACCCGGTTGCGCGGCGCAACTTCTTGTCGATACGCAGCGCAAGGTCGGGCGCAAGGACGACGCCGGCCAAATCGACGCACAGGCCCTGCGGGTCTGATAGCCGCGCACACCGTCGCCCAGCCGATATTGGCCGGAACGCACATCGAACTCCTCATGGGCAGCGCAATTGTCCGGACCGATAGAAACAGGCTTTGCCAGCAATCTTGGTCAACGGAGCAATAGGAGACTGCCGCGAATCATCGATTTATATGTCTGAAATCAGACACTTATGCGAATTTATACGGCGACGTCCGGACCGGTCGAATTCTCTCAAGGCCCGGGATTGATACTCATCAAACCGCTCCCCAACCCTGGCCGGAACCCGGTTACAGGGGGCCGGGAATCAGATCGATTCGCCCGACAGGCGTTGGCAGATCATGTCGAGTTGATCGAGCGAGGCGAATTTCAGGGTAAGCGCGCCCTTGCCGCCTCCCGCATATTGGATCGCCACGCCAATTCCGAGCAGTTCGGACAGATGGCGCTCCACCGCGACAATGTCCGGATCGCGTCCGCCATCGGCACTTTTATACTCCAGCGGCCCCTTGACGGCGGGCGCACCGCCATCTCGTCCTGCGCGTACCAGGGCCTCAACCGCTCGCACCGACAGGCCTTCGCGAGCAACGCGGCGGGCGATCGCTTCGGCATCGTCGGCGCCGATCAGCGCGCGCGCATGTCCCATCGCGAGCGATCCGTCGCCGACAAGGGCCTGCACGCTCGCGGGCAGGTCGAGCAGGCGCATAAGGTTCGCGACATGACTGCGCGATTTGCCGACGAGCTTTGCCAGCGCTTCCTGATTATGGCCGAAATCCTCTATCAGGCGGCGATAGGCGCTTGCCTCTTCGATCGCGTTCAGGTCCTGCCGCTGGATATTCTCGACCAGCGCAATCTCATAGGTCGCCGCATCGTCGAGTTCGCGCACAAGAGCGGGAATCTGATGCAGCCCCGCCCACTGCGCCGCGCGCCAGCGCCGTTCACCCGCGACAAGCTGATAGCCCTCGCCATTGGGCGATCGGCGGACGATGATCGGCTGCAAAAGGCCGCGCAAAGCGATCGAATCGGCGAGTTCGGCGATTGCAGCCTCGTCGAAATGGCGGCGCGGCTGGCCGGGAAGCGGACTGATCGACCCAACCCCGATATGCTGGACGGAGTCGGTGGGTGTCGATGCCGTCTTTGCCGCCGCGCCGGGGCTGGCCAGCACGGGCGCTTCTACCGCGGCATCGCCGAACAGTGCATTCAACCCGCGCCCAAGGCCGGATGGCCGCTTGCGCGCTGGCGACTCTCCACTTTTCTCTTTATTATCTGTCATTTATGCGGCCTTGCGAATATTGGGCAGGCGGTCGATCAATTCGCGCGCCAGCGCGATATAGGCTGCCGAGCCGGCACAGCGATGGTCATAGATCAGCGCCGGCAAGCCATGGCTGGGCGCCTCTGACAGGCGCACGTTCCGCGGAATGACCGTTTCGAACACGACCGGGCCCAGCACTTCGCGAACATCGTCCGACACCTGGTCGGTCAACCGATTGCGCCGATCGAACATCGTCAGCGCCACGCCCAGGATCGACAGTTTCTGGTTGAATCGCTCGCGCACCCGCTCGACCGTCGTGAGCAACTGACTGAGTCCCTCCAGCGCGAAAAATTCGCATTGCAGCGGCACGATCAGCGATTCGGCGGCGATCAGCGCGTTGAGCGTCAACATGCCCAATGATGGCGGGCAGTCGATCAGGCAAATGTCCCACTGACCCGCTTCGGAACTGGACAAGGCTTGTTGGAGTCGGTGGAGGCGATCCTGAAATTCGATCAATTCGATTTCGGCGCCCGACAGATCGACCGTCGCGGTGACGATGTCGAGCCTCGGAACTGCCGTCGAAATGGCGCATTCGGCAAGGGTCGCATCGCCGCGCAGCAGTTCGTAACTCGAAAGCTCGCGCTGCGATTGCTTGATCCCCAGCCCCGTCGAGGCATTTCCCTGTGGATCCAGATCGATGATCAATGTTCGCCAGCCCGTCGCAGCCAGCGCGGTCGCCAAATTGATTGCCGTCGTCGTCTTGCCAACCCCGCCCTTCTGGTTCGCCACGGCAATGCGGATCATCATCTTCCTCGCTGTTTTGCTGCCACTTTTCCCGTTCCGACCAAAATCTGACTTTCGGCATCGGTACGGCTCTGTTCCACGTGGAACATTCTCTGCCATGGCTGCGGAAGCAATGCCAGTTCCTTAACGGCGTTTCTCCCTTTTGGCAGCAGCCAACGCGTCGATTCGGTGGAAAAACGCGCGGATAAGTCGAGCAGCCGATCCAGCGGAGCAAAGGCACGGGCGCTGATCGTTGCCGCCGGACGGACATCAATGCGTTCCAGCGGCGCCTCCGCGATCTCGACATGCGATAGTTGCAGATCGCTGACGACCTCCCGCAAAAAATCGCATCGCCGCTTTCGCGATTCGACGAGCAGCATCGGCCGTGCGCTGAGGATCGCGACGATCAGTCCGGGCAGACCCGGTCCGCTGCCAAGATCGATCCAGATCCCATCACCATCGCGGCTATCGAACGACAAAAGCTGCGCGCTGTCCGCGACATGCCGGACCCATATGGTCGGGATCGTCGATGCTGCGATCAAATTCTGCTGTTCATTCGCGCGAATCAGCAAATCGACGAAGCGTTCCATCTGGCCGACCTGAATCGCGGTCGGCGCGAACGCCGTTTCGATCCAGCTTCGTGCCGACTCCTCGCTTTCCAGCAAAGGGGTCACGCCGCGCGACGCCGACTGTGCACCATGATCGCAGTCAGCGCGGCGGGAGTCACGCCGTCGATTCGCGCGGCTTGGCCCAATGTCTCCGGCCGCGCCTTTGTCAGCCGCTCAACCATCTCCCGCGACAAGCCGCCGATCATGCCATAATCAAGCGATGGGTCGAGCATGATAGCCTCATTCGCGGCAAGCGCGCGCAGTTCGGCATCCTGCCGCGCGATGTAGGGCGCATAATGGGCATCCTCCGCAATTTCCGACAGGATGGCCGCATCGATCAGCGCCAGTTCGGGCGCCAATTGCGTCAGCTTCGCCAGCGTCACTTCCGAATAGCGCAGCAGGTCGATGCGCCTGCGCGCGATGCCGTCGCCTGGCAGGGCAAGCCCAATTGCGGCATAATCGGCCGTCGCGACCGGGACATCGAGCAATGCCGCGGCACGCGCGCGCTCGGCCTGGCGCGCATCGAACAATGCGGCGGTGGCGGGCCGCACCAGCCCCAAAGCGATCCCCTTGCCCGTCAGCCGCGTTACGGCATTGTCGGCGCGCAGCCGCAAGCGATACTCTGCGCGTGCGGTCAGCATTCGGTAAGGCTCGCTGACCCCCTGCAATACCAGGTCGTCGACCATCACGCCGATATAGGATTCGCTGCGATCGAGGATCAGCGGATCGCGACCTTGTATGGCCAGAGCGGCATTTGCGCCCGCCACCAGGCCCTGCGCTGCCGCCTCTTCATAACCGGTCGTGCCGTTGATCTGGCCCGCGCACCACAGCCCTGGCATCGCCCGCACCTGCAATGTCCGGTCGAGCGAGCGCGGATCGATATGGTCATATTCGACGGCATATCCCGGGACGACCATCTCGACCTGCTCAAGCCCCGCCATCGTGCGCAGCATCGCCAGTTGGACATCGGCGGGAAGAGAGGTCGAAATGCCGTTGGGATAGACCAGAAATGAATCCAGTCCCTCGGGCTCCAGAAAGACCTGATGCCCATCGCGGTCCGCAAACCGGTGAATCTTGTCCTCGATCGACGGACAATAGCGCGGACCCGCCGCGCCGATCGCGCCGGTAAACAGCGGTGATCGATCCAGATTGGCGGCGATGATCGCGTGGCTTTCAGAATTCGTCCGCGTAATCGCGCAGAAAATCTGCGGCACGGTCCGCTCGCTGTTCCACGTGGAACAGGTCCAGCGTGCCCCATCGGCGCTGTCGGATGCTTGCTCGTCCAAGCGGGCCCAGTCGATCGTTCGGCCATCAAGGCGTGGCGGCGTTCCGGTTTTGAGTCGCGCCATCGGCAGGTCGGCGGCGCGCAACTGCTCGGCCAGTCGGTGGGCGCCCGCCTCGCCGATCCGCCCACCCTGCATCCGCTCTTCGCCGCGAAACATTGATCCGCCAAGGAAGGTCCCCGTGGCGAGCACGACCGCACTCGCCATCATCACCGAACCGTCCGCCAACTCCAGGCCCTCGACGCGCCCGCCGCTCGACAGGCGCAACGCCGCCGCCTCGCCCGCGATCACGGCAATGCCGTCTTCGGCGCCCAGCAGTTTCTGAATGGCCTCGCGGTATAATTTGCGATCGGCCTGAATCCGCGGTCCCTGTACCGCCGCGCCTTTCGACGCATTGAGCATACGGTAATGGATCGCCGCGCTGTCCGCCGCGCGCGCCATCCAGCCGTCGAGGGCATCGACCTCGCGCATCAAATGGCCTTTGCCCAGCCCGCCGATGGCGGGATTGCACGACATGGTCCCGATCAGGGCGGGGTCGAAACTGACGAGCGCGACACGCGCGCCGAGCCGCGCCGCGGCCGCCGCGGCCTCGGTTCCGGCATGACCACCGCCCACCACGATGACATCGAAAGTTTCTGAATCTTGCATGATTGCCGCGCCTTTAGCGCAAAGCCCTCGTCAAATCCACCGCGTTGCGAGCGACACGACGTTCCACGTGGAACATCATTTGCCGATGCAGAAACGACCGAAAAGTGTGTCGAGCATCTCTTCGACACCGGCGCGCCCGGTAATCCGGTCGAGTGCCATTGCGGCCAGCCGCAACCGTTCGGCCAACAGGATAAGATCGCTCGCCTCTCGTGACCCCTCGTCCAACGTTAACCAGTCGCGCGCTTCGGCCAGCGCGACGCGCTGCCGACGGCGCAGCGCCGCCTCTCCCTCGCGCGGCATCAATGTTCGCGCCATCTCGACGATATAGCGATGCAGCTTGTCCATCCCCTCGCCCGTCGCGGCGGACAGTGTCAGGTCGCATCGCGACGCTTCGGCCTCCATCGCGGCATGGCCGCGCCAACGGTCCGCCTGTGCGGCAATCAGGATCGCGCGTGGATGTGCGGGCGCGTCCCGCGGCGGCCCCAGCCATAAAAGCACGTCGGCGGCTTCCACCGCCGCCTTTGCCCGGTCAATTCCGATCGCTTCGACGGCGTCGGCCCCCTCGGCCCTGATCCCCGCCGTGTCGGAAAAGCGCATCGCTATTCCGCCAAGCGCGAGCGGCGTTTCGATGACATCGCGCGTTGTTCCCGCCACCGGCGACACAATCGCCAGCTCGCGCTGGACCAACGCATTGATAAGGGTCGATTTTCCGGCATTGGGTGGCCCGGCGATGACCACTGAAAGCCCCTCTGCGATAATCTCCACCGCCGGACGCGCCAGCCAAGCGCCAAATTCCACCGAAAGTTCCGCCATCCCGCCGACCAGCCGCCGCGCAACGGCATCGCCGGTTTCGACGTCATCCTCGTCGGCGAAATTCAATTCGGCTTCGGCCCCCGCCATCAATCCGAGCAGCCTCTCCTGCCATGCAGCGACGGTCCGCGATATATGACCGCTCGCCATGCCCAGGGCCTGTATGCGCTGGCTCTCGGTCTCGGCGGAAAGAAGGTCTGCCAGCCCTTCGGCCTCGGCCAGATCGATCCGCCCATTGTCGAACGCCCGCCGCGTAAATTCCCCCGGCGCGGCCTGCCGCAGCCCGGCCATCCCGCCGAGTGTCGCCTCGACGGCGGCGACGACCGCCCGGCCGCCATGCAAATGCAATTCGGCCAGATCCTCTCCGGTCGCGGTCGCCGGGCCGGGAAACCACAGGATCAGCGCACGGTCGAGCGGACGATCATTCTCGTCCTTCAGTTCAGCCAGCGACGCCCGCCGCGGTGCCGGCAATCGGCCCGCCAGCACCCGCAGCGCCTCGCCCGCCCCCGGTCCGCTCACGCGCACGACACCGATCGCCGCTGGCGGCATCCCGCTCGACAACGCAAAGATCGTATCTTTGGGCAGGACTTGATTCAGCTTTTTCGCCCTTTGGCGGATTTATCGTCATCGGCTGGTTCGGATGATTTGGCTCCGCTCATCAGCCCGCCGCCGAACTGGCCCAGCAACGACTGGACAAGGTCCAGCCCGTTGCCGCCCATGGGAACCCAGGTCTTGACCATCGACTGCACCATGTCGGGGGTGATGCCCTTTGCCATCAGTTCCTTGACGCGGCTGAGATAAATGTCGTGCAGCGGCTCAAGATCGGGAAGGCCGAACAGGCGCCGCGCCTCCTCGGGAGTGCAGTCGATCTCGATATTGAACTTCATCGCTTGTCTCCGCCCCGAAAATGCCGGTTAGCCGCTTGAGCCAAGCCCATAGCCCGGCTAGCTTCGCGCTTTAACAGCAAAGAAGCAAGAGACAGGAGAGCTCCCCAGATGGCCGCAACCAATATCCAGATTCCCGCGCTTGACGGCGAAGGCGCCATTCCCGCCTATGTCGCGCGCCCCGACGCCGACAGCGCGCGCGCGATTATCGTCATTCCCGAAATCTTTGGCGTCAATGAAGGCATCCGCCAGAAATGCGACGATTGGGCAGCGGAAGGATATATGGCGATCGCGCCCGACATCTTCTGGCGTTTCGCGCCGGGCGTCGAACTCGACCCCGATGTAGAAGCCGAATTGCAGGAAGCCTTCGGTTATTTCGGCCAATATGATGCCGATCACGGCGTGAAGGACGTCGAGGCGGCGATCCGCTGGCTGCATGGCCAGGGCGCAACGAAAGTCGGTGCGGTGGGCTTTTGTCTCGGCGGCCGCCTTGCCTATATGGCTGCGGCGCGCACCGACATCGACGCTTCGGTCGGATATTATGGCGTCATGATCGACCAGATGCTGAACGAGGCTCATGCGATCGCCAACCCGTTGATGCTCCATATTCCGACCGAGGATCATTTCGTCGATCATGCGGCGCAAAAGGCGGTTCACGACGCGCTCGACCCGCACCCAAAGGTCACACTCCACGACTATCCCGGCCTCGACCATGGCTTTGCCGCGACAATGGGCGACCGCCGCGACGAAGAGGGCGCGCAACGCGCCGACGGGCGCACCCGGGCCTTTTTTGCCGAGCATCTGGCATGACCGCATCGGCAGGGATCGCCGCCTGGCACGCCTATATGGCGGGCGGCGGCGATCCGCAGGCGCTTCGCGACCTGATCGCCGCTGATGCCGTATTTCACTCGCCGGTCGTTCACACGCCTCAGGAAGGTCAGGACAAGGTCTTTGCCTATCTGCACGCGGCAAGCCACGTCCTTGGCGGCGACGATTTTCGCTACCTACGCGAAATTGTCGACGGCGATCAGGCGATGCTCGAATTTGCGACCACCCTTGATGGGATCCACATCAACGGCGTCGACATCATTCGGTGGAATGAAGACGGAAAGATAAAAGATTTCAAAGTTATGGTCAGACCGCTCAAGGCGATCAACAAGGTCTGGGAGAAAATGGCGGCAATGCTCGCCGCGCAGGCGGGTTAAATCAGGCTGAGTTCGGCCAGTTCGCGATAAAGGTCGGGCGGCAGCGCGCCGATCCCGCTCGCATCGTCGGCGGCTTTCGGCGCGTCGGCATCCGTCAGATAGCGCCAGCCCTGGTGCGCCCGCTTTGGCTGGGGATAAACGCGCTCCAAAGCCGCCGCGCACACAATGTCGATCCGCCCGTCGGCGCGATCGTCGAACCGCAATATCTCAACGCGCCCCACCAGCATATGCTTGACGATGAAATGCAGCTTGCCGCCGATCAGCTCATCGGCGCGCTTCGGCTTGAACCGTGTCGTGAAACGGACTTCCCCACCCGTCGCATAATCCGCGATCCGCCGCTCCAGCGCCGAATAATCGGGGCAGGAAACGGCAACGCGGGTCATGTGGAGATCGGCCATGGGACCAAGATGGGACGTCCAACGAAAAAAGCCAGCCCCATCAGGGACTGGCCTTTTTTGATCGTTCCGACGCTTCAGCCGAACAATGTGCCGATGCCGACGCCGGGATCGACCCAGCCTTCATAGATCATCTTGACCGCGACATAGACGATCACGGCAAGACCGATATAGGCGATCCAGCGATAGCGTTCGATATATTTCGCGATGATATTCGCCGCGATCCCCATCAGGGCGACGGCAAAGATCAGGCCGACGATCAGGATGCCCGGATGCTCGCGCGCCGCGCCGGCGACCGCCAGCACATTGTCGAGGCTCATCGACACGTCGGCAACCGCGACGGCCCAGGCCGCACCGGCAAAGCTCTTGGCGGGTTTCAGGCCCGATTGCTCGTCACCCGCGATCTCGGGCGATCCATGCGACGGTTCCGTATGACGCAGTTCGCGCCACATTTTCCACGCCACCCAGAACAGCAGCAATCCGCCGACAAAGATCAGCCCGACGATCTGCATCAATTGCGTCACGACCAGTGCAAAGGCGATGCGCAGAACCAGCGCCGCCAAAACCCCGATCAGAATGACTTTCTTGCGCTGATCGGCGGGAAGCCCCGCCGCGAGTGCGCCGACGACGATGGCATTGTCGCCCGCCAGCACCAGGTCGATCATCAAAACCTGAAGAAATGCGGCAAAGGCCGCGGGTTCGGTGATCTTGGAAAAATCGTTGGCAATCGCCTCCCACATCCCGGCGGGCCCGCCAAATCCTTCCGTGGCCGCTGCGGCCTGCACCAAAAACTCCAAGATCACAGGGCTTCTCCGAAATAGCTGACCACAGGCATAGGGTCGTAAAATGGGTGCAGCAACGCGCGCCACTGCTGATACTGGTTCGACTGGCGAAAGCCATCACGATGATCTTCGACCGATCGCCAGCCCGCCAAAAGCAGATAGGGCTGTCCGCTCGCCATCGGGCGCCGAATTTCGATCGAATGAAAACCCGGCGCGGACGCAATCAACGGCCGCGCCTCTGCGAAAGCTGCCTCGAACGCCGCTTCGTCGCCCGCTCGCACGGGCCACAACGCATGTTCGATCACAGCCATCGCGGATGGAACCTATTGATTCATGCTGTCGAAGAAATCTTCGTTGGTCTTGGAATCCTTGATCTTGTCGAGCAGGAATTCCATCGCGTCGATCGTGCCCATCTGCATGAGGATGCGGCGCAGCACCCACATTTTCGACAGCTTGTCCTTTTCGACGAGCAATTCTTCTTTGCGCGTGCCCGACTTGCCAACGTCCAGCGAGGGAAAGATGCGCTTGTCGGCAACCTTGCGGTCCAGCACGATTTCCGAGTTGCCGGTGCCCTTGAACTCTTCAAAAATCACTTCGTCCATGCGGCTGCCGGTATCGATCAGCGCGGTGGCGATGATCGACAGCGAGCCGCCTTCCTCGATGTTACGCGCGGCGCCAAAAAAGCGTTTCGGACGCTGCAGCGCGTTGGCATCAACACCGCCGGTCAGCACCTTGCCCGATGACGGAACGACGGTGTTATAGGCGCGGCCAAGGCGCGTGATCGAATCGAGCAGGATGACGACATCCTTCTTATGTTCGACAAGCCGTTTCGCCTTTTCGATCACCATTTCGGCAACCTGTACATGGCGCGTCGCGGGTTCGTCAAAGGTAGAAGATACGACTTCGCCGTTCACGCTGCGCTGCATGTCGGTGACTTCCTCGGGACGTTCGTCGACGAGAAGGACGATCAGGTAAACTTCGGGGTGATTGTCGGTGATCGCCTTGGCGATATTCTGCAACAGCACCGTCTTACCCGTCCGCGGCGGCGCGACGATCAGCGCGCGCTGCCCCTTGCCCTGCGGGCTGACCAGGTCGATCACCCGCGCCGACTTGTCCTTGACCGTCGGATCGACCGTGTCGAGCGACAGCTTCTGGTTCGGATAAAGCGGCGTCAGATTGTCGAAATTGACACGATGACGAACGACGTCAGGATCGTCGAAGTTGACGCTGATAAGCTTGGTAAGCGCAAAATAACGCTCGCCGTCGCGCGGCGCGCGGATTTCGCCTTCGACGGTATCGCCGGTGCGCAGCCCATATTTGCGGACCTGGTTCGGCGACACGTAAATATCGTCGGGACCCGCCAGATAATTGGCGTCCGACGAGCGCAGGAAGCCGAAAGAGTCCGGAAGAACCTCGATCGTTCCCGACCCGATGATTTCCTCACCCTCTTCGGCAAGTTCCTTCAGGATCGAGAACATCAGATCCTGCTTGCGCAGCGTCGATGCGCCCTCGACACCCAGTTCTTCCGCCATTTCGACGAGCTGGGCGGGCGATTTCGTTTTGAGTTCTTTAAGGTGCATGGATGGATTCCGGGTAGAAAATCAGGGAGAATGTGAAACTAAATCATTGCACCTGCCGGTGCCTATCCGGTCGTGGGACGACCGTTAAAGATAGATTCGGCGCCATGAAGCGCCGCCCGCGCGGGGCGGGGTTGATCGGCCCCTATAACCGGGCCGGGTTCAAGTCAATCGGGCTGCGTCCGGCGATGCGTGTTCAGGGACGGACGACGACCAGGATGACGATGATCGCGGCCGCGACGCCGGGAACCTCGTTCAGCAGGCGGAGCTGCTTTTCGGTCAACGGGCGCTCCCCCTTTTTCAGCTTTTTGAAATAGCCGATCATCCAGCCATGATAGCCCGACAGCGCCAGCACGAGCAGCAATTTGGCAATGAACCAGCCTTCGCCCCAATAATTTCCGTTAAAGGCGAGCATCAATCCAAAGATCCAGACGATGACCAGCGACGGGTTCAGGATGATCCGTCGCAACCGGTCCTCGCGCTCGATCCAGATCTTGTCCTCGGCCGATCCGACGGGCGCCTGATGATGATAGACGAAAAAGCGCGGCATCATGAACAGGCCGGCCATCAGGAAGATGACGAAGATGATATGCGCGGCTTTGATCCAAAGCATCGTCGCCCCCAGAAAAGCAGTCGTTTCCATATTATCCGCCGCGAACGCGCCCGATCAGATGCTCGACATGCGCAATCGGCGTGTCAGGCACGATACCATGGCCGAGATTGAAGATATGGGGACGCGACGAAAAGGCCGCAAGGATCCGGTCGATCGCCGCATCAAGCGCCGCGCCGCCCGCGACAAGCGCCAGTGGGTCGAGATTGCCCTGCACCGGAAGCTGGGGCGGCAACGCCGCGTCCGCCCATGCCGGATCGACCGTTTCGTCAAGGCCGATCGCATCGACGCCCGTTTCGTCGGCATAGGCGCGCAGCTTGCCGCCTGCCCCCTTTGGAAAGCCGATGATCGGCGTATCGGGATGCAGCGTCTTCAACCGCCGGACGATTTCGGCGTTCGGCGCGATCACCCATTGCTCATATTGCGCAGGCGACAGGCTTCCGGCCCAACTGTCGAACAATTGCACGGCATCGACGCCATTTTCGATCTGCCCGGACAGATAGATGACCGTCAGGTCGACAATGGCATCGACGATGTTCTGAAACGCTGCCGGGTCGCCGAACGCGAGCCGCCTGGCCGCCGCCTGGTCCTTCGACCCCTGTCCCGCCACCATATAGGTCGCAACGGTCCAGGGACTGCCTGCAAAGCCCAGAAAGGTGGTTTCGGGGGGCAAGGCCGCGGCAACGCGCGCGACCGTCGCATAGATGGGGTCAAGCCGCTGCGGCGTGGCGTCCAGCGATTCCAGCGTGCTATCGATCAATGGCGGCGCAAGCCGTGGTCCCTCGCCCGCTTCGAACCATAGATGCTGGCCCAGCGCGTGGGGGATGACCAGAATGTCGGAAAAGAGGATCGACCCGTCGAAACCGAAACGCCGGATCGGCTGCAACGTCACCTCGGCCGCGGCTTCGGGGTCATAGCAAAGTTCCAGAAACCCGCCCTTCGTCTCTCGCAAGGCGCGATATTCAGGCAGATAGCGCCCAGCCTGACGCATCAGCCAGAGCGGCGGGCGTGTCTGCCGCATACCGCGCAACGTCGCGAGCAAGCTTTTGGGTGACGCCTTCACGCGGGCTCTCTTTCTCTTCTCAATATAATATTGAATGAAATTGTGGTGGTTTGTTGGTCGGCGGACAACGTGGCTTTAGGCCGGGGCGTCCTTTTTGCCAACAGCTTGACTCCCCTCATCCGGCGTTCCGCTCCAGAGTCGCCATCGTCTTTGCCCCTAATTCACAGCCTGTGGACAAGATTCATCCCCTGTGGATAATCGGTGGAGCGGAATCGACACGGCGGGGGATGAATTACCCGCCCCGAAATCATCCCTGCCCTTATACTAAAACTTATCCACAGGGGGTCCTAAGGGGTCAAATCGCTTCGCGACTTGCCTTTTTCGGCAGTTTCCCGCCATGGTGGCGCAATGGGCAGGCTGCACCTCCATCTTATATCGGACTCCACGGGCGAAACGCTTGAAAATATCGCCAAGGCGGCGATTGCGCAGTTCGACGATGTCGAGGTGGTGCGCCATTTCTGGCCGATGGTGCGATCGGAATCGCATCTCGACCGGATCATGGCAGAGGTTCAGGCCAGCCCGGGAATGATCCTCTTCACGCTCGTCAACGGCGAACTGCGCGTCAGTCTTGAACGGCGCGCCAGTGCTCTCAACCTGCCGACCGTTGCCGCGCTTGATGCGGTGACCGACGCGCTGTCGCGGATGCTCGGCCAGGAAGCCAAGGCGCGTCCCGGCCGCCAGCACCAGCTCGACGCCGCCTATTTCGCGCGCGTCGAGGCGATTCAGTTCACCGTCGCTCACGATGACGGGATCGGCTGGGAAAATTGGGAACAGGCCGACATCGTCCTCGCCGGCGTGTCGCGCACGTCGAAAACGCCGACGAGCATCTATCTCGCCAATCGTGGGTTTAAGACGGCGAATATTCCGATCGTCCCTGAATCGCCGCCGCCCCATGCGCTGTTCAACCTGAAACGCCCGATGGTCGTCGGCCTGACCACCGGCCTCGACAGGCTGGTCCAGGTGCGGCGCAATCGGCTGCTCTCGCTCAACCAGGCCCCCGAAACCGCCTATGTCGATGACGAGCGGGTGAAGGCCGAGCTGGCCTATGCGCGCCGCATGTTCGCCGACAATGGCTGGCCGGTCATCGACGTCACGCGCCGGTCGATCGAGGAAACGGCGGCGGCGGTGATAAAGCTGGTCGAAGACCGCAGCGCGGCATGACGCTTCTTCTTGCCTCGCAAAGCAGTGGCCGCGCCGCGATGCTCCGCGCCGCCGGCCTCGATTTCGAAACCAGCGCCGCGCATGTCGACGAAGAGGCGCTGACGGCATCATTGCTGGCCGCCGGTCAGACTCCGCGCAACATCGCCGATGCCCTTGCCGAGGCGAAAGCGGTAAAAATATCGTCGCGGCTTCCCGGCGTGACGGTGATCGGCGCGGATTCGACGCTGGCGCTCGACGACGGCAGGATGCTGTCGAAACCCGAAAGTCCCACGGACGCCGCCGATCATCTTCGGCTTATGGCCGGAAGCCGTCACCGCCTGTTCAGCGCCGCGGTCGCCGCGCGCGACGGCGTTCCTATATGGCGCGCGATCGGAGAGGCGAAACTGTGGATGCGCCCCTTGTCGGACGCCTTCATCGCCGACTATGTCGCGCGAAACTGGGACAATATCCGGTGGACCGTCGGATGTTATGAAATCGAAGGAGCGGGTGTGCAATTGTTCGACCGGGTCGAGGGCGATCCCTGGACCATCATCGGTATGCCGATGCTTCCCCTGATGGCGTGGCTCCGCGCGACCGGGCTGGCGCCGCAATGAACATTCCCTATGCCGACGTGATCGGCGATCCGATCGCCCAGTCGAAATCGCCGCTGATTCACGGTTTCTGGCTCGACGCGCTCGAACTGAGCGGTGACTATCGGCGGGCGCATGTGAAGCCCGATGATCTGGCCGCCTATATCGCCGGGCGGCGGGCCGATCCCGACTGGCGCGGCTGCAATGTCACCATGCCGCACAAGGCCGCGGTGATGGACCTTGTCGCCGACCCCGGCGATATTCGCGGCACGATCGGTGCGATGAACACGATCGTTCGCCAACCGGACGGCGAATTGATCGGGACCAATACCGACGCGGCCGGTTTTTATGCCCCGCTCGCCGAAATCGATCTCCAAGGTGCGCCGGTCGCAGTGGTCGGCGCCGGGGGCGCGGCCCGTGCGGTGCTGTTCGCACTCGCCAGGGCGAATGTCGGCCCCGTCACCATTTTCAACCGTTCGCCGTTAAAGGCGATGGGCTTGCTGGCGACCTTTGGATTGAAGGGCGATGTCGTCGCCCTCGATGCCGAGCTTCCGCCCGCCGCGCTGCTCGTCAATGCCAGCAGCCTCGGGATGAAGGGCCAGCCGCCGCTCGATCTCGACCTCTCGCCGCTCCCCGCCGACGCGATCGTCTATGACCTCGTCTATTCGCCGCTTCAGACCGGGTTGTTGAAATCGGCCGCGGCGCGGGGACTCGACTGCGTCGATGGCCTCGACATGCTGATCGGTCAGGCCGCGCTTGCCTTTGAACTCTTCTTCGGCGCCGCACCGCCCGAAGGCCGCGACGACGAACTGCGCGCGTTGCTGACGGCATGACCTATGCCAAGAATCTCGGTTCGCGGCTGCGTCGTCCTTTCATTCTGGGGCTGACCGGATCGATCGGCATGGGCAAATCGACCGCTTCGGCGATGTTCGAACGCGAAGGGGTGCCGGTGTTCGACGCCGATGCCGAAGTGCATCATCTGCAGGGGCCCGGCGGCGCGCTCGTCGCCGCGATCGAGGCGCGCTTTCCCGGCACCTCGGGTCCGGGCGGCGTCGACCGGCAAAAACTGGGCGCGCTGGTCCTTGGCAACACGCACGAACTCGCGGCGCTCGAAGCGATCATTCATCCGGCCGTGGGCCGGGCGCAGAAACGCTTTCTCGCGCGGCACCGTGCCCGCGATCTGGTCGTGCTCGACATTCCGCTATTGTTCGAAAAGGGCGGATGGCGAAGGGTCGGCGCGATCGCCGTGGTTTCCGCCCCCGCATGGATGCAGCGCAAGCGCGTGATGCGCCGACCCGGCATGACGGCCGCAAAGCTCCGGGCGATTCGCCGCCTGCAGGTTCCCGATCGCGTCAAGCGGTCGCGTGCCGATTTCATCATCGAAACGGGCCGCCCCAAAAGCGAGACGCATCGCCAGATAAGGTTCATCGCCTCTTGTTTCCACGCCCGATAGGGTCCAGATTACAGTTTCGATGCGAGAGATTATCTTCGATACCGAAACCACGGGTTTCGATCCCAGGAACGGCGACAGGCTGGTCGAAATCGGGTGTGTCGAACTGATCGACCGCCGCGAAACCGGCGTTACCTTTCACGCCTATTTCAATCCTGAACGCGATATGCCGGCCGCCGCCGAAGCGGTGCATGGGCTGTCGATCCAGTTTCTTTCGGACAAGCCGCTGTTCGCGACGCAGGTCGACGAACTGATCGACTTTCTTGGCGATGCGCCGCTTGTCGCGCACAACGCCCCCTTTGATTTCGGCTTCGTCAACGCCGAACTCGCCCGCGCGGGTCGGCCCGCGCTCGACATGGCGCGCATGTGCTGCACCGTGCAAATGGCGCGCAAGCTGCATCCCGGGGCAAAACACAGCCTCGATGCACTATGTACCCGGTACGGCATCGACCGCAGCCACCGCGTCAAACATGGCGCCTTGCTCGACGCGGAACTGCTGGCGCATCTCTATATCGAAATGACGGGGGGACGACAGATCGGTCTTGGCCTGGCTGCCTCCGCCGCCAGCATCGCGGCACCGGCGGCTGCCGTCCCGGTGCCGCCGCGCGGCGAAGGCCGTCCCTTTCGCGAGCCCCGTCCCCATATGGCGTCGGCCGCCGAACTGGCGCGCCACGCTGAATTTGTCGCAGGGCTGAATCAGCCGCTGTGGCTCGACAAGGTGTGATGACCCTCCCTTAACGTCATCGCACCGGCTAAGAAGGAGAAGAAAAATGGAAATCCGCGTCTCTGGACACCAGATCGAAACCGGCGCCGCGCTTCAGTCGCATGTGTCGGATCGAATGAACGCGATTGCCGACAAATATTTCTCGCGGGCGATAGGGGCGCACGCGACCTTCGGCAAAGGTCCGCATGACAGTTTTCAATGCGACATCGTCGCGCATGTGATGCAGGGGTTGGTGCTCAAGGGCCACGGCCAGGCGCAGGACGCGCATGTCGCGTTCGAAGGCGCGGCTGAACGGATCGAAAAACAGCTTCGACGGTATATGCGGCGGTTGAAAGCGCATAATGGCGCCAGCCAGCCGTCGCCCACGATCGACGAGATCGAGGATAATGCCAGCTACATCGTTTTCGACGGCGGTGACGAGGAAGATGCCGGCGACGCTCCCGCGATCATCGCCGAAACGCGCGTCGATATTCCCAGCAGCAGCGTATCCGACGCGGTGATGATGCTCGACCTGCGAAACACCAACGCCCTGTTGTTCGTCAACAGCAAGACCGGCACGCACAACATGGTCTATCGCCGCGACGACGGGACGATCGGCTGGGTAGAACCACGATAGGGCTGGATTTTCTCCGCCAATCGGCATAAGGGCCCCGCCCAATGATGCCCGATGCCGGGATGGCGGGGGGCCTGCCACGACGGACCCGCGATCGCCCGCCAGCTTATGCTCTGGCGGCGACCGGGGCTTTACAAGATTTGACCAGAACGATGAATCTTTCTTCCCTTCTTTATCCCGCGACCGTGCGGGCGCATGTCCAGATCGATTCGAAAAAGGCGCTTTTTCCTTTTGTCGGCGATCTGGCCAGTCGTTCGCTCGGCCTCGATGCGGGTGAAGTGAGCGAGGCGCTGCTTGAACGCGAACGCCTCGGTTCGACCGGCTTTGGTCGCGGTATCGCGCTGCCCCATGCCAAGATGGCGGATCTTGGCGGGGTCCGCGGCCTGTTCCTGCAACTCGCCCGCCCGATCGATTTCAACGCGGTCGATGGCCTGCCGGTCGATCTCCTTTTCGTCCTGCTCTCGCCGCTCGATGCCGGGGCCGATCATCTGAAGGCGCTGGCCGGCGTTTCGCGGATGCTCCGCAACGAATCGGTGGCAGAGCGGCTGCGCGGTGCCAAAAGCGACGAGGCGCTTTATGCGCTGCTCGCCGACACCGAAACGCGTGACGCGGCGTAAGCCCACAACGCGAATCCCCGCATGACGCGGTTCAAAAGCCGCTTTCTTGTCGACCTTCTCCTGCGCCGCACCGAAGCGGCCGGCGGGTTCGCCGCGATTCTGGCGGCGGGGGACGACATGGCGGGGGTGATCCTTGTCCAATGCGCCGATCGCGGGCGGCCGGGGCCGCTGCTCGAACGGCGCTTTGCGGCGAATGGCACCTATATATGGGAATCGGTCGGCCCGACCGACCCCGATGATGGTGAATCGCGCGCAAACTATCAGGACCGGCGGCGAAGCGCCGACCCGGATCTGTGGATCATCGAACTGGACGTCGCAGATGCGCCACGACTCGTCGCGGAGTGGGCTGCGTTAACTTGACTCTGTTGCGCCGCACAATAGCTGGCGCTCATTCGATAACGCGTAGGTTGATCCGGGGTTGCCATGGCTTTTGCTGTGGCGCTCGACAAAACGGTTTGGACACGCAGTCGGACGATGACCGCAGGCGGCGATACTGGATGCCAATCCCCCGCCTGTTTTTGAGAGGTTCGGTTCATCGGCCGCACTTTTGACGGACTATATGAGTCGTATTCTGAACGTGGCCGGCATGGCTGCCGTCGGCATGACTGCCGCCAACATGCTGTTTTTGGCCGAACCCGGCTTTGCGAGCGACCTCGCCGCCGATGCCGGCACTCTTCCCGCGATCATCCTGCCGGGCGCCGATGCGCCGGTCGCGGATGAAGCGGCGGTCCCCCCGGACGCAAACGGCCTTTCGGCCAAAGACGATAGCCAAGGCATCGACGAATCCACCCCGGAACCCGTCACCGCCGAATCGCTGGCCGACCTTGTCGCCGCGACCACTCCGCCCGCCGAACTCGATCCCGAACTGCGCTGCCTTGCAGGCGCGGTCTATTTCGAATCGCGCGGCGAATCGCTCGTCGGACAGCTTGCGGTCGCCCATGTGGTGATCAACCGCGCCCAGTCGGGCCGCTTCCCCAAAAGCCTTTGCGGCGTCGTGTATCAGAAAAGCCAGTTCAGCTTTGTGCGCGGCGGCAAATTGCCGGCCATCCGTAATGCGGCACAGTGGAAGAACGCCGTCGCGATCGCACAGATCGCGCGCGAGGGCAGTTGGAAGACCCGCGCACCCGGCGCGCTGTTCTTCCACGCCCGCTATGTCTCGCCGGGGTGGCGCAAGACGCGGATCGCGCAGATCGACAATCATATCTTTTATCGGTGATGAAGGGCGGGGCGCGCCGGTCGTGCATCGGAGTCCATCCGGCCGATGAAGGCGCCGCATCCCGTTCATTGCCAAGCCATATTTGATGGCGCATGATGCGGGGATGAAGCGTCCCCTTTCTGTCGCCCTGCTTTGTGCAGGCGCTCTCGCTCTCGGTGGTTGTGCGACAGCCGTTCCGCCGGTCGAAGTCACCCGCTTTCATGCCGCCTCGCCCGCGGGATGGGCGCCGGGGACGCGCTATACGGTCGATACGGCCCCGCTTGGCGATGCCGCGGCGATGGTCGGGGCCAGCCAGCCGTCGCTGGAATGGGACAGCTATCGCTCGGCAGTCGAACGCCAGTTGCAGTTGCAGGGACTCGTCGCGGCGCCCGATGGCACCCGCGCCCCGCTGAAGGTCCGGATCGGTTTCGACCGTATGGACCGGACCGGGGTCGGTCGTCGATCGCCCGTGTCGGTCGGTGTCGGCGGCTCGACGGGCAGCTATGGTTCGGGCGTGGGGCTGGGCGTCGGTTTCAACCTGGGCGGCGGCCCGCGCAAGGTGCAGGACCTGCAACTCGTGGTTCGCATCGACGACAGCGCCAGCGGCCAGGCGTTGTGGGAAGGGCGCGCGCTCGCGGCGGTGCCGGTAAAGGCGCCCGCCGCGCAGCCCGGCCTTGCATCGGCGAAATTGGCCGAGGCGCTATTCAGGGACTTCCCCGGCGAATCGGGACGCACTATCAACGTCCCATGACCATCACCATCAACGCCGCTTTCGACAGCGGCAATATCGTCGTGGATGCCATTGACGGCACGTCCGCCCGCCTGTCGATCCGCAAGGACCGCGATTCCGATTTTTTCCAGTGGTTTCACTTCCGCCTGTCGTGCGCGGTCGGCGATGCGCTTGAACTGGCGATCACCGGCCTTGCCGAATCGGCCTATCCCGATGGCTGGCCGGGCTATGCCGCCTGTGCCAGTTACGACCGCGAAACCTGGTTCCGCCTCGACACCGCCTATGACGCGGGCACGTTGACGATCCGCCACAATGCCGAAAGCCCGATCCTCTATATCGCCTATTTCGCGCCCTATTCGATGGAGCGTCATCACGATCTGGTCGCGTCGGTCGCGGAATGCGAAGGCGTGACCTATCGCTCGCTTGGCACCAGCCTGGAAGGGCGGGCGATCGATTGCCTGGAAATGGGCACGGGCGAAACGCAGGTCTGGCTGTATGCGCGGCAGCATCCCGGTGAAACCATGGCCGAATGGTGGATAGAGGGCGCGCTGGAAAAGCTGACCGATCCCGCCGATCCGCACGCGCGTTCGCTGCGGAACAAGTGCCGCTTTCACATCGTCCCGAACATGAATCCCGACGGGTCGTTCCGTGGTCATCTGCGCACCAATTTCGCCGGCGTGAACCTTAACCGCGAATGGGATAATCCGACCGCCGAACGCAGTCCCGAAGTGCTGGCGGTGCGCGGCGCGATGGACGAAAGCGGCGTCGACTGGGCCATGGACGTCCATGGCGACGAGGCGATTCCCGCGGTCTTCCTTGCGGGGTTCGAAGGCATTCCGTCGCTCACGGCGGAACAGACGGAAAAATATAAGGCGTTCGAAACCGCGCTGGCGGCGAACACCCCCGATTTTCAGGTCGATCTGGGCTATGAACAATCGGCGCCCGGACAGGCCAACCTGTCGATGTCGACGACGCAGCTTGCCGAACGGTTCGGCGCGGTGACGATGACGCTGGAAATGCCGTTCAAGGACAATCGCGACTTGCCCGACCCGGTGGCCGGCTGGTCTCCCGAACGGTCAAAGCTGCTCGCGCACGCCTGTCTCCAAACGCTGGACCAGCTTATCTGACTCCGGCCGGACGCCTGATGGCGTCGGTCCGTCGCGGGCGTTTGCAAGGCCGTGTCCGCAACCTTCCCAGGGTGGTTCGCGTTTTCGGTGGATATACGCCATCGAACGTCAGGAACGACTATGTGGAAATATGCCCCCCTTGTGGCCGCCGCGATGCTGGCGGCCCCGGCAAGCGCACAGACGCAAGCCCAGATGACGCGCACGGCCGAGCAGGATTACAGGACGGCCGATGCCGGCATGACCCGCGAATGGAATGCGACCAACGCCTTCATGAAACGGCGTGACAGCGCCAATCGGTCGCGCGGCGGCGGCTTTGGCTATGCGGCCTCGCTGCTCGAAAGTCAGCGCGCGTGGCTGAAATTTCGGGACAATCAATGCGTGATCGAGGGGGGCCAGTTTGCCGGCGGGTCGATGCAGGCGATGGCGCGCTTTCGCTGTCTCGCCAACCTCAGCCGCGAACGTGGACGGCAACTCGCCGGGCTTCGCTGGAAAGCATAATCCAGAAAACATAATCCAGATGGGGAAACGGGGTCCGGAAGGGACTCCGGACCCCGCAACTGCCATCGGGTGACGGGCGCCGTCGTCAGGCGGCTTTCCGGTCCTCGATCACCGGCTGTTCGCCGCCGATCGCAATCTTGTGCGGCTTCATCGCTTCGGGAACTTCGCGCACCAGGTCGATCGCGAGCAGCCCGTCGGCCAGGTCGGCCCGGTCCACGCGCACGAAATCGGCAAGCTGGAAACGGCGTTCGAACGCGCGCGTCGCGATGCCGCTGTACAGTAGTTGGCGTCCTTCGCCTTCGGCGGCTGGCGTCTTGCGCCCGCTGACGGTCAGCATATTCTGCTGCGCGGTGATGTCGATCTCTTCCGACTTGAACCCGGCGACGGCGACCGTGATACGGAAATGATCGTCGGCGACCTTTTCGATGTCGAAGGGCGGATAATTTTCGGCGCCCGAACCGCCGGTTTCAAGGAAATCGAACAACCGGTCGAATCCGACGGTCGAACGGCGATAGGGGGTCCAGTCAAAACTGTTGCGCATGGGTCATTCTTCCTTTTCAAAAGCGAAGTTTCAGAACCGCGATCCTGTGCCGCGATCCATCGTCCGGCCCCGTTTCGGCGACCGGATGCGATCAATCTGGTAGCGGTCGAAACCAATTCAAGAGGGTGGTTGGCGTTCGCCGGAAAGCCGCGCTAAAGGGCGGCACATCTCTTCCAGCGCAAGGATCCGAAATGCCGCAGCTTATCCTCATCCGTCACGGCCAGTCGCAGTGGAATCTGGAGAACCGCTTTACCGGCTGGTGGGATGTCGATGTCACCGAAAAGGGTGCGGCAGAGGCGGTGGCCGCGGGCGAATTGATGAAGGCAAAGGGCATCGCGCCCGACACCTCCTTCACCTCGGTCCAGTCGCGCGCGATCAAGACGCTGAACCTCGCGCTTGAGGCGATGGGGCGGCTGTGGCTTCCCGTGACCAAGGATTGGCGGCTCAACGAACGTCATTATGGCGGGCTGACCGGGCTCGACAAGGCGGAGACCGCGGCGAAACATGGCGACGATCAGGTCAAGATCTGGCGGCGCAGCTTTGACATTCCGCCGCCGCCGCTCGAAGCGGGCTCGCCGTGGGACCTGTCGGCCGATCCCCGCTATGCCGGCATCGCGATTCCCTCGGCCGAAAGCCTGAAGGACACGATCGAACGTGTGCTGCCCTATTATGAGGCGGCGATCGTCCCCGAACTCGCGGCGGGCAAGACGGTGCTGATCTCGGCGCATGGCAACAGCCTGCGCGCGCTGGTCAAGCATCTTTCGGGCATTTCGGACGGCGACATCACCGGGCTGGAGATTCCGACCGGTCAGCCCATCATATATGAATTGAACGACGATCTGACCGCCCGCGAGCGTTATTACCTGAACGAGCGATAAGATCGGATAGTCATCGCTATCCCCTCTTGCGCCGCGCCGAATTCACGACATTATGCGGCGCGGTCACGGGGGGCTATGATGCGGATTTCCATGTCGATAATCGGGGCGGCGCTGCTTTTGCCGGTGGCCGCCCATGCCGAGGATGAACGGATCGCGCGCGGCCCGGTGCCCGACTGGGTCGTGGCGTCGGAGCCGATGGCGGTGCCCGCCGATGCCAGCGGGCTTGTCTTTGTCCGGCGTCAGGATGTGCTCGTCCATCTCGATGCGCAGGGGCAGGCGCAATATATCGGCTACCGCCTTCGCATTCTGCATCCGAACGCGCTCCAGGCCGGCAATATCTCGACGACATGGAATCCCGCATCGGGGCCGCCGGTGGTGCATATGGTCAAGGTTCATCGGGGCGACACGACGATCGATGTGCTGGAAAAGGCTTCGTTCGAAATCCTGCGGCGCGAGGATCAGCTCGAAGCCGCGCAGCTCAACGGCATTTTGACCGCCGTGATGCGCGTTCCCGACCTGCGCGTCGGCGACGAGCTGGAGGTCGCATTGACCACCCGGTCGAACGATCCGACGCTCGACAAGAATGATTCGGGGCTGCTGTTCCTGGCGCCTCAGCCCTCACCGGGCCGTTACCGGCTGGGCTTGAGCTGGGACAAGGGACTGAAACCGAATATCAAGATGACGCCCGACCTGACGCCGGTGGGCGTCGCGCGCGACGGCGGGATCGACTTCCGGTTCGACAATCCGGCGATGCTGACGCCGCCCAAGGACGCGCCGGGACGTTACCAGTGGCAACGAATCGTCGAATTTACCGACTTTGCCGACTGGGCCAGCATCTCACGCCATTTCGCGCCGCTGTTCGCCAAGGCATCGGCCATCGTCCCCGGTTCGTCACTCGACGAAGAGGCGCAGCGTATCGCCGCCGCCCATGCCGCGCCGCTCGACCGCGCGAATGCCGCGCTGAAACTGGTACAGCGCGACGTGCGCTATATCTATGTCGGGCTGGGCAACGGCAACCTGACCCCCGCCACGGCCGAGGAAACCTGGCAACGGCGCTATGGCGATTGCAAGGGAAAGACGGTGATGCTGCTTGGCCTGCTGGCAAAGCTGGGGATCGAAGCCGAAGCGGTGCTTGCCAACAATAATGACGCCGACGACGGCCTTGACCAGCGCCTGCCCAATCCCGGCATGTTCGACCATGTGCTCGTCCGGGCGCGGATCGGCGGCACCTCCTATTGGCTCGACGGGACGATGCCGCCCGTTGCTCCGGCGGCGGTGACCCCGGTGGTGCCCTATCGCTGGGTTCTGCCGTTGACGGCAAAGGGCGGGCCGCTTCAGAAAGTCGAATGGCGCCCGGCGCGTCGGCCCGACGAAATCACGCTGTACGAGATTGACGCGCGCGCAGGTTTCGACAAGCCGGCTCGGGTCACCAACACCGCGATCGTGCGCGGCATCGCGGGGTTGCAGCAACAGGCCGCGCTGTCAGGGCTGACGCCCGATCAATTACGCGACGGGATGCGCCAACAGTTGGTCGGGGGAAGCTGGGCGACGATCGATGACGTCAAATGGCGCTACGATCAAAAGGCAGAGGCCAGCATCCTGACCGTCACCGGCACCTGGACCATCGATTGGGAGGATGACGGCGACGGCGACCGGTCGCTCGCCTTGCCCGGTGGCGGCTTCAGTCCGCCCGACCGGCGGGCCCGCGCCGCCGACCAGGATCAGGACCTGCCCTATTACAGCGCGCCGGAATTCGACTGCCGGGTCACGACGCTGCGGCTGCCGACGACGACCGATGCCGCCAACTGGTCGTTCAAATCGGGCTACGACACCCGCATTTTCGGGCGCAACTATTATCGCGCGTTCGACCTTCGCGATGGTGCGATCCGGATGGTCCGCGGCCTTCGCGTCGAACAGCCCGAAATCGACGCGGTCAGCGCGCGCCGCGACAATGGCCGGATCGCGGCATTCGACAACAGCATGGCCTGGGTGTCGTACCGGAGTGCGGTGTCGAAACCGCATCCAGCCGACGCCCGCGTGGTTCCCGCGACCTATGACATCGACTGGACGGCCGACGACGCCCCGTGCCTGTCGCCCGCGACGAAACGCTGACGGCGGCGACGGGTCGGTCGGTCAGTCGGTCAGTCGCGCAGCAGCTCGTTGATCCCGGTCTTGGCGCGCGTCTGTGCATCGACGCGCTTCACGATCACCGCGCAGTATAGCGACGGTCCCGGCGTCCCGTCGGGCAGCGGTTTGCCCGGCAGCGATCCCGGCACGACGACGGCATAAGGCGGAACTTCGCCGACGAAAACCTCGCCCGTCGCGCGGTCGACGATCTTGGTCGACGCGCCCAGATAGACGCCCATCGACAGCACCGCGCCTTCGCGCACGATCACGCCTTCGGCCACCTCGGCCCGCGCGCCGATAAAGGCGCCGTCCTCGATCACCACCGGCCCCGCCTGCAATGGTTCCAGCACGCCGCCGATACCGGCACCGCCCGACAGGTGGACGTTCGCGCCGATCTGCGCGCAACTTCCGACGGTGGCCCAGGCATCGACCATCGTTCCTTCGCCGACATAGGCGCCGATATTGACGAAGCTTGGCATCAGCACCGCGCCCTTGCTGATAAAGGCGCCGCGGCGGACGATCGAACCGGGCACGGCGCGGAAACCCGCGTCGCGGAACCGGCTTTCGCCCCAACCGGCGAATTTCGACGGCACCTTGTCCCACCAGGGCGCGCCGCCGGGGCCGCCCCCGATCAATTCCATGTCGTTCAGGCGGAACGACAGCAGCACCGCCTTTTTCAGCCACTGATTGACCTGCCAGTGGCCCGACGCGTCGCGTTCCGCCACGCGATAGCTGCCGTCGTCCAGGCCGGTCAGCGCGGTCTCGACCGCTTCGCGCGCTGCTCCTGTCGTGTTCGGGCTGATTGTATCGCGCGCGTCCCACGCGGCTTCGATCGTCGATTTCAGGTCGGTCATGAAATTCCCCAAGGAGAAGGCAGATTGTCCAGCCAGTCGCTTATGTCGGTCGCGTGGAAATCGACATGGTCCGGCAGGTGGTCCCGATGGCCGCTTTCGCTGCCATTGTCCAGCCAGACGGTGGTCATTCCCATCGCCTTTGCGGGCGTCAGATTGCGGGCCATATCCTCGACAAACAGGCTTTTTGCGGGATCGACATCCAGATGCGCGACCATCGTGCGGTACGCCTCCGGATCAGGCTTTGGCGTGTAACGGGTGACGCGAATGTCGCAAATGCCGTCGAACAGATCGGCGATCCCGCGCGCTTCCAATACGCGCGCGGCATAATCGGCATCGGCGTTGGTAAAGATCAGCTTGCGGCCGGGCAGGCGTTCCAGCCCGGCGCGCAGCCGCGCATCGGCGGTCAAGCGGTCGAGCGCAATGTCATGGACGTCGACCAGAAAGGTTTCGGGATCGACGCCATGGTGCCGCATCAACCCCGCCATGGTCGTGCCATGGTCGTGAAAATATTGCTTCTGCACCCGCCGCGCCTCGACCGCATCGACGTTCAGCAGCCGCATGATGAACGCCCCCATGCGCTCGTTGATCAGATCGAACAGCTTTGCCGACGGCGCATAGAGCGTGTTGTCGAGATCGAAGATCCAACTGTCGATATGGTCAAGCCGCACGGTCATGTCCCGGGGCGCATAAGGTGATCGCGGCGCGGCGGCAAGAAAGACCCGCGCAGGGACAGCCACTGGTCCAGCTTTGCGGCATAACCGATGGTATGCGCCGCGCTGCTCGACGGCAGGTCGATGAGCGCGATGCCGTCCGGTTCCGCCAACTGCCTTCGCCCGATCGCCGCGGCCTTGCCGCCGTTGAAGGCGATCATGCGCAGATCGGGCAGCGCGGCGATCAGCGCCCCCAGGTCCTGTGTTTCGGCATCGCGAATATGCGAATCGCTGCTTGTGCGCCGTTCGGCGGTGCGGATCACATCCCACAGGCCGATGTGCGCCGAACGCAGCGCGGTAAGCCGTTCCTCATAGGGCATGTCCGCCAGCGGGCGGTCGATCACCGCGCCCACCAGCCGCCAGAACTGGTTTGTCGGATGGGCGTAATATTGCCGCTCGGCCAGCGAGCGCGCACCGGGCAGGCTGCCCAGAATCAGCAGCCGCGTGTCGGCCTGAACATGCGGAGCAAAACTGGCGTGGCGAACGGCGGGCATCCCGCGGTCGATAGCGCGGCGGGACCGGCGCAACAATCTTGCCCGGCCCTTGACCGGCGGGGGAATCGCCGCTAGGGGCCGCATCGACCGAAAGCGGCGCTTATCCGTCTCTTTCAGTTGCAACAGCGCTTGAACATTGCTGGCGCGGATGGAGCCTCCGGAAGATCATATCGATCCGCCGGGGTCTTTTGCTGTTATCAGGTCGGCCGTTTTCGCCTTTTTGGGCGGGTCATCGGCCGGAGCTTCATCCACCGCGGTACAGTAACCGTTCGCTTTGATGGGCGGACATTTAAAGGTGAAGCATTCATGCCCACGATCAACCAGCTGGTCCGCAAGGGCCGGACTCCCCAGAAGGTGAAGTCCAAGGTCCCGGCGATGGACGCAAACCCGCAAAAGCGCGGCGTTTGCACCCGTGTCTATACGACGACCCCGAAAAAGCCGAACTCGGCGCTCCGTAAGGTTGCGAAGGTCCGCCTGACCAACCAGCGCGAAGTCATCACCTACATCCCCGGCGAAGGCCACAACCTCCAGGAACACAGCGTCGTGCTGATCCGCGGCGGTCGTGTCCGCGATCTTCCCGGTGTGCGTTACCACGTCCTGCGCGGCGTGCTGGATACGCAGGGTGTGAAGGACCGCAAGCAGAGCCGTTCGAAATACGGCGCGAAGCGGCCCAAGTAAGGACCGCTTTTTCGGCTATTTGATCATCCGAGAGCGCCCGTGCGCCCGGATGCTGTTGTAAAAGGAATTACCCATGGCTCGTCGTCGTCGTCCTGAACGCCGCGAAATCCTGCCCGATCCCCGTTTCGGGGATGTCGTGCTGTCGAAATTCATGAACAGCGTCATGCTGGACGGGAAAAAGTCCGTCGCCGAAAGCATCGTTTACGGTGCGCTCGAATCGGTCGAGGCCCGCGCCAAGAAGGAACCGATCGGCGTGTTCCACGAAGCGTTGGCGAACATCCGTCCGAACATCGAAGTCCGCAGCCGCCGCGTCGGCGGTGCGACCTATCAGGTGCCGGTCGAAGTCCGCCCGGACCGCGCCCAGGCGCTCGCCATCCGCTGGCTCATCACCGCCGCGCGCAACCGCAGCGAAACGACGATGGCCGCGCGCCTGTCGGGCGAACTGCTCGATGCGTCGAACAATCGTGGCAATGCCGTGAAGAAGCGTGAAGACACGCATCGCATGGCCGAAGCGAACCGCGCGTTCAGCCACTACCGCTGGTAAGCGCCGGCGGGCTCCGGCCCGTCTCGCAATCGTAACAATCCTTCCTATATCGGGGGTGGCTCGAAAGGCCTCCCCCCAAATCCAAGGAAAAGACCATGGCACGCAGCCATCCGCTCGAACATTATCGCAACTTTGGGATCATGGCGCACATCGACGCCGGCAAGACCACGACGACCGAGCGTATCCTTTACTACACCGGCAAGTCCTACAAGATCGGCGAAGTCCATGATGGCGCCGCGACGATGGACTGGATGGAACAGGAACAGGAACGCGGCATCACGATCACGTCGGCCGCCACCACCTGCCTGTGGAAAGCGGAAGAGGGCAAGGGCCCCGAGCATCGCCTGAACATCATCGACACCCCCGGACACGTCGACTTCACGATTGAAGTCGAGCGCAGCCTGCGCGTGCTCGACGGCGCGATCACCGCGTTCGACGGCGTTGCCGGCGTTGAGCCGCAGTCGGAAACCGTGTGGCGCCAGGCGGACAAATATCGCGTGCCGCGCATGTGCTTCATCAACAAGCTCGACCGCACCGGCGCCGATTTCTATTATTGCGTCCAGACGATCATCGATCGCCTTGGCGCGACCCCGGCCGTGCTGTACCTGCCCATCGGCGCCGAAGGCGACTTCAAGGGCCTGGTCGATCTGGTCAACGAACGTGCGATCATCTGGAAGGACGAAAGCCTCGGCGCCGAATTCTTCTATGAAGAAATTCCCGCCGACCTCGCCGACAAGGCCGCCGAATATCGTGAAAAGCTCGTCGAACTCGCCGTTGAACAGGACGACGCCGCGATGGAAGCCTATCTCGAAGGCACCGTGCCCGACGTCGCGCAGCTCAAGGCGCTGATCCGCAAGGGCACGCTGGCACAGGCGTTCGTTCCCGTGCTTTGCGGCTCGGCGTTCAAGAACAAGGGCGTACAGACGCTGCTCGACGCCGTCGTCGACTATCTGCCCTCGCCGCTCGACATTCCGGACGTTCAGGGCATCAACCCGTCGAACGACCAGCCCGATTCGCGCGAAACGTCGGATTCGGCGCCGCTGTCGCTGCTCGCCTTCAAGATCATGAACGACCCGTTCGTCGGTTCGCTCACCTTTGCCCGCATCTATTCGGGCACCCTGAACAAGGGCACCTACCTGAACTCGGTGAAGGACAAGAAGGAAAAGGTTGGCCGTATGCTGTTGATGCATGCGAACAGCCGCGAAGACATCGAAGAAGCCTATGCAGGCGACATCGTCGCGCTCGCCGGGCTCAAGGAAACCACCACCGGGGACACGCTCTGCGCCACCAACGCGCCGATCATCCTCGAACGGATGGAATTCCCCGAACCGGTCATCGAACTGTCGGTGGAACCGAAGACCAAGGCCGACCAGGAACGCATGGGCATCGCGCTCAACCGTCTGGCCGCCGAGGATCCCTCGTTCCGCGTGTCGACCGATCACGAATCGGGCCAGACGATCATCAAGGGAATGGGCGAACTTCACCTCGACATTCTCGTCGATCGCATGAAGCGCGAATTCAAGGTCGAAGCGAATGTCGGCGCGCCGCAGGTGGCGTACCGCGAATCGCTCGCGAAGGCCGTCGACGTCGATTACACGCACAAGAAACAGTCGGGCGGCTCGGGCCAGTTCGGCCGCGTCAAGGTCAGCGTCGCTCCCGGCGAACGCGGCGCGGGCATCACCTTCATCGACGAGATCAAGGGCGGCAACATTCCGCGCGAATATATCCCGTCGGTGGAAAAGGGGATGCGCGAATCGGCTGAAAACGGTCACATGATCGGCTTCCCGATCATCGACTTTGAAATCAAGCTGACCGACGGCGCCTATCACGACGTCGACTCGTCGGCGCTGGCGTTCGAAATCGCGGGCCGTGCGGCGATGCGCGAAGTGGCGGCAAAGGCCGGCATCAAGCTGCTCGAACCGGTGATGAAGGTCGAAGTCGTTACCCCTGAGGAATTCATGGGCGACGTCATCGGCGATCTTAACAGCCGTCGCGGACAGATTCAGGGCACCGACAGCCGGGGCATCGCCCAGGTCGTCGAGGCGATCGTTCCGCTGGCAAACATGTTCGGCTATGTGAATCAGCTGCGCAGCTTCAGCCAGGGTCGCGCCAGCTATTCGATGCAATTCTCGCATTATGAAGAAGTGCCGACCAACGTCGCCGAAGAAGTGAAGGCCAAGATGGCCTGACGGGTCAAAGTCGCGCGGGCTTGCACCGCGCGACAAGACCCTCTAAGGGCGGCGCCTGATTCAGCAGGCTCGTCCAGGACTGATCAACGCAAACATCGAACAAGAAGGTTGTTACATCATGGCCAAGGCTAAATTTGAGCGGACGAAGCCGCACTGCAACATCGGCACCATCGGTCACGTCGACCATGGCAAGACCTCGCTGACCGCAGCGATCACCAAGGTTCTGGCGGAAAACGTCGCGGGTAACGCGGCCGTCGACTTCGCCAACATCGACAAGGCTCCCGAAGAGCGCGAACGCGGCATCACCATTTCGACCGCGCACGTCGAATATGAAACCGAAGGTCGCCACTATGCGCACGTCGATTGCCCGGGCCACGCCGACTATGTGAAGAACATGATCACCGGTGCCGCCCAGATGGACGGCGCGATCCTCGTCGTGTCGGCTGCTGACGGCCCGATGCCGCAGACCAAGGAGCACATCCTGCTCGCGAAGCAGGTCGGCGTTCCGACCATGGTCGTGTTCCTCAACAAGGTTGACCAGCTCGACGATCCCGAACTGCTCGAACTCGTCGAACTCGAAATCCGTGAAGAACTTTCGAAGCGCGACTTCGATGGCGACAATATTCCGATCATCTCCGGTTCGGCGCTCGCCGCGCTCGAAAGCCGCGACGACAACATCGGCAAGGACGCCATCCTGAAGCTGATGGCTGCCGTCGACGAATGGATTCCGCAGCCGGAACGTCCGCTCGACAAGCCCTTCCTGATGCCGATCGAAGACGTGTTCTCGATCTCGGGTCGCGGTACGGTCGTCACCGGCCGCGTCGAAACCGGCATCGTCAAGGTGGGTGAAGAAGTCGAAATCGTCGGCATCAAGGACACCAAGAAGACCGTCGTCACCGGCGTCGAAATGTTCCGCAAGCTGCTCGACCAGGGCCAGGCTGGCGACAACATCGGTGCGCTGATCCGCGGCGTCGGCCGTGAAGAAGTCGAGCGTGGCCAGGTTCTGGCAAAGCCCGGCTCGATCACGCCGCACACCGAATTCACGTCGGAAGTCTATGTCCTGTCGAAGGACGAAGGCGGCCGTCACACGCCGTTCTTTGCGAACTATCGTCCGCAATTCTACTTCCGCACCACCGACGTCACCGGCGAAGTGATCCTTCCCGAGGGCACCGAAATGGTCATGCCGGGCGACAACGTCCAGCTGTCGGTCAAGCTGATCGCTCCGATCGCCATGGACCCGGGTCTCCGCTTCGCAATTCGCGAAGGTGGCCGCACGGTCGGCGCAGGGGTTGTGGCCACGGTCACAAAGTAATATAGGGCCGCGAGCCGCGCGATTCGGAGTGATTCGCGCGGCTCGTAGCTTAAAGCTTTTTGATGGCCGGACCGGCTTCCTCATGGGGGCCGGGACAGGCCATTTCGGCTCTTTCGCATCGTTAGACGGGATTCGACTGGAACAGTCATGGAAACGCAGAATATTCGCATTCGCCTGAAGGCCTTTGATCACCGCGTGCTCGATCAGGCCACCACCGACATTGCCGACACGGCACGTCGTACGGGCGCACTCATTCGCGGTCCGATCCCGCTTCCGACGCGTATTGAAAAATTCACCGTGAACCGCGGTCCGCATGTCGACAAAAAGTCGCGCGAGCAGTTCGAGGTACGTACCCACAAGCGGCTGCTCGACATCGTTCAGCCCACCCCGCAGACGGTCGACGCGCTGATGAAGCTCGACCTCGCCGCGGGCGTGAACGTCGAAATCAAGTTGGCCTGAGCCAACGCAGCCCCGGTGAAAACCGGGGTCTCTATCGGCAGGCCACTTCGGTGACTGCATTGTCCGGAGCGATCCGGACCGACGATAGGGTGGATACCGCCGGTCGCCTTCTTCGGAAGGCATATCGACCGGGCTGCGTCCCCCGTCTCGCCGCTGGTCCTTCGGGATGGCGGCACCTCAGCCCGGACGGGGCGATGCATCGAAATTTTGGGCTGGGAGGGTTCTGCCGGGGTTTGCCCCGGTGGGTCCCGCAAGCCGTGCGGAATGGTCCGCCCGGCCTCTGTTGAGGAGTATGATCATGCGGACTGGCGTGATCGCGAAGAAAATGGGGATGACCCGCCTGTTTCAGGACGACGGCCGCCATGTGCCCGTCACCGTCCTGAGCCTCGAAGGCTGTCAGGTCGTCTCTGTGCGCGATAAAGAACGTGACGGCTATGTGGCCGTTCAACTCGGTGCCGGCTCGGCGAAGGCAAAGAATGTTGCGAAGCCGCAGCGTGGCGCCTTCGGCAAGGCCGAAGTCGAACCCAAGGCGAAGATCGTCGAATTCCGCGTCGCCGACGACGCGACGCTCGACGTCGGCGCCGAACTGTCGGCCGACCATTTCGTCGCCGGCCAGATCGTCGATATCCAGGGCGTGACCCAGGGTAAGGGCTTTGCCGGTGCGATGAAGCGTTGGGGTTTCGGCGGTATGCGCGCAACCCACGGCGTTTCGATCAGCCACCGTGCCCATGGTTCGACCGGTAACCGTCAGGATCCGGGCCGCGTCTTCAAGAACAAGAAGATGGCGGGCCATATGGGCGCGCGCAACCGCACCCAGCAGAATCTCGAAATCGTCCGCACCGACGTCGAGCGCGGCCTTCTCTTCGTCAAGGGCTCGGTCCCTGGTTCGAAGGGCGGCTGGCTGCTCGTTCGCGATGCGGTGAAGCTGCCGCGCCATCCCGAGGCCCCCTATCCGGCGGGCATCAAGAGCGCGGCCAACAGCAACGAAGCCCCGGTCGACGCGCCGGTCGAAACGCCGGTTGAAGAAACCGTCGTCGACACCGCGGCCACCGACGGCGCACAGGAGTCCTGATCATGAAGGTCAAGGTTCAAACCCTTAACGACTCCGGCGCCGGCAAGGCTGGCCCCGACATCGATCTCAACGACGATGTGTTCGGCGTCGATGCGCGTGCGGACATCCTGCACCGCGTCGTGGCATGGCAGCTCGAAAAGCGCCGCGGTCCGGCTCGTGCCGCCCGCGAACGCAGCGACGTGTCGCGCACCGGCAAAAAGTTCGGTCGCCAAAAGGGCGGCGGTACGGCTCGTCACGGCGACCGCAAGGCGCCGATCTTCATCGGCGGTGGCAAGGCGCATGGTCCCCGTGCCCGTACCTTCGGTCACTCGCTGAACAAGAAGATCCGCACCCTCGGCCTGAAGATGGCGCTGAGCGACAAGGCGAAGGGCGGCAAGCTGGTCGTTCTCGAAACGCTGGAGCTCAAGGACGCAAAGACCAAGGCGCTCGCCGGCCAGCTCGGCAAGCTCGAACTCGGCAACCGCGCCCTCTTCATCGACGGCGATGCGGTGCACGCAAGCTTCGCAATGGCTTCGGCCAATCTTATCGGTGTCGACGCGCTGCCCGCCATCGGTGCCAATGTCTATGACATCATCCGTGCCGACACGCTGGTCCTGACCCGCGCGGCGGTCGAAAAGCTGGAGGCCCGCTGCAATGGCTAAGGCAAAAACCATCGACGCGCGTCACTATGACGTGATCCTCGCTCCGGTGATCACCGAAAAGTCGACGCTGCTCAGCGAAAATGACGCGGTGGTGTTCAAGGTCGCGAACGACGCGACCAAGCCCGCCATCAAGGCCGCCGTCGAGGCGTTGTTCGATGTCAAGGTGCTCAGCGTCAACACGCTCGTCACCAAGGGCAAGACCAAGCGCTGGAAGGGCAAGCCCTACACCCGCAGCGACGTGAAGAAGGCGATCGTTCGCCTGGCCGAAGGCCAGACGATCGACGTCACGACCGGCGTCTGATTGTAGGAAGAGGCAAAAGAAAATGGCACTTAAATCCTATAATCCGACCAGCCCCGCGCAGCGCGGCCTGATCCTCGTCGACAAGTCGGCGCTGTGGAAGGGCAAGCCCGTCAAGGCGCTGACCGAAGGCAAGAACAAGACCGGCGGCCGCAACAACAAGGGTCATGTGACCTCGCGCGGCATCGCTGGTGGTCACAAGCAGAAGTACCGCTTCATCGACTTCAAGCGTCGCAAGTGGGACATGCCGGCCACCGTCGAGCGTCTGGAATATGACCCGAACCGCACGGCGTTCATCGCACTCGTCAAATATGAGGACGGTGAGCAGACCTATATCCTGGCGCCGCAGCGCCTGGCGGTCGGCGACACGGTCGTTGCTGGCAAGAAGACCGACGTGAAGCCGGGCAATGCGATGGAATTGTCGCAGATGCCGGTCGGCACGATCGTCCACAATATCGAGATGAAGCCCGGCAAGGGTGGGCAGATCGCCCGTTCGGCCGGCACCTATGCCCAGGTCGTCGGTCGTGACCGCGGTCTTGTCATCGTGCGTCTCGGTTCGGGCGAACAGCGTTATATCCGTGGCGAGTGCATGGGCACGGTCGGCGCGGTGTCGAACCCCGACAACCAGAACACCAACCTGGGCAAGGCCGGCCGTAGCCGCTGGCTGGGCAAGCGTCCGCTGACCCGCGGTGTTGCAAAGAACCCGGTCGATCACCCGCACGGCGGTGGTGAAGGCCGGACCTCGGGCGGCCGTCATCCGGTCACCCCGTGGGGCAAGCCGACCAAGGGTGCTCGTACCCGTCATAACAAGTCGACCGACAAGATGATCATCCGGTCGCGTCACGCGAAGAAGAAGAGGTAAGCCATGGCTCGCTCGGTCTGGAAGGGTCCGTTCGTCGACCTTCATCTCCTCAAGAAAGCCGAAACGGCCCAGGACGGCGGCAGCTCTGCCCCGATCAAGACCTGGTCGCGCCGGTCCACCATCCTGCCGCAGTTCGTGGGGCTGACCTTCAACGTCTACAACGGCCGCAAGTTCGTGCCGGTGTCGGTCAATGAAGACATGGTCGGCATGAAGCTGGGTGAATTTGCGCCGACGCGCTTCTTCCCCGGCCACGCGGCTGACAAGAAGGGCAAACGCTAATGGGCAAGGAAAAGTCCCCCCGCCGCGTTGCGGATAACGAGGCGCTCTCGGTCGGCACGCAGATTCGCGGTTCGGCGCAAAAGCTGAACCTCGTCGCCGCGCTGATCCGCGGCCGCAAGGTCGAAGACGCGATGAACGTCCTCGCTTTCTCGAAGAAGGCGATGGCCGTCGACGTGCGCAAGGTTCTGGCCAGCGCCGTCGCCAACGCGGAAAACAACCACAACCTCGACGTTGATGCGCTCGTCATCAAGGAAGCGAGCGTTGGCAAGTCGATCTCGATGAAGCGTTGGCACGCCCGCGGCCGCGGCAAGTCGACCCGGATCGTCAAGCCGTTCAGCCGCATCCGCATTGTCGTGCGCGAACAGGAAGAAGAGGCGTAAGATGGGCCAGAAGAGCAATCCGATCGGCCTGCGCCTGCAGGTCAACCGCACCTGGGACAGCCGCTGGTTCGCCGAAGGCCAGGACTATGGCCGCATGCTGGTCGAGGATCTGAAGATCCGCCAGTATGTGTTCAAGACCCTGCCGCAGGCCGCGATCTCGAAGGTCGTGATCGAACGCCCGGCAAAGCTGTGCCGCGTGTCGATCTATGCCGCCCGTCCGGGCGTCATCATCGGCAAGAAGGGCGCGGACATCGAAAAGCTGCGCAAGAAGCTGGGTGAACTGACGGGCAGCGACGTGTCGCTGAACATCGTCGAAATCCGCAAGCCCGAAGTCGACGCAAAGCTCGTCGGCCAGGGCATTGCCGACCAGCTCGAACGCCGCGTCGCGTTCCGTCGCGCCATGAAGCGCGCGGTTCAGTCGGCGATGCGTCTGGGCGCCGAAGGCATCCGCATCAACTGCGCCGGCCGTCTGGGCGGCGCGGAAATCGCGCGTACCGAATGGTATCGCGAAGGCCGGGTGCCGCTTCACACGCTGCGCGCCAATGTCGACTATGCCGAATCGACCGCCCACACCGCCTATGGCGTGTGCGGGATCAAGGTGTGGATCTTCAAGGGCGAGATTCTCGGCCACGACCCGATGGCGACCGACCGTCTGATGCTCGACGCACAGACGACCGGCGTGCGTCCGGCTCGTGAAGATCGCCGCTAAGGACTGCTGACATGCTGCAACCGAAAAAAACCAAGTTCCGCAAGGCTTTCAAGGGCCGCATCCATGGCAATGCCAAGGGCGGAACCAGCCTGAACTTCGGCTCCTA
>JAIXHQ010000024.1 GCA_030145715.1 Sphingopyxis sp. | reverse complement strand
TTTGGTGACCCCTACGGGACTCGAACCCGTGTTTTCGCCGTGAAAGGGCGACGTCCTAGACCGCTAGACGAAGGGGCCGTCGTTCGGTGAAGCGGCGCATTAGACTCGCAAGGTCATGCGGTCAAGCGCAGCGGTGGGGTCGTGCGCAAAAATGTTACGTCCTTGTTTGCGCTGCCGCCGTCAGTCGGCCCATGCCGCATCCTCCAGATGCAGTTCGGCGGCGGGGCGGCTGCCCCAATCGTCCCGTTTCGCGCGGCCCGCGAGCCAGAGTTTGCGCGCGCCCCGCGCATTCAGCAACGTCTGGCCCAATTCGGTTTCGGCGCTGCGGAACGCCACCGCCTTGAACCGCGCGCCGTCGTCGCCCGACACGATCAACCGGACATGATCGGTGCCGACGATCCCCGATTCGACGACCCGCACCGGCCCGGTCGCGACGCGCGGTGCGGGCCACCCGGCGCCATAGGGCCCCGCGCTCTCGATCGCGTCGCACCACAGCGGGTTGATGCCGCGCGGCGCAAGGACGGCGTCGATCAGCAGCGATTTGTCGCCGCTCGCCCGATCGACATCGGCGGCGAGCCGGTCGTTCAGCCACGCGCCCAGCGCATCGACCTTGTCCGCTGTCACCGTCAGCCCCGCCGCCATCGCGTGGCCGCCGCCCGCGACCAGCAGCCCGCTTTCTTTCGCGGCGAGGATCGCGGCGCCCAGGTCGACGCCCGCGATCGACCGGCCCGACCCCTTGCCGATGCCTTCGTCGTCGAGCGCGATGACGATCGCGGGGCGGTGCAACCGTTCCTTCAGCCGCCCGGCGACGATGCCGATCACGCCGGGATGCCATCCCTGTCCCGCGACGATGGCGACGGGCGCGTTCCCGCACGCGGCGCTGGCGTCGATCGCCTGTTCCAGCACCGCCGCCTCGATCGCGCGGCGTTCCTCGTTCAGCCGGTTCAGTTCCTGGGCGATCTCGGCCGCTTCCTGCGGATCCGCGGTGGTGAGCAACCGCACGCCCAGGTCGGATTTGCCGACGCGCCCGCCGGCGTTGATGCGGGGGCCAAGCGCAAAGCCCATGTCGCTGGCGCTGGGCGGCCTGGTAAGCCGCGCGGCGTCCATCAGCGCGGCCAGCCCGGTGTTGCCGCGCCGCGCCATCACCTTCAGCCCCTGTGTCACCAGCGCGCGGTTGAAACCGGTCAGGCGCGCGACGTCGGCGACGGTGCCGAGCGCGACCAGATCGAGCAGGTCGATCAGCGTGGGTTCGTCGCGGTTCGTGAAGAAACCCCGCGCGCGCAAGGTGCGGAGCAAGGCCGCGCCAAGCAGAAAGGCGACCCCGACCGCCGCCAGATTGCCGTGAACCGCCGCGTCGGGCGCCTCGTCGAGCCGGTTGGGGTTCACCAGCGCCAGCGCCGTGGGCAGCGTCGTCGCGCACTGGTGATGATCGACGACGATCACCTCGACCCCCGCCGCCCTGGCGTCGGCGATGGCGTCGAACGCCTGTGCGCCGCAATCGACCGTGACGACCAGTTTTGACCCGGCCTCGCCAATCTTGACCAGCGCGGCGCCCGACGGGCCATATCCTTCCATCAACCGGTCGGGAATATAGGCGCCCGCGGGCAGGCCGAGGCTGCGCAGCAGCCGGACGAGCAGCGCGGCCGATGTCGCGCCGTCGACGTCATAATCGCCAAAGATGGTCACCGCTTCCTTGCGCTCGACCGCATCGGCCAGCCGCGCGGCGGCGACGTCCATGTCGCGGAACAGCGAGGGATCGGGCATGAAGCCGCGCAAGGTCGGCGTGCGCTGACGATCGAGGTCGTCGCGCGCCACCCCGCGCGCGAGCAGCAATTGGGTGACAAGGTCGTCGGGGGCCAGATTTTCGGTGGCCATGTCGGCGCTGGCCCGGCGCCAGTGCCACGGCTGGCCCAGGATCGACCGGACGATGCCGAGCGCCGCGCCGGTCATGACCGCGCCCGCGCGGCAAGAATATGGGCGCGCAGACCCCGCGCCGTTTCGACCGGGATGGCCGGAATTTCGTGGCTGGCGAGCGCGCTGCCGCCGGGGACGCCGAACACCAGCGTTGCAAGGCCCAGCGGGCGCAGGATGAAATCGCTCTTGATGTCGATGCTTTGCACAGAGGCGTGGGGGAGCAAAGTCATCTTGGGTTTCCAGAAACCGCGCCGGATCGCAACCTGTCCGTCGAGGTCGGTCCAGCGGTGAAAGCGCGCGCCGACCAGCGCGGTCGCCGCGATCAGCGGCGCGGCGAGGATGGCCAGCCAGCCGATCGACTGCCCGAACGCCAGCGCGGCGATGCCGCCCGCACCGGCGCAGGTGGCGCCGACAAGGCCGCCCAGCGCGACGATCATATGGCTGCGCTGCCACGGCCGGTCGGCGTCGGGGCGCAGGATCGCGACCTCGGCCAGCACCCGATCGATGTCCGCGAACCGGGCAAAGGGGACGACCTGATGATCGCGTTCCTTTTCGCCATCGCTCGCCAGGCTTTGCAACCGCAGTTCGTGCCAGCCGAAATGTCGGCGCAGCCATCCGGTGACGATGATCGCGGCCTGAACGCGCCGGACGGGCACGGCAACGTCGGTGCGCGTCGTCAGGCCGCGCGTGCGGCGCAGCGTCCGGGGTTCGCGGGTCAGCCGGAAATTCCAGTTGGCAAAGATCATCATCGCGACGCCGCTGGCGAATCCGATGAACAACAGCGAAATGGCCGCGCCGAAACCCGCGATCCACCGATGCGCGAGCAGCCATTGGTCCAGCCCATAATCCCCGGCCAGGTCGATCCAGTCGCGGGGGTTGAAGATGTTGAAATCAAAAGGCAGCAGCCCGTCGAAAAACTGCATGGTGGCGCCGACGACGGCGAGCGCGGCAAGCGAAAAGTTGAACAGCCCGGCCGTCAGCAACTGGCGCGGGCCCATGGCGAACAGCAGCCGGTCCTCGGTCGCCGTCGGCGCGTCGGCCATATCGGGCGTGGCGACCGGCGCCGCGACCTGATCGCTGCGATGCGCGCGGATCGTCTGGCGCAGCGCCTGTGCGGCATCGATCGCGATCGCGTCGAGGCTCGCGTCATTGTCCGCCCCGCCGGCGCCCGTTTCGAAACCCAGCCTGGCGATACCCAACATGCGCGCGATCAGGCCTTGTTCGATGCTGACATCCTGAATGCGGTCAAAGGGGATGGTGCGGTGCTGGCGGGAAAAGACGCCGCTTTCGATCACGACCTCGTCCTCGCCGACCAGAAAGCGGAATCGCAGCCACTGGAACCAGGCGGCGAGCAGCGAGATCAACAGAGAGGCCAGGACCGCCGGGACGATCCATATCGCGTTGCCGGTAAAGCCCAGCGCGGCGACCGCCGGCAGAAATTGCAGCGACCGTGGCCCCAATTCGGCAAGGGCGAGCGCCAGCGTCGCGGGATGCAGCCGCTGCCAATGCGGCTCCTCCCCCGCGACGGTTGCGGAAACGGCGGTTTCGGTCATGCGAAATCGGTCTGGATATGGCGGCGGATCGTCTCGCGCATCGCGGCGGCCAGATCGGTGGGAAGGCCGGGCAGCGTCACCATGCTGTTGTGGGTGCCCGACGTATGGACGATCAGGTGCGACAGGCCGAACCAGCGTTCGATCGGCCCTTGCCCGACATCGATATGCTGGACGCGCACGAACGGGACGATGGTGTCGGTGCGGAACAGCCAGCCGCGCGCGACGCGCAATTGCCCTTCGCCCATCCTGTACCCCCATCGCGACACGCGCCGCGACGGAAAGCTGACGATCCCGACGATCGCGATCAACCACGCCGCGGCGGTCATCAGGCCATAGGGCCCGTCAAGATGCCGGATCAGCAATGCGTCCAGCACGCTCGCGCCGATCGCCAGCGGGATCAGGTTGAGCGCGGTGGCGACGCGCAGCACCCCGGCATAGGCCGGATCGACGGGGTCCAACCCCTCGGCGGCGTTTAGCGCATCGGGGGTCGGCGGGGCGGTCGGGAGCGCGGGCGTGTCGGTCATGATGCTTCGTTAGTCGTTGGGGCCCCTATGGCACAACCACATTGAAACGGGGGTTGGCGGGCGGGTGCAGCGCGAACCATGACAGAAACGCCATGCGGTCGCCGTCGATCCCGATCGCGCCCGACTGGATCAGCGCCGGGAACTGCGCGCGCCCCATCATCGCTTCGTCCAATATCTTGCGGTCGACGGTGATCGTCGCGGTCGGCGCCGCCTCGGTCACGCCATAGCGCGGAAATTCGACGCCGCCGCCGACGATGACCGCCACGGTTTCCTTGCTGTCGGGCAGGACGAACTGAAAGACGCCCTTGATCGCGCTTCCTTTCGCGGCGTCAAAGCGGGCGGCGAGCGCGTCGAAAAACACTGCCGTGGGGATGGCGCTGACAAAGCTGCGGCTCTGCCCGCCGCCCGCCGATGTTTCGACCGCGGTGCCGCGCAGGCTGGCCGCGCCCGCCAGATAATAGTTGCGCCAGGCACCCGATTCGGCCTGATA
Organism: Sphingopyxis sp.; assembly: GCA_030145715.1. Lineage (GTDB taxonomy): Bacteria > Pseudomonadota > Alphaproteobacteria > Sphingomonadales > Sphingomonadaceae > Sphingopyxis. The sequence continues at coordinate 42,460 of JAIXHQ010000024.1, read as the reverse complement.
GCCCATCTGGTCATAAGCGGACGCCAGCGCGGCGCGCGCTTCCTGATTGTCGGGCTGGGCAAAGACCAGCTTGTTCAAAAGCTCGGCCGCCCAGCGATAGTCGCCCGCCTCGATCGCCGCGCGCCCCGCCGCGAGCAATTTGTCCGCGCCTCCGGCCAGTGCGACATATTTGGGCGCCGACTGTTCGGGCGGCAGCGGATTGAAGTTCGCGGGATTGCCGTCCCACCAGCCGAAATAGCGTTGATACACCGCCTTCATGTCGTGGTTGAGCGTGCCATAATAGCCGCGCGTCGAAAAATCCCGGCCCTGCACCGGCGCTTCGCCGGTCTGATCGGCCAGTTCGTGCAGGGTCGCGCCGCGGTTCGCAAGGAACAGGGTGCGGTCGTGGACATAGCGATAGGCATCGCGCTGGTTCGCCAGCAGCGCCGATACGTCGCCCGTCCCCCATGTCGGCCAATGGTGCGACGCCATCGCCACCTCTGCCTTGCCGCCCCATTTCAGCAGCATCGCGTCGATCACCTTGGACCAGCGCAGCGCATCGCGGACCTGCGCGCCGCGCAGCGTCAGGATATTGTGCAGGGTGTGCGTCACCACCTCGGTCGTGTGCAGCGCCCGATAGGCGGGGATGTAAAATACAAACTCCGACGGCGCCTCGGTGCTGCCGGCGTCGAGGAAGTCGAACGCCAGCCCGTCGATCGTCAACGTCCCGCCCGCTTCGCCGACGGCTTCGGTCGGCTCCATATAGCCGACCGTGCCTGACGACAGTTTTGGCCCCAGCCCGGTATCGACCTGTCCCTTGTCGCCCGGCGGCAGGATCGCGCCGAACATGTAAAGCGCGCGCCGTCCCATCGCTCCGCCCGCCAGCACATTTTCCGACGTCGCTTCTTCCGAAAAGCCGTGCGGCGCGATGATGCGGATTTTCCGCGCCTTGACCTGTTCGGGGGTCACGATGCCGCCGACACCGCCGAAATGGTCGCTATGGCTGTGAGAGAATATCACCGCCCTGATCGGCAGCTTGCCCGTCTTTGCCTCGACCGTATCGACAAACAGCTTCCAGCCCGCCGCCGCCGCTTCCTCCGACAACAGCGGGTCGACGATGATCCATCCGCTTTTGCCGCGGATGATCGTCATCACCGAAATATCGTAACCGCGTATCTGCCAGATCTTACCCGGCACGACTTCGAACAGGCCATGCACCGCGTCGAGCCGCGCCTGCCGCCACAGCGAGGGGTTCACGGTCGCGGGCGCCTCCGCCGCGTTCAGAAATTCATAGGGGCGGCGGTCCCATACCGTCTTGCCCTTGCTGTCGAGAATGACCCCGCCCTCAATCTCGGCCAGCTTGCCGCGCATCGCATTGGCCCGGTCGCGCGGGTCGTCCAGCGGCAGGCGCGCCGCGATTTCGGCCTGCGCGGTGCGCGTCGCGTCGCTCGCGGCATCCTGCGCGGCGGCGGCAAAGGGCAAGCTGCCGGCGAGCAGCAGGGCGATCAATCGGCGCATCATATGTCTCCCCCATATTTCGGGGCAGCTTGCGCCGGGCGTTCGCGCTTGGCAAGCATCGCGCCATGACCGACGCGCCGCACCTGCTCATCGTCTGGCACAGCCGCACCGGGGGCAGCGAGGCGCTCGCCCGCGCCGCGGCGGAGGGGGCGGGGGACGCCAAACTCGTCGCGGCGGCGGACGTCACCCCCGGCGACCTGCTGGCGGCGGGCGGCTATCTATTCGTGGCGCCCGAAAATCTCGCCGCGCTGTCGGGCGCGATGAAGGAGATGTTCGACCTTTGCTATTACCCCTGCCTCGGACGGATCGAGGGGCGCCCCTATGCGACGATCATCTGCGCGGGGTCCGACGGTGAGAACGCCCAGCGCCAGGTCGACCGCATCGCGACCGGCTGGCGCCTGAAACGCGTCGCCGATCCGGTCATCGTCAACACCGCCGCGCAAACGCCCGAGGCGATATTGGCGCCCAAGGCGATTGCGGAAAGCCGCCTTGCCGAAGCGCGCGGCCTTGGCGCCGCGCTGGCCGAGGGGCTGGCCGCGGGGATTTTCTGACGAAGGCGTCCGCTTGCCAGAATATTTCGCGCAGAGGCGCGGAGGCCGCAGAGCGGGCTTCCCTTGATTCTCTGCGCCCTCCGCGCCTCTGCGCGAAATTTCCATGGCCCTGCGGAAACGACCGGACCACTAAAGGCCGGACGTCCGTAACGGCCCGAAACCGGTGTTACAACTCGCTGCCCAGCGCCCCATATTTCGCTTCGAAACCGGCCTTGTCGCCGCGCGCGAGATAGCCGGCCTGATCGACGATATTGTCGCGCGTCATGCGGCCCTGAAAGGCGCCAAGCTGCGCGTCGATTCGCGCGACGTCGGCGTCGGTCCAATCGGCGATCTGGCGAAAGCTGGTGATGCCCAGGCCGGTCAGCAGGACAGCCAATTTGGGGCCGACCCCTTTCAGCAGTTGCAGATTGTCGGGCGTGTCGGCCTTCTTGGCGGCGGCGGGTGCGGGGGCCGGTTTTTTCGCGGGCGCCGGCGCAGCGACCGGCTTCTCCGCAATGGCGGCGGCGGGCGCCTTGGTCGCAGGCTTTTTGGCGACGGGCTTTGCCGCCGCCTTTGGTGCGGCCTTAACCGGCGGTTCCTTGGCGGGGGCTTTCTTTGCGGCGGGCGCTGCCGCGGTTTTGGGCTTCGCGGCGGTTTTGGGAGCCTTGGCGGCGGGCGGCGGTGCGACGGGGGCCGTATCGACCACCGGGCTGGGCACAGCGGCCTTGGCAACCGGCGCGGGCGGCGGCGGCGGGGCCGCGACCGGCGTCGCCTTGGGCTCGATCGGTTTGAAGCGCGCGGGCTCGGCGGCGATGATTTCGGGCTTGGCCGGTTCCAGCGGTTTGGCGGGCTTGGCCGGTTCGGCCTTCGTCGGGGCAATGTCGGCGGGTTTCGATCGCCCGAACAGCCACCAGAGCAGGACGACGGCGACGACGAGTCCGACGACCGCGATAACCCAGTTTTCCTGAAGCCAGATCATGTTCTTCTCCGCTGATGATTTTTGCTCAGCCTAAGCGGACTGTCATGCCGCGTCCAGTCACTGTATCTCCGTTTCGCGCGCGACTTCGCGCCAGCCCCTCAGCGCGCCTCGCGCGCGACTTCACGCCAGCCAATATCCCGGCGGCAGAAACCGCTGGCGAAATCCAGCCTGTCGACGGCGGCATAGGCGCGCGCCTGCGCTTCGGTGACGGTGCGCCCGGTCGCGGTGACGTTCAGCACGCGGCCTCCCGCGGCGACGATCGCATCGCCGCTGCGCGCGGTTCCGGCGTGGAAAACCCGCACGCCGCCGGTTTCGGCGTCGGCGATGCCGTGGATCGCGCCGCCCTTTTCGGGGGTGGCGGGATAGCCGTTCGCCGCCATCACGACGGTCAGCGCATAGTCGCTGGCAAAGGCGGGGGGCGCCGCATCGTCCAGCGCGCCGGTCGCGGCGGCATAGAGCAGCGCGGCAAGGTCGCCGGCATGGCGCATCATCAGCACCTGGCATTCGGGGTCGCCAAAGCGCGCATTATATTCGATTAGCTTGGGCCCCTCGGCCGTCAGCATCAGCCCGGCGAACAATACGCCGATATAGGGGGTGCCCTCTGCGGCGAGGGTGGCGACCGTCGGGCGGATGATGCGGTCCATTACCTGCGCCTCCAACTCGGGCGTCAGCACGGGCGCGGGGCTATAGGCGCCCATGCCGCCGGTGTTCGGGCCGACGTCGCCGTCGCCGACCCGCTTGTGATCCTGCGCGCTGCCGAACGCGAGGACGTTCGTGCCGTCGGACAGCGCGAAGAAACTGGCTTCCTCGCCGGTCATATATTCCTCGATCACCACTTCGGCGCCCGCGCTGCCGAACGCGCCGTCGAACATCTCGTCGATCGCGGTTTCGGCCTCTTCGCGCGTTTCGGCGATGATGACGCCCTTGCCCGCGGCAAGGCCGTCGGCCTTGATGACGACGGGGATGGAAAAATCGGTCAGTGCGGCGCGGGCTTCCCCGGCGTCCATGCAGCGGACATAGGCGGCGGTCGGGATCGACGCGCGCGCGCACAGATCCTTGGTAAAGCCTTTCGATCCCTCCAGCCGGGCGGCGGCGGCGCCGGGGCCAAAGGCGGCGACGCCCATATCGCGCAACCGGTCGCCCAGCCCGGCGACCAGCGGGGCTTCGGGGCCGACGACGACGAAATCGATCGCATTGGCCTTTACGAACGCGATCAGGCCATCGATGTCGTCGACCGAAATCGACACGCATTCGGCGTGGAGTTCGATGCCCGGGTTGCCCGGTGCGGCATAGAGCTTGGCGCAGCTTGGCGATTGTGCCAACTGCCAGCTCAGCGCATGTTCGCGGCCGCCCGACCCCACCAGCAGGATATTCATGTCAGTCCCTTTTCCCGATACGGCGTCCGACGATGGCACCGAAGCGCGGCTGTTAGCGGAGGCGGCGCCCGGCGACAATATTGGCCTGCCGCCATCCGGCGACAACGCCCCGGCACTGTCGGTCAGCCAATTGTCGGCCGCCATCAAGCGGACGGTCGAGGACGGATTTGCGCGGGTGCGTGTGCGCGGTGAATTGTCGGGGGCGAAACGCGCGGCGTCGGGACATTTCTATGCGGCGCTGAAGGACGACAATGCGCTGATCGACATGGTGATGTGGAAAGGACAGGCGGCGCGGCTGGCTTTCCGGCCAGAGGATGGGATCGAGGTGATCGCCACCGGCAAACTCACCACCTATCCGGGCCGGTCGAAATATCAGCTTGTCGTCGATACGCTCGAAGTCGCGGGCGAAGGCGCGCTGATGCTTTTGTTCGAAAAGCTGAAGGCGCGGCTCGGTGCCGAGGGATTGTTCGACCGCGACCGCAAATATGACCGGCTGCCCTATCTGCCGCGTACGATCGGGGTCGTCACCTCGCCGACCGGCGCGGTGATCCGCGACATTCTTCACCGGCTGGCCGACCGCTGCCCGACCCATGTCATCGTCTGGCCGGTGTTGGTGCAGGGGGACGGCGCGGCGGCACAGGTCGCCCATGCGATCCGCGGATTCGATGCCATCGAACCCGGCGGGCCCGTGCCGCGCCCCGACCTTGTCATCGTCGCGCGCGGCGGCGGGTCGATCGAGGATCTGTGGGCGTTCAACGAGGAAATCGTCGTGCGCGCGATCGCCGATTGCCGCATCCCGACGATCAGCGCGGTCGGGCATGAAACCGACGTCACGCTGGCCGACTATGCCGCCGATGTCCGCGCGCCGACACCCACTGCGGCGGCAGAGATGGCGGTGCCGGTCCGCGCCGAACTGATGGCGCAGCTCGCGGCATGGAACGGGCGGATCATCGGCGCGGCGAACCGGCAACAGGGGCTGGCGGGCGAACGGCTGGCCGCGCTCGTCCGGCACCTGCCCCGGCGCGATGCGCTTTATGCACCACAGCGCCAGCGGCTCGACGACATCGGCGACCGGATCGACCGGGCGCAGCGGCACCGGCTGACGATGGTGGCCGAACGGCTGGCGACGCGATCGGGCGCGCTGCGTCCCGTGCTGCTGGCGCGGCGTTGGGACCGCGACCGGGCGCGGCTCGAAGGGCTGGGGCGCCTGCTCGGCTCGCTCGATCCGCGCGCGCTGCTGTCGCGGGGCTATGCGATGGTGCGCGATGCGGACGGCGCGATCGTGACCACCGCTGCCAGCGCGCGCGCGGCGGGCCGCCTGCGGCTCCAGTTCGCCGATGGCGAGGTTGCGGCCGGTGTGGCCGACGGCGATACGCCGCCTCCCGCGCCGAAACCGGCGCGTCGACCGCCGCCCGCCGTGCCCGATGCGCCCGGTGCGCCCGGTGCGCCGCGCCGGGGACAGGGCGAACTCTTCTGATCGACGCGGCCGGTCGGTGGCTCTGATCGGCCCGTCGGATCGGCGGGGGGTGGCCCGCCGCCGCCAAGCTGATATATGATGGCCGATGACGAATGTTTCGATGGACCCAAAATCATGCTGATCGCCAGCCGCAACCGCCTTGCCCGCCTTCAATATGGACCGAATGGATTTCGCATCCTGTCGCCCGGCGATCATGTGCTGTGCGCGGTCAGCGGTGCGCCGATCGGGCTTGAGGATCTGCGATACTGGTCGGTCGCGCGGCAGGAACCCTATGCCACCGCCGCCATATCGGTGCAGGCCGCACTGGACGACGCGCGCGGGGCATGATCCTTCGGGGACCGTGGCCGCGTCATGGCGCGGCGATCGCGCTGCTGGCCCTGACCGCCGCCTGCGTGCCGTCGGCCGATACGGGGATCGGACCCGCCGCCCCGCCCATCGCGGGCAGTCCGCCGCCACCGCCGCCGCGCGCGGCGGTTCGCGCCGATTTCGTCCTGACCGGCACCGCTGAACAGGGGGCGGTGATGACCGGCCTTGCCCCCGACGATGCGCGCACCGTGACGTTCGACGGTCAGCCGGTGCCGATCACCGCCGACGGACGTTTCCTGATCGCCTTTGATCGCGACGCGGGCCCCGGCGCGCGGCTGGTCGCCACGCTGTCCGACGGGCGCAGGGTCGAACGCGCGATCGCCGTCGCGGCGGGCATCTGGCGGCTGGAACAGGTCAACGCGCCCTATCGCGGCAGCGCGTCGAGCGACGCTGATTTCGAACGCCGCCGCCCCGCCGAACTGGCCCAGATCGCGGCCGCCCGCGCGATGCGGGTCGATTCGAACGGATGGATGCAACGCTTTCGCTGGCCGGTCGCGGGTCGCCTGTCGGGCTTTTTCGGGTCGCAGCGTGTGTATCAGGGCAAACCCGGCAGCTATCACAGCGGGACCGACATCGCCGCCCCGGCGGGTACGCCGTTCGTCGCGCCTGCCGACGGCGTGGTCGTGCTGGCCGCCGCCGCGCCCTTCACGCTCGAAGGCAATCTGTTGATCGTCGACCATGGCATGGGGCTGACCAGCGCCTTTCTTCATTGCCAGCGGCTCGACGTAAAGGTCGGGGACCGGGTGGTGCAGGGGCAGGTGCTGGGCACCGTCGGGCGCACCGGGCGCGTGACCGGGGCGCATATGCACTGGGGCCTCAAGTGGCGCGACGCGCGCATCGACCCCGGCAAGCTGGCGGGGCCGATGGGCGAATAGCGGCGGCGGTTTCCGTCCCCGAATTCGTTACCTATGAAACAAAATTTCGCAAGATGTGCGGTTGTGGCGCATTGTGTTGCGTCAAATGCCACAGATGTTGCAAATAGGTCACAATGCTTTCCGAAACGGCGGATTGTGGCGGAAATTCCCTTTACTCGCCCGGGTCGAAAGACCATCCCGCACGCTATCGGGGCATTTGTGTGTCGGCTTTATGTCGAAGCAACGGGGGCCCGGGTAGTTCAATCCACCAGTAGCAAGGGACTGCACTGTGAAGAAAACCCAATATTCGAAGCTGAAACTAGGCGCTGCGCCGCTCGTGCTGAGCGTCGCCCTGGTTTCGGCGCCCGCCTATGCGCAGGACGCCACCGATGAGGCGGCCGCGCAGTCGGAAATCGTCGTCACCGGTTCGCTGATCCGCAACCCGAACCTCGAACAGTCGACTCCCGTCAACGTCACGACGGCGGACACGATCGAACTGAAGCAGTCGAACGTCGCCGAAGAAGTTCTGCGCGAACTGCCCGGCGTCGTCCCCAACATCGGTTCGGCCGTCAACAACGGCAACAGCGGCGGTTCGTACGTCGACCTTCGCGGCCTCGGCGCAACGCGCAACATCGTCCTGCTGAACGGCAATCGCGTCGCTCCGTCGGACGTAAGCGGCCGCGTCGACCTTAACAACATCCCGCTGGCCCTGATCGAGCGTGTTGACGCATCGACCGGCGCCGCCGTGACGACCTATGGCGCCGACGCCATCACCGGGGTCGTGAACTTCGTGACCAAGCGCGATTTCGCCGGTCTGGAAATCGCCGCTTCGAACCAGATCACCGAACAGGGTGACGGCAATGTCTTCCGCGTCGACGCCACCATCGGCGCCAACTTCGACGACGGCCGCGGTAACGCCGTCCTCAGCATCGGTTACCAGTCGGCTGACGCCGTCTATCAGGGCGCGCGCCGTTTCTCGGCCGACACGCTCGACAGCTATTCGAACGAATTCGTTGGTTCGGGCACTGGCGTTCCGTCGCGCATTTCGGGTACGCGCCCGTTGAATCCGGATGGTTCGGTGAACGTCGATCCCGCGACCCCCAACGGTCCGGTGCGTCAGATCAACGCCGCAGGCGCGGCCGTGGGCACCTTCGCGACCTATAATTTCAACCCGTTCAACGTCTTCCAAACTCCGTTTGAGCGTTACAACATCTATGCTCAGGCAAATTATGAAGTGTCGGATGCCGTAGAAGTCTACACGCGCGGCATGTTCTCGAAGAACAAGGTCTCGACGATCATCGCACCGTCGGGTTCGTTCGGCGGAGCGGTTCCGATCAACCTGAACAACCCCTTCCTGTCGGCCACGCTGCGCAACCAGATCTGCGCCTTTGACGTCGATCCGCGGGCTGGCTTCTATCAGCGTCGTTTCTCGCAAACCGAATGCGACACGGCTGCGGTTTCGGCCTTCGGTACGGGTGGTTATCGCCAGACCGGCGCGGGGGGTGTATTCGTTCCGGCCGACGTCAACGAAGACGGCGTGACCGATCCCGGCGAAGGTTTCAACACCAACCCGGGTGTCACGCTGAACCGCCGTACGCCGGAAGTCGGCCCGCGTATCAGCGACTATCAGACGACCTTCTTCGACTATCGTGTCGGCGTCCGTGGCGGAATCACCGACACGCTCGATTGGAGCGTCGAGGGTGCCTATGGCGAATCGGAAAATATCCAGACGATCCAGGGCTATACGCTTCAGTCGCGTTTCCGTCAGGGCGCGCTGGTCGAAGGCACTTTGGCCAACCCGGTCTGCCAGGACACATCGAATGGCTGCGTTCCGGTCAATATCTTCGGCCCCGAAGGTTCGATCACACCGGCTGCTGCTGGCTTCCTTCAGGAAAACAGCTCGACGACCAACCGCACCTCGCTGGCCCAGGTCCGCGCGATCATTTCGGGTGACCTCGGCTTTGCTTCGCCGGGCGCGGTTCAGCCGATCGGTTTCGCTCTCGGCGGTGAATATCGCAGCTACAAGGCACAGCAGGCTTCGGACCTTCTCGCCAAGACGCCGGGTGAGCTCGGCGGCGCTGGCGGTGCGGCTCCCGACATCAACGGCGGCTATAATGTTTACGAAGCCTATGCCGAAGTCGTCGCGCCGCTGATCGAGGACAAGCCTTTCTTTGAAAGCCTGACCCTCGAAGCCGGTGCCCGTTATTCGGATTACAGCATCAAGGGCGCTGGCGGTTACGACACCTGGACCTGGAAGGCTGGCGGTAGCTGGTCGCCGGGCGCGGGCGTCAAGATTCGCGGTAACTACAGCCGCGCCGTTCGCGCGCCGAACATCGGCGAATTGTTCACGCCGCTGTCGGTTGGCCTCACCAACCTTGGCATCGACCCCTGCGCCGGCACTGCGCCGACGCTGGTGGCAAATGCCAATCTGCGCGCTATCTGTATCGCGCAGGGCGCGCCGGTCGGCACGATCGGAGCGATCGAAAACCCCACCGCGGCACAGGCGAACATCAACGCTGGCGGCAACCTGGCGCTCCAGCCGGAAAAGGCGGACACCTGGACCATCGGCGCTGTGTTCCAGCCCGACTTCCTGCCGCGTTTCAACCTGTCGATCGATTATTACAACATCAAGATCAACAATGTGATCGGCGCCCCGCTGCCGGGTGACATCATTGCCGCCTGTTTCGGCAATATCACAGCGACCAGCGCGGCCAGCGCGGCTTGTACCTCGATCCGCCGTAACCCGCTCACGGGCGGCCTCGACGGTGACGCGGCAACCACGCCGGGCCTGTTCGGTCAGACGAACAACAATGGTCGTCTGTTCACCGACGGTATCGACCTTTTGATGAACTGGAACACCGACCTCGGTTTCGCCAGCCTCAACTGGTCGTTCGTTGGCAACTGGACGCGCTCGTCGCAGTTCAAGTCGGACGTGAACCTGGCGTCGTCGCTTAATCGCGAATGCGTCGGCTACTACAGCGTGAACTGCTCGTTCACTGGCTCGATCCAGCCTGAATATCAGTTCTCGAACCGCTTCACGCTCGGCTTCGACAAGGTTGATGTGTCGCTGCTGTGGCGCTGGCAGGACAGCGTCCGGTTCGAACCGGCCCAGCTCGCGTCGGACATCCAGTCCGCTATCGATGCCGGGACCAGCCCGACGACGGGTTGCCCCGATCCGACGGGCACCGATCCGAACGGCTGCGTCGTCGATCCGCAGTTCCGCAAGATCAAGGCTGCAAACTACTTCGATCTGACGGGCCGCTTCAACGTCAGCGACAATCTGACGGTGACGCTGACGGTGCAGAACCTGCTCGACCGCAAGCCGCCGATCGTCGGCAACACGATCGGTTCGACCACCTTCAACAGCGGCAACACCTTCCCGTCGACTTACGACGCGCTGGGTCGCCGTTACGCGATTGCGGCAAAGCTGAAGTTCTAATCGACTTCATCACAGCCAGGAATTGGGGCGGGCAGCAATGTCCGCCCCTTTTCTATGCGCCGCGGAAAATGATGGAATTCGCGCCGCGGCTTGCGGCCAGCGTCATCTTGGCAAATTCTGGGTCAGTCGATATTCAGAGTGATTTCGAGTGAAATGGAACATTTCGCGGCTCGGAAATCACGGAAAAACAAAAATCTAGAGTGCCGGTTTTGTTTCCGTCAAAACCGAATGCACTCCAGCGGGCGCGGCAGCGCCAGCGGGATACCGGCCTGCGCCGCGACGGCCTCTGCCCAGCCGACGACCTGCGCTATTTCCTCGCCATAGGCGGCCTCGGCCACCTCCAGGTCGCGCTGTCGCTCGCCGACTGCAAAGGACGCGCCCGACTTGCTGTTCCGGCCCAGCGCGGGGTGGCTCGCGATGGCGGCGCGGTCGCTCGCCAGTCCCAGATGATCCATCGCCGCCGCGACCGCCGCGACCGGATCGCGCGTCAGCGTCTCACTGTCGATCGACGCGATCCGGTCGGGTGCCCAGCCGATCAGCATGTCGAATGCCCGCTGCTGCGCCAGCCAGCCGACCGCCGCGACCTGCAGGTCCGACTGGCGGAAATAATCGCGCGCCTCGAAACCCAGTTGCACGAACCCGTCGGCCAGATAGCCTTCCAGCAGTTCGCGGCACCATAAACGGCACCACATGCCCTTGCGCGCCACCGACAACAGAAAGGCGCGCAGCGGCGCGTGGAGCAGGATTGCCCGCGCCTCCGGCCGCAGCGTCATCGCGCCGCGCGCCAGCGGGTTAAAGATATTCGATGGCTTTACGATCACCGCCTCGCCCGCGGTAAAGCCGCGACCGATCATTTTCAGCGCATCGTCCATTACCGGGGCATGGTCGCGCGGGCTGGCGCCGCGGCGGCGCCATCCGACCATGTCGTTGAGCAGGACCGGCTCCGAAAGGCTGGTCGCGACGCCCGGCTGGTCCAGCGCCTGCGCCAGCATCGTTGATGCGCAATAGGCCGAATGGAACAGGAAATGGATCGGCGCGCCACGACCCTGTGCCGCGTTTCGGCAGTCAGCCCGCCGCAGCACGACCGGCGACGTTTCCTCGCCCAGATGCTGGTCGGTCAGGAACGGCACCTGCGCGCGGGCGGCGCGCTCGACGCGGCGGAAATGAAAGGCGTCGTGGCCGGGATCATAGCGGTGCGCGAGCCATGCGGCATCGTCGATCATGGCGGTCACGGCGGGCGTTAAGGTCATCAATCGACCTTGCCGACTGCCCCGGCCGATGGCAAGCATGGCCATGACCAATGCACAACCACCCGCTGCCGCCGCCGAAGCCAACCGGCTGGGGATCGCGGCGCTACAGGTCGGCGATGCCGCCGCCGCGGCCCGCCATTTCGATGCGGCGATCGCGGCTGATCCGCATTCGGGCGCGCTGCAACGCAATCTTGCCTCCGCCTGGCGGGCGCTGGGCGACGATGACCGCGAGCTTGCGGCGCTCGACGCGGCGCTGGCGATCGATCGCCGCGATCTGATGGCATGGGTGCGCAAGGGCGAACGGCACGAGGCGCGGGGCGATACGGGGCAGGCGCTCGCGGCGTGGAGCGCGGCGCTGGCGCTGGCGAGCCAGGTCCAGCCGGTTCCGCCGCCGCTCGAACCGCTGTTGGCGCAGGGTCAGGCCTTTGTCGCGCGCGCGACCGGGCAGATGTTCGACGCGGCCATGGACGCCTTTGGCACGATCCGCGGCGATCTGTCGGAAACCGAGGCGCGGCGCGGCGAAGCCTTTATCAGCAGCACGCTCGGCCGCCGCCGCCTCTATCAGAATGAATGCGCGGGGGTCTTCTATCCCTTTCTGCCCGCCGACGAATTTTTCGACCGCGGCCATTTTCCCTGGCTGGACACCATCGAGGCACAGACGGACGCGATCCGGGGCGAACTCCAGGCCTTGCTCGCCGATCCGGGCGACGCGCTGCGCCCTTATGTGCGGATGGAGGCGGGGACGCCCGACAGCATATGGTCGGGTCTCGACAACCGGCTCGACTGGGGTGCCTGTTTCCTCTGGGAATATGGCGCGCCGAACCAGCCGGTGCTCGATCGCTGCCCGGTCACGGCGGCGGCGCTGGAGGCGATCCCCGGCCTGCGCGTTCCGGGCCGCGGGCCCAGCGCCTTTTTCTCCATCCTCAAACCGCATACGCGCATCCCGCCGCATACGGGCGTCACCAACACCCGCGCGATCGTGCATCTGCCGCTGATCGTCCCGCCGGGCTGCGGCTTTCGCGTCGGCGGCGAGACGCGCCTGTGGGAAGAGGGCAAGGCCTTCGCCTTTGACGACACGATCGAGCATGAGGCGTGGAACGACAGCGACGCGCCGCGCGCGGTGCTGATCTTCGACGTCTGGAACCCGCATCTCGGTCCCAGGGAACGCGACCTCCTGCTGCGCTATTTCGCGTCGGCGGACGCATCGGGCTATGCCGTTCCGCGCTAGGATTCCGGGGGCTTGCGCCGCTTTCGGGGCGCGGAAATTCAGCTTTGCGAACGGCGCGATCCGCCATATGATGCGGGGCATGAGGCTGCGGGCGGGCCCCGCGGCGGGAGGAAGATCATGAACCGCATTCTGCCAGCATTTGTCGCGGCCGCGCTGTTGACCGCGCCCGCCGCTTTCGCCGCCGACGCGGCGCCCAGCGCCGACCGCGCCCCGCCGCCCAAGCCGCCCTCGGCCATGACGCCGACCGAGATCAAGGCCTATAATGTCGGTCTGGCGGAGACCCATCCCTATTATATCAAATGCCGCAAGACGCTGGAAATCGGATCGCTCGTGAAGAAGGTGCGCACCTGTTACACCAATGAAAAGTGGAAACAGGTGATCGCCAATAGCAGCCAGAATGCGCGCGAGACGGCCGAAGCCTTCGTCAGCGCAGCGGGCAATTCGTCCAACTGAGCACAGGCGCGGGGCGGCAGGAGCAATTCTCAGGAACCGGCGGGATCGTCGATGCCCGAAATCCGGTCAGGATAGAAGGGCTTGAGCGATGTTGCAGATGACGATGGCCCTCGCGCTCGCCGCCTTGGCTTGCAGACATGTTAGAGCGATTTCGGCAAAACGGACCATGTCACGGCTGCGAAATCACCGAAAAATGACCTGGAGCGACGGTTGAACGCCGGTTTTTGATGCCATCGGGACCGGCTCTTTAGCCGCAAAAAAAGGGCGGCATCGCGGCCGCCCTTTTGTCATCCCGCCATCAACGTTAACGCCCCATCGCCCTCATCGACCCCGATCGTCGATCCGTCCTTCACCTCGCCTTTCAGGATCAGGTCGGCCAGCGGGTCCTGCAGATATTTCTGCACCGCGCGTTTCAGCGGGCGGGCACCATAGACGGGGTCATAGCCGACGCGGCCCAGCCAGGCGCGCGCCGCATCGGTCAGCTTCAGCGTCACCTTGCGGTCGGCCAGCAGTTTCTGCACCCGCGCGACCTGAATATCGACGATGCCGCCCATATGCTGCTGCGCCAGCCGGTTGAACAGCACGATCTCGTCCAGCCGGTTCAGGAATTCGGGCCGGAAATGCGCGCGCACGACCTCCATCACCGCCGGTTCGGCCTGTTCGACCGGGGCATCGTCGGGCAATGCCGCGATCGCCTGGCTGCCAAGGTTCGACGTCAGGATGATGAGCGTGTTGGTGAAATCGACCGTGCGCCCCTGTCCGTCGGTCAGCCGCCCGTCGTCGAGCACCTGAAGCAGGATGTTGAACACGTCCTGATGCGCCTTTTCGACCTCGTCGAACAATATGACCTGATAGGGGCGGCGGCGCACCGCCTCGGTCAACGTGCCGCCCTCTTCATAACCGACATAGCCCGGCGGCGCGCCGACCAGGCGGGCGACGCTGTGCTTTTCCATGAATTCGGACATGTCGATGCGGACCATCGCATTGTCGTCGTCGAACAGGAACCGCGCGAGCGCCTTGGTCAATTCGGTCTTGCCGACCCCCGTGGGGCCAAGGAAAAGGAAGCTGCCGAGCGGACGGTTCGGGTCCTGCAACCCCGCGCGCGCGCGGCGCACGGCGGTCGATACCGCGCGGACGGCGTCGTCCTGGCCGATCACGCGCTGTTCCAGCGTCGTTTCCATCGACAACAGCTTCTCGCGCTCGCCTTCCATCATCCGGTCAACGGGGATGCCGGTCCATTTGCTGACCACCGCGGCGATGTCGTCGGCGGTGACTTCTTCGCGCAGCATCGCATTGCCCGCCGCCGCCTGCGCTTCTTCCAGCCGCTTTTCCAGTCCGGGGATGGTGCCGTAACTCAGCTCGCCCGCCCGCGCGAGGTCGCCCGCGCGCTGCGCCTGGTCCAGCGCCGAACGCGCGGCGTCCAATTCTTCCTTGATCTTCGCCTCGGCGTGGATCTTGTCCTTTTCGGCCTGCCATTTCTGGGTCAGGCCCGCCGACTGCTGTTCCAGATTGGCCAGCTCGGCCTGCAAAGTCGCCAGCCGGTCCTTTGACGCGGCGTCGCTTTCCCGGCCCAGCGCCGATTCCTCGATCTTCATCTGGATGATGCGACGGTCCAGGCTTTCGATCGCCTCGGGCTTTGATTCCACCTCCATGCGGATGCGGCTCGCCGCCTCGTCCATCAGGTCGATCGCCTTGTCGGGCAGGAAACGGTCGGAAATATAGCGGTTCGACAGCGTGGCGGCGGCGACGATCGCGCCGTCGGTGATGCGGACGCCGTGATGCAGTTCATATTTTTCCTTCAGCCCGCGCAGGATCGAAATCGAATCCTCGACCGTCGGTTCGCCGACAAAAACGGGCTGGAACCGCCGCTGGAGCGCGGGGTCCTTTTCGACATGCTTGCGATATTCGTCCAGCGTCGTCGCGCCGATGCAATGCAGTTCGCCGCGCGCCAGCGCGGGTTTGAGCAGGTTGGACGCATCCATCGCCCCCTCGCCCTTGCCTGCGCCGACCAGCGTGTGCATCTCGTCGATGAACAGGATGATCTCACCCTCCGCGGCCTTCACATCGTCGAGGACGCCTTTCAACCGCTCCTCGAACTCGCCGCGATATTTGGCGCCGGCGATCAACGCGCCCATGTCCAGCGACAACAGGCGGCGATCCTTCAAACTGTCGGGGACGTCGCCGTTGGTGATGCGCAGCGCCAATCCCTCGGCGATCGCGGTCTTGCCGACGCCGGGTTCGCCGATCAGCACCGGGTTGTTCTTGGTCCGCCGCGCCAGGATCTGGATCGTGCGGCGAATTTCCTCGTCGCGGCCGATCACCGGGTCCAGCTTGCCGTCGCGCGCGACCTGCGTCAGGTCGCGGGCGAATTTCTTCAACGCCTCATACCCGTCCTCGGCGGATGCGGTGTCGGCGGTGCGCCCGCCGCGCAAATCGTTGATCGCGGCATTCAGCGCGTCGGCTTTCAACCCCGCATCGGCGAATGCCTTGCCGACCGGCGTGGCGGTGCCCAGCACCATCGCCAGCAACAGCCGTTCGACGGTGACATAACCGTCGCCTGCCTTGCCCGCGACCTGTTCGGCCTGATCGAGCAGGCGAACGGCATCATTGTCCAGCCCCGGCACCTGCTGGGCGCCGCTGCCCGACACGGCGGGCAATTTGGTCAGCAGGGTGTCGATGCCCTGCGCCGCGCGCGCGGCATCGCCGCCGCTTTTTGCGACCAGCCCCGCGGCCATGCCTTCGCCATCCTCCAGCAACGCCTTGGCGATATGCTCGGGACTGATCCGCTGGTGGTTCATGCGGATCGCGATCGTCTGCGCGGACTGTAAAAAGCCCTTGGCGCGGTCGGTAAATTTTTCGAGGTTCATCTGAATAAGCCCCTTTCTCGCTCAGCAAGATAGTGTTGCCGATTTGCAACACAAGAGCATGGCTTTCCGTCGTGCGAAATTTCCGCCATGACGCATGTCGCAACAGATAATCCATGGAGTGGGAAAGCGGATGCGCAAATTTTTCGTCGGCTTTCTGATTCTTCTCGGCGTCATTCTGGTCGGGCTGGCGGCGTGGGAACCGCTGACGGCAAAGGCGCCCGCCGCGCCGTCTTTCAAGCCGTCCGACGTGCGGATCGCGCGCGACAAATTCGGCGTTCCGCATATTTTCGGAAAGACCGACGCCGACGTCGCCTATGGCGTCGCTTACGCCCATGCAGAGGATGATTTCTCGACGCTGCAGGAAGTGCTGGCGATGACGCGCGGCCGTGCGGGCGCGATGCTGGGTCAGGACGGCGCAAAGATCGATTATGCCGAAGCGTTGCTGGGTGTCCGCGCGACCACGGTGCGCGACTGGCCGCGACTGCCCGCCGACGTGAAGGCGTTGTTCACCGCTTATGCGGCGGGGCTCAACCGCTATGCGGAAAAACACCCCGACGAAGTAAGGTTGTCGGGCCTGTTCCCCGTGTCCGGCGAAGATGTCGTCGCGGGATTCGTGCTGCGCTCGCCTTTCTTTTTCGGGCTCGATTCGGTGCTTGGCTCGCTCGTCGGCGATAAGCCGATCGGCCGCGAGGGCGGTCCGGCGCTCGACGCGACGGGAAAGCTGGTTCCGCGCGAACTGACGCCGGTGGGACGCGACCCCGCCGACAATGGATCGAACGGCATGGCGGTCGCCCCGGCGCGGTCGACCGACGGCGCGACGCGGCTCGTCTCCAACTCGCACCAGCCGTGGACCGGCGGGGTCGCCTGGTACGAACTGGTCGTCCATTCGCAGGAAGGGTGGGATTTCGCGGGCGCCAATTTCCCCGGTTCGCCCTATCCCTTCCTTGGCCACAACAAATATCTGGGCTGGACCAACACGGTGAACCGGCCCGACCTGATCGACGTCTATCGGCTGACGCTCGACGACAGCGGTCGCAATTATCGGTTCGACGGCCGCTGGCGCCCGCTGGACGAACGGCGCATCTGGCTGAAGGTCAAGGTCGGGCCGCTGGTCCTCCCCGTGCCGCGCACCGTCTATCGATCGGTCCACGGGCCGGTGATAAAGAATGAAAAGGGCGCCTTTGCCATCCGCTATGCCGGGATGGATCAGGCCAATATGGTCACCCAATATTATCGGTTGAACAAGGCGCGGAATTTCGCCGAATGGCGCGCCGCGATGGCACAACAGGGGGTGCCCGCGACCAATTTCATCTATGCCGATGCACGGGGGAATATCGGCCTTTTCTATAATGCGATGTTCCCCGACCGGCCGACCGGGTTCAACTGGCGCGGGGTGCTGCCCGGCGACACCTCGGCCAATGTCTGGACAAAGACGCTGCCGTTCGACCGCGTGCCCGCGCTCGTCAATCCGCGCTCGGGCTATGTCATGAACGCGAACAACACGCCCTGGGTGGCGGCGGGGCCGGGCGACGAACTCGACGCCGCGGCTTTTTCGCCGCTGCTCGGGATCGAGGATGACATGACCAATCGCGCGACGCGGCTGATCCAATTGTTCGAAACGTCGGGACAGATTGACGCGGCGCGGCTCCGGACGATCAAATATGACACCGCCTATGCCCGGACCGGCTATGCGCGGGCGTGGATGGACCGGCTGCTCGCGCTCGACACCCGCGACGATCCGGCCTTGGCGCGCGCGCAGGCGCTGCTGCGCGAATGGGACTGGAACCTCGACGGGCGGGGGCGGGGCGATGCGCTGGCGCTGATGGTGCTGCGCCCGGCGAACGGCAGCCATTATCAGCGGCGCGCCGCGCCTGATCCGCGCACCGTGCTGAAGGACACGGTCGCGCATCTGCAAAAATATTTCAACGGGCTCGATCCGAAACTCGGGACGGTGCTGCGCCTGCGGCATGGCGAGGGCGCGAGCCGCGTCGACCTGCCGCTCGATGGCGGCAACGATACGGTGCGCGCATCGACCCTGTGGGATGTAGAGCCCGATGGGCGGCTGAAGGTGCGCCACGGTGACAGTTTCATCATGTTCGTGACATGGGACAAGGCGGGGCGCGTCCAGTCGGAATCGGTTCAGCCCTTTGGTGCGGCGACGACGCGGCCGGCCAGCCCGCATTATAACGATCAGGCGCCACTGTTCGTCGCGCACAAGCTGAAACCCGTGCTGTTCGATCCGGCGGCGCTAAAGGCCAGCGGGGCGCGCTTCTATCGGCCTTGAAAGCGGCGAAATGCTGTCCTAGACCGTTGATACAGCGCCGTCCGGCCCCGTATCCGTTGTTCGAAAGGATGCCCATGCCCCGTTTCCATCGCTTCGCCCTTGCCCTTGCGGTCACGACCTCGCTCGTCGCCGCCGGTCCCGCCTTCGCTCAGGCTAAGGCGCCCGCTCCGGCGCCGATCGCCGACCTCGTCAAGGCGGTCGATATTCCGTATCAGCAATTCACGCTCGACAACGGCCTGCGCGTCATCGTCCACGAAGACCGCAAGGCGCCGGTCGTCGCGGTGTCGGTGTGGTATCGCGTCGGTTCAAAGCATGAACCAAAGGGCAAGACGGGCTTTGCGCATCTGTTCGAACATCTGATGTTCAACGGGTCGGAAAATGCGCCGGGCGACTTTTTCGAACCGCTGCAACAGGTCGGCGCGACCGACTTTAACGGGACGACCAGCACCGATCGCACCAATTATTTCGAAACCGTGCCCACGGGGGCGCTGGACCGCGCGATGTTCCTCGAAAGCGACCGCATGGGCTATCTGCTCGGCGCGGTGACGCAGGAAAAGCTCGATAACCAGCGCGGCGTCGTCCAGAATGAAAAGCGCCAGGGCGACAATAATCCCTATGGGCTGCTGCGGTACGAAATTTTCGAGAATCTGTTTCCCCAGGGGCATCCCTATCGCCACAGCACCATCGGTTCGATGGCCGACCTCAACTCGGCCAGCCTCGCCGACGTAAAGAAATGGTTCGGCGACAATTACGGGCCCAATAACGCCGTGCTGGTGCTCGCGGGCGACCTCGACTTGGCCACAGCAAAAGCCATGGCCCAGAAATGGTTCGCCCCCATCCCCCCCGGTCCCGAAGTGGAGGCGCCGCAGGCTTTGGTTCCCACTCTGCCCGCGCCGCTGGCCAAGGAAGTGAAGGACCTTGTCCCGACGACGCGCCTGTATCGCATGTGGGCGATACCCGGCCTAAACGACGCTGAATCGGTGCCGCTGCAGATGGCGGCAACAGTGCTTGGTGGCCTGTCCTCATCGCGTCTCGACAATGCCATGGTGCGAAAGGACCCTGTCGCGGTCAGTGTCAGCGCAGGTGCGCAGACGATGGAGGATGCGGGTTTCCTGATCGTGCAGGCCGACGTGAAGCCAGGCGTGGACCCGGCCGTCGTCGGCAAGAAGCTGGACGACGAGATTGCGAAATTCCTGGCCAATGGACCGACCGCCGACGAGCTGCAACGTGCGGCGGCAAGCTATTTGGGCGGAACCATTGCTGGGTTGGAATCGGTCGGCGGTTTCGGCGGCAAGGCGGTGGCGCTGGCCGAGGGCGCGCTCTACTCAAACAATCCCGCTTATTATAAGGTGGAGCTCGACCGCTTGGCGAAGACGACGCCCGAACAGGCGGCGGCGGTCGCCCGCAAATGGATGTCACGCCCGGCATTTTCGTTGACCTATACGCCAGGCGAGCGCGCCGAAGGCGGCGAGAATCGCGGCGGTGCTGTGACGGATGGCAAAATCGCAGCGCCGATCCAGCCCGACCGTTACTGGAACGAAGCTCTCGGCGATGTCGGGCCCGATACCGGGACCACATCTTTTGCCGACCGGTCACAGCTTCCGGCGGTTACCGATCTCAAAGCCCTCGACTTCCCCGCGATCGAACGGACCAAGTTGAAAAACGGGGTCGAGGTTGTCTTTGCGCGCCGTAACACAGTGCCAACGGTCAACGTTGCGGTCAGCTTCGATGCCGGTTATGCGGCCGATCCGCGCGGTGCATTAGGCACCCAATCGTTGATGCTCAGCCTGATGGACGAGGGGACAACCAGCCTCGATTCGATAGCCTTTGCGGAGGCGAAGGAACGGCTGGGCGCGCAGATCGACGGAAGTGCCAACGCCGACGAAACGGTGTTCAGCATGTTCGCGCTGAAACCAAACCTTGGAGCTTCGCTGAACTTGCTGGCCGACTATATTCGGAACCCGGCGTTCGACGGCAAAGAGCTGGAACGCGTCCGCGCGCAGCAGCTCAACCGGTTGAAAGCGGAACTCAACAATCCGAATGCGATCGCCTCGCGCATATTGACGCCCGTGCTTTATGGCGCCGATCATCCCTATGGCATTCCGCCTTCAGGGCTTGGCAACGCCAAGGCCGTGGCTGCGGCGACGCGCGACCAGCTTGCGGCTTTTCACTCGGCCTGGATTCGTCCCGACAATGCGCGGATATTCGTCGTCGGCGACACCACGCTCGCCGAGGTGAAGAAACAGCTCGATGCGACGCTGGGCCAGTGGAAGTCGCCCGCTACGGCAAAGCCGACCAAGCATTTCGATGTCGCGATCCCGACGCCGAAGCCGCGCATCCTATTGTTCGACCGGCCAAAGTCTCCCCAGTCGGTGATCCTGGCGGGCAAGGTTCTGGAAGCCAAGGGCGGCGACAAGCTGGAAGTGCTGCGGTCGGCGAACGATATTTTCGGTGGCAATTTCCTTTCGCGCTTCAACACGAACTTGCGGGAGACCAAGGGGTGGTCCTATGGCGTACGCAGTCGCATTTCGGGCGACCAGGACCGTTTGAGCTGGGTCGCTGCCGCTCCGGTGCAGGCGGATCGCACGGGCGATTCGATCAAGGAGCTGCAAAGCGACCTCAAGAGCTTCCTGGGCGATAAGGGCGTGACGAAGGAGGAACTGGAGCGCACGATCAACGGCAGCGTGCGCGAACTGCCGGGCGAGTTCGAAACAACCCCTGCCGTGCTCGGTGGTCTGATGGCGATCGTCAAATATGGTCGCCCAGACAATTATTACGAAACGCTGCCCGCAACTTATGAAGCGATGACCGCGCCGGAGGTCGATGCCGCGGCGCGTAAGGCGCTGAGCAGCGACAATCTCGTCTATGTCGTCGTCGGCGATGCCGCTATCGTGAAACCGCAGCTTGACGGATTGGGTTTGCCGGTAGAAACGGTGTCTCTCGATAACTAACATCAGTTTCAGTAAGGAGAGCCCGAATGTCTCAAGTCGATGGCAGCTATGATTGCGTAACCAAGTCGCCGATGGGTGACCAGAAGTCGGTGTTCACCGTCAGCAGCGACGGCGATAGCTTTACCGGTCAGAATGCCGGTGCGATGGGATCGCTCGACGTCGAAAATGGCAAGGTCGATGGTAACAAGCTGACCTGGACCATGAACATGAAAGTGCCGATGCCGATGACGCTCGAATGCGAAGCGACGATCGACGGAAACGCGCTGACCGGCACGATCAAGGCTGGGGCCTTTGGCTCGATGGCCATGACGGGCACTCGCCAGGGCTGATCCGCCACGATGGCAAAATCTAAAGGGCCGCCCTGATCGGGTGGCCCTTTTTCTATGCATAGCAATGCTTTCAGCATTTTCCTTCTGGGGGCTATCCAAAGTGGCCGCTTGAGAGCATAGGCTGCTGCAATGCACAAACAGGCCCAATCCCTCCAGCGGAGCCTGCCGGGCGACCGTGAGATGGTGGTCATGATGGCGATGGTCATGGCGCTCAATGCGCTTGCCATCGATTCGATGCTGCCCGCGCTGCCGGCGATCGGAGAGGCACTGGGTGTTACCGTCGCAAATGACCGCCAATATATCATCTCGACCTATCTGCTGGGGATCGGATTTGGTTCGCTGATCTATGGTCCTCTGTCAGACCGATTCGGACGCAAGGGCGTGCTAGTCCCGGCGCTGTTCGCATATCTGGCGCTGGCAATCGGATGCGGGCTCGCAACGAATTATGTCATGCTGCTCACCCTGCGTTTCGTTCATGGGCTCGTCAGCGCCGCGCTTGGCGTTGTCGTCATAGCGGTCATCCGTGACCTGTTTGCCGGTGATGCGATGGCGAAGCGGCTGTCGCTGATCTTTCTCGTCTTCATGATTGTGCCGATCATCGCCCCGACGATCGGTGCCGGGATCGCTGCGGTTGCGGGTTGGCGCGCCATCTTTGTCGTTCTTGCCCTGATGTCGATCGTGATGCTGTTCTGGCTGCGCCGGTTGCCCGAAACGCTGGCCCCCGCCGACGTAAGGCGCCTCGACGCTCGAACGATGGTTGCAGGCTGGGTGACAGTGACGCGGCATCGCCGCGCCGCGGGCTATATGATCGCGTCAGGGACGATGCAGGGCGCGCTGTTCGGTTATCTCAACAGTAGCGAACAGATTATCGCCGAGGTGTTCGGCGCGCGGGCAATGTTCCCGCTGATCTTTGCCTGCGTAGCGGTAGGGATCGCAATCGCGAATTTTTCCAATGCTGCGATCGTCGAGCGTTTTGGAGCGCGCCGCGTATCGCAGGCGGCGGTCTTTGCCTTTATAGCGACGTCGATCCTGCAGATCATCGCTGCGATCAGCGGAGCCGAAACTTTGTGGATGTTCACTGTGCTGATGATGGTGAACGTCGGCCTTATCGGATTTATCGGCAGCAATTTCGGATCGATTGCGATGGAGGATTTCGGCCATATGGCAGGGATCGCATCCTCGTATCAAAGCTTTGCCAAGACGTTGCTTGCGGCGACTGTCGGTGCGCTAATCGGACAGCAATATGACGGTACGACGCTGCCGCTGGCCTATGCCTTCCTGATAAGCGCCGTGATCGGCCTGGCGCTTGTGCTTTGGGCCGAGCGCGGCAGGTTGTTTACCCGACCGGGGACGGCGCCGAAAAATCCCTTCTAAGCCCGAAGGCGGCTGACCGCAGAGCATCTGCGTTCAGGTTAGGCGCGAGCGTTTACGATGGCTTTCGTCTGCAATTGAAGCTTTAACATCAGACATATCGTCACGAAGCAACCCGTCGCGGGTGCTAAAAAAGAAGGGGGCCGAAGCCCCCTTTCCCCTATCCATTAAACGATGACGCAGGCGGAACCGGCGGCGGCGGCGCGTCGGCGTCTTCCTCATGCACCTCGATATGGCCCTGACCCACATGGCTACGCGAGCGGCTGTAGGTGAAATAGACCACCAGGCCGATAGCGGCCCAGATCAGGAAGAGATTGATGCTCTTTTGATCGAGGTTGTAGAAAAGATAGCCGCAGCCAAGGATGGCGATCGGCGCCGTGATATAGATCAGCGGCGTCTTGAACGGGCGGTGGCGGGCAGGGTCGGTCCGGCGGATCACCATCACCGCGATCGACACGGCGGCAAAGGCGAAAAGCGTCCCGGAGTTCGAGATGTTGGCCAATTGTCCGACTGGGAAGAAGGCCGCGAACAGCGCAACCGCAATGCCGGTGATGATCGTGATGACGTGCGGCGTGTTGAATTTCGGGTGAATTTTCGAAAAAGCCTGCGGCAGCAGCCCGTCGCGGCTCATGACAAAGAAGATACGGGTTTGGCCGAACATCATCATCAGGATGACCGACGGCAGCGCCAAGCCGGCGGCGAGGCCGATCAGGTTGCCAATCTGCGGCCAGCCGATTTCACGCAGCGTCCACGCCAGCGCCTCCTTTGAACAGACCACTGCCTGGTCGGCAATCGCGCCACATGCGGCAGCGAGTTCGCGACTGCCGGGTTCGAGCGCCTGGCTGCTTGCGGCATCAATGCCGACCGGCTGCGCACCAACAGATCCGATCACGCCAGCGGCAACCAGCAGGTAGAAGATAGTGCAGATCGCGAGACTTCCGATCAGGCCGATCGGCATGTTGCGCTGCGGATTCTTTGTTTCCTCTGCAGCCGTCGAAACAGCGTCGAAGCCGACATAGGCGAAGAAGATCGAAGCCGCGGCGGCGCCAATGCCCCCGATCCCGAGCGGCGCGAAGGGTTCGAAATTCTCCATGTTCATCACCGGAACCGCAAGGATGATGAACAGCGTCAGCGCGGTTACCTTAATGACGACGAGGAATGCGTTGATCGTTGCCGATTCGCGCGTCCCGATGACGAGCAACATGGTCACGACGCCCGCTATGAACATCGCGGGAAGGTTGATTATACCCCCGTCAAATGGTCCGAGCACCCAGGCCGAGGGTATGTCGATGCCGATCGCATTTTCGAGCAAGCCAACAACATAGCCCGACCAGCCGACCGACACGGCACCAGCAGCGACCGCATATTCGAGGATCAGCGCCCAGCCGACCATCCACGCGATCAGTTCGCCCATCACGGCATAGCTATACGTATAGGCGGAACCCGAGACGGGGACCATCGAGGCCATTTCGGCGTAGCAGAGTGCAGCGAAGGCGCAGACGAAACCGGCGATGACGAAGCTTATCATCATGCCCGGACCTGCTTTTTGAGCGGCCTCGGCGGTCAGCACGAAGATGCCAGTCCCAATGACAGCGCCGATACCGAGCATCGTAAGCTGGAAGGCGCCCAGTGTGCGCGTAAGCGATTTTTTCTCGGCAGTGGCCAAGATAGCGTCGAGCGGTTTGACGCGACCAAATATCATGTACTTGTCCCCTTTGGGGCCCAGCGTGAGCCCTCTCTTGGCGAGGCAGACTAACCGCTCCGCCCGTCAGCGCAACTTAATTTCAGACTTGTGACGGTGGGTTTATCGTACCGTAAAGCGGACCCGGTCCATTGCTCGCCCGCCAGGATCAACCAAGGTTAGCATATGGATGCCGGGGCGGGGCAGGATCTGCTGGCCGACGTCGGCATCGCCTAACGTCGCCTTGTCGAGGATCAGCCGGTATCCGGTGGTCGCGCCGCTGACCGTGACGGCAAGTCGCTGGCGATCGATGGGGATGTCGGGGTCGAGCGCATAGACGCTGCCGCTGACCGGGCTGGTGATACGGGGACGCCGCGCGGTCTGCGCCGCGGCAGCCATCTCGCTCTGCGCCGTCCCGCGCAGGAAATATTCGCGGCGCGGGGGTTCGCGCGTTCCGGGCAGGGCGATCCGGCGCGCCTCGACGCCGGCAGGCATCACGGGCGCCTTGCCGGGTCTGCTGGCGTGAAGCGCGAGCATCACGTCGCGCCATACCGGGGCAGCGCCCGACGTGCCCGACACGGCTCGCATCGAATCGCCTTCGAGATTGCCGACCCAGACGGCGACGGTGAAGCGGTCGGACCAGCCGATGCACCAATTGTCGCGCATCCCCTTTGACGTGCCGGTCTTGGCAGCGGCCCAGAAGGGAAGACGCAGCGCGCTGTCGGCGCCAAAGGCGTCGCTGCGGGCGGCGGCGTCGGCCAGGATGTCGCCGACGATGAAGGCGGCGGCGGGACTGACAATCTGGCGCGGGGCGTCGGTCCGTTCGCCGCGCAGGAAATGGACCGGCGCCCAGCGCCCCTGATTGGCGAAGCTGCGAAAGGCGTTGGCCTGTTCGACGAGCGATACCTCTGCAGAGCCAAGCGCCAGGCTGAAACCATAATATTCGCCATCCTCGACGAGGCCGTGATAGCCCAAGGCCCAAAGGCGATCGCGGAACTGCTGGACGTCGTCGATCACCAACGCGCGGACCGCGGGGACATTGAGCGAACTGGCGAGCGCGTGCCGGACGCTGACCGGTCCCTTGAAGCTTCGGTCATAGTTTTTCGGAACATAAAGCCCCGATGCGGTGTCGAGCTGGACGGGACTGTCGTCGAGGATCGACGCGGCGGTGAGCCAGCCCTGTTCGATTACCTGCGCATAGAGATGCGGTTTGAGCGTCGATCCCGCTTGTCGCCGTGCATTGGCACCGTCCACCGCGGCGGCGGTCGATTTGAGCCCCACGCCGCCGACATAGGCGAGCACTTCGCCGGTCGAATTGTCGAGCACGACAACCGCCCCGTCGCGCACCCGGTCGGACCCGAGCTGCGCGAGTTGGCGTCGCAGCGCGACAATGGCGGCGGCCTGGATGCGACGATCAATCGTCGAGATGACTCGCTTTCCGGGTTCGTCGAGCAGCCGGACGGCAAGGTGCGGCGCCAGCGCGGGATCGAAGCGCGCGGCCTGTTCGCCTGAAACGAGCGCCGCGGCGGCAGCGCGGATCGCAGCGCAGTCCCTCTCCCGCGCCACTCGGCACGCGCGTTTGCTGAGCGTCTTGGCATCCGCAGCGGGGTTCGGAAGCAGTCCAGCGAACAGCGCGGCGTCGGTACGGTTCAGGTTGACGGGCGCCTTGCCGAACAGGCTTTGCGCGCCCGCGCCGACGCCCTGCACTTCGCCGCGCAGGGGCAGGAGGTTGAAATAGGCCTCAAGCATCTGTTCGTGCGACCAGCGGCTGGCGAGGAACCTCGCGGCGCGCATCTGCCGAATCTTCTTGCGCCAGTCACGCTGGCCGGGCTGCGCCAGGCTGGGGTCGAGGAAGGCGGCGAGTTGCATCGCGAGCGTCGATGCACCGCGCGAGTGATAGCTGCTGCCTCCAACCATCATCCGGGCGCGAACGGCGCTGGCGACCGCGAGCCAATCGACCCCGCCATGCGACCAGAATCGTCGGTCCTCGCTTTGCACCACGGCATCGCGGAGCGCGGGACTGATGTCCTTGAGCGGGACCCAGGCAAGGCGGCGATGCTCGAAATTGACGCGCTGGCTGTCCAGCAACTGACCTTCGCGGTCATAGAGCCAAGCTTCGCTGGGGCGCCAGTCGGCGCGTACTTCGTCGAAGGCCGGCATTGCGGGTGGGCGGGTTGCGAGATGCGCGGCGGTGACGAGGATGAGCGCCGTGAGCGCGGCCCATGCCAGAGCGTGGGGCCAGCGCCGCCGGGACCCGGAGACGGGGGACAGGCTCATCGCATCACTGCGGAACGCTGGCGATCGTTATCGGAGCGTTCGGCCACTGACCCCGGATCGCGGGTGAATACATCGCCTCGACGCGCGTCGGGGGCAGAGTAAATTTGCCCGAGCCGTTGAGCCGCACGACATATTCGACCGTGTGCGTTCCGGCGGGCATCCAGCCATAATAGGCGCGCCATGTATCCTTGCCGCGCTCGACATAACTTGGCTGCGTTCCAGATCCCCCCGCTTGGCTGCCAAGCATTTCGGACTGGCCACCGAGGTTGCCGACGATCGTCGCGCCCGGCGCGACCGGATCATTGACGACGACCCAGGTACGGCCCGCGGCCGCGACGACCTCGATCCGTACCCTGATGACATCGCCGCGTGTCAGCCGGTCCTTGTTCGCCGCTTTGACGATGCTGACTGAGCGTTTGATCCGGTAACCGGCGTTGAGCGGTTCTTTGAGCGGCACCGCCGCCTTGACGCTGACGGTAGCCCATGGGGCGCCGGTGCCCCGATGGTTCAGGCTCATCGTCGCCGCGTTCAGTGCGACGCGAACCGGTGAGGGCGTTTCGGCGGGCAGTGGCCAGCTTTGCGAGGCGGTGGCGCCCGCAAGGCCGATATTGGTGACACCGGTGATCGCGCTTGCCGGATACCGCTCGGCGAAGCGGCGGACGGTGACCGCGCCCCATGCGTTGGCGGGGGTGGTGTCCCAATGGCCCTTGCGCTGGCGCTGGGCGACGCCGACCATCAGCTTGCCTGCGTCATCCTCCCAGCCCTTGCGGCCCAGCGCGACTTCCAAAGTCTTGATCGCCATTTCGTCGCCGCTGGTCATCATCCACCAAGGCGCGCGCGCGTCGTCGACGAGGTCGAGGCGCGTGCCCTCATAGACAAAGCGCTTGCGCAGTTCCGCCTCTGCCGCAGTGCGGAGGCCGGGGGCATTCCGCACACCCGGCGTTTTTTCGAGCGCGACGAGCCAGTCGGCGAGCGTGCCCGTCGCCATATCGATCGGTGAGACATCGATCGTGGCGGTGAGGTTCGCGGTCGCGGCGCCGTTGCGGGCGAGCGCGGCGAGTGCTGCGATCCGCACGGGGCGGATGTCCCACGGGCCATGGCCTTTGCGGGTCAGGCGTCCCTCGACGACCGCCTGCAAGGCTTTCACCATCTTTGCTTTCGATGCCTCGGGGATGGCAAAGCCGTTCGCGGCGGTGATGGAAAGGACATAGGTGGTGAGTTCGATCGACCCTTCCAGCCGGTCGGTCGGCCAGTAGCGGAGCAGGCCGTCGTCATCGAGATAGGTCGGTATCGCCCCGGCAAGCGCCTGCCAGCGCCCGAGATCGTCGAGCGCCACCGCGCGCGATGTCTGTTGTTCGAAGCAATTATAGGGGTAAGCCGTCATATAGTCGCGCACCCCGGCGAGCGGCGGTGCGAGCGTATCGGACAGCGCGATGTCGACATAGCCGCCCGGCAATGCGCCCGCCGGAACCGCGATCGGCAGCGTCGTCGCGGGGCCGACGCGGAACAGGCTGGCGGCCCAGGTTTCGATCGGCACCGCCGGTTCGACCATCTGTTTGAAGACGACCCGGTCGCGGGCCCTGCCGCCCCTTGCCACCGCATCGACAGTCCATTCGATCGGACCCGCCGCGTCGGGGGCGGCCATCGCCCAACTGATCGGCACCGCCCCGCCGGCGGGAATGGTGACGGTCAGCGGAGGCGCGGTCGCGACAGCGGGGGACAGCGATGCGGTCGCGGTAACCTCCATCGGCTGATCGGTGCCGTTGCGCAGCGTGAAGCGCGCATCATAACTGTCGCCGGTCCGCACCATTTCTGGCATCCCGGCAAAGACGCCCAGATCCTGTACGGTGCGGATGGTCGTTTCGCCGGTGCCGAAATATTGCGAGCCGTCGGCGGCAATGGCGACAAGGCGGAAGCCCGAAAGATTGTCGCTGAGCGGCACGTCGACAAGCGCGCGGCCCCTGGCATCGAGCGGGACATGGCCCTTCCACAAGAGCACGGGACGGAAATCCTCGCGCGTCAGGCCCGAAAGGTCGCCGCCGCCACCGCCGCCGGGTTCGAGCGCCTTGCGGCCATAATGGCGTTTGCCGACGACTTGCATCTGCGCGGTCGAGGTCAGCACATCGAGCGTGCGTTCGCCCATCATCGCCGAGAGGATGTCCCAGTTTTCGTTCGGAGCGAGTTGAAGCAAAGCCTCGTCCACGGCGGCAAAGGCGACGTCGGCGTTTTTCGGTGCCTTGCCGCCCGGTGCCTTGACCTCGATGCTAACCTTGGCGTTTTCGCGGACCGCATATTTCGCCTTGTCGGCCTTGACCTTGACGCCGAGCCGATGGCCTTCCCACCCCACCTTGATGCGCGCGATGCCGATGCGATAGCTGGGCTTGGCAAGGTCGACGAGTGCGGTCGGCGGCGCGCCCTCGCTATTTTCGATCCTGAAACCGACCGCGCGCTTCATCTTGCGGAACCAGCTTTCGCCGCCCGTCACGCGCCCGCGCACCGCCATGACCGAGACATATACGTCGGGGGCATAGGTCGCGGGCAATTTGACCTTCACGACGGGATTGGTGCCCTTTAACGGCACGACGAAGCTTGACAACACGCCTTCTCGTTCGACGGTGACGAGCGCGGTCGCTTCGCGGAACGGCATCCGAACCTGGAAACTGGCGGTGTCGCCCGCGGCATAGCGCGGCTTTTCGGCAACCACATCCATGCGGTCGCCATTGTCGCCGCCGAACCACCAGTCGTTATCGCCCGCGAGCCACACCGACCGCACCGCGCGCGCTTCATTGCCATCCCCATCCTGTGTCGTCGCGACGACAGTGATTTCGCCGGAGATGCCGGGCGCCATCGCGCAGCTTGCCCGGCCGAGCCGGTCGGTCGTCGCCGCGCAGGTCGTGGGGAGCCGGGTCGTACGCATCTGGTTGTCATAGGCATAGAAGCCGCCGATCAGGCGGCGCCGCGCGGTGATGATTTCCCGGTTATAGACTGCGACCTGGATGCGTTGCCCGCCGATCGGATTGCCGTCGAGGTCGAGCGCGACGAATTTCAGCCGCAGATCGGTATCGCGCATCAACCAGCCGTCGGTCTTGAGCCCAAGGCGGATGGCAGAGGGGTAGAGGGTGATGCGGCGGCTGGAGGTCAGCGTCTCTCCATTCGCGTCTTCATAATCCATTTCGGCGGCCATCAGCGTCGGTTCGGTGATCGGCTGATCGACCGTCACGCTGGTCGTCGCGGCGCCATTGGCGTCGAGGGTTAGCGGCGTCGATCGCGCCAGCGGCAGGTCCGCGGCGGGTTCGTCGCCGCTGTCGTCAAGCTGGACGATGCCTTCCTTGACCGGCTGGCCGTCGAAATCCCAATCGGCATAATCGTCGGGCGGCGACCAGGCCGCACGGAAACTGGTGCGTAGTTCGACCGGAATATTCGGCGCCGGACCGCCCGACAGATAGCCGACAAACAGGTTCAGCGGCACGGCGGCGGGGCGTATGAGGGCGGTCCTTGGCCCGGTGATCGCCGCCTTCATCGTCGGCAGGCGATATTCGTCGACCTTGATCGACTGGCCCGACCAGATCGTCCTGTCTTCATCACCCTCCTTAGCCTTTTGGTCCTTGGTGACGAAGACAAGCTCATAATCGCCCATCGGCGCCGAGGCCGGGACATTCCAGACGGTTTCGCCGCTGCCGTTTGCCGCGATGCTGAACGGCATTTCAAATTCGGTGTCCGAACCCCGATGAACGAGGCGGAGCGTGCCCGACAGCGGTTCGGGGGTGTGAAAGCCCAGGCCGACCGGGCGGCGCAGCAGATGCTTCATATTCACCGTCTCGCCTGCCTTGACGAGCGCGCGATCGAATATGGTATGGAGAATGTCGCTGCGTTCCGACCAGCCATAGGGAAGGTCGAAGTCATAGGGGCGGATGCCATTGCCCCAGTCGGTCAGGGTGAAGCTGAAATCATCGCCCGCGCGCGCGCTGACCATCAGCGCATGGCCTTCGCTTTTCGCCATGTCGGGGTTTTCTTCGCAGCTCGAATAGGTTTCGGGCTGGGGGAGGCCACCCGCAAAAGCCAGACGCCCAGCCTTATCAGCGGCACCGCGCGCCAAAAGGCGGCCGGTGCAACTGTCGGTGACGCGGATTTCGGCACCTGCGACGGGTAGGCCGGTGTCAAGCGACGTAACCCACGCTAGCGAAGCTTCGCGGCCCCATTTGAAATGCACCGCCATGTTGGTGACGAGCGCAGCGGTCGCGACATAGCGCGTCGATTTGCGGCCGAGCAGCGCGGCGCCAAGTTCGGGACTGGCGATTTCGACAACATGAAATCCTTTTTCGGCAAGCGGAATGCCGACGACCTCGAATTCCTTGCCGCCCGCGGCGGGCGCGAGCTGCATGGCGCGGCGGTCGTCGCCCTGCGGCGCGCCGTCAAACACCGACCGGGTGCCGGTGTAATTGACCGTGACGTCCTTGCCCGCTGCGTCCTTTTCCTCGCGATAGTCGGTTTCATCGGCATCGGCGACGCGCTTGAGCCAGCGCGCGATCGCAGCATCGTCGTCGCCGACCTTTAACGTCGTGGCGGGCATTTTCAGGTTCGACTGAACCAGCGCGGATTCCACGCCGCGCACGGTGACGGGCAGGACGCCACCCTCGCCGGCTTCGAGAATCCCGAATTCGGCGGCGAATTTGACCAATGGCGGGGCGCGGTCGATGTGGAATTTCAGCGGAAAATTCGACTGGTTCTGCAGCTTGCGACCGCTCTGGTCGGTGATGTCGGCGGGCAGCACCAACGTCGCATCGACATTCTGCGGCAGCGGGCCGGTAAAGCGTACGCTGGTCAGCCAGGCATCATTCCTGTCATCCTCGTCGATCTTTGGCGTCAGTTTCCGGCCGTCGGCGGTGTTGAGCGTCGCGGCAAGGATTGTTTCGCGCGCGACGGGCGAGGCGAAGCTGAGCGTCACGTCCTTGATCGGGTTGCATCCGGCCTGTGGGTTGATCCGGCTGCACGACATTTTGGCGGTGAAGGCGGGGCGAATGTCATGGTCGAAACGCTGGTCGCGGCCCGCCGTGCGGCCGGGGACGCCCGCCTGCGAAATGCGCGCGTCCCAGACGAGCGCCATCTCGCGCCCCGGGGGCAGCGGGCGGCGGCATTTGACGGCGACGATCCGGTCCAGCGCGGCCTCGCGGTCGGCGCCAGCGGCCGGAAGGCGCTGTGGCAAACCGGCGTCATAGGTGAAGGATTGACGCGACCAGCTATTGTCGCCCAGCCCCGTCAATATCTCTGCCGCGGTCGGGCGCGGAAGCACGTCGAGCGGGATTTTTTCGCCGATGCCATCGACCGCGCAATAGCCGAAGCGACCGACCGAGGCCCGGTCGGCGGCGACGTTGGTTGCGACAAGGAATATCTGATCCTCTTCAATGTCGCCGTCAGTGCCGCCCGCCAGCACGGCACGGGCAGAAGGGCCGCCGGTGTCGAGCGCGAAACGGTTGTTGCCCGCGACCGAAACGCCGCGCGCCGTCCTGAGCCCGTCGCGCAATTCGACATTGCAGGCGAGCCCGCCAGGCAGCGGCTTGTCAAATTCGATTACCCAGGTGCGCGTGTCGACCCAGCGGCCCGAAGACGGCAGCTTGCAATTGTCGGTCGCGGGCGCCGGGGCGCGCGGATCGCCGAGCGGGACCATGTCTTCGGAGAAACGCAATGTGAAGCGCGTGATCGTCCCGTCGCCGCTGCCCGAACCGCCCGGCGTCGCGAGCGTGACCTGTGGCACCGTGTCGGCGGCGGTCGCCGCCATGGCGAGGGTCAGCGGCAGGATCAGCGCCAGTTTCGCCCTGTCGGCCAAACCTTTGGCCAGCGCGCGCCACCCCTTGCCCATCGTCAAACCCCCGCTTTGTCCGTGCCCTTATCCTGCTGGAAATGGGGGGCAGAGTCCACCCGTCGCGGTGTGCCGGACAGGAGCGTCCAAGTCCCGGAAAATCAGCGCGCGAGCATCGGCCCGAGCTGTTGCCCCGCAAAGATATGCACATGAAGGTGCGGGACTTCCTGATGGCTGTCGAAACCGACATTGGCGAGCAGGCGATAGCCGGGTGCGACAAGGCCGTTTTCGCGCGCGACCCGGCCCACCGCGCGGACAAATCCCGCGATTTCGTCATCGCCGCCGCGTTCGGAAAAATCATCCCAACTGACATAGGCGCCCTTGGGGATCACGAGGATGTGTAGGGGCGCCTGTGGGTTGATGTCGTGAAAGGCGAGGGCAAATTCGTCTTCATAGACGGTTTTTGACGGCAATTCCCCGCGCAGGATGCGGGCAAAGATGTTGCTGTCGTCATAAGGCAGGGTGGCGTCGATCGGCATGGGCTTGGTCCTATGGCTGGCGGCTGGCTTTTTCGGCGTGGCCCGAAATGCCGTCGCGGCGGTCCAGTTCCGCGGCGATGGCGTTCCACGACAGGCCGCGTTCGGCGAGCAGGATGGAGAGATGGAAGACAAGGTCGCTGGCCTCGCCGATCAGCGCGTCGTCATCCTCGCTGACCGCCGCGATAACGGTTTCGACCACTTCCTCGCCCAGTTTCTGGGCGATCTTGCCACGGCCTTTCGCGGCGAGGCTCGCGACATAGGAGGTGGAGCCTTCACCCGCGGCGAGCCTGTCATGGATCACCATTTCCAGCCGGTCCAATGTTTCGCCCATCGCCTTGCCCATCATCCGGATCCTTTCGCAAGCGTGCCTAGCCGCGCCGCGGCGCGCCGACAAGCGGGTGTCGGCGCAGCAAAAACTTACCCGCGCGTAAACCATATTGAAACGCCCCCGGCCTAAATCCGGGCGTGCCGGGGGGCGCGATTTAGTGAAAATCGGACAAGGAAAATGAACATGGGCACCCGCCCCCAACTGTTTTTGACCGCAACGGCCTCGCTGATCGCCCTCGCGGCGAGCCCCGCCATGGCCCAGGCCGATGACGACAGCATCGTCGTCACGGGATCGCGTATCGCGAAGAACGAATTTACCAGCGCCGACCCGATTCAGGTCATCGACCCTGACGCGGCCAAAAGGCTGGGACAGGTCCAGCTTGCCGACGTCCTGCAATCGGCCCCGGCGGCGCAGGGGTCGATCCAGATCACCTCGGCGATTTCGAATCGCTTCGTCGCCAATGGCGGCAATGACGTGCAGACGGTGTCGCTGCGCGGCCTTGGCGCCGAACGGACGCTGGTTCTGATAAATGGACGCCGCGCTGGACCGGCGGGCATTCGCGGTTCGGTCGCGCCCTTTGACCTCAACGTCCTGCCGCTGTCGGTGGTGCGGCGGGTTGAATTGCTCAAGACCGGGGCCTCTTCGATCTATGGTTCGGATGCGGTCGCGGGCGTCGTCAACATATTGACCCGCGACGATCTGGACGGATTTGAAGCGGGCGGCTTTTCTTCGGTCACCCAGCGTGGCGGCGGCGAAAGCTATGGCGCCGACGCCAGCTTTGGCAAAAAGTTCGAGCGCGGGCATGTCTTTGCGACCGTCGATATATTCCGGCAGCAGAATCTGACGCGCCGCGACCGGGGCTTCCTCTTCTGCTCCGAAGAATATCTCACGCGCGAAGCCGACGGCAGCCGCGCCGACATCGTTGATTTCCGCACCGGCCGTCCGGCGTGCAACAGCACCCAAGGGAATATGATCGTGTTCAGCGATTATTCGGGGCTCGATCAGGACGGTTTTCCGACCTTTGGTCCCGGCCTGATCGCGCCGAACGGACAGCCGATCTTTGCCGGTCAATATGGCAGCGAGTTCGCGGGCGTCGGCATTCCGATAAACAGCTATAACCCGATCGGTGTCTTTGGCCCCGCCGATTTCTTTGGGCTGAACTTCGACGGCCCATCGACCGGCGCGCTCAACCAGTTCGAGCTGGTCGAACAGGATTCGGACGTATTTTCCGGCGTGAGCCGGGTCAGCGCCTTTGCCGAGGGCGCCTATGAGGTGACCGACGGCATCACGCTGTACGGCGAGGCGCTGTTCAGCAACCGAAAGTCGCGGAACAACGGATTCCAGCGCATCGAGTTCCAGCAATTCACCGGCGCGTCGATGCTGCCCTTTTTCCTGTGTGACCCGACGGCGTATAATTGCGACCCGAACGACATGGGCGATCCGCTCAACGGCGAATTTGCGGGTAATATCATCCTGCGCCCGCGTGTGCTGGTGAAGTCGGAGAGTAGCGCCGACGTCGATTATTATCGCGGCGTCGCCGGGCTGCGCGGTGAGTTCGGCGGCGGGTGGACGTGGGACGTCGGCGGCCAGCATAGCCGGTCGGACGCCACCTATACGCAGGATGTCATCTATCAGGACGCGATCGCATCGCAGACGCTGCGCACCCGTTCGTGCGCCGGAACGCTGACTGCAAGTCGTGGCGTCCCGTGTATCGACATCGATTTCACCGATCCGCGCGTGCTGCGCGGCGATTTCACCCCGCAGGAGCGATCCTTCCTGATGGGCCGCGAAACCGGCCGGACGCTGTTCAAGCAGACGTCGGCCGAGGCGCTGGTAAAAGGAAAGCTGTTCGACCTGCCCGCCGGACCGGTCGGCGCGGCCTTCGGTGCGACCATTCGCCGCGACGAGATTAACGATACGCCCGGCGAAGCCACGCGCAGCGGCAATGTCGCCAATTTCACGACATCTGGCATTACCGCCGGACGCACATTGTCGAAGGAAGTGTTCGGCGAGGTCGAGGTGCCGTTGCTGGAAGGCGCGCCGATGATCGATCGGCTGACGCTGTCGGGCGCGGCGCGTTACACCCATGTCGCGGCGACGTCGCGCACCGGCACACAGGATGATTTCAGCGACACGACGTGGAAAGTCGGCGCCAACTGGGCGGTCACCGACTGGCTGCGCTTTCGCGGCACCTGGGGCACGTCGTTTCGCGCCCCGGCGCTGTTCGAACTTTTCCTGCAGGACCAGACCGGCTTTCTGGGTCAGCAGGACATCGATCCATGCATCCAGACCGCGGGCCGCCTTCAGGCCGGCGCGATCAGCCAGCGCATTTTCGATAGCTGCGCCGCCGCGGGCATCGCCCCCAATTATGCGGGCGGGATCGGTCCCGCGACGATCGTGTCGGGTGGCGGCATCGGCCGCCTGAAACCCGAAACATCGACCGCGAAGACCGTGTCGGTGATTCTGACCCCCGATCTGTCGGGCGCCCTGTGGGGCGGCCTGCGGACCCGGCTTGCGGTCGATTATTTCGACATCCGGGTGCGCGATCAGATCACGCTGCTGGGCGCGGGCAACATTGTTCGCGGCTGTTATGATTCGGCGGTCGCGAACGAACCGCTGTGCGGCCTGTTCACGCGCACCGCCGCGGGCTCGGATGCGCAGAGCATCGCGACGGTCACCGATCGTTATGTCAACATCAGCCGTCAGCGCAATCGCGGCATCGACCTGTCGCTCGCGATCGATCAGGATCTGGGCAACCTTGGTTCGCTGGCATTTCGCGCCCAGATGACGTGGCAGGTGAGGGACAGGGTTTCGCTGTTTCCCGGCACCGAAATCGACGACAATGGCAAGATCGGCAATCCGAAATGGGTCGGCGATTTCAACCTTGGCTGGACCAAGGGTGCCTGGACGCTTTTTTATGGCATCGACGTCATCGGTGCGGCGTCGAACAGCCGGGACCTGCTGCGCGCGCAGGGCGGCGACGCATGCCGCACGTCGGGCTTTCGACCCGGCGGACGTTTTTGCCCCGACGTCAGCTTGCCTGCGACCTTTTACCATTCGCTGTCGATCGGCCGCGACATCGCCGACCGTTTCCGCCTGACGCTGGGCGTGGCGAACCTGTTCGACACGTCGCCGCCGCGTGTGTCGACGGTCGTCACCGCGACGCCGCCGGTGATCGGACAGGCACCCGCGTTCGGGACGCAATATGACTATCTGGGTCGCCGGGTTTTCCTGAACGTGCGTGGAAAGCTGTAACGGCCGGGCCTGTGATGCCTGGGGGGCTGGACAAGCCCGCGCCGCTCTGGTGAAGCGCGCAGCATGTCCGAGGTCAAACTGAATCCCGACTGGCTCGCCGCGATAGGGGGTGAGTTCGACCAGCCCTATATGGCGGCGCTGAAGCAATTTCTGGCGGACGAACGGGCGCAGGGAAAGACCATTCACCCGCGTCCGCGCGACTGGTTCGCCGCATTCGACGCCACGTCGCCGCAGGATGTCCGCGTCGTCATTCTGGGGCAGGACCCCTATCATGGGCCGGGACAGGCGC
Organism: Sphingopyxis sp.; assembly: GCA_030145715.1. Lineage (GTDB taxonomy): Bacteria > Pseudomonadota > Alphaproteobacteria > Sphingomonadales > Sphingomonadaceae > Sphingopyxis. The sequence continues at coordinate 5,043 of JAIXHQ010000024.1, read as the reverse complement.
ATGGCCTGTGCTTTTCGGTGCAGCCGGGGGTGCGGACGCCGCCCAGCCTGATCAATATCTATAAGGAGATGCAGGGCGACCTCGGCATCCCGCGCGCATCGCACGGCCATCTGAAATATTGGGCGGACCAGGGCGTCCTGCTGCTCAACAATTGCCTGACCGTCGAGACCGGCCGGGCGGCATCGCATCAGGGCAAGGGCTGGGAAAAATTCACCGATGCCGCCGTCGCCGCGGTCGCCGCCGACCCGGCGCCAAAGGTCTTTATCCTGTGGGGCAGTCATGCGCAGAAAAAGGCGGCGAATGTGCCGGGTTTGGGGACGGACAGCCCGCACCTGATCCTGCGCGCGCCGCACCCTTCGCCCCTGTCGGCGCACAACGGATTTTTCGGATCACGGCCGTTCAGCCGGGCGAATGAATTTCTGACAGCGCATGGGCGCGGCGCGATCGACTGGCAATTGCCCGAACGTCCCGGCGCATGAGCATCCTGGCCGACCCGGTGACGCTGGCGGTGCTGATCGTCGTCGTCATCCTTGTCGGCATGGCAAAGGGCGGTTTCGCCGGTGTCGGCGCGATGGCGACACCGCTGACGGCGCTGGTGCTGCCCCCGGCCACCGCCGCGGGGCTGTTGCTTCCCATCCTGATCGTTCAGGACATCATCAGTGTCTGGTCGTTTCGCAAGACGTGGGACGGCTGGATCATCGGGTGGATGTTGCCCGGCGCGTTGGTCGGCGTGCTGGGCGGATGGTATTATGCCGAACGGGTGAGGGAGGCGCAGTTGATGGCGGCATTGGGCGCGATCACCCTGTCCTTTGGCCTGTATCGCCTGTGGATCGAACGCGGCGGTCGGATCGTCGCGCCGTCGCGGTCGCCGGGGTGGGTCGGCACGCTCTTTGGCATGTTCATGGGCGTGACGAGCCAGATCGCCCATGCCGGCGGGCCGCCGTTTCAGATGTGGGTGACGCCGCGCAAGCTGCCGCACCTGACCTTTATCGGAACGGGCGCGATCCTGTTCGCCATCGTCAACTGGATCAAGGTTCCCGCCTATATCGCGCTTGGCGCCTTTACCGGCGACGTGCTGGTCGCGGCGCTGCTGTTGATGCCGGTCGCGATCGGATCGACGTTGTTGAGCATCGGCTGGATGAAGCGGACGCAGTCCAGGCGCTTCTATGTCCTCATCTATATCCTGATGGTCCTGCTGGGCGCAAAGCTGTTGTGGGACGGGATTCACGGATGAGCGGGCTTCAGATATTGGTCGATGCCGACGCCTGTCCGGTGAAGGACGAAATCTATCGCGTCGCCTGGCGGCACGAGGTGGCGGTGAAGGTCGTGAGCAACAGTCGGCTGCGCGTTCCCGACCATCCACTGATCGAACGGGTGGTCGTGTCGGACGGTTTCGACGCCGCCGACGACTGGATTGCCGCCGCCGCCGATGGCCGAAGCATCGTCGTCACCGCCGACATATTGCTGGCCGACCGTGCGCTGAAGGCCGGGGCGACCGTGCTGGCGCCCACCGGCAAGCCCTTTACCATGGCGTCGATCGGCCCGGCGATCGCGACCCGCGCGATCATGGCGGACCTGCGTTCGGGGATGGGCGACGGCATGGGCGGCCCGCCCCCTTTTTCCAGGGCCGACCGTTCGCAATTCCTGCAGGCGCTCGATCATGCGCTGGTGCGGCTCAAACGTCAGCCATAATGTCATTTGCCCGGATGCCATGGCCGGGCGGGCTGGTGTAGAATGGATGCCGGGACTCACCCGATCAGAGGAGACATGAGCATGACCGTCAATCGCGCATCCGCCCGCTACGAAGGTTTCGGCAAGGAAGGCAAGGGGTCGATCACGACCAAATCGGGGGTGCTGGAAAATCAGCCTTATGGCTTTGGCACGCGCTTTGACGGACAGCCCGGCACGAACCCCGAGGAACTGATCGCCGCGGCCCACGCCGCCTGTTTCACCATGGCGCTGTCGTTCGGCCTGTCGCGCGCCGGTTATTCGGGCGACACGCTTGAAACCAGTGCGGCGGTGACGCTCGATCAGGTCGACGGGGGTTTCGAAATCAGCAAATCGGCGCTGACGCTGACCGCCAAGGTGCCCGGCATTTCCGCCGAGGAATTTGCCAGGATCGCCGAAGAAGCCGAAAAGAATTGCCCGGTGTCCAAGCTGCTCGATTGCGAAATCACGCTGGAGCATGTCCTGGAGGCTTAGCCCGGCCTCGACCGAGCCAAACCGGTAACAGGACGGGCGCGCGGCGTGTTTGTCGCCGCGCGCCCGTCCCGATAATCTTAGCGGCAGCGGACGCCGTTGTTGCCGCTGCGGTCGATCGCGCGTCCGGCAACCGCGCCGCCGATGGCGCCCAGCACGGTGCCCAGCGTTTCCGAACGGCCGTCGGCGATGACATTGCCCAGCACGCCGCCGGCGATGCCGCCGACGATCAGCCCGGTCGAACCATCGTTGCGACGGCAGTAATAACGGTTGTCGCGGCCGCGATAGATGCGGTCGTTGTTCGACAGGGTGCGTTCGCGATAGCGGCTGTCGTTGCGATAATAATTTTCGGCGTAATAGCCGCCATGCTGCGGGTCGGGCCGGTTGTAATCATATTGGCCATATCGATTGTAATAGCCCTGGTCATAATAGCCATAGCCGCCATCGTCATGGTTGGACGCATAGCGGCCGCCGGTCGAAGCACAGGCGCCGACCATCGCGGTGGCGGCGACGAGAGGCAGGATCATCAGCTTGTTCATCGAAATCACTCCATAGGATCGCGTGCCAGCCCAGGCGGACGGGATATGCGCTGGCCCCCGTGGCTAAGACCCGCGAGATTGAAACGGGTTCCGTGGCGTCGCGCTGTGCCCGCACAGCGGGGGCAAAGCTGGGGCTGGGCGGGGATGGGAGCCGGGCGACCGGAAGGTCATAGTCGAGAGGCAAAGGTCACAAAGGTCACGCCACGTCCCCCTCCTGTGCCTGTCCACCGGCGCCTTTGCGCGGGGCCGCCCCGGCGGCCCTGTCCGCATCCGCATTCCCGCGATCCTCATCGCCGTCATCGTCATCGCTGAAGTCGACGACCAGCGTCGTGCCCGCGGCGGCGCGGCGCGCCTCTTCCAGCGCGATCTGGCGAGCGAATTCCCCGTCGGTCAGCCCGGTGGACGCGATGTCCAGCGCCTTCAGCCGCCGTATCACCGCGATGGCGGCGATCAGCCGCGCGTCGGTGTCCTCCTGCGTCGCCTGGCGGGGCGCGGACGCGGCGGCATCGGCCAGCGCCGCCTCTTCGTCGGTCAGCCATTCGACGCCGTCATCCTCGGGCGCGCGATCGACGGTCGCGCCGCTGGCCCGATCATGGGCATCCTCGGCGACATGATCGGTCCAGCGGCCCAGCGCGATCGCCTGCGCATCGGGGCGGCGGCGCGGTTCGCGGCGGTCGCGCCACGCGCCATAGGTGTCCGCGTCGCGATAGCGCAGCAGGAACATCGTCAGCCGCTCGTCATAATAGCGCCGCTCACCGACCTGTTCGCCCTGGAACCACACCGGGCGGGTGACGCCGTTGAGCGCGCGCGAAAAGGCGGCGTCCGACAGGCGGCGGATCGCATAGTCGAGCGCGGCATCCCACGCGGCGCGAAAGCTGTAGGCGTCGACGCGGCGGCGCAGGCGATAGGCGGTCGACGGTGACAGGCCGACGCGCTCGCACGCCTCGGTCACACAGCCGCATTCGCCCAGCGCCTCGATGAAATCGACCTGCTTTTCGGGCGTCCACCCGTCGCGGCGCTCGCGCGGGGAGGCGGGGACGAACTCATGCGCAGAGGCAAGCGTACGTTTGTCGTCATCAGGCGGCGCCCGCCGCGCCTTGGTGATGCGAACGGGACTGCGCTTCTTTTGCGCGTTTTTCGCGCGGGCGCGAACGGCGGCGAGGTCGGGAGTGATCTGATCGTGCTTCATTCAGCAGGATGAACCAGACGGGGGCTTTTTAGGAAAGGGATTTTTGGGGTGGGGTGTGCGAAATAGGATTTGCGTGGTTCCGGGCGCGCCCGGGCAATTAGGGGTTGTTGCACCTGTCACCGTAATCCCGCCAAGAAACTCCGAAAAATAGTTACCTGACAAGGTAAAGAAACCCTTGCCCTATTTTACCCGGTCCGGTAAAATAGGGCTCGTTCCACACAGATCGGAGATGAATCATGACTCAGAACCGCGCTGCAGGGGCCAGAACAAGCGTGGGGAAAGGTCTGACACCTTTTGGCGAAAAATGCCGAGAGATCAGAAAAGAAAAGGGTATGCTGCTTATCGATATGGCTCACGTTGCTGGCGTAAGTCCGGGATTTCTCAGCTTGGTGGAAACTGGCCGAAAGCCGATCCCCGACAGGTTGGTGCCTCAGATTGTCGTCGGCCTCGAATTGAGTTCTCGACAAGAGAGCGAGCTACGCAACGCGGCAGCGTTGTCATCAAAAGAATATCGTCTCCAAATGCACGAAAACAGTTCACCGCTTGACCGTCGCCTTGCCCATGCATTGGAGTCTGGTTTCGCCAAGATGACGCCTCTCAAGAAGCAGCAATTGCTCAACCTGTTGGAAGAGGAATGATGGAATGGGAAGTTACTTCCGCGCGGTTAAGCCGATGAATTACGATCAGATAGAAGCTGCTTCAGAGCAGCTTAGAAGGCTGCTTGGGATCGACCGCGCGGCGCGAGTGCAAATGGTCAATCTTATCGAGACCGTTTTGCCGGAAGTGCTTCCTGACTACCTGTTCTCGATCCTTCCGGATGAAGATATGCCAGGGATGGATGGCCTCACAGCGATTGGTAGTTACACAATATGCTTGGCCGAACACACCTACATTGAACTTTGCGATGGGGATCCTGACGCTCGTATGATTGCTGCCCATGAGCTTGGGCACCTCATTCTTCACTCTCAGCAAGAGCCTGCATTGGCGAAGCGTGAGGATCAGCGTGCAATAGGCACCCCCTTCGTGGGGTGATCGGCGTGCAAAAAGGACCCCTTCATCCCGGGGATTTAGTCGGCCGACTGGTTTTGATCAGTTGGCGAGAACGGGATGTTGATC